>NZ_JBFBAY010000004.1:0-422242 GCF_040682415.1 Micromonospora sp. NPDC051196
ACCGACGCTTACGAGGCACGCCGAAGGTAACCAGGCATCCACGGTCATCAGCCGCACACCGAGTCCGACGCGCCCCTTCTCAAACACTCACTCAGACTGGAACGCTCCAGACCCTATGAGCTCGTTGCGGGTGCTTGCATTCTTCGACGGGTTGAAGAGCCCACGTAAAACGTCCTTACTGCCGTACGTTGTGGCCGAAGTCGAGCTAGACGGAGTGTTATATGCGCCCTGCGCCGGCGTTTGGTACCAGATCGACAGCGACCATCTGTCGAACCTAAACGACAGGGTCCGCCGCATCCCTAACCTGACCGACAAATTGCGGCTGCAGCCATGGAAAATCGGCGAAAACGAGGGAACCTACAACAGTAACGCCCTTTCAGGGCAACTTGAGCATGTAGTACTCGACAAAAAACTCTTCTACAGCTCGGGTGGGCGAAACCTAAAGGTAGAAGTTTGCGACCTACTCACCCGCAACAGGGAACTCATTTGCGTGAAGAAGATGAAGGATTCCGCGAACCTCTCCCACCTGTTTGCTCAAGGATCTGTCTCGGCACGCCTATTTAGCCACAATCAAGATTATCGCAAGGCTGCCGTCCAGCAACTGAGTCAAATAGTTCCCAATGCATCTGCTGGGCGCTATGACGAATGGACTGTGGTTTTCGCTATAGCGACCGACAGGCTTGGAGATCTCGCAGACTCAATGTTTTTCTTCAGCAAAATCAACCTTGATCTTGCAATTCATGCCATCCATGGAGCCGGGCTGCGGGCGGCGATAGCAAAGATCGACCTCATCAATTGAAGCGGCTGGCAAATGGATTGTCGGGGTTAAGCTCCGGCGCGTGGGCGAGTTGCCGAACAGCCTCGCAACTGATGACGCGTTCCCAATTCGAGCCGTCGGCCAACGGCGACAGGTGCGGTCTGGTTGACCGCTTTAGGCCACAGCGCAGCGGCGCGGCAGCGCCTTAGTTTGTGTTCCCTCGCCGCATTTCAGCCATCATTCATTCATCAGCAAGATTCTGGCCACCTGGATTTGCATGCCCTTCAACCTTACGGAGTTCCTGGTTTGCAAGCTCGATGAACACACGGTCGCGTTTCCCATCCTGAGTTGACCAGGCAGAACCGTATTGATTCCACCACCTCTGAGCAACTGGATTGCGGAACAGGTCGGCGAAGGCCAAGCGCAGTCGAAACTCATCCATCTCCCCGATCTCCCACAGAAGGCGCCAATGGCCCACCCACAGGTTGATATGGAGCAACTTCGGCAGCGTTTTGGGATCAATTAATCCGTCGCCCACTAGATAAGAAATCTCTGGTCTATCGATAGCCATCTTGACTAGCTCGAAATGCCGCTCTCGCGCTGCGACCGCGTACGACATCAGGTTTAGGCGCCATTGAAGAAAAAGAGACACGACGATACCCGCGAGAGCGAGTGCAGAGAGCAGAGCAGAAGCCGCGCCGTAGGCCTGCCCCACGTTGGAGAGTTCAACCCAGCCGGACCGCCCACCCAGCGCAAGGTTTATGAAGAATGGAGAAAAAATAACGATCGTGATGATCGATACAACGAGCGTCGTAATCACCAACAAGGCCGTCTTCCGGTTCCTTAGCCAGTAGGCCATTGCGCAACTCCATCCGAGTCGGCACCGCTCGACTCATCGTCACACAAGGCCGCAATAGCAAACCCAGCAGGTCGTTCCGCAGATCCAACACCATAGGGGCGATCACAGCGCCACGATGGCTGCTGTCTCGGCTGGTAATTCGATGCGGTCGCGGGTCACCGTGACGCCCTCCCCCGTCGCCAGCAGCACCCGTCGCGCCACCCCCGGCAACGTCACCCGCTGCGGCTTGTCGGCGAGGTTGGCCGCCACCAGGCAGCCACCCCGCCGCATCACCAGGAACCGGTCCCCGTGCCGCACCTCGACGGCGAACAGGTGCGGATCCGACAACTCCGGCCGCGACTTCCGCAACGCGATCAACCGCCGATAGAACTCGTACATCGTCCGGTGTTCGGGTTTGTCCAGCTCGGCCCAGTCCAACCGGGACCGTACGAACGTCTGCCGGTCCTGCGGGTCCGGCACCGCCTCGGCGGACCAGCCGTGGGTGGCGAACTCCTGACGACGGCCCAACACCACGGCAGCGGCCAACTCGGGTTCCGGGTGCGACGTGAAGTACTGCCAGGGTGTCGAGGCAGCCCATTCCTCCCCCATGAAGATCATCGGGGTGAAGGGCGAGGCCATCAGCAGCACCGCCCCCACCCGCAACAGCCCAGGTGACAGCGAGGCCGCGAGGCGATCACCAACCGCGCGGTTGCCGATCTGGTCGTGGTTCTGCAGGTACGCCACGAAGCGGTGCCCGGGGGTACGCGGGTCGACGGGCCTGCCGTGTTGGCGGTTGCGGAAGCTGGACCAGGTGCCGGTGTGGAAGAAGGCGCCGGTCAGCACCTCGGCGAGGCATTCCATGGTGCCGAAGTCGCCGTAGTAGCCCTGCCGTTCGCCGGTCAGCAGGGTGTGCAGGGCGTGGTGGGCGTCGTCGTTCCACTGGGCCTGCAGGCCGTAGCCGCCGGCCTCGCGTGGGCTGATCAGCCGGGGGTCGTTGAGGTCGGATTCGGCGATCAGCGACAGCGGGCGACCCAGGTGCACCGACAGACTCTCGACCTCGACGGCGATCTCCTCCAGCAGGTGCACCGCGCGGGTGTCGGGCATGGCGTGCACGGCGTCCAGGCGCAGCCCGTCGACGTGGTAGTCGCGCAGCCACATGAGCACGCTGTCGAGGATGAAGCGGCGTACCCCGTCGGAGTGCGGGCCGTCGAGGTTGACGGCCTGTCCCCAGGGGGTGGTGCGGTCGCTGAGGTACGGCGCGAAGCGCGGCGCGTAGGCCCCGGAGGGCCCGAAATGGTTGTAGACGACGTCGAGGATCACCCCCAGACCTTTGGCGTGGGCGGCGTCGACCAGCCGTTTCAGCCCGTCCGGGCCGCCGTACGGTTCGTGCGGGGCGAACCAGCAGACACCGTCGTACCCCCAGTTGTGTTCGCCGTTGAAGGCGTTGACCGGCAGCAGCTCGATCATGTCGACGCCGAGGTCGACCAGGTGGTCGAGCTTGTCGATCGCGGCGTCGAAGGTGCCTTCGGGGGTGAAGGTGCCGACGTGCAGTTCGTAGAGGATGCTGCCGGGCAGTTGCCGGCCGGTCCAGGCGCCGTCGGTCCAGGCGAAGGCCGAGTGGTCGTAGACGCGGCTGACGCCGTGCACGCCGAACGGCTGCCACTGCGACCGGGGGTCGGGTAGCGCCTGGTCGTCGTCGTTCAGCAGGAACGCGTAGTCGCCGTCGGCGTCGGGGACTTCGACGCGCCACCAGCCGCCCCGGCCGGCGTGCATTTCGTGGTCGGCGTCGGGCAGGCGCAGCCGTACCCGTTTCGCCTCGGGCGCCCAGACCGTGAATTCGGACATGACGCAGCCTCCCGGGTCAGGTGGTGGGCACCAGCAGAGCGACGGGATATGTGGCCAACAGGTCCGCGAGCCGGACCAGTCCATCACTGTAGACCTGACCGGTGAACAGGCACGACATCTGATTAACGGGCAATGACATGCTGGTGTCGCGCCAGCCGCCCTCGGCGGTCAGCCGCAGCGGCAGGCGGGTGGCCACGGCGATGGCGCCACCCCGGTCGAAGGCGACGGCGTGTCGGGCGGCCGGGCCGTGCGCGAGCACCGGCTGGTAGTCGCCGAACAGCTCCGGACGGTCCCGGCGGGCCCGCAGGGTGCGGGACACCACCAGCAGCTTGGCCGCGCCGGTCTCGTCCACCGCCGGCTGCCAGCCAGCGTCGAGCCGGGCCAGCAGTTCCCGGCGTACGCCGAAGTCGACCGGGCGGCGGTTGTCCGGGTCGACCAGGGAGTTGTCCCACAGCTCGGTGCCCTGGTAGGTGTCGGGCACGCCGGGCATGGCGAGTTGGATCAGCTTCTGGCCGAGCGAGTTGGACCAGCCGGCCGGGGTGATCTCGGTGGCGAAGGCGGCCAGTTCGCGGCTGACCGCCGGGTCGTCGTACATGGCGTCGACCAGGGCGTGCATGGCCTGCTCGAAGGCCGGGTCGGGGGCGGTCCAACTGGTCGAGGCCGCGGCCTCCCGGGCGGCCTTCTCGGCGTACGCGTGCAGGCGCTCGCGTTCGACGGGCCAGGCGCCGACGGCGGTCTGCCACAGCAGGTGGGCCAGGGCGGCGTCGGGCAGCGGCACGGCCGCCATCCAGCCGGTCACCAGCTGCGCCCAGCGCTGCGGCAGCTCGGCGAGGACGGCGAGGCGGGCGCGGACGTCCTCGCCGCGTTTGGTGTCGTGGGTCGACAGGGTGGTCATGCTGTTCGGCCAGCGGTCGTGGCGGGCGGCGGCGAAGCGGTGGAAGCGGCCTGGCAGGGTGCCGAAGTGGGTGGGGCTGCCCCCGACCTCGTTGAGGGCCACGAACCGGCTCCACCGGTAGTAGGCGGTGTCCTCCACGCCCTTGGCCATCACCGCGCCGGTGAACTGTGGGAAGCGGCGGGCCAGTTCGTCGTCGGGGTCGCGCAGCCGCCGGGTGATCGCGTCCAGCGCGCCGGTCAGGTCGGTGCGTCGGCGGCCGGCTTCGGCGCGGGCGTTGGCCAGGTGGCGTACCCCGTCGGGCGGGTAGCCGCGGTAGACCGGGAACGCGGCGGCCAACTCGGCCAGGGCGGCGCGGGCGGCGTCGGCGTCCACCTCGGGGGCGAGGGCGGCCAGTCGGGTCAACTCGGCGGCGAGCAGTCGGGTGGCGGCACCGAGTTTGGTGTCGTGGGTCAGGTCGGCCCAGGAGGTGGCTCGGCCGGTCAGCCGGGTGTCCAGGGCGGTGAAGTCGGCTTCGGCGTCACCGTCGACGAAGAGTCCGCAGACCGCCGCGAGGGCGTCGTAACCGGTGGTGCCGTCGACCGGCCAGCCGGGCAGTTCCTCGCCGTACTCCAGGATCTTCTCCACGACCAGCCACGCGTCGGGCGCGGCGTCGCGCAACCGGGCCAGGTAGCCGGCCGGGTCGCGCAGCCCGTCGGGGTGGTCGACCCGGATGCCGTCGACCTCGCCGGCCGCCGCCCAGGCCAGGATCAGCTCGTGGGTGGCGGCGAACACCGCCGGATCCTCCACCCGCAGCCCGGCCAGGCTGGAAACGGCGAAGAACCGACGGTACGTCAGCTCGGCGTCGCCGCGCCGCCAGCAGACCAACTCGTAGTGCTGCCGGTCGTGCACCTCGCGGGGGCTGCCGTCGCCGGTGCCGTCGGCGATCGGGAAGCGGTGCTCGTGGTAGCGCAGTTCCCCGTCGACGATGGCTAGGTCGTCCAGCGCGTCGGGGCTCTCGGCGAGCACCGGCAGCAGCAGTCGGCCCCGTTCCCAGTCGATGTCGAACCAGTCCGCGTACGCCGAGTCTCGCCCCCGGCGCAGCACGTCCCACCAGGCCGGGTTGGCGGCCGGTACGGCGACCCCGGCGTGGTTGGGCACGATGTCCGCGACCAGCCCGAGGCCGACCGACCGCAGCGCCCGCAGCAGCCGTTGCCGGGCGGGTTCGCCGCCGAGTTCGGGGTTGACCTGACGGTGGTCGACCACGTCGTAGCCGTGCGCGCTGCCCGGGGCGGCGGCCAGCAGCGGCGCGCTGTACAGATGGGTGACGCCGAGGTCGGCGAGGTAGCCGGCGAGGCCGGCGGTGGCGTCCAGGTCGAAGTCGGGGCGCACCTGCACCCGGTAGGTGGCGCCGAGGGGCTTCGCGGTCATCTCAGGCGCCCCTCTCCAGCACCACCAGGGACCGGTCCGGTACGCAGAGCGTGCCGCCGGCCTCGACGGTGGTGCCCTTGTCCTGGTCAGGTTCGGCGGTGCTGACGACCAACTCCCAGCGCTGGCCGAACTCGACCGGTGGTGGACTGAAATCCAGTGGGGCGTCGTGGGCGTTGAAGCAGAGCCAGAAGGACGCGTCGTGGTGGCGCTGGCCGTACTGGCCGCGTTCGCGGATGCCGTCGCCGTTGACGAACAGCGCCACCGAGCGGCCGAAGTCGTTGCCCCAGTCCTCGCCGGTCATCTCCCGCCCGTCGGGGGTGTACCAGGCCAGGTCGGGCAGGGGTTCGTCGGCTCCCCGGCCGCGGACCGGCAGGCCGGTGAAGAAGCGGCGGCGCTGGAACACCTGGTGCTGGCGGCGGAAGGCGACCAGTCGGCGGGTGAAGTCGAGCAGGTCGTGATCGACGTTGTCCCAGTCGACCCAGGCCAGTTCGCTGTCCTGGCAGTAGGCGTTGTTGTTGCCGCGCTGGGTACGGCCCAACTCGTCGCCGTGGCCGATCATCGGTACGCCCTGGGACAGCAGCAGGGTGGCGATGAAGTTGCGCCGCTGCTTCGCGCGCAGGGCCAGCACGCCGGGGTCGTCGGTGTCACCCTCGACACCGCAGTTCCAGGACCGGTTGTGGCTCTCCCCGTCCCGGTTGTCCTCGCCGTTGGCCTCGTTGTGCTTGTCGTTGTACGACACCAGGTCGGTGAGGGTGAACCCGTCGTGGCAGGTGACGAAGTTGATGCTGTGGAAGGGGCGGCGGCCGTCGTCCTGGTAAAGGTCGGCGGAGCCGCAGATGCGGGAGGCGAACTCGGCCAGGGTGGCGGGTTCGCCGCGCCAGAAGTCGCGGACGGTGTCGCGGTACTTGCCGTTCCACTCGGTCCACTGCGGCGGGAAGTTGCCCACCTGGTAGCCGCCGGGGCCGACGTCCCACGGCTCGGCGATCAGTTTGACCCGGCCGACCACCGGGTCCTGCTGCACCACCTCGAAGAAGGTGGAGAGCCGGTCCACCTCGTAGAACTCGCGGGCCAGGGTGGCGGCCAGGTCGAAGCGGAAGCCGTCGACGTGCATCTCGGTCACCCAGTACCGCAACGAGTCCATGATCAGTTGCAGGGAGTGCGGGCTGCGGACGTTGAGGCTGTTGCCGGTGCCGGTGTAGTCGACGTAGTGACGTCGGTCTTCCTCGCTGAGCCGGTAGTAGCTGGGGTTGTCGACGCCCTTGAAGCTGAGCGTCGGGCCGAGGTGGTTGCCCTCGGCGGTGTGGTTGTAGACCACGTCGAGGATGACCTCGATGCCGGCGGCGTGCAGCGCCTTGACCATTCCCCGGAACTCCTGCACCTGCTGGCCCAGGTGGCCCAGCGCCGAGTAGCCGTGGTGCGGGGCGAAGAAGCCGATGGTGTTGTAGCCCCAGTAGTTGCGCAGCCCCTCATCGGCCAGGCGGTGGTCGTTGACGAACTGGTGCACCGGCATCAGTTCGATGGCGGTCACGCCGAGCCGGGTCAGGTGCTCGATCATCGGGGGCGAGGCGATGCCGGCGTACGTGCCGCGTAGCTCCTGCGGGATGCCGGGCAGCCGCATGGTCAGGCCGCGTACGTGGGCCTCGTAGATGACCGAGCGGTGGTACGGGATGCGCGGCGGGGCGTCGTTGCCCCAGTCGAAGTACGGGTTCACCACCACCGATTTCGGCATGAACGGCGCCGAGTCGGTCTCGCTCATCCGGTCCGGGTCGCCGAGGGTGTAGTCGTAGACCGCCGGATCCCACCGCACGTCGGAGTCGACCGCCTTGGCGTACGGGTCGATGAGCAGCTTGTGCGGGTTGCAGCGCAGCCCGTTCGCCGGGTCGTACGGGCCGTGCACCCGGTAGCCGTACCGCTGGCCCGGCCCGATCCCCGGGATGTACGCGTGCCAGACGTACGCGTCGACCTCGCGCAGCTCCACCCGGCGCTCATGGCCGACGTCCCACTCGTCGAAGAGGCAGAGCTCGATCCGCTCGGCCACCTCGGAGAAGATCGCGAAGTTGGTGCCCATCCCGTCGTACGTCGCCCCGAGAGGGTATCGCTCGCCCGGCCAGACCTGCATGTCGCTCCTTAGGCAAGAATCATGAGCGCGCCCGCATCATGAGCGCACCTGTCCGGGGGCCCGGCTGATGCGCGCGGGCGTAATGCCCCGCACGATCGGCCACCAATCCATCCGATCGGATGAATGCCTGGTATCCGCCCGACTGACCCCGGCTGAACCCTCGTGGTGCCGTCAGTCACTGTGACCGTCCTCAACGTGCGGAATCGGCCGACATGACGTTTCCTTGTTGCGGGCGAGACGTCCAGCGCCGGTGATCGTGCCGAGCCGCTGGCGTCTGGTCGCTCCTGCCTCGATCCTCGCACCGCCGGACGCGTGCGCGCGTGTCCGAAACCCACCGATGTTCCTTCGCCGTCATCGACGCCGGCGCGTTCCTTCCTGCACGGACGGAGACTGATGTGACGACCCTGCGGATCGGCGGGCGTACCGCCACCGCCCCGGACCGGACCCACCGGCCCACCCTCACCTCGCGAGCCCAGATCCCGGCCCAGTCCGGCCCGGCCAACCCGCCGCGGACACACCGCATCCTGATGCTGTCCTGGGAGTTCCCGCCGGTGCTCGTGGGTGGCCTCGGCCGGCACGTGCACGCCCTGTCGGTGGCCCTGGCCGCCGCCGGACACGAGGTCACCGTCGTCACCCGTCATGCCGAGGGCGCGCCGCTGGAGGAGTACGTCGACGGCGTCCGGGTCGTCCGCGCCGCCGAGGATCCGGTGACCTTCCCGCTGGCCACCGAGAGCCTGCTGGCCTGGACGATGGCGTTCAACCACACGCTCACCCGCGCCGCGCTGCGCGCCGCCTCCACTGGCGGGTACGACGTCATCCACGCCCACGACTGGCTGGTCGCGCACACCGCGATGACTCTGCGCGAACACCTCGACCTGCCGCTGGTCAGCACCATCCACGCCACCGAGGCGGGCCGGCACCAGGGCTGGTTGCCCGACGAGATGAACCGCACCATCCACGGTGTCGAGCAGTGGCTCGGCACCGAGTCGACCCGGGTGGTGGTCTGCTCCGGCTACATGCGCGACGAGGTGACCGGGCTGTTCGGCGTGCCCGCCGGTCGCGTCGACGTGGTGCCCAACGGGGTGGAGCCGCACCGCTGGCGGGTACCGGCCAGCGCCGTCGCGCAGGCGCGGACCCGGTTCGCCGGGGACGGTCCGCTGGTCACCTTCGCCGGCCGGCTGGTGTACGAGAAGGGCGTGCAACACCTGCTCGCCGGGCTGCCCCGGCTGCGGGAGCGGCACCCGGGGCTGCGCGCGGTGATCGTCGGCGACGGCCCGTACCGGGCCGAGTTGGAGGCCGACGTGCACCGGCTCGGCCTGGCCGACACGGTCAGCCTGCCCGGGTTCCTCGGTGGCACGGATCTGCCGGCGGTGATGGCCGCCTCGGACTGCTTCGCGGTGCCCAGCATCTACGAGCCGTTCGGCATGGTCGCCCTGGAGGGGGCCGCCGCCGGTGCACCACTCGCGGTCGCCGAGACCGGCGGCCTCGCCGAGATCGTCGAGCCGGGCGTCACCGGAGTGACCTTCCGTCCACATGACCCGCAGGCGTTGACCGACGCGGTGCACGGCCTGCTCGCCGATCCCGAGCACGCCCGGACGCTGGCCCGACGCGCTCGCGCGATGGTGCACGAGCGGTACGGCTGGGCGGCCATCGCCAGCCGCACCGCGTCCGCGTACGCCTCGGCGATCGCGCAGGCTCCGACGGTCGCGGCCGAACGCGCGGCGCAGCAGATGGCGCACGGTCGGCCACGGCCGATGGTGCCGGAGGGCAACCTGCTCGCCGCCGCCGGCCTGCGCTGACCGCCACCGCCGACTGTTCGCGGCTGGCGTCGCGGACGGGGATGTGGCATTGCGTGACCGATACGGTGATCAGCGACTATTCCCCCGCCGCCCCTTTGCTCTGCCTCAACCCACGCAATAGCTCCTGAGCTGGGCGGATCCGGCGGGCGGGAGAAGCAGACGCACTGCTTCCCGCACGGTCGGTGACCGTTGCGTGGGTTGAAGCAGAGCAAAGGGGACAGTGCGGGACGGCCGGGCGGTGGTGCTGATACGGGCGGTGACGACCGTGGGCCGGGTGGCGGTGGATCGGGTCGAGAGATGTCGTTGCATCTGACACGGAGGGTCATCGGCGCCCCACAGTCCGCAGTCTCGGGCCGACGTCAGGGCCGTTCGGGCAGCCGTTTCTAGCGTTACGATCTTGTATCCGCACTGGTCAACGCACGTTCACATCCGACAGACTCGCGTACATCCAACGGGGGCGGGTCGAGGAGGGTGCGGGTGCGGGTGCTCCTGGTGGAAGACGATCTGCGGGTGTCGGCGGGGCTCGCCTCGGCGCTGCGACGACGGGGGCACGAGGTGGTGCAGGCGCTGACGGCGGCCGAGGCGGCCGAGGCCGAGCCGGTCGACCTCATCCTGCTGGACATGAACCTGCCCGATCGTGACGGCCTGGAGGTGTGCCGGCGGTTCCGCCAGCACAACGAGACGGTCGCCATCATCGCGGTGACCGCCCGCGCCGAGGAACACGACCGGGTGGCGGGGCTGCGTGCCGGCGCCGACGACTACGTGGTGAAGCCGTTCTCGATGGTGGAGTTGCAGGCCCGCATCGATGCGGTGATGCGCCGGACCAGCCGTACCGTGCGGTCGATGACCGCCCTTCAGGTCGGTCCGCTGCGCATCGACGTCGACGCCCGCCGCGTCTGGGTCGGCGACCGGGAGGTCGCCCTGTCCCGCAAGGAGTTCGACCTGCTGGTGGCGCTGGCCCGGCAGGCGGGCACCGTGGTGCCCCGGGACCGGTTGCAGCTGGAGGTGTGGCACACGACCTGGGCGACCCGGCACAACCTCGACGTCCACGTCGCGGCGCTGCGCGGCAAGCTGGACGACGCCGGACTGGTGGAAACCGTACGCGGAGTCGGATATCGGTTGCGGGTCGACTGAGTGGCGGATCAGTGTCCGCAACCTCAGATGATCCTCAAGATTCCCAGCTCGGGGCCCCGCGACCGGCGCGCGCCAGGTGTGCTGTTCGACACCCAGCCATCCCTCCTGTTTGGAGATCCTTTTGAGATACAGACGGACAAGGGCCGGTGTCTTCTCCAGCCTGCTCGCCGCCATCCTCGCGGTGACGGCGCTGCCCGCCCAGGCAAACGGCCAGCCGGCCGCTATCGCCCTGCAGACCCAGGCGGAGCCGAACCAGGTTCAGAACATGACGGTCGTCCAGGGTGATGGTTACGCGACCCTGGCCTGGACCCACGTCGACGGGGCCACCGACTACCAGATCGAGCGGACGCCGGTCGCGGAGGATGGCACCGCCACCGGTGCCGGCGTGATCGTCGGCGTCTGGCGGCCGAACCGCCAGATCAACAACGACAAGCCGACCTTCGCCGACGCCGGGTTCGCCCCCGGCGACCGCTTCCAGTGGCGGGTCCGGGCGCGGTTCGGCACCGAGGCGCAGCCGTACTCGGCCGCGGTCACCGCTACCACCAAGCCGCACTGGGGCGACCCGAACATCCCGGGTCAGAACCTGCGTACGCAGTGGGAGCAGACGCTCGGCGCGCAGTACACCAGCGACGTCAACGAGTACGCGTACACCGCGGCCATCGACGAGCTGAGCGACCGGGTGCGCGTGACGGAGATCGGCCGCACGGTCAACAACCGGCCGATCAACATGTTCGTCATCGGCTACCCGAAGCCGCCGGCGACCCCGGAGGCGGTGGCCGCGACGAGCCCGCTGGTCGTCAACTGCAACGTGCACGGCAACGAGCCGGGCGACCGTGAGGCGTGCTTCATCATGGCGCGCCAGCTGGCCTTCACCAGCGACCAGGCCACGCTCTCGCTGCTGTCGAAGACCACCGTGCTGATCGTGCCGACGATCAACGGCGACGGTCGGGCGGCCAACAGCCGGGGCAACTCGACCGGTCAGGACCTCAACCGGGACCACTCGCTGATCCGTCAGCCGGAGACCCAGGCCTTCGCGGAGATGGTCCGCGACTACCGGCCGATCGCCGGCTACGACGGCCACGAGTACGGCAACTCCAACACCGGTGACCTGCCGATGCTGTCGCCGCGGCACGCGAACGTGGCCCAGGGCATCTTCGACGAGTCGCAGGACATGATCGAAGGCCACATGTACACCCAGGGTGCCAAGGACGGCTGGTGGGCCTGCCCGTACGGCTGCACCCCCGGCGCCACGGTCGGTCTGGGTCAGGAGACCATCCTGCGCAACACCCTCGGCCTGAAGAACGTGGTCAACTCCCTGCTGGAGCTGCGCAGCTCCGGCGGCCCCACCCGGCCGAACGAGAGCAACACCGCCAACAACCGTCGGCGCAAGACCTACTCCGGGCTGTGGACGTTCAACCAGTTCTTCCAGTACCACGGCGCGGCCCTCAAGGACCTCAACAAGGCTCGGGCCGACGCGATCAAGTTCCAGTCCGCGAACACCGGACCGATCGTCCTCGAGGGCTCCCGGGAGATCAAGGCGTACCCCGCCCCGCACCCGGGTGAGGCTCCGCCGCCGGTCGACGCTCCGCGCGAGGAGAACATCCTCCAGCACGCGCCGTGCGCGTACAAGCTCACCGAGGAGCAGTACAACGGTGCCCGCACCGACGGTCCGGGCGGCCAGGGCACCACGGTGGCCCAGCGGCTCGCCGCGCACGGCTGGAAGGTCATCAAGACCGCCGACGGGTACATCGTTCCGCTGTCCCAGCCGCAGCGGGGCCTGGTGCCGCTGCTGCTCGACGAGCAGGCCGTCGCCGGCCTGGTCGCCGGCGAGCGGATCATGCCGACCGTGACCGGTACCCGCAAGGGTGCGCTGACGGTCTCCGGTGTCACCTGCATCGCCGACGCCACCGTGCGGGGCGCGATCACGGTGAAGAAGGGTGCCACGCTCATCGCCACCGGCAGCACGATCAACGGTCTGGTCCACGCTGACCGCGCGGCCGGGTTCGTGCTGACCGACAGCAAGGTCAACGCGATGGTCAACGTGCTCAACACCGCCGGCCCGGTCATCATGGTCGGCAACAAGATCAACGGCTCGGTGCTGGTGCACGGCACCAAGGCCAGCGGCCCGGCCAACGTGGCCAACGGCGTCATCGGGGCGCCGCTGGTGGCGGGCAACAACCTCACCGGTCTGCTGACCTGCACCAGCAACGCCGTCACGCCGGTGAACCTGGAGACCCCCAACACCGTTCGGGGCCTCAAGATCGGCCAGTGCGCTCGCCTCTGAGCCGCTGACCGTCAACCGGTAACAGACGTACCGGCAGGCCGGTTCCGCGCCCGGCCTGCCGGTACACCAAGTGCGGAGTGGAGAACACCGTGACCGACGTCTTCCTCGACACCATGAGGCCGACACCACGGCGGGTCAGACTGGTCGGCCCGGCCGCCGGGTTGGCTCTGGCCACGCTGCTGGCGGTCACGGGGTGTTCCGGTGGCAACGCGACGGACGACAACGGGATCACGCCCGTCGCGTTCACCGTCACCGGTCCACTCTGCGCCGAGCTGCCGGCGGGCGCCGAGCCGGGGAACCCGGAATCGCTCGCCGGCATGCCCGCCGACCAGGCCGTGCAGTGGATTCCCGTGCTGACCACCTTCGACGCGGCCGTCCGGGCCACGGGCCTGGCCGGCGAGCTGACCGGGGTGACCGTGTTGGCGCCCACCGACGACGCGTTCGCGGAGAAGTTCTCCCGGACCAACCTCGACGAACTGCTGCTGCACGACACCGACGAGCTGCGTGAGTTGCTGCGCGAGCACCTGGTGACCGGGCCGATGCCGGTCTCCGAGATGGTCGCCGCCGGCACCGTCAAGACCGTCGCCGGGGGCGAACTCGCCGTCAGCGGTCAGGCTTCGGGCGCCCGGTTCGGCAACGAGGCCGAGACGGTGTGCGCCGACTACCAGGCGACCAACACCCGGATCCACGTCATCGACCACGTCCTCGGTTCGCTGCCGACCACCGCCGGCAGCGAGGACGACCACCCGTACCACTGAGCGCCGCGGGGCAAAACCCCCTCCTCGCGGACCACGACGGCCGCCGACCCCGGATCTGGGGACGGCGGCCGTCGTCTCGCCGTTAAGAAGGGGCCCCTCCTATACCGGAGGCGTTAAGAAGGGGCCCTTCCTTACCGATCAGCGCTTTTCGAGCGGGAGGTAGTCGCGCTCGGTGGCGCCGGTGTAGATCTGCCGCGGCCGACCGATCTTGGTCTCCGGGTCGTTGATCATCTCGCGCCACTGGGCGATCCAGCCCGGCAGCCGGCCCAGGGCGAACAGCACGGTGAACATCTTGGTCGGGAAGCCCATGGCCTTGTAAATCAAGCCGGTGTAGAAGTCCACGTTCGGGTAGAGCCGCCGGGAGACGAAGAAGTCGTCGGCGAGGGCGATCTCCTCCAGCTCCATGGCGATGTCCAGCAGCGGGTCGGGCTTGGCCATCCGGCCGAGCACGTCCTGGGCCGCCTTCTTCACGATCGCGGCACGCGGGTCGTAGTTCTTGTAGACCCGGTGGCCGAAGCCCATCAGCTTGACGCCGTCCTGCTTGTCCTTGACCTTGCGGACGAAGGACTGCACGTCACCGCCTTCGGCGGAGATCCGCTCCAGCATCTCCAGCACCGCCTGGTTGGCGCCGCCGTGCAGCGGGCCGAACAGGGCGTTCACGCCGGCGGAGACCGAGGCGAACAGGTTGGCGTTGCTGGAACCCACCAGCCGTACGGTCGAGGTGGAGCAGTTCTGCTCGTGGTCGGCGTGCAGGACGAACAGCATGTCCAGCACCCGGGCCATCACCGGGTCGACCTCGTACGGCTCCGCCGGCACGCCGAACGTCATCCGCAGGAAGTTCTCCACGTAGCCCAGCGAGTTGTCCGGGTACAGCAGCGGCTGCCCGATGGACTTCTTGTAGGCGTACGAGGCGATGGTCGGGACCTTCGCCATCAGCCGCACCGTGGACATCTCCACGTGCTGGGCGTCGAACGGGTCCAGGCTGTCCTGGTAGAAGGTGGAGATGGCGCTCACCGCCGAGGAGAGCACCGCCATCGGGTGCGCGTCCCGGGGGAAGCCGTCGAAGAACCGGCGCATCTCCTCGTGCAGCAGCGAGTGCCGACGGATCCGCTCACTGAACTCGGTCAGCTGCTCGCTGGTCGGCAGCTCACCGTAGATCAGCAGGTAGGAGACCTCCAGGAAGGAGCTCTTCTCGGCCAGCTGCTCGATCGGGTAACCCCGATAACGCAGGATGCCCGCGTCCCCGTCGATGTAGGTGATCGCGGACGAGCAGGCGGCGGTGTTGACGAAACCGGGGTCGTACGTCGTCAGTCCGGTTTCCTTGAGGAGCTTGCCCACACCGATGCCGGCGGGGCCCTCGACCGCGGAATGTACCGGCATCGACAGCTGCCCGCCGGAGTGATCGAGCTTGACTTCCGTCATGTGTTTCCTCGCTTCGCCGGCAGATCTACGTTGAATTGCCTTCGCTTCTACCGTAATTGCGGTTGCGGCAACACCGCTCGGCGTGGTTCTGCGGTGAGGTATGCGTCACCCGATTCCCGACGAGGCGGCGAGGAAACCCCGACGATCAGGACAGAAAGGAACGCAAAGCACGTGGAACGCGGAAATCGGCGAGCGAAACGGGACTGTGCGACGGCTCAGTGAGGACGGTTCGACCCGTCGGCGAAGGCCGTCGTCCGGGCGCCGGGCCGTTCAGGAAACGGTGAGCTGTCGGAGGGTGCCGTCCGGCCCGACCAGGTACAGATCGAGCCGGTTCGGGCCGGCCCGGAAGAACTGGTCGTCGGCGAGCAGCGCGGCGAAGCGCCGTCCCCCCGGGTCAGGGGCCACCACCGGTACGACCGAGGCGACGGTGCCGTTGACGGCTACCGCCAGCAGTGTGCCGTCGGGGACGTCTCCGGGCAGGGTGCCCCAGATCAGCGCCGGCAGTTGGCCACTGTCCGGGTCGACGGAGCCGAAGCCGTCCTGACCGCCGATCCGGACGGTGCCGCCGGCCGGGGCGTCCGACACCACGGTGCCGACCAACGGATGCGGCTGCGGCGGTGGCAGGGGGTCCGGCACACCGCCGCTGATCGGGGTCGGTTCGGCCGGCCGGTCGTAGAACACCTTGCCCGCTTCGGCGCGCGGGGCCTGGCGGGCGGACCGGCCGTCGACCGGCCAGGGCAGCGAGATGGCGGCCTGGTCGGCGATGGTGGGTAGCAGGTCGACGTGCTCCCAGTTGCGGTCGTCGACCCGGCCAGCGCGCTGTCCCGGCGTCTTGACGAACATCGGCACCCAGGCCACCTCGTCGGCGGCGGCCCGGATGGCGTCCATTCCCCGCCCCTGGGCGCCCTTGGTGAAGCTGACCCCGTGGTCGGCGGTCACCACCACCAGCGCCTGGTCCCACAGGCCGGTCTCGCGCAGCGTCCGCAGCGTCTCGCCGATCAGCCGGTCGGTGTAGCCGAGCTGCGCCAGATGACGGGTACGGGCCAGGTCCACCCAGCCGTCGCCCTCATTGGGGAACTCCTCCGGCGCGGCGTAGCGGGCGCCGGAGGGCAGGTACGCCCACGGCGAGTGCGGCATCAGCAGGTGCAGGAAGTGCAGTGTCGGACGGGGCGCGGGGGTCAGGCCGTTGAGGAAGCTGGTGAACCGGGCCGGCTGGTTGACGTTCAGGCTGTCCCAGCGGAACTTCGGGTCGTCCGGCACCGGTTCGGCGGCGTCGATGCCCGCCTCCTCGGCGGTGCGTTCCCGATAGGAGTTCTCCGGGTCGATCCGGCTGTCCTGCGGCGCGGTCACCTGGCGCAGCAGTTGGCCGGTCTCGCGGACCAGCACGCCGAGCCCCTGCTCCGGTGTGACCGGCTGCTCGCAGCGGCTGGGCGGGCACAGCCGGGTGATGCTCTCCTCGGCCCGGATGTCGTACAGGCCGCCGAAGGCGGTGAACAGGTTGTCCGGGTAGTGCGAGTAGTGCGGGGCGTACGGCTGGGCCGGGTAGCGGCCGGTCAACATCGCCGGCAGCGCGTACGGCGTCCAGCCGCTCACGCCGGTCGCGTTGCGGTACCAGGTGGAGGCGGCGGCCAACTCGGCGAAGTGCGGGAAGCGCTGCGCGTCGATGCTGCCGTCCGGGCCGAGCAGGGAGACCAGCGGCAGCTCGTCGAGGACCAGCATGACCACCGGTGGGTGCAGGTTGCCGATGGCGGTACCGGCCGCACCGCCGTCGCCGCGGGGCAGCACGACCGGTGCGGTCGGTGAGGCGAACAGGAACAACCCGACGAAGATCAGCGGGCCGACGCCGGCCACCCGCAGCACCCGGCCCAGGCTCCGCCACCGCCGATGGGCCAGCGCCCCGACGGCACCGACCGCGATTGCCGCCAGCAGCAGCGGTACGCCCCGCAGCGGCGTCAGCTGCCGACCGACCTGCACCGCCAACGCGGCGACCAGCAGGCCCACCATCAGCGAGTGCGTCGCCGTGCGTACCGTCGGCCCGAGCAGCCCGCTGGCCAGGCCGAGCAGCCCGACCGCCATCGTCGGCAGCACCGCGACCAGGGCCACCAGCAGCAGGATCTCCCAGCGGTCGGCGCGGTGGAACAGGAAGAAGTCCGGGCTGCGACCGAGCACGTCCAGCAACGGCTGGGTGATCACCAGGCCGAGCAGCGCCGCAACCTCCAGCAGCCGGCCGACCTCGGTCCGCCAGCCACCCCACCCCCACCGCCAGCGGCGTGTCCGCTGCTCGGTAACGGGCTGGTCAGCCACCCAGGGCCACCCGGTACAGGGTCCGGGTGCCCGACGGCAGCTCCAGCCGGTCGGTGACCGTGCCGTGCGCGGCGAGCAGCGTCTCGAAGGCGTCCCGCCGGTAGTCCGGGAAGAGCCCGTCGGGCTTGTTGGCCAGCAGTCGGCGGGCCATCGGGTCCTCGGGGTGGACGAACTCCACCACCAGCCGGCCACCGGGGGCGGCCAGGGCGGTGAGGCAGGCCAGCACCTCGGGCAACGGCACGTTGCGGCCGATCGCCAGGTGATGCACCAGCGCCAGGGCGAGCACAGTGTCCGCGCCGGTGCGGGCGGTGAAGGAGGCCCGTTCGACCCCGCGCCAGCCGCCGCCGGGTGACGGGTCGGCCAGGTCCATCACCAGCGGCAGCACCCGCCGCTGGCCCTCGCCGCGCAGGGTGCGGTAGAGCCGGTCCACCACCGCCGGATCCTGTTCCACGGCGACGACGTAGTCAGCGTGGCCGGCGGCGAGCCGGGAGTACCGGCCGTCGTTGGCGCCCAGGTCGAGCACGAGTCGCCGCCGCGGGGCGCTGGTCAACGCGGCGGTGACGAACCGTTCCTTGGTCGCCCGGTCGGCGTCGGAGTAGCCGCAGGTGCGCTGGTAGTCGACCCAGTGACTGGTCGGCGGCTGGTGGTCCAGGCGCCGGACCAGCTTCTCCATCCCGCGTACGGTGGCCAGCGCCAGCTCGCGGCTGTACCCGGCGTCGCGCAGTTGCGCGCGTACGTCGGTGGTGGTCCGGGCGGCGTTGCGGCGTTGCACGCTGTCGTGCAGGTGGACGTGGGTGAGCACCCCGGGCAGCAGGCGGCGCAGGCCGCGGAAGAGCCGGCCCATCTGGTCCGGTTCGATGCCGTCGACCTGCGAGCGCAGCCACGGCTGGAAGTCGACCCCGAGATGGGCGTTGAGCAGCAGCGGGTAGAGCAGGGTCTGGCAGAACTGCCGGTAGCCGGCCCAGGGTTCGCCCTCGCGTAGCGGAGCGAACGAACCCACGTCGATGAAGACCGGTTCGGTGCCCCGCCATTGCAGGTTGTACGCCGAGCCGTCCTTGGTGGTGAAGCCCGCCGGCAGGGCCGCCCGCAGGATCTCCAGGTGCAGCAGCGCGGCGTCGCGCAGCATCGCGAAGGACCACTCGTACGGGTGGGAGACGAACGGGATTCGTTCGTGCCGAAGCACCGCCGACCACCGCTGCGGTGCCGTGTCCGCCGGCATCTCCTCGGTGCCGCAGACCTTGCCGGCGGCCATCAGCGGCGGGAAGAAGTCAGTGTCGACCAGGGCCCGCCAGTGCGCTGTCGCCGTCTCGTCGAGTGCGCGCAGCACGTCCTCACCGGCGTGGAAGACCCGGTTGGCCGGGTCGCGGAACGAGCCGGGCTCGGCCCGCAGGTCGGTGCCGGGCAGGTCGGTACCGGGCAGCGCAGGGCCGGACGGGTCGGTGCCGGGTGCGGCGGGGTGGTGCAGGTGCGGGATCGCCATGCCGAGGTCAGCTCTGGTCGGTGGGCTGGCGACGGAACCGGCTGACCAGTCTGCGCCAGTAGAGCTTGGCGGCCACCGCGACGCCGGCGACCCCGCCGACCACCGCCTGCACGATCAGGCTGCCGGATCCCGCGTCCAGGTAGGCCAAGTGGTTCACCGACCGCTCCTTCCCCTCGCCGTGTCGAATCCCGGCCCCACCACAAGAAACTCACAATTCGGATTTAGGCGGTCGGGCCGGACTTCTGACACCGTACGCCGATCTTCACGTCCTGTCGGGCACAACGCCCACTTCCCCCGTCCGTTTCGTTCAAGACGGTGCGCACCGGCCGGCCGTAGCCTGCGCACATGACCCCAGAACTGGATCTCATCGGCATGGTGACCTCGGACCTGGCCCGCAGCGTCGCCTTCTACCGCCGGCTCGGCATCGACATCCCGCCCGGCGCGGAACGTGAACCGCACGTGGAGGTACGGCTGCCCGGCGGCCTACGCCTGGCCTGGGACGACGTCGCCACGATCCGCTCCTTCGATCCGGACTGGACCCCACCGGTCGGCGGCTCCCGGACCGCACTGGCCTTCCGCTGCGCCGGCCCAGCTGAGGTGGACCGCTGGTACGCCGAACTCACCGCCGCCGGAGGCCATGGCCACCGGCCACCCTGGGACGCCGTGTGGGGGCAGCGCTACGCCGTCGTGCACGACCCCGACGGCAACGCGGTCGACCTCTTCGCCCCCCTCCCGACGCCCGAGTCGTGAACACCGGCTAAACCGGGGCATGCCCGGTTTAGCCGGTGAGCAGGACCGCAGGGGGTACCCCGGCGAGGGCACGCACGTCACGGGTCAGGTGCGCCTGGTCGGCGTAGCCGGCGCGCACGGCCACCTCGGCAAGCGGCACACCGGTCCGGGCCAGGGCCAACGCGCGGCGCATCCGCAGGATCCGGGCGAGGGTCTTCGGGCCGTACCCGAACAGGTGTCGGCTGTGTCGCAGCAGGCTGCGCGGGCCGAGACCGGCCTGTGCGGCGGTCTCGGTCACCGAGGCCCCGGCGGCCAACGCGATGGCCACCCGGCGGCCCAGCGGATCCGGACCGTCGGCGGCCCGGAGTCGGCAGGCCGCCACCGCCGCCAGAACGGCACCGACCCCGGACAGCGCAGCGTCGGCAGCGCCAGAACTGGCCGCGTCGTCGCCATCGACCGCTCCGCCGACGCCGGCCGGTCTCGGTACGGCGACGCCGGCCACCTGGTCGGCCAGCGTCGAGGCCGCGCGGGCACCGAGGACGTCGGCGAGGGGCACCCGCCGGTCGCGCAGTTCGAAGGCCGGCACCCCGAAGACCGCAGGCCCGACACCGGGTGGCAGGCGTAACCCGACCCACTGCTCGGCCGGGGCGTTCTCGCTCAGGTGGGCGATGCGGTCCGGCCCGGCGACCAGCAGCCCGACCCGGCTGGACCAGAGCAGATCCAGACAGCCGTCGGGGAGTACCCGAACGGTTCGCGGCTGCGCCGAGGCGGTGCTGGTCCACAGCACTGCCCCGGCCAACCCGGCCGGTCGTTCCCGGTACACACCGCCAGTCTGCCCCGCCCCGGCGACCTCGGCCCGCCGCCGCGCGCAAAGCGGCGCGCAGGCCCATGGGCGACGCGGTGGCAGGGCTATTCGCCGTCCGTGGTCGGATTCGGTAGCCGGACGGTGAACACGGTGCGGCCGGGCCGGCTGTCGAGAGCGACGCTGCCGTGGTGGGCCGCCACCACGGCGGCGACGATGGCCAGACCGAGGCCGGTGCTGCCGTGGGCGCGGGAGCGGGAACTGTCGCCACGGGCGAACCGCTCGAAGACCTCGGCCCGCAGTTCGGGAGGCACGCCGGGGCCGTCGTCGGCGACGCCGAGTTCGGCGGCGTCGCCGACCAACCGCAGGCTGGTGGTGACGGTGCTGCCCGGCGGGGTGTGCACCCGCGCGTTGGTCAACAGGTTCGCCAGCACCTGATGCAGCCGGGCGGGATCGCCGGGCACCCGGATGACCTGGTCGGGCAGGTCGAGCTGCCAGCGGTGGTCCGGGCCGGCGACGTGCGCGTCGCTGACCGCGTCCACCACCAGCGCGGTGAGGTCGACCGACTCGACCGCCAGGGGGCGGCCGGAGTCCAGCCGGGCCAGCAGCAGCAGGTCGTCGACGAGGCTGGTCATCCGGGTGCTCTCCGACTCGACCCGGCGCAGAGCGTGCGCCACGTCGGTCGGTACCCGGTCACGGCCCCGACGGGCCACCTCGGCGTAACCGCGGATCGCGGCCAGCGGCGTACGCAGTTCGTGACTGGCGTCGGCGACGAACTGGCGTACCCGGGTCTCGCTGGCCTGCCGGGCGGCGAGCGCGGCGGCGACGTGCCCGAGCATCCGGTTGAGTGCGGCGCCGACCTGGCCGACCTCGGTACGCGGGTCGGTGTCGGCGGCCGGGACCCGTTCGGAGAGCGCCACCTCGCCCCGGTCCAGCCGCAGTTCGCTGACCCGACTCGCGGTGGCGGCAACCCGGCGCAGCGGGCGCAGGGTGGCCCGGACGATCACCGTGGCGGCGGTGCCGGCGACGAGCAGCCCGGCGGCGGTGACACCGGCCTGGGCCAGCACCATCCACCACACCGTCTCCTGCACCCCGGACAGCGGCACGCCGAGCACCCGGACGGTACCGGCGGTGGACTGCCGGGCGACGAGCCGGTAGCTGCCCCGGTCGCCGAGGTCGCGGCTGTGCGCGCGGCCGTCGGTGGGCACGGTGGCCAGGGCGGCCACCTCCTCGACCGGTACCGCCTCCTCCTGCCGATCGGCCAGCGTCCACGCCTCGGTGACCTGCCCGTCGACGATCCGCGCGCTGATCGTGTCGGGCGGGAAACCGCGCGGCACCCGCACGTCGGACCAGGACGGGGCACCCGGCCCCGGCTCCCACGGCGTCCCGGCGCGCATCCCCGCCATCGGGAGCAGTTGCTCGTCCAGCCGGGAGACCAGGAACTCCCGCAGCGCCGCCGTGGTGATCCCGCCGATGGCCAGGCTGACCACGGCCAGCAGGGCAACCAGGGTGACCACCAGACGGGTACGCAGGGACCAGCCCGCCAACCAGCGGCGCAGCACGTTCACTCCGCCGGTTTGAGCAGATACCCGGCGCCACGCAGGGTGTGGATCATCGGCTGTCGGCCGGCGTCGATCTTCTTACGCAGGTACGAGATGTACAGCTCGACCACGTTGGCCTGGCCGCCGAAGTCGTAGTTCCACACCCGGTCGAGGATCTGCGCCTTGCTCAGCACCCGACGGGGGTTACGCATCAGGTACCGCAACAGCTCGAACTCGGTGGCGGTCAGGGTGATCAGCTGACCGCCCCGGCGCACCTCGTGGCTCTCCTCGTCCAGAGTGAGGTCACCGACGGCCAGCACCGCTTCCTGACGGGCGGCGACGGCGAAGCCGGAGCGGCGCAGCAGGGCCCGCAGCCGGGCGATCACCTCTTCCAGGCTGAACGGCTTGGTCACGTAGTCGTCGCCGCCCACGGTCAACCCGGCGACGCGCTCCTCCACCGCGTCCCGGGCGGTGAGGAAGAGCACCGGCACCGTCGCGTTGTCCTCGCGCAGCTTGCGCAGCACCTCGAAGCCGTCGAGGTCGGGAAGCATCACGTCGAGCACCACGGCGTCGGGCTGGAACTGCCGGGCGACCCGGATGGCGGCCATGCCGTCACCGGCCGTACGCACCTGCCAACCCTCGTAGCGCAGGGCCATCGACAGCAGGTCGGTCAGGGTCGCCTCATCGTCGACCACCAGCACCCGGACCGGTTCGCCGTCGGGCCGGCGCAGCTCCACCCGACCCGGCCCGACCTCCTTCTCGGTCATCATGACCTCATCGTGGTCCGGCGCGTTGGAGACGGCTTGTGCGGATCCTGTGAGCCGGCTGTGCGTACCGACGGCGGGTCATTCGGTCACACCGACCGGGTCGGTGCGGACGAAACGCATCGTCCAGACGGTCCCGTCGGGCCGCTGACGGGCGTAGAGGTGGTCGGCGGCCGGCGTGGGCGCCGACTCCGGTCTACGCAGCACCCACAAGCGCGGCGGAGCACCGTCCGGACCGGCCGGTAGCTCCCGAACCAGGTCGTGGGCCGGGCCACCGACAAAGCGTACGGTCACCTCACTCATCACCCGTTCCCCTCCAGACTCCCTGGTATCGCGGCTCCCCGGCTCGCACGCTAACGCACTGACCGCCATCACAGGCCGGTTTGCCCTGATCGGAGGTGGGGTACGGGTGCCGAAGCCACCGGCGAGGCAGGCCCGGCGGGCGCGAGGCGAGGGCAAGGGGCGAACGATGAGGACGCTGGACGGGCGGTACCGGCTCGAACAGCGCATCGGCGTCGGCGGGATGTCCGAGGTCTGGCAGGCCCACGACGCGGTGCTGGACCGGCCGGTGGCGGTCAAACTGGTGTCGCCCGACCGGCCGGACGGGACGGCGTCGGTGGAACGCATCCGCGCCGAGGCCCGCTCCGCCGCCCGGCTGGTGCATCCCAACATCGCCAACGTGCACGACTTCGGTACCTGCGCCACCATCCCCGGCCGGGAGACGCCGTACCTGGTGATGGAGCTGGTCCAGGGGGAGACGCTCGCCGCCCACCTGCGCGCCGGCCCGCTGGATTGGCGCATCGCGGTCCGGGTGTGTGCGGAGGTGAGCGCCGCCCTGGCTGCGGCGCACGCCCACGGCATCGTGCACCGCGACGTCAAGCCGGCCAACGTGATGCTCACGCCGTCCGGGGTGAAGGTGCTCGATTTCGGCATCGCCACGCCGGCCGGCGCCACCGACACCGCCCCTGAGGGCATGGTCGTCGGTACGCCGGCCTACCTGGCGCCGGAGCAGCTGCGCCGGTCGCCGATCACCCCGGCGGCCGACATGTACGCCCTGGGCGTGCTGCTCTACTGCTGCCTGACCGGGCGGCTGCCGTACGCGGCCGACAGTGTCACCCAGCTACTCGGGCCGGACCGACGGCAGCCCCCGCAGCCGCTGCCCGAGGTTCCCGGGCTGCCCGCCGAGGTGGCCGAGATGTGCCGGCGCTGCCTCGCCGACGAGCCGGCCCTGCGGCCGAGCAGCCTGGTCGCGGCGCTGCTGCTGGCTGAGGTGGTGGACGCCCGGGTGTACGTGCCGATGCACGAGCCGCTGCTGCCGCGGCAGCGCCCGGCGTCGGTGAGCCCGTGGACGGCCCGGGCGGCCGCCGAGGCCACCGAGGCGGCGGCCGCGATGCAGTGGAGCCGGCACGGCGGTTGACTTCCGGTTTCACCGGGGCGGGCTCGGGTAGCCGGACGGTGAGTGACGGGAGGAACGCGATGCCGAGTTCCTGGCTGAACGAGGTTGCCGCCGTGACCGCCGAGGGCGGTCACATTCACACCGACGACGAGGCGCTGTCCACCGCTCTCGCCTCACCGCTGGCACCGCACTGCACCGGGCTGACTCCCTCGCAGCTGCTCGCCGCCGCCTACGCGTCCTGCCTGCACCATGCCGCCGTGGAGGCAGCCGGCGGGATCACCGACGAGGCGCACACCGTGCAGGTACGCGCGGAGGCGAAGCTGGGCCGCGATGACGACGGGCGGTACCGGGCCGATGTGCACGCCTCGATCTCCTCGGTCGGGCTGAGCCGGCAACAGCTCGCCGAACTGGTCGAGCACGCCGACCGGCTGTGGCCGTTCTCGCGCGAGGACGGCAGCCGCCACCGGCTCACCGTCACCCCGGCGGAGAACGGACGGCATTAGCCCGGCCGCGGCTCTGGGGTGAACTGCTGTCGATCGGCGGCGAGGTGGCCCGACCACCCCAGCCGACCACCCCGGGGAACCGATACCGGGGTCGACCGTTCGGTGGATGCCGACCATCGCGACCCCGGACCGAGCCAAGATCACCTTTTCCTGCCTGTTGCCCATGACATTTCGGGCATTAACGGAATGGCAGGTTGATGCTATTCGTCGGCTATCAGAATAGCTGCGGAGAATGACCCGGTGGTTAGCCGCAAATTGTGACTCATGCCATCAACCCACCCGGATGGCAGCGGGCCGATAGCTATCTAGCCTCGCTGGATGCACCCCGACGATGACATCGACCAGAAGCTGCCCCCACAGCAATCGGCGAGCCACTCGACCGACGGAGCATCATCCGAACGGCTGACCGGTCGGCACCGCTCTGCGATTTCGACACCTCGCGGTCTGCGCGCCGTGTTGGGCACCGCCGGCCTCCGGGTGGCCCTGGCCACCGGCGTGACCTGCTGCCTCGGCGTGACCGCGGTGGCGCTCGCCGCGACCCGGGAGACCGACGAGGGCCCCCGACCCCAGGTGGCCGAGGCGGTGGCCGACCGCGCGCTGATCGTCGAGGACGGCGCCGCCTCCCGGTCCCTGGAGCGCAGCAGCCCCTCCCCCACTCCCCCGGCCAGTCCCAGCCCGTCCGTCTCCCCGAGCGCCAAGCCGTCAGCCACCCCGAAACCGAAGAAGACCACGGCCAAACCGACCCAGCCGGCCCGACCCAAGCCGGTCGCCGGGCTCACCCAGGCTCAGATGGACAACGCCAAGGTGATCGTGGACGTCGGTGTCGACATGAAGATCCCGCGTAAGGGCCTGGTCGTCGCCATCGCCACGGCGATGCAGGAGAGCACCCTGCTCAACTACGCCAGCGGCGTACTGCCCGAGTCACAGAACTACGCCCACCAGGCCATCGGCTGGGACCACGACTCGGTCGGGCTGTTCCAGCAGCGCCCGAGCAGCGGCTGGGGCACCGTACGCGACCTGATGCGTCCCGCGTACGCGGCCCGCGCGTTCTACGAGGCCCTGCTCCAGGTGCCCGGCTGGCAGGAGATGAGCGTGACCCTGGCGGCCCAGGCCGTGCAGATCTCCGCATTCCCCTACGCGTACGCCCAACACGAGGAGCGGGCCTCGACCATCGTCGCCGCACTGCTCAGCTGAGCCTGCGGTTCACGGGCGCTGCTTGGGCAGCACGACCACCCGGCCGAAGAACTCGTCGATGCGGTGCACCACATCGTTGAAGTCGTCGAGATCGATCGGCTTGGTGACGTACGCGTTGGCTTGCAGGGTGTAGCTGCTGATGATGTCGGTGTCCGCGTTCGAGGTGGTCAGCACGACGATCGGAATGGTGCGCAGGTCCGCGTCGCCCTTCACCTCGCCCAGCACCTGACGCCCGTCCATCCGGGGCATGTTGAGGTCGAGCAGGATCACGTCCGGGCGGTGCGCACCGCTGTGGCGGCCCTCGCGGCGCAGGAACTCCATCGCCTCCTGACCGTCGCCCACCACGTCGATGACCTTGTCGACGTCCGAGGTCGCCAACGCTTCCTCGATCATGAGCACGTCACCCGGGTCGTCGTCCACGACGAGGATGCGAACCGGGTCAAGGGTGCGAGCGGCCATCATTACCTGCCTCCGGTCGGCGAGGATGGAATCCACGATCCCACGCTGGCGGGGAATCTAGCCCATTCCGGCGCGGCCGTCCGGTCCCGGGTCGGCAGTACTGTACCCGAGCACATCGGCCAGTCCGGTCACCTTGAGCACCCGCTCCACCCGACCGGTCGCGCCGGTGACCCGCAGCCAGCCGCCCTGCGCGGCAGCACGGTTGTCGCCACGAACGAAGACCGCGATCCCGGTCGAGTCACAGAACGTGAGGTCGGTGAGGTCGACCAGCAGCCGCCGCTGCCCGGCCGCGGCCAACTGGTCGATCGCCTCGTTCAACTCGGGGGCGCTGCTCATGTCGAGCTCACCGGCGAGACGGAGGCGGGCCAACCCACCACCGTCACGTTCGGCGTACGTGACGGTGAGCGCCACGGCAATCCCCTCTCGCCGCACGGGACGAATGCTTGCAATGTGGCAAGTATAGTGCGAGCCACATGGCGGGCCGCATTTTACGCCTCCGGCGGGAAGGTTCCCTGCCCAGACACGGGCAACGACACGCTACTGGCGGCGAGGAAGGCTTCGGCACGCGGAAAGTCGCGCAGCGCGCCCGCGTAGTGCCGCAGCGTCGCGCCCACGGCGACGGCCGGCACTCCCCGACTGGCCAGAATGGTCACCAGCCAGTCGACGAACTCGGTGAACAGCGAGCCGTCGTCGACGTAGAGCGCGGCGGCCAGGAAGTCCAGGATGTAGCCGAGGTCGCTGACCGTCGAGTCCAACTGGGCCGGGGTGTAGTCGCGGGTGGCCGGCATCCGCTGTGCCAGGTCGACGAGCGCGCTGTCGATCAACTCACCGCGACGGCTGACCAGGCTGGCGTACTCGTCGTCGGCCAGATGGGCCAGGTCGGCCGGTGCGGCGGCGCGCAGCGCACGCTCGTCGGCGAGCAGGTCGGCAGCGGCGGGACCGTCGGGCGCCCAGGCCACCCCGAGCCGCCGCGCCCACCGGCCGTCCGCCCCGAAACCCCGACCGCCGACCACGACCGGTACGTCCGAACGCCGGCAGGCCTCGATCATCCGGTGTGCGTGCGGCAACCGCATCGGCAGCGCGCAGGCCAACGCGACCGCGTACGCGTCATGCCGGTGCAGGTACGACACCAGGTGCGCGGCGGGCACGCTGGCCCCCAGGAAGGTCACCTGCCAGCCCTGCAACCGCAGCACCTCGGCGACCAGCCGCGCCGGCAGGGCGTGCCACTCACCGTCCATACAGGCCACCACGATCCGACCCCGGTCGCCCCGGGCATCGGCGTACCCGGCGATCGCCGCCACCACCCGCTCGCTGACATGCGTGGCCGCGTGTTCCTGGGCCACGCTCCACTCGTTGCGCGCCCAGCGCTCTCCCACCTCGGCCTGCGCCGGTGCGACCAGGTCCAGCAGCACCCGGTCGGCGGGCACGCCCGCGTCGAGCAGTTCCCGGGCCACCTCGATGGCAGCCGGCTCGTCGGCCTCGGCGAGGCAGTGCAGGTACCGCGGGTAGACAGCAGCGGGCGAAGTGCCCGTCGTCGCCAAGGTCACGGTGTCGTCGCCCTTTCCCGAACCACCCCGGTCGGAGTGGGCACCGCGTGCAGGTGTCGGTGCGGTCGTCCGCTCGTGCCGGTGGCCCGCAGCGCGAGCACCGCGATGTCGTCGTGGTCACGCTGGGCCAGCCAGTCGCAGGTGACCTGCTCGATCCGTTCGGCGAGGGCGGGTGCCGGCATCCGCTGGCAGCCGGTCACCGCCTGCATCAGCCGGTCGGTGCCGAGTTGCTCGACACCCCGCCGGCCGCCGCGTGCCTCGGTCACGCCGTCGCTGTAGAGCAGACAGGTCTCGCCGGGTGCGAGTCGGGTGGAGACCTGACCGACCCGGGGGTCCGGGACCACCCCGATGAGCATCCCGCTGAGCGGAAGCTGTTCCACCGCACCGGAGGATCGCACCACCAGCGGCGGCAGGTGACCGCCGCCGGCCAGCGTCAACGCCAGGCCACCGTCGCGGTGCGGCCGGACCACACCCAGCACCATCGTGGCGAACCGACCCTGTCCGTGCGCCAGGGTGGTCTCCAGCAGAGCGTCGTTGAGCAGCCGCAGCAACCGGGCCGGCTGTGACTCGATGCGGTGCAGCGCGTGCAGGCACTGACGCAGCTGACCGGTGAAGACGGCGGCCTCGACCCCCTTGCCGGACACGTCGCCGAGGAAGAACACCGAGCCACCGTCGGGCAGCCGGTGTGAGCCGTAGAAGTCACCGCCGATGCGCAGACCGGCCTGCGCCGGTCGGTACGCCGTCCCCCACTGCACGCCCGGAGCCTCCGCCGGCTCGACCGGCAGCAGGCTGGCCTGCAACGTGTCCGCCACCTCGGCCTGGTTGCGGTAGAGCAGGGCGGTGGTCAACGCCGCGCCGGCCCGGTCGGCGAAGGCTCGCAGCAGGTCGAGATCGTCCTCGGTGTACCAGCGGGCCGCCGGCCGGGCCACCAGCAGCACGCCCGCCGGAGCGTCCCGGCCGGGCAGTGCCACCAGCCGGGCGCAGACGTCGGCGGCGGACAGTCCGGGCAGCCAGCCCGCCTCGACGGCCTGCTCGACGAGCCAGTCGACGGTGTGCGGCTGCACCCCGTGCAGGCTGTCGGCGACGGCGGCCGGAAGCTCCGCCGACGGCAGCATCCCTCTGTCCACGGTGGACGTCTCATCGTCGGTGCGACGAGCCCGCCACCAACGGGCCCGCCCGGAACGCGGTGCCAAAATCAGCACGGCCGCCTCGGCCAGGGCCGGCACGGCGAGCCGCACCACCGCGGCGGCGGCACGGTCGGGATGCAACGGGTTGCCGAGCTTCTCCCCCACCACGGCCAGGAACGCCGAGCGCGCCCGTTCAGCCGCCAGCTCGTCGGCCGGCCCGGCGTGCTCGCTGAGGTCCTCCACGTACCAGCAGGTGCGCCCGGCGGACAGCGGCACCCGCCGGACCCGCAGCCGGCGCCCGTGACGGGTGATTTCGGCGACCGGGCGGTCCGGCCCGTCGAAGCCGGCGAACGCGGCGCCCACGACGACCTCCGGCAGCAGCCGCTCGGCGACCGGGCTGACCTGCCACACCACACCGTCCGGGCCGCACAGCACCAGGCCTTCCCGCAGGTGCTCGACGACCTCCGGCCAGTCGGCGGCGGCCACCGCCGACTCGATGGCGGGCAGGGCGGCTGCGGACGCGGTGGGACACCACGCCGGGGCCTGCGGGGCACTCGGCGTGAACCGTCCGTCGCCGGGGTCGATGTCCCTGACGTCGGCACCAGTCACCAGGTGAGCCCCACTCCTTCTCGATGCCGCACCCGCCTGCAGCGGTGTGCCTGGTCGTGTCCCGTCACCAGGGTACGCCGGTGTCGACGCACCGCCACTCGGACGCATGTTCGGCCGACCCTGTCGGCCGGCCGTCGGCGTGGCTGGGTCGAGGTTGTTACGATCCGGACGCCCCTGCCCGCCCGCCATTCGCGGAAGGCGTGATCGTTGCTGTCCCACGGTCGAAGAACCGAGACGACGCCGCTGAGCGTGTCCGTCGACCGGTCCGATCCCGACGTGCCGGTGATCCGGGTGGGTGGCGATCTCGCCTACACCACAGCGAGTCCACTGCGTACGGAGATCGACCGGGAACTGCTGGCCGGTCCCGCCGCCCTCGTACTCGACTTCGCCGACCTTCAGTTCATCGACAGCACCGGGCTCAGCATCATCGTGCATGCCTGGCGCGAAGGGCTACGCGACGGCGTGACCCTGCGACTGCGCGCGGTGCCCCGGTTCCTGGAGACCATCCTGGACATGACCGGGGTCACCGGGCTGCTCGCCCGCTCGATCAGCGGCGACGGACCGGTCAGTACCGAGCCGGACGGGCAACCCACCGTCACCGCCTGAACGACCAGGCACGCCGCAGCGAGCAGCCAGGAGTCCACGTCGGGCGAGCAGCACGCAGCCCCGTACGGCGAGCAGCCGCAGTCAGGCCGGGGCGTTTCGCGCCGGTGGTGAATCGCGCACCCCGCGACTTGCGTTCCGACGCCGGGCTGGGAGCATGTAGTCATGTCCTCCCCGCTGTTGGCAATCGAGGTCAGCCGGTTCGATGCCGGACGTGCGGAGCTACGGCTCACCGGTGACCTGGACTTCGACAGCGCTCCAGAGCTGATCACCGCAGTCGAGAAGCTGCGCCGTGACGGCTACCGGCAACTCGTCATCGACCTGGCCGGGGTGGGTCTGTGTGACTCCTCGGGGCTGAGTGCCCTCGTGGTGGCCCACCGGGGCAGCCCGGTCCCGCTCCGCCTGGTCGGCATCAACCCCAGCCTGCGCCACCTGCTGGACCGCACCGGCCTGGCCGAGTTGCTGGAGGTGTCGGCGGCCACCGACGACGACGTACAGGCGGCGGGCTGACCGGGGGCCGACCGGTTCGGGGGTGCCCCCGACCCTGGGACCAGGGGCCGGGGGCCGGAGGATGGCTCAGGGCGTCGGAACGACCGGCCGGGCACGACGGACCTCGGGCATCGGCTCCGCGTCCTCGGGCGGCCCGGAATCCGGCGTCTTGAACAGATAGCGGACAAACTCCGCGTCCGTCCCGCCGTCGCCGGGCCACTGTCCGGCACAGTCGACCCCGATCACCTCACGTCCGGTGCCGTCGGCCGCCTCCAGCAGCGCCCACAGGCTCACCGGATAGCAGCGGGTGTCCTCGCGGGCCAGGCGCCAGCGGGCGTACCAGCCGGGCCGGGCGGGGACGATCTCGACAATCCGCTTCATCACGACCTGCCCTTCCGCGTACCTCGGAAGATCTCCGGTCCGCTGCGATCATCGACACCGGTCGGGTGAACGGCCCTCACCCGGCCGGGATGAAGCGCCACCGCGGGCGTCCAGCCCGCGCTGACGCCGGTCCGGGCCGATCGTTTCGTGCCCGGTGGCGGCGGGAAGGCCACCGGCGGAACCCGGAGCAGAACCCAGTGGAAGCGAGGTGTCAGCATGCGCAAGCAGATGGAGGGTGACAACCAGCGTCGGCGGGCGTTGGCCCGGCAGGCCCGCGAGCGCGGCCGGCAGGCCGCCGACACCGGCGCCAGTCTGAGTGCGTCAAAGCAGCTCACCCACCTTGACCAGGCCAAACGCGCTGGCCCACCGGCGGCCGGTAAACGCCACAAACCGAACGCCATGCGAGGCGGTCCCGCTCCGCCGCCGGCCGGTGTCCCGCAGACCAACCGACCGCTTCCCGAAGCGGGCCCGGAAACCCCGGGGATCGTCACGATGGGTTACCAGGATCTCGTCGAGGACGTCGGCCGGCGGGCCGGCGTGGACTTCCGCACCGCGAAGGTGGGCGTGGAGTCGACAGTGCTCGTACTGGCCTGGGCCCTCGGCACGGACGAGCGCCGACGCCTGCTGGACGCGGTACCGGCCTCGTTGCACGACGTGGTACCGGTCGACGGCATCGAACAGCACCAGGATCTGCCCGGCTTCCTGTCCGAGGTGGGACGGATCAGCGGTCGCAGCCCCGAGCAGGCCCGTTACCAGGCCGAGGCCACCCTGGCGGCGCTCGCCGCGCACGATCACGATCTGGTCGAATCGTTGCACGTGCCGGACGAACTGCAAGAGCTGCTGAACGCGCCGCCCGTCGGTGGTGGCCTGGTCGGTGTCAGCAGCACCACCCCGCCACTGACCGGTTCGGACCTGGTTGCCGCGCTCAGCGACCTGCCGTACTGGTCAGGCGACGAGCGGGCCCTGACCCGGACTCTTGAGCTGCCGGCGGACAACCTCGACCGGGTCCTGGACCGACTCGACCAACTCCGCGGCCAGACCGGCCGGGGACCCCGGATCGGGCGGTCGGACCCGACCACCGCCGTACTGACGGTCAGTACCGGCAACGCTGGTGGGGTGACCGCGCTGGACGTCGACCTGGCCCACTCGGTCGACGCGGCGATCGACGAGGCGGGCGCGGGCCTCGCAACCGGCTGAGACAAGCCGCCCGCCCCGGGAGAGACCGAACGGACCGGCCGGGGCGATGCGGAGCAACGGGCCGACGGGCAGACGCCCGTCGGCCCGTGTCGCCCTCAACGCACCCAGGCCGGTACTTCCGGGGAGGTGCTCTCCAGCGGCACCGCGTTGGCCGGTACGAGGCCCAGTTGCACCGCCGAGCGGGGCAGCGCCGCGTCGAGAGCCCAGTCGGCGCTCACCCGGGCCCGGTTACCCGGCATCGCCAACAGGTGGTAGCCCCGGGTGACCGCCTTCGCCGGCAGGCCGGACAGCGGCACCTTGAGCGGGTTCGCCGCCGCGTGCTTGCCGCCCAGGTCCACCACCCAGCCTAGGTCGTGATGCTTGTACGGCCGGCGACGACCCTGCCCGTACGAGGCGGCGATGTTGTGCGCGGCGAGCTTGCCCTGCCGCTGGGCGTGCTGGGCGGTCATGGTGCAGATCTCGCCCGGACGGGTCAGATCGGGCACCGCGGCGGCGTCACCGCAGGCGTACACCTCGGGGAAACCGGGGACGTTGAGGTACTCGTCGACGACCAACCGCCCCTTCTCGGTCCGCAGACCCAACTGGGCCACGAACGGGTCGGGACGTACCCCGACGCACCAGACCAGGGAACAGGTCGGCACGTACTCCCCGTCGGTGAGCTTGACGCCGTCAGCGGTGGCGACCGCGACCGAGGTGCCCATCCGTACGTCCACTCCACGCCGACGGAGCACCCGGTCGGCGGTCCGCGACATCCGCTGGTCCAGCTCGGGCAGCACCCGTGGGGCGACGTCCAACAACATCCACTTCGGGCGGATCTTCAGCCGGGGCCGTTGGGCGGCCAGCGCGTCGGTGAACAGCTGGCCGTGCGCGGCCACCTCCGTACCGGTGTAACCGGCGCCCACCACCACGAACGTGGCTCGGGCCTGCTGCTCGGCCGGGTCCGTCGCCTGCTCGGCCAGTTCGACCTGCCGGACCACGTGGTCATGCAGGTACAACGCCTCGGGCAGGCCACGGAAGCCGTGCGCGTACTCGGTCACCCCGGGGATGGGCAACAGCTTGTTGACGCTGCCGACGGCGAGGACCAGCCGGTCGTAGGCCAGCCGGTTACGGTCCCCCTCGGGCTGGGTGAAGCCCACCCACCGGTTCTGCAGATCGACATGGTCGGCCTCGCCGATGACCACCCGGACGTTGTCCAGCGTGCCGGTCAGCGGCACGGCGATCCGGCCCGGCTCCACCACACCAGCCGCCACCTCGGGCAGCAGCGGCAGATAGAGGAAGTAGTTGGTCGAGTTGAGCAGGACGATCTCGGCCCGGCTGCGGGCCAGCCGGCTCAGCGTCTTCGCCGCGTGGTAACCGGCGAACCCGGCTCCCACGATCACCACACGAGGTTTCGTCATCTGAGCCCGGTTCCCGTGGGCGGCCGGGACAAACGTCCGGCCGGCCCGGTCAGCCGGGGTTGGACACGTCCGGTGGCATCGGAAGCTGGAGGAAGGTCGTCCCGCGCAGATCCAGCCAGGCCCGGTCGGGGGCGCGGACCAGCCGCATCATCACCTCGGCGCAGACCGGGCACCGCGCCACGAGTCCGGGCGCATGGGAGTAGACCCGCAGGGCGGCCACCGGTCCCGTGGCGCCGCAGTGGGCGCACCGGCCGGTGGCCGTACTCAGGTCGACCGCGAACACCTCCCCCAACGGGCCGTCGAGCATGTTGCCGTCGACGTACGGCAGTGTGGTCATCCGGGCCTCCTGTCAGCCGCTCGGGCCGAAACGTTCGGTACGCACCCGACGGGCCGGATGTCCCGATCCGACGAGCAGGTCGGCGACGGTCTCCACGAATCCGGTGGGCCCGCAGACGTACACCAGAGGTTCCAGCTCCGGCGGCCAACCATGGTCGTTGACGTCGGCGAGGCCGATCCGGTGCGGCTCACCGCGCCACTGCTCGGGTGCCTCGCGGGTGTAGACGTACGCCACGTCGAGGCCGGCGTCGTCGCGGACCCGGTGGCGCAGCTCCTCGGCGTAGAACACGTCACCGGGGGTGCGTACGGAGTAGATCAACCGGAACGGGACGCGGCTGTCCGCCGCCCGACGGGCCCGGATCATGGCCATCAGCGGCACCACCCCCGACCCGCCGGCGACCAGCAGTACGGGTTCGATCTGCTGCGGTCGCCAGATGAACCAGCCACCGAGCGGCCCACGCACCTCGACCGGATCGCCCACCTGATAGCTGTCCACCAGAAACGGCGACACCTCGCCGTCGGGGACCCGCTGCACGGTGACCTCGATCCGGTCGCCGTCCGCAGGCCCGGCCAGGGAGTACGACCGGGCGGCCTGGTAACCGTCGGGGGCGGTGAGCCGGATGTCGACGTGCTGGCCGGGCAGGTGACCGGGCCAGCCCGGCACCTCGAACACCAGCGTCTGCGCGGTCGAGGTCTCGACCCGGCGGCTCACCAGCCGGGCCGGCTGCCAGCGCATCCGCCCGCTCAATCGCCCTGGTACCGCTGCTCGCGCCAAGGGTCACCGTAGTCGTGGTAACCGGCGGTCTCCCAGAAGCCGGGAGTGTCCTCGACGCCGAGACGGATGCCGCGTACCCACTTGGCGGACTTCCAGAAATAGAGGTGCGGCACCAGCAGCCGGGCCGGACCGCCGTGCTCGGCGGGTAGTTCGTCGCCGTCGTAGGTGTGCACCAGCCAGGCCTGCCCGTCACGCAGGTCGTCCAGCGGCAGGTTGGTCGTGTAGCCGCCGTGACAGTGCGTCAGGGCGTAGTCCGCGGCGGTTTCCACTCCGTCGAGCAGGGTGTCCAGCGACACCCCCTGCCAACTGGTGCCGAGTTTCGACCATCGGGTGACGCAGTGGATGTCGACGGTCGGCGTCTCCTGCGGCAGCGCCATCATCTCGTCCCAGCTCCACCGGTACTCCGTGCCGGTCTCGGTGGTGACGACGAACTCCCAGGTGTCGCGCGGCACCTTCGGTGTGGGCCCGGCGGAGAGCACGGGGAAATCCGGTGTCAGGTACTGCCCGGGCGGCAGATCCGGCGCTGCGGAGCGCGGCCGGCCCGAGAAGCCTGGCGTGATGATTCCCACCGCTAAGTCCTACCACGTTCGGTGTACGAGCCGGGTAGGGTTCGCCGGCCCGCCGATCGACGGGCCGGCGGGTGTGGTCACCGTCGTTCGGTGACGACCTCCTTCGAACCGGGTACGACGTTGCGGGTGGCTCGCAGGCTGGTGATCGTGACGGTGATCAGCACGGCGACGATGACCAGCAGGGATATCTCGGTGGGGATCACCGGGACGTTCTCCCAGATGCCGTGCGCCCAGTGCAGGCCGAGCTTGACGCCGATGAAGGCCAGGATGATCGCCAGGCCGTAGGTGAGGTGCACCAGCCGGCTCAGCGCCGCGTGCAGCACGAAGTACAGCGCCCGCAGGCCGAGCAGGGCGAAGGCGTTGGTGGCGAAGACGAGGTACGGATCCTCGGTGATGCCGTAGACGGCCGGTACCGAGTCGACTGCGAAGACCACGTCGGTGGCCAGTACCGCCACCACCACCAGCGCGAGCGGGGTCAGCGCCCGTCGGCCGTCGACGCGTACGGTCATCTTGGTGCCGTGGTACTCGTTGACCACCGGCATGAACCGGCGCAGCAGGCGCACCGAGCGCATGTTCGCGATGTCGACCGTCTGCTCGTGGCCGGTGAAGGCGTCCCGGAGCAGTTTCGCCGCGGTGAACAGCAGGATCAGCGCAAAAATCAGGAAGGCGAAGTCGAGCGTCTGCAGGGCCGCCGCGCCGAGGGCGATGAAGATGCCGCGCAGCACCAGCGCGCCGGTGATGCCGAACAGCAGCACCCGCTGGGCGAGCACGCTCGGCACCGCGAAGGCGGCCAGCAGCAGCATGAAGACGAAGAGGTTGTCGACCGACAGCGACTTCTCGACCAGATAGCCGGCGAGATAGTCGACGCCCTCCTGTCTGCCGTACTCCGACCAGACCCAGGCGCCGAAGGCCAGCGGCAGGGCTATGTAGAAGGCGGACCAGCCGAGTGCTTCCTTCAGCGACACCTCGTGCGGGCGTCGGGTCACCACGAAGTCGAGCACCAGCAGCGCGATGACTCCGAGGATGGTGATCGCCCAGAGCGACGGCGTGCCAATGGACTGCAAACCGGCAGCTACGTACGACAATTCGGACATGGGGCCTCCTCGAACACCGTGTCATGTTCGAGGTCTCCTTCACCCACGAATTCGTGGGCAACCACCCGAGGCGCACCCCGGGCGCGCCGTACTGACCGGTATGGTTCGTGGGAAGTACTCCCCTCGTCCCGACAAGGTTAGGACAGCCCGAACCGGGCCGCCAGGCGGGGCGGGGCGGGTCAACTCTTACCGGCGCGGACGCGAACACCTATCGTGGCCGGAGTGACCGCAGACCTGCTGGCCGGCCCGTTGACCGGCCTACGCGTGATCGAACTGGCCGGGATCGGGCCCGCTCCCTTCGCCGCGATGATGCTCGCCGACCTCGGCGCCGACGTGGTCCGGGTGGACCGGGTCGGCGACGTGGACCCGACCGGCTTCGGCACCCCCCATCCGGACCTGCTCAACCGGGGTCGACGTTCGATCGCGGTGGACCTCCGGTCGGCCGGCGGCCGGGAGGTGGCACTGGCCCTGGTCGGCGATGCCGATGCCCTGATCGAGGGCTTCCGGCCGGGCGTGACCGAGCGGCTCGGCCTCGGCCCGGCCGACTGCCAGGCACTCAACCCGCGGCTGGTCTACGGCCGGATGACCGGTTGGGGGCAGGACGGCCCCAACGCGCCGTACGCCGGACACGACATCGACTACCTGGCCCTGACCGGTGCCCTGCACGGCATCGGTCGGGCGGGGCAACCGCCGGTGCCCCCGCTCAACCTGCTGGGTGACTTCGGTGGCGGCGGCATGATGCTGGCCCTGGGCGTCGTCGCCGCGTTGTACGCGGTGCGCGGTGGCGCCGCCGGCCAGGTGGTCGACGCGGCGATCGTGGACGGCGTGGCGGTGCTCAGCACCCAGATCCACGCGCTGCGCCGGCTCGGCATGTGGCAGGACCCACGGGGGGTGAACCTGCTCGACGGTGGCGCCCCGTTCTACGACAACTACGAGTGCGCCGACGGCCGGTACGTCGCTGTGGGCGCGCTGGAACCGAAGTTCTACGACGAACTGGTACGCCGCACCGGCTTCCCGTTGCCACCGGACGAGGCGCTCGATCGCACCGACCCGGCGAACTGGCCGGCCCTGCGCGCCGCCTGGGCGCGGCTGTTCCGCACCCGCTCCCGGGACGAGTGGGCGGCCCTGCTCACCGCCTCCGACGCCTGCCTGGCGCCGGTGCTCGACTGGCGTGAGGCACCGGAGCACCCGCACCTGGCCGCGCGGCGGACCTTCGTGATCCGCGACGGGGTGCTCCAGCCGGCGCCGGCACCCCGGTTCTCCGGCACCCCGACGGCGGTCCGGCGGCCACCACCGTGGCCGGGCGAACACACCGACGAGGTGCTCGACGAGATCGGCTACCCGGCGGACCGGGTGGCGCAGCTGCGGGCCGCCGGTACGGTCGGCTGAGGCGCCGGGCCCGCAGCCCGCCCGCCGCGACGCTCGACGACGGCGCGGCTCGATCGGGGCCCCGCTGGCTGCCGGCGGCTCAGCGACGGCTTAGCGACGGCGCAGGGTGGCGCCGGGGGCCATCGCCGGCTCGACCATGTCGCGGTAGTCGCGGGGCAGTTGCACGACCAGTTCGTCGAATTCCCCGCCGGTGACCGCCTCGCGGATCGTGGTGAACACCGCGCCGACCACGTTCCGGGCCGCCGACTCGTCGATCCGGGCGCGTACGGCCACCCGGGCGACGAACTCGGCGCCGCCGAAACGCTGCGCCGCCTCGGTGGCGGGTGTCGGGCGCAGCGGCAGCCGCAGCGGCTCGGGCAACTGAACGGCCAGATCCAGCACCTCGCCGCCGGTCAACCGTTCGGCAAGTGTCTCCAGCGTGGCCTGGATCAGCTCCACCGCCCGCTGCGAGGACGTGCCGGTGCGCTGGGCGACCTGGTCGACGAACGTGTCGTAGTTCATCGCGTACCCCCCTCGTCCGGCGGTTACCCACCGCGACGGTGCGGAAACGACGGCGCTTTTCCGGTTCCGGCGCGTGACGGCCGCTCGGCTGGGTAACCGCGCCCGGTCGTGGCGAATCGAAGCCGGGAGGAGCCGACACCATGGCGAGTTACGCCGAGGTACTGCACTACCTGTCCAGTTTGGACTACCCCGCCGGCAAGGACGACGTGGTACGCGAGGCCGAGCGTGAGGGCGCTCCGCCGGACGTGCTGCACGCCCTGCGGGCGCTGCCACCGGTCGAGTACGCCAGCGGCCCGGAGGTGGCCCGCTCGGCGAGCATCGAGGCGGCTCCCGAAGTGAATGACGCCCAGCGGGCCGCCGCCGGTCGCGACAAACGTCACCAGCGGGTCTCCCAGCACCTGCGCAGAATCTGAGCCGATGAGGCGGGACGAGGTGGGTTCAGGAGGGCGCCCCGGCCGCGAACCGCGACCGGAGGCGCCCCTGGGTAGCCACCTGCCCTGACGGCGGCCCGCCCGAACCGGGTCGGGACCATCAGGCGGCCCACAGTCACCCGAACCGGGCGACTGCTGCTACCGCGAGAATCATACGACGCGCCATCAGCCGAACGGTCAGCGGGGGGTCGATCAACGAACATCTCAGGCGGACAGCTCCGCGTACCGGCGTTCCAGGTCTATCCGGGCCAGCGCCCCGACCAGCCAGGCCAGTCGTTCCGACTCGCCGCCTCCGGCCAGTCCCGCGAGATCCTCGGCGGAGCGGCCCAGCCCGAGCCGACGGGCCGCAGCCAACGCCCGCCGGTCCGCCACCGGAGCCACCTCTCCCCACAGCGCCTGCACCTCACGCAGGAAGAGATCCGCGACCTGCCCGTCCACTCCGGGTAGCGCGGTGAGCAGTTCCCGCTCGCGGACCGGGTCGTACCCGGCACCGGACCGCAGCCGCCGCAGGTCACCCCGATACCGCTCGACCACCGTGCGGGCGAGGTCGCCGAGCAGGTCGGCGAGGGCGTCAACGTCACCGCGCTGGCCGCTGTCGCGCAGCACCCGGACCCGCTCGCCGTGCAGGGCACGAGCCAGCCGGGCCGCGCTGTCCCAGCCGGCGTCCGGCAGCGCGTGCGCGCTGTCCAGGGCCCGCCGGTAGTCTCCCCGGCGGGCCAGCAGGATCGCCAGACAGAGCAGCTGGAACAGGCTGGACGGATTGTTGGTCACCCGGAAGCCGTACTGCTCGGCGAACCCTCGGCCGCTGCCGGCCAGCCGCCGGACCAGACGCTTCTTGTCCTCGATGGTGGACGTCGCCGTTGCCATGCCGGCTACTACCCACGCCGGGGCCGAACACGCCTACGGTCCCGCCTCGGGCCCCACCGACGTCGAGGCGTCACGGGCATCGAGGCGGTGGTCGGTCAGTCCCGCCAGCCGCCGGCCCGGTCGCGGGCCTTGAGTCGAACCGTCGGCAGCGCAGGCGCGGGCAACGGCGGATCCGGGTCGTCGGCGACGGTCCCGAACCGCCGCCCCGCCATCCAGTCCTCGCGGGCGGCCAGGATCTCCTCGTGGCTGCGACCGACGAAGTTCCACCACATCACCAGTGGCTCCTCGAAGGGGGCGCCGCCGAGCAGCATCAGCCGGGTGCCCGGCTCGCCGCGCACGGTGAACTCGGCGCGTCCCGTGCCGAGCCAGAGCAGCGCCCCGGGCGCGACCCGGGCGCCGTCGACCTCGGCGGCGCCGTCGAGGGCCAGCAGCGCGTACTCGAAGTCGGGTCGCAGCGGCAGACCGGCCGCCGCCCCGCCGGCCAACTCCAACTGCGCGCCGACCAGCGGAGTGTGCACGCGAGCGGGTGAACGCTCACCGCCCAGTTCCCCGACGAGCAGGGTCACGCTCAGCTCCCCCGCACGCCAGCGGGGCAGCTGCGCGTGGTGGGCGAAGTCGGCCGGGCCGGAACGCGCCGGATCCGGCAGCGCCACCCACAGCTGCACACCGTGCATCAGCGGCGGATGGTCGGCCGGCGACCGTTCGGAGTGTGCGATGCCGTGGCCGGAGGTCATCACGTTCAGCTGGCCCGGCCGGATCGGTTGGACGCTGCCGAGGCTGTCGCGGTGCAGGATCTCGCCGTCGAGCAGCCAGGTCACGGTCTGCAGGCCGGTGTGCGGATGGGGCGGCACCTCCATGCCCGGCCGCTGCGCCACGTCGTCGGGACCGAAGTGGTCGACGAAACACCAGGCTCCGACCATCCGTCGGGTGCGCTGCGGCAGCAGCCGCCGGACCGTGGTGTAGCGGCCCAGCGGCACGTCGTGCCCCGGCAGCAGGACGCTGCCGGGATCGGCGGTCGCCACCCCGGGCGGTCGGGTCTGCGCGGGCATCGATTCGGTGCGCTCCACGAGCCGACTCTACGCCGGGTGCCGGCCCGTCATCGGTGGCTGCCCGCGCCGGTCGGCCCGTCCACCCCTCGCCGTACGCCGGCCGGGCGTCACCCTCGGCGTACGGTGACCAGGTTCGCCCCGGCCACCAGGTCGAGGAAGATCCGGTCGACCGAGCGGTCCCAGGCCGGCGAGCCGAGCACCGTGCCGGCGGGGACCCCGTCGTGGCGTTCGTCGTACACCTGCACTCCGCCGGCCCCGGCGTTGGCCCGCACCCGCACCGGCGCGCCACCGGCGACCGTGACGTCGAAGATGTTCACCCCGCCGGTCACCCGCACCACGACCCCGCCGCGGGTGCGCGGCAGCCGCAGCTCCGTACGGGTGGCACCGCCGGCGAACTCCAGCGCGGACAGCCGGCCGGCGGTGAGATCGAGTCGGCGTTCGGTGGTGCCGCCGGTGATCCGCAGCTGCCAGGACACCTTGGCGTTCAGCAGCACCTCGACCTCCCCCGGCCCGTCCGCGATCTGCTGCATCCGCAGCCGCAGCCGGTCGGTGGTCAGCTCCGGGCGGGGCCGCGCGTCGGATCCGGCCGGGCTGGTGATCCGATACAGCTCCTCCCCCAGGTCCGCCATCCGCAGCTCGAACCGGGTCACGCCGTCGACCAGCTCGAAGGTGGCGCGTTCCCGGCCGGCCAGCGGCGCCGTGCGTACCTCCTCGGAGGTCTGCGCCGCCGCGCGGGCCGCACCGCCCAGCCCACTGGTGCCGGCGGACCCGGCGGTGACCTGCGGCTGAGGGCCTTCGCCGGTGAAGACCCGGCCGAGCCGGTGCGGGTCGGACAGGATCACCACCACGGCGGTCGCGCCGAACCCCAGCACCAGCACCGCGGCGGCGGCCAGCAGCCGGGCCCCGGCCGAGAAGGTCGGTCCGACGGGGCCGGATCCCTCGTCGGTCACGGCCGGATCCGTCGGTTGTTCGTCCGTCGGCTCCGGCGGTGGGGTTGTCGGACAGTTCGCACTCCCCGGTGAATCGGCCATGCCACGTCCCCTTCCACGGTCCCCTACCAGCAGACACGCAGCGGAAGGCTGGATGGATCAGTCGCCCTGACGTCGAATGTCGCGGCAGACGAACGGCCGGTGCCCGGCGGAGGATCCGACGGGCACCGGCCGTGGTGCGTCCGGGCTCGGCCCGGAGTGCTGAATCAGCGTGCGCCACCCACTCCGAAACGGTTACGCCGCCGCCAGAGCATCGTGCCGAGCAGCATCACGGTGCCCGCTGCGACGAGACCGCCACCGACCTTCATCGGGGTGTCCAGGCTGCTGCCGGTGACCGGCAGGTGCGGCTTCTTCTTGGGCAGCACCCGTAGCTCGATCGAGGGACGGCGGTCCGTCTCGGCGGTGAAGGTGATCAGGCCGGTCACCCGAGGCGTGTACTCCCGGGTGAAGAGGCCGTCGGTGTTCGTACCGACGCTGAAGCGGTCGGCCGTGGTTGGCTGGTAGGCCACCGGTGCCATGGCAACCGTGCTGCCGTCGCTACGGCGCGCGGTGTCGGCGGCGGGCGCGGCAAGCGACTGCACCGTGACCACGATGTCGACCGTCACGTTCCGACCGAAGTTGCGACCGGTGAGGATCACTGTCTCGCCGAGGTAGATGGTCGGTCGGTTCACCGTCAGCGACGGGAGTTGCGGCGTGTACGTCGGTGGTTGAGCTGGATCGGTGACTGTGGGCGACGGCTGTGGCGCCGCCCCCGCCACGGCCGGCACGGCCACCACGGCCAGTCCGACCGTGAGCGCCATGATGATGCGGGATAGCCGCATTTCTCGTTCCCTCCTACTGTGAACAGCTAGGTGCGGTAACAACTTGGGTGGTCCATGGGGCAGCGGTCGGGGTCAGCCACAGCTCGGCATTCCCGTCGTCCGTCTTGCCGGTGAGCAGGAGGACCTCCAGGGTCTTGCTCCCGCCCGGGCCGAGCTCGACGTTCACGGTGGCCACCTGCCGGCGCCGTTCGGTGCCGGTGGCCACCGGGGTCTCGGCCCCATCGAGGCGGGTGTCGAGCACCGCCCCGCCGGCCGGGCCGTACACCGAGACCAGGGTTCGGACGGTGTACGGATCCCCCGACATGGCCAGGCCGAGGACCGATCTGCTGAGCCCGGAGGCCGGTGCGGTCGATCGCAACGTCACCCGCAGGCTCAGTTCGCGACGGCCCTCCGCCTGGCAGTCGCCGACCACCAGGGCGGCGCTCTGCCGGAGGTAGTAGCCGAGCTTCGCGCCGCTGCCGTCGTTGAGGAAGACGCCGACGGTCGGCACGGCGTCCTGCTCCGGAAGCGTCCCGGCCATCCGGCTGCCGCCGAACGTTCGCTGTTCTTCCGGACGGGCACTCCAGAACAATATCCGGCGTTCCATCACGGAACGGTCAAATGCGGACAGAAGTCCACTAGCAGGTATTTTTCGCCCAAACAGGGCATCGAACACCGCTGCGGCGGCGGCGGTGAAGAAGGCGTCCTGGTCGGCCGGCTCCATCCGCTGGTAGGTATCGCTGAGCAGCGTCTTCACCGCGTTGTCGGCAGTCAACTCGACCCCACCGGCGGGCACCCGGACCGGACCGGTCGCCTGCAAGAGGTACGACAGCGCGACCGGGTCCACGGCGAGCACACCGTCCACAGTGTCTTCGGTGCTACGCCGGTACATGTCGCGGTACAACGCGGCAGCGGTCGGGAAGTGCGGGGTCAGGTTGACGTCGGCGGGATAGATGCCGGGCAGTTCACCCCAGAGGGACCGCACCTCGGCCGGCACCTTCAGCGGCTCGGTGAAGCGGCCGAAGCTCGCCGAACTGCCCTGATCCCCCATCCTGAGCCGCCCCTTGTTCGCCTCGATCAGGGCGTACGCGCCGAACATGCCGCCGGTCGCCCGCAACTCGGCGAGGTTCTGCGACACCAGCAGATAGCGGCGTGGACCGTCGACGCCGAGCAACGGCGGCAACAGCCGGCCGGCCCGGTCCGCCGCGGAGGTCAACTCGGCCAACCGGTCGATCTCGCCCCGCAACCGGACCACCGCCTCGCGGACCTGGCCGACCAGCCGATCGTCACGGATAGCGCCCAGGTCCGACCTGGTCCGCCGCACCGTCACGTCGACCTCGGCCAGTCGGGTGGTGACGGCCCGAAGCTCGGCCACGTCCAACCGCCCCTCGCGGGGCACCAGGCCACCGAGATCGACCTCCAGCAACGCCGGAAAGGCCTGCCGGGCCAGATCGTCGATGGCGACGGCGATCTGCCGTACGGCCGAGAGGTTGGCGCCGGCGTACGGCACCTGCCGGGCCAGCCCCCAGCCCGGATCACCGGTGGCGCGGCGGGCCGCATCGGACTGCTCCTGCAGCGCGGCGAGCGTGCGTTGCGCGCGGGCGGTGTCCCCGCGGACCAGATGGCTGCTCAGCTCACCGGCCAACCCGGCGGCGTTGACCAGGTGGGCGCGGGCCTGCCAGCCCCGGAACCCCACCCAACCGGCGACACTCAGCACCAACGAGCCGACCACCAGCGAGGTGAGCAGGACGCGACGCAATCGGACACGCCGCCGTCGGCGGGATCGACTCCGCCGCCGACGCGAGCTTTCACTCTCCGCCACGCCTACCCCACTTACCACGATTCGGACAGAAGGCACCATAGTTCTAACAGCTGACGACCGGTCTGGGAGGTTAATGGCTCATTCAGACGTTATGAGCTTCGTGTTCTGGGTGTCTGATTTGCCACGCGGACCGGCAGCCGCGGCCTCCCGCAGGATCCGTTCGATCCGATCCACGCCCCCCGGCAGCGACATGTCCCGCAGGTACGCCTCCCGGCCACGGCGGCCCATCTCGGCCCGTGCCGTTGGGGGTATGTGCGCGGCGAGCCAGAACCGGTCCGCCAGGCTGGCCCAGTCCTCCGGCGGGCAGGAAAGTCCCGCCCGGGCTCGCTCCACCAGCGCGGCGGTGTCGCCGCCGGCCGAGGCCACCACGGGGACGCCGCAGGACAGGGCCGCCTGGAGCTTGCCCGGCACGGTGCTGCGTAGCGCCGGCAGGTCCCGCAGCATGACCAGCTGGTAGTCGGCGGCGGCGTACAGTTCCGGCATGTCCAGCGGCGAACGTCGCTCGACGAACCGGATGTTGTCGGCCCGCAACTCGGCGGCGAGCCCCCGCACCCGCCGCTCGTGAGCACCCGAACCCACCAGGACCAGATCCATGGTGTTCGCCAGCGCCGCCGCCGCACGTACCGCCGTCTCCAGCCCCTGCCGGGCCCCGATGGTGCCGGCGTGCATCACCACGCACCGCTCGTCGCGGCGGACCAGTCCGCGCGCGGCCGAGCCGGCCGGCGCGGGCCGGAAGATCCGCTCGTCGGTCCAGTTGAGCACCACCTGGACCCGGGCCGGATCGGCGCCGACTGCGACCACCGCGTCGCGCAATGACGGTGCGCTCACCGCGATCGCGCCGGCGGCCTGGTAGGTCCTGGTCATGGCGGCGCGCACGCGCGCCGCCCACCGGCCGTCGTCGGTGTCGTCCGGCACCTGCTCCGCCCACACGTCCGGCACGTGCAGGACGACCGGTACGCGACCGAGCAGCCGCAGCAGCGCCGCCGAGGCGAACGCCGTCGCGGGTGGCTGATGGACGTAGAGGACGTCCACATCGGCGAGATACCGTCGCCCGACGAAGGCGGCGCTACCGGCGAAGGAGAGCCAGGACGCCATCCGGGGCCGGACGCCCCCGTCGCCGGTGCTGTACCGGGGCACCCGCCGTACGGTCAGCCCCCGGCTGCGGGTCTCGTGCCGCCAGCGCTGCCGCCAGCCCGGGTAGACGTGCCCGCCGGGGTAGTCGGGAAAGCCGGTCAACACCCGCACCTCGTGGCCGCGCGCGGCCAGCTCCTCGGCCAGGCTGCCCGGGATGAAGGCGGGCTCGGGCGGAAAGTGGTACGTCAGGATGCCGATCCGCACCGGAACACCCCCGCCCTCTCCCGGCCCGGCGCGGCGTCCGCGACGGAAGCCGCCGCTGCTGCGTACGATGCCGGCAACCCCTCCCGGGACGGGTGCCGGCGGCGGCCGTCCTTCGTTGCGGCGCCAGCGTGTGCGTCCGCCTCGTCGAGAGGGTTCCAGATGGTCAAGGGAGTTCTGTTCGTCTGCCACGCCAACCTGTGCCGGTCACCGATGGCCGAGTTCACCGCCCGCCGGATGCTCGCCGGGCAGCCGGTGACCGTGGCCAGCGCCGGCACGGACGCGGTGCCGGGGCGGTCCATGCACCCGTACGCGGCGGCGATCGTCACCGAGGCCGGTGCGGATCCCGCGACGTTCCGCACCCGGCGGCTGGCCCCCGAGCACCTCACCGATGCGGTGCTGGTGCTGACGGCGACCCGGCGCCAGCGCTCGGTCTGTACCGCGCTGGCGCCGGCGGCGCTGCACCGGACGTTCACCCTGCGCCAGTTCGGCCGCCTCGCCGCGGCCGTCGAGCCGCCCCTGACCGAGCAGGACGATCCGCTGGCCGCTGCGGTTACCGCCGCCACGCTGGCCCGGGCACGGCTGCAACCCGCACCCGGCGACGCCGACGACCTGCCCGACCCCGTCGCCGGTACGCCCGAGGATTTCCGGCGCTGCGCGGAGGAGATCGAACGGTCCCTGCGACCGCTGGCGGCGCTCATCGGGACAGCCGGGTGAGTTCCTGGGTGTGGTCGACCGGCGCCCCGGCGCTGCCGCGTTCGGCGTGCCGACCGGCGGCGGCCCGACCTTCCGACGCCGAGGCGTTGCCCACCACCACCCGGTAGGCCTCGTACTGGTAGGCGTCGCTCTTGGGCACCCGCGCCATGTTGAGTACGCAGCCGAGCAGCCGCACCGAGACCGAGTGCAGAGCCCGAGCGGCCGTGGCCACCTGCGCGCGTGAGGTACGCCCCTGCTGGCTGACCAGCAGCGCACCGTCGGCCTGCACGGCGACCACCACACCGTCGGTGACCGCGAGCAGCGGGGCGGTGTCGATGATCACGATGTCGGCCGAATCGCGCAACGCCAGCAGCAGATCCGACATGGCCTTGGAGCCGAGCAGTTCACTCGGGTTGGGCGGTGCCGACCCGCTGGGCAGTACGAGCAGGGACTTGTCGCCCCAACGCTGGACCACGTCGCCGACGTGCACGTCGCCGACCAGCACGTCGGTCAGTCCGACCCCGGAGTCGACGCCCAGGTAGTGGCCGACCTTGGGCCGACGCAGATCGGCGTCGACCAGCAGCACCCGCCAGCCCGCCTCGGCCAGGGCGATCGCCAGGTTGCACGACAGGGTGGTCTTGCCCTCGCCCTGCAACGCGCTGGTGACGGCGATGACCCGAGCCGGCTCGTGCACGTCGACGAAGCGCAGGTTGGTACGCAGCTTGCGGATCGCCTCGGCACGGGCCGAGGTGGCGGCGTCCCCGACGATCAGCGGCGCCACCCGGGCGCTGCCGTCCAGCGGGATCTCACCGAGCAGCGGACTGCCGGTGACCCGCCGCAGGGCGGCTGCGTCGCGCAGCCGGACGTCGGCCATGCCGCGCAGCACCGCCAGGCCGACACCGGCCAGCAGGCCGAGCAGAACGCCGATGACGGCGTTGCGGACCGGCTGCGGGGAGACCGGGCTGGGGGTGACCCGCGGCCCGCTGACCACCTCGATCTTGATCGGCCCGGCGCTGCCGTCCGGCTTGGTCTCCACCTTCTGTACGAGTTCGACGAAGTTCGCCGAGAGCGCCTCGGTGATCCGCAGCGCCCGGGCCTGGTCGGTGTCGGTGATCGAGGCCCGCAGCAGCACGGTGCCGTTCTCGGTGGAGGTGCTGACCCGACGCTGGATCTCCTCCGCGGTCAACCCGACCTGCCGGTCGGCGGCGGCGCTCTGCGCCAGCCGGTCACTGGTCAGCAGTTCGGCGTAGGACTTGACCCGTTGCTGGAGGAAGAGGCCGCCCTGGTAGGCATCGGTGACGCCCTGACTCGGGGTGGTGACGAAGAAGGTGACCGAGGCGACGTAGCGGGGCTGTGCCCGGACCGTGATCAAGGCGGTGACGCCCAGCGCCACCATGACGGTGACCAGCACGATCCACCAGTGCTGCCGCACGAGGCGCAGCTGGCGCAACAGGTCCATCAGGCCCGCCTCCGGATCGGCCCGGTAACGCCAAAGAACTTCACGAAAACCCCCAAGGTCGACTGAATCTCGTGAAACCATTAAAGCGGCTTATGTGACCTGTGTCCGGAATTAGGGTTTTCCTCGCAGCGGTCAACTCCCGCAATGCCCAACCGGACCGAGCGTCCGTCGGAATCGCCCTCCCGCCGGAAAAGATGCGGTTTCCCGCCGGGAGTCGGTGCGGATTCCCGCCGGGAGTTGTCGCAGTGCGGGCAGCCGGGTGGGACCGCCTGATCGCCGCCCTCGCGCCCGCCGCCGCCAGGGGATAAGGTCGTGCCCGGTGTGCCGGGAAGTCTGGTCGGCGATGAAGACTGCTACTCCCCGACCGACAGGTGGAACCTGCGCATGACCGACCACAACCCGCCCCCGGAGCGCCACGGCGTCCGTCGCCTCTTCACGCGTACCTCCTGGCCGGAGGCCCGCTTCCTGGCCGACGTCCTCCGTACGGAGACGGTCGGCGGCGCACTCCTGCTGGTCGGCGCGGTGCTCGCGCTGGTCTGGGCGAACTCTCCGTGGAGCGAGGCCTACACCGAGCTGAGTCGCTGGGTGCCGTGGGCCGGTGGCGCGGCACTGCACCTGGACCTCGACCTCGCCACCTGGGCCGCTGACGGGCTGTTGGCCGTCTTCTTCTTCGTGGTCGGCCTGGAACTCAAACGCGAATTCGTCGCCGGCGAGCTGCGCGACCCACGCCGAGCCGTGCTGCCGGTCGTGGCGGCGGTCGGTGGCATGGCCATGCCCGCGCTCATCTTCGTCGGCGTCAACCTGGCCGCCGGCGGCGAGGGACTACGCGGTTGGGCCATCCCCACCGCGACGGACATCGCCTTCGCACTGGCCGTACTGGCGGTGATCGGGGCGTACCTGCCGCAGGGGCTGCGCGCCTTCCTGCTCACCCTGGCCGTGGTCGACGACCTGCTCGCGATCACCATCATCGCGATCTTCTACACCGACGACTTCAGCGTGCTCCCGCTGCTCGGCGCCGTCGCGCCCATCGCGCTGTTCGGTCTGCTGGTGCAGCGTCGCCGCACCTGGTGGTGGGCGCTCATCCCGCTGGCGGTGATCGCCTGGACCCTGGTGCACTCCTCCGGAGTGCACGCCACGGTGGCCGGCGTGCTGCTCGGCTTCACCGTGCCGGTGCTCGCCGGCAAGGGTCGCGACGGGCGCCCCGCGCCGGGTCTCGCCGAGCACCTGGAACACAAGTGGCGGCCCATCTCGGCCGGCTTCGCCGTACCGGTCTTCGCGTTCTTCGCCGCCGGGGTCTCGCTACGCGGCGCCGACCTGGGTGCGGTGGTCACCGATCCGATCGTCATCGGCGTCGTGCTCGGTCTCGTGGTCGGCAAGACGGTCGGCATCCTCGGCTCCACATTCCTGCTGGCCCGATTCACCCGGGCCCGCCTGGACGAGGACATCACCTGGTCCGACCTGCTCGGTGTGTCACTCCTGGCCGGTATCGGGTTCACCGTTTCGCTGTTGATCGGCGAACTTGCCTTCGGTGCCGACAGTACGGCCGGCGCCAACGTCAAGGCTGCCGTGCTGGCCGGATCGCTGATCTCGGCGCTGCTCGCCACCGTCGTACTGGTCCGGCGCAACCGGGCCTACCGGATGATCGCGCTGAAGGAACAGATCGACCTCGACCGGGACGGTGTGCCGGACGTCTACCAGCGACCCGACGCCTGACGTCTCAGCGGCTCGGTGCCCGGTCGGTCGGCCCGGCCGGGCGTCGGCGAGCCGAGGCCCGCCAGCGGTCGTCGGCGAGCAGCCCGGCCCGCAGCATCCGACGCACCGCCACGAGCACGACCACCGCCGCCAGACCCGACCAGGACGTCCCGCCGGCCAGCCGCACCAGCCCGGCGGCGACGAGCATGTCCAACAGCACCTCGACAGCCATCGGCACCGACCGGGTGGCGAGCAGCGTCACACCGGCGCTGAGCACGCCGAGCGCGCCGACCACCGCAGCCACGGCCCCGATCATCGGGTCGCTTCCCCGGGCTTCTCCACCTGCCGTTGTTCCTGCTCGATCTCCTTGCGCAGGACACGGTTCAGACCCGTCCGGATGGCCGCGACCGCGGCGAGCTGACCAATCTGGGCGAACGTCGGCGACAGCGCGGTACGCAGGATGTCCGCGGCCAGTTGGAACTCCAGGCCCAGGACGAGGAAGCGGCCCAGGGTCAGCCGGATCCGGGTGAACACCGCGGCGTCGCGGTGCCGTAGCCCGTCCACCACGAACTGCAGCGCCGCCCAACCCACCCCGGCGACGATCACCACGACACCGACCAGCTCGACCGCGGTCACCACGAGCTGGTGACCGCGGTCGACAGCCTCCTCGACGTTCACCTCGGCGCCTTACCCGGCTGGTAACCGGGTAGTCGGCGCCGGGGCGAGTGCTCAGAGCAGCTCGGCGAGCGCCTCGATGATCAACCAGAGGCCGCTGACGGCGAACAGTGCGGCAGCACCGTACTTGATGGTCCGTTCCGGCAGCTTCCGACCGAGCAGCCGGCCGACGATGATGGCGAGCGCGTCGGCGGCCACCATGCCGACGGTCGAACCGACCCAGGTGCCGAACCAGCCGTACTGGGTGGCCAGCGTGATCGTGGCGAGCATCGTCTTGTCGCCGAGTTCGGCGAGGAAGAACGCGACGCCCACGGTGAGTACGGCGGACTTGCCGCCCCTGGCCGCCTTGCGCTTGTCCTGCTCGGTGAGGGTGTCACCCCGCAGGGTCCACAGCCCGAAACCGATGAAGGCCACACCCGCCAGCAGCGAGATCCAGCCGGTCGGCAGCGCCGAACCGAGGCCGTACCCGATGGCCACCGAGGCCAGGTGCACCACGGCGGTGGCGACGGTGATGCCGATCAGAATCGGCATGGTGCGATATCTGGTGGCGAAAGCCAGGGCCATGAGCTGGGACTTGTCTCCCAGCTCGGCAACGAAGATCACGCCGAAGCTGACGGCCAGCGCGACGAGGAACCCTTCCATGACGTCCTTCCCGATCAGGCCGGGAGGAGGTACGGGGATGCCCTCGACCCGGCTGCTCACAGCCTGGGTCGAAGGTCTCGCCCGCCTCGTCACGCGAGGCCTCGTGGCCGGATGCGGAACGCACCAGTATGTCGACCACGATGTTGCGGGCTACTCCCCTTCGCTGCGCTCAGCCTAGCCGATCACCGTCCGGGTCGACCGGGTGGGCCGACCCCCGTCGGGTTCGCAGCGCGATTCGCCGACGCCTGACCCGGCGGATCAGTCGGCTCGGGCCAGAGTCACCCCGAACAGGCCGTCCGGGTCGGTCCAGAACTGTTGCGCGGGCAATCCGGCCGCAGCCAGTTCGGCGGCGATCCCCTCGGGGCGGAACTTGGCCGACACCTCGGTGCGCAACTCCTCACCTGCGGCGAACCCGACCTCCAGATCCAGCACCCGCACCCGCATCGGTCGTTCGGCCCGCAGTCGCATCTCGATCCACTCCCGTCGCGGGTCCCAGAGCGCGACGTGGGCGAAACCGTCCGGATCGAAGTCGGCGCCGAGTTCCCGGTTGAGCACCCGCAGCACGTTGCGGTTGAACTCGGCGGTCACCCCCGCCGCGTCGTCGTACGCGGGCACGATGACCGCAGGGTCCTTGACCAGGTCGGTGCCGACCAGGAACCAGTCCCCCACCTCCAGGGCGTCGCGCATCCGGGCCAGGAACTCGGCCCGCTCGGCCGGCAACAGGTTGCCGACGGTGCCACCGAGGAAGATCACCAGCCGTCGCCCACCGGCGGGCAGCCGGTGCAGGTCACGGGTGAAGTCACCGACGATGCCGCGTACCCGCAGCCCGGGATAGTCGGCGGCGAGGGCCGTGGTGGATCCGCGCAGCGCGCTGACCGACACGTCCAGCGGGACGAACGTGCCCAGGCCGCCCCGGCGGGTGAAGGCGTCCAGAAGCAGCCGGGTCTTCTCCGACGACCCGGAACCGAGCTCGATCAGCGTCTTCGCACCGGTCAACTCGGCGATCTCGGCCGCGTGCTCGGCCAGGACGGCACGTTCGGCCCGGGTCGGGTAGTACTCCGGCAGCCGGGTGATCTCATCGAACAGCTCGCTGCCCCGGGTGTCGTAGAACCACTTCGGCGGCAGCCACTTCGCCTCGGCGCTCAGCCCTACGCGCACGTCCCGGCGCAGGCTGTCGGCGATCTCCCGGTCGTCGAGGTGAATCTCCAACGGTTCGGTGCTCATCTGCTTCCCTTCGTCGGTGCTGATCGGTACGCCCGGGCGGGCTCAGGACGCGGCCAGGGCCCACTGCCGCACCGTGGTCGCGGTGACCTGCACGAGTTGGCCGTCCGGCACCTCCCGCCAGTCCGGGTCGTCGTCGTGCGGTTCGGAGGCCAGCAGCACCGCGTCGGGCGTGGCGCGCAGGGACAACGCGTGCCCGGTGGTGGTGGCGACCGCGGTGTGTCCGTCGGTGAGCATCAGGTTGAGCCGCGACCCGGGCGCGGCGGCGGCGACTGCGGTGACCGTCTCGGCGACCGCCCGCGCCGGTGCGACGCCCTCCCTCAGCCGGTGCCGCACCAGCGCCCACAGCAGCGCCGAGTCGGTCGCCGCGTCGAGCGTGAGCAGGTCACGTACGGGTAGCTCGGCGGCGAGCGGGACCATCGAGTCCGGCCAGCCGCGCACCACGCCGTTGTGACTGAACAGCCATCGACCCTCGGCGAAGGGCGCGGCGGCCCCGTCGATGACCGCCATGCCGACCGTGGCGGAGCGCACCGCGGCCAGCACCGCCGTGGCAGAGGTGACCGCCGCCAGCTCGGCGATGGTCGGGTCGCTCCAGATCGGCTGGGCCCGCCGGTACCGCACCGGCGGGCCATCGCCGGGATACCAGCCGACACCGAAACCGTCGGCGTTGATCGTCCCGCCGCCCCGCATGTCGCGCGGCGCCCAGGACTGGCGCAGCAGCGAGTACGGCGGATCGAGGAGCAGCTCGCGCAGGGTCACCGGCGGCCCCAGGTAGACCAGGTGGCGGCACATCAGCCGACCGTCACGGGTGGGCCTGCTCGGCGCCTGCATCACGGGCGCAACGGAACCCGCTGAAGATCTGCCGACGGATGGGGTAGTCCCAGTTGCGGAACGTACCCCGGCAGGCCGCCCGGTCGGTGCCGAAGGAACCACCCCGCAACACCTGGTACTCGTCGCCGAAGAAGACCTCCGAGTACTCGCGGTACGGGAAGGCGACGAAGCCCGGGTAGCCCCGGAAGCTGGTGGAGGTCCATTCCCACACGTCGCCGATCAGCTGGTGCACGCCCAGCGGCGAGACACCGGCGGGATAGGCGCCGACCGGCGCCGGCCACAGGTGCCGCTGCCCCAGGTTGGCGTGTGCCGAGGTGGGCTCGTCGTCGCCCCAGGGGTAGCGGCGGGACCGGCCGGTGGCCGGATCCCAGCGGGCCGCCTTCTCCCACTCCGCCTCGGTGGGCAGCCGCTTGCCCGCCCACCTGGCGTACGCCTGGGCCTCGTGGAAACAGACGTGCACCACGGGCTCGTCGTCGCGGACCGGGGCCCACCGGCCGAAGCGCCGGTACGCCCAACCGTCGCCGTCGCGTCGCCAGTGCAGCGGCGCGCTCAGCCCGGCCTCCTGACGGTGCAGCCAGCCCCGCTCGCTCCACCAGCGCGGCTCGTCGTACCCGCCGTCGGCGATGAACTCGCGGTACGCCCCGTTGGTCACCGGCGCGGCATCGATGAGGTACGCGGGCAACTCCACCCGGTGGGCGGGACGTTCGTTGTCCAGCGCCCACGGATCGGCGTCGGTGCCCATGACGAACGGACCGGCCGGCACCAGCACCTCCTCGGCCGGTCGTACGGTCGGCTCGGGTGGCGCCGGCGCCTGCAGCACCGCCGGCCCGGAGCGCAGCTGGTGGGTGGCGAGCATGGTCTCGTCGTGCTGCTGCTCGTGCTGCACGATCATGCCGAAGGCGAAGCCGTCGGCGACCAGTGGACGGCTGTCGAAGGCGATCCGGTCGAGCAGGTCGAACACCTTGTCCCGGACGGTCGCCAGGTACGCCCGCGCCTCGTCCGGCGGCAGCAGCGGCAGCGCGGGACGGTCCCGGCGGGACTGCTTGAAGGCGTCGTACAGGTCGTCGATGTCGCACCGCACCGGCTCCCGGCCGCCGACGTCGCGCACCAGCCAGAGTTCCTCCTGGTTGCCCACGTGGGCCAGGTCCCACACCAGCGGGGACATCAGCGGCGAGTGCTGGCGCATCAGGTCGGCGTCGTCCACCACCTCGGTCAGCAGGGCGGTCCGGGCCCGGGTGCGTTCCAGCTCCGCCGCGATCCGGCCGCGCAGGCCGTCGGCGTCTGCCCCTTCGGTCACCGTGTGGGTCACCCTTGCCTCCTCTGTGCGGCGGCCCGCCGTCGGCGCAGCCCTCGATCGATTTCGTCGTGCAACTCCGCCGGCAGGTCGAGCCGAGGCAGGGCCGCCAGGGCCAGGTCGAACAGCGCGGCGGCGGCCGAGGCCAGGGCCGGGTCACGCAGGCCGTGGCGCGCGGCGACCTGCCAGCGGTCGGCCACCGGCGCGGCCACCGCGAAGGCCGAGTCGGTCGTGTTGGCGTCGACGAGCAGGGCCGCGAGCATCGCGAGCGGCAATGTCCAGTCCCGGCCCGACTGCGCGTCCAGATAGCGCAGTTCGAGGTAGCCACGCGGACGCACCGGCGGAAAGAGCGTGCTCACGTGGTAGTCCAGATCGTCGATGGTGGGCGGTCGGGGCAGCGCCCCGTCGAGCCAGTCGGCGAATGTGACGTCCGGTGGTGTGGTCCAGTCGCGCTCTCCGTCGCGGACACAGAGCAGCGGGGCGGCCAGCACGTACGCGGTCCACGCGGTCACCGGCGCCAGGTCGGGGCGGCCGGGCTGCCAGACCGCGGCGGTACGCGCGGGGTCGATGCGCAACCACGCCCCCATGCGCGCCGAGGCCCATCCGGTGTCCCGTCCGGCGTGTCGATTCGCGGTGGCGAAGGCGGCCAACAGTGGTGGCCCGAGCGCGTGCACCAGCGCCCAGCGGGCCGCGAGCTGCCCGGGTTCTCCGGCGTCGAGGCAGACCTGTAGGCCTGCGGTGCTGTACATCATCGTCCGCCCGGCCGGGCCTCGCCGGTCGAAGACCTGACGCATGGCGCGGTAGCGAGGCGTGTCGATCACCGCTCGGGGCCGGCGGTACGGATCGAGTCCGGTGCGGCCCAGTCGCAGGCCGGCGGCGTGCAGCAGACGGGCGACCTGGTCGATGTCGGACTGGGTGGCCTCGATCAGGGCGCCCACGGAGGCACGCGGTGGAGTGGAGACCTCCACCTGGCCGCCGGGTTCGACGGTCACCGCGCCGCCGTGCAGCAGCCGCAGCGCGGGGCTGGTCGGATCCAACGTGGTGGGACTGTAGGGCCCCAGCGCCGCGCGCAACCGCGTGGCATCGACGGGGCGGGTCGGGTCGACGGCGTCGTGGACCGTCCATTCGAGCTCGACACCCGTGCAGGTCGGTGGGCCCGTCTTGAAACAGATCCGGGCGAGGTGCCGGGCGGCTGCGGCACGGTCACGCAGCTCCCGGACCCGGTCCAACTCCGGCGACACCACCATGCAACGGCTCCCTTCCTGGTGCCGGCTCCGCCCGGTCACCGTAACCCGCACCGGTGACATCGGCAGACCCGTCTGAGGTCCGCCAACTTCTGTCTAGCAGGCGCCAACCGCGCGTCAAGGGGAAATTCATTCCCGTACCGGTCGACGCGCCGACCCAGGCACGCTTCCGGCCGGCCGCGGGTCAGAACTCGGGGAGCACGGCAGCCTGACCGGCGGGCCCCGGCTCGGTGCCGAAGCCACGCTTCGCCAGCCACTCCGGGTCGGTCTCGGCCAGCAACGCCTCGCAGTACGCCGGCACGTTGTCCGCGCCGCCGGCCGCCACCACCAACTCGCCGAAGGCGGGGGTGCCCAGCGCCTTCTCCCGCTGGCGCTCGGACTTGGACAGGTAGGCCTTGCACAGGCCGGACCGGTCGGCGGTGTTGTCGGAGTTACCCGGGCCGGCCTGCACGGTACGTTCCACGGTCGGCGCGGACGGTACGGGCGGGGGCATGGCCGAGGGTGGCCCGCTCTCGGTCGGCGCGACGCTGACGCCCGGAGTGACGCCCGGGGTGGTGGTGCTGGGCTCGTCCCGGGACGGTCCAGGGTCCTCCCGATCGGGCCCCGCGCCCACTGCGCTCGGCGACGGTGCGACCGGGCCGGTGGTCGGAACCGGTGGCGGAGCCGGGCGCTCGTCCGGCCGGTCCAGTCCTACCGCTGCCAGGGCTGCGCCGGCGGTGGCGGTGGCGGCCACCCCGGCGATCCAGACCGCCGCTCCGGCGGTGAACCCCCGACGTGGGCGTCGGGGCGTCACAGCGGCCGCGCCGGCCTGCCGGGCGGCCCGGAACGCGGCGAGTGCCTCCTCTTCGCCAGCGAGTTCCCGCGGGCGGGACGGTGCGGCGGCGGCCCGCAGCAGTCCGGCGAGCGGATCCGACGGGCCGGACGAGGACAGTCCGGGACGTGGCGCACGTGCGGCATCGAGCAGCTGGTCGTGGTCGGTCGGCGCTCCGAAGCCGCCCAACCGCCGCAGGAACATGTGGAATCCCCTCACGTCAGCCGTCCACCGACTCGACGTGCGGCGTCTGCGGGCCGGTACGCGGAAGCGGCGGCGGCGTGGCGGGCGTGCTGCTCTCCTCGGCTCGCTGGCCCAGCATCAGCGCCAACCGGCGCAGGCCGCGGTGCGCGGCGGTGCGCACCGCCCCGGCTCGGCGACCGAGCACCCGCCCGGCGGTCTCGGCGTCGAGCCCGACGACGGCGCGCAGCAGAACCGCCTCGGCCTCCCGGGGCGGCAGGCTGGCGATCATCGCGAGGGCGGCCTCGGTGCCGATGCTCTCCCCGGCCCGTTCGGCCGTGTCGGCGTCCCCGGCCAACTCGCTGAGTTCCTGGACCGGCACCGGCAACGCGGGGCGGCGCCGTTGTCGGCGTAGGTGGTCCATGGCCCGGTTCCGGGCGATCGTGACGGTCCAGGCACGAAACTCCCCACCGCTGAAGTTGGGCAGATCGCGGGCCACCTGCAGCCATGTCTCCGACGCGACGTCCTCAGCGTCGGCACCGACCAGGGCGGTCAGATAGCGCAGCAGCCCGGGCTGGAGGCTGCGGTAGAGGAAACGGAACGCCTCCTCGTCGCCGGCCTGAGCCGCCTCGACGGCCCGACTCAGTTCACCGGACATGGCCTTGCCGCTTCCGTCCTACCGGTCCTTCCGTGGATCGCCCGAACAGCAGGCGAACCAGGTACGGGCCAAATGTCCGAGCTGGACCTGTTCCCCGCACCCCGCCCCCGTCAACCTGCTCGTTTCCGGGCCGGTGTGGCCCGGATGCGGATTGTTCCCGACAGCACCGCCGACCACAACCACCGGTGGCGGACGATCAAGGCGCGACAGACCGGATCGGGACGCAGCAACCGGTCGGGGAGGCCGAGCCAGGCAGGAAAGGTGACAAATATCTAGGCCTCTGACCGGCGATTTGCCGTAACGTGTGGCGTCCGGCGAACGCCAATCGGCGGTCCGGGCTGCTCGCGGTCACTGGCCCGGCCCGACGTCGGCGCCCCGCGCAGCAACCTCGTCACCCTTGGTGGTCACCGGGCTTCCCGGGCTCACCGACCTCCGCCCCGAGGTGTCACGCCGCTGGGCCGCAGGCGCGCCGATCGGGCTGACGGTGGGTACGGTGGTGCCGTGTTGTCTTCGGAGGTCGTGCTCAGCGGTCGGTACCGCTTGGACGAACGTGTCGCCACCGGCGGCATGGGCGACGTCTGGCGTGGGACCGATCTGGTCCTCGGCCGGCAGGTCGCGGTCAAGGTGCTGCTGCCCTCGCTGGTGTCCGACCCCGACTTCATCGCCCGCTTCCGCGCCGAGGCCCGGATGATGGCGGCGCTGCGCCATCCCGGCATCGTGCAGGTCTTCGACTGCGGTGAGGACGAGTTGGCCAGCGGCGGACGGGCCGACTACCTGGTGATGGAGTTCGTCACCGGCCAACCGCTGTCGAAGCGGATCGAGGCTGAGGGTCGCCTGGACGTCGCCGAGACCATGTCCGTGGTGGCTCAGGCGGCACAGGCACTGCACGCCGCGCATCTGCGCGGCATCGTGCACCGTGACGTCAAGCCGAGCAACCTGCTGGTGCAGGAGGACGGGACCGTCGTCCTCGTGGACTTCGGTGTGGCCCGCTCGGTCGATGTGACCAGCATCACCAGCACGAACGCGGTGCCTGGCACCGCCCTGTACATGGCCCCCGAGCAGGCCGCAGGACGGCCCGTGTCCGGGGCGACCGACCTGTACGCGCTCGGCGCGGTCGCCTACTGCTGCCTGACCGGCAGCCCGCCGTTCACCGGCGACAACCCGCTCCAGGTCGCCGTACGGCACCTGGACGATCCGCCGCCGGAACTGCCGCACGACATCCCGGAAGCGGTACGGGCCCTGGTGGAACGCGCCCTGGCCAAGGATCCTGCGGATCGGTTCAGCAGCGGTGCGGCGATGGCGGAGGCGGCCCGCAGCGCGGTGTCGGACAGTTCCCTGCCGACTGCGATGGTCCCGGCCGCTGCGGTACGCAATCCCGGGCCGGGCACCCGAGCGGCCAACACGGTGGCGGAAGGCGCTCCGGTGGGCTCGCGGCGGGGGCGAGGCACGTTGGTCGGTGCGCTCACCGCGGTGGTGGTGGGTCTGGTCGCGCTCGGCGCGGCGCTCGGCGCGACCGGTGAGGCCAACACTCCGGCGGTGCATCTGCCGACCAGCCCGCCGGCTGCCGACTCGGTCGTCGAAGACGAGGAACCGTCCAGCGAGGCCGAGAGCGAGCCGGCGCGGGTGCCGCCGTACCGCCCGGCCGGATCCACCGGCAAGCCGACCGAGTCGCCCTCGCCCTCGCCGAGCGCGGGGCAGCCCACCGAGTCGAACGAGCCCGAGTCACCCGAGCCGGAGCCGAGCACGGCCAGCCCGGCTCCCGGCACCAGCACCCCCACCTCGGAGCCGCCCGCCCCGCCCACGACGCCATCGGTGACTGAGCCAACCGGCGACACCCCGCCGGTGGACGGCGCCGCAACCGGTTGACCCCACCGGCCCCAACACCACCGGAATCCCCAAAACGGACACCTGGCATCATAATTCGCCTTAGGCTCCTGGCAGCAATCACTGCCTGATGCTCGGGAGCCCGGATGAGCGTGGAGAAGCTGGTCGTCGTCGGCCAGGGTTACGTCGGTCTGCCGCTGGCCATGCGAGCCGTCGAGGCCGGATTCGACGTCGTCGGCCTCGACGTCGACACCGATCGGGTAAAGCGGCTCGCTTCGGGTGAGTCGTTCGTGGCGGACATCCCGGCTGATCGGCTCGGGCGGGCGTTGGCGACCGGGCGGTACCACCCGAGCAGCGAATACGTCGACGCGAAGGACTTCGACTTCTGCGTGATCACCGTGCCCACGCCACTGCGCGACGGCACCCCCGACCTGAGCTTCGTCGAGGAGGCCGGCACGGCGATCGCGCCTCACCTGCGTGCCGGCTGCACGGTCATTCTCGAATCGACGACCTACCCGGGTACCACGGAGGAACTGCTGCGCCCCCTGCTGGAGTCGGCCAGCGGGCTACGCAGCCCCGGCGACTTCCACCTCGGCTACAGCCCGGAGCGGATCGACCCGGGCAACCCGACCTGGCGGCTGGAGAACACCCCCAAGGTGGTCTCGGGAATGGACCGGGCCGCCCTGGCCCGCGTCGACGGTTTCTACCGACGGCTGGTGGAGCGCACGGTCCCGGTGGACTCCACCCAGGTGGCCGAGCTGACCAAGTTGATCGAGAACACCTTCCGCCAGGTCAACATCGCGCTGGTCAACGAACTGACGATGCTCTCGCACCAGTTGGACATCGACGTGTGGCAGGCGATCGAGGCAGCGGAAACCAAGCCGTTCGGTTTCATGCCCTTCCGACCGGGCCCGGGGGTTGGCGGCCACTGCCTGCCGATCGACCCCTGCTACCTGTCCTGGCAGGTCAAGCGCCGGCTCGGGCGGCAGTTCCGGTTCATCGAGCTGGCCAACGACATCAACCACGAGATGCCCGAACATGTCGCGCAGCGGGTGATGGCCGGACTCAACCGGTCCGGTAAGACGGTCAGCGGTGCCCGGCTGCTGGTGCTCGGGCTGGCGTACAAGCCCAACACCGGTGACATGCGCGACTCGCCGGCGGTCGACGTGACGCGGCGGCTACGCGAGCTCGGCGCCGAGGTGCGCGCGGTCGAGCCGTACGCCGCGGCGAACCATCTCCCCGACGGGGTGCTGACGGTGGAACTGAGCGAGCGGGAGATCCGGGCGGCCGACTGTGTGGTCGTGATCACCGACCACGACGTGTTCGACTACGGTCTGGTCGAGCGACACGCCCGGTACATCTTCGACGCCCGCAACCGCTGCGCCGGGCCGAACGTGGAACGCATCTAGGGCCTGTGTCGAAGTCCTCGGTCGAGCCGAGGCGAAGTCCAGGCGGCGGTCCGGCAAGGCGGCAATTGGTCCGGATACCGGTGTTGTATCCGGACCAATTGCCAACGCGGCCGGTCGTCGCGTGGGCCCGCCGCAGGCCGACCAGGGACTTCGACACAGGCCCTAGCGCCGGCCGGGCTCGGCAGGTCAGACCCGCCGAGCCCGGCGCGGGCGCGTCACAGGTCCGCGAGCGCCTCCACCACCGGTCGGCGCAGTGCCCGGCGGGCGGGCAGCACCGAGGCGGCCAGCGCGGCCAGCACCGCGACCGCGAGGATGCCCCCGAGCTGCCCCCAGGGCACGGCCAGGATGAAGCCACCGCTGAGGCGGGCCAGCATCGCCATCGCCGAGCCGGTGACCGCGGTGCCCAGGGCGACACCGAGCAGCGCGCCGACCAGCGCGGTGAGGACCGCCTCGACGGCGAGCATCGCGCGCATCCGTCCCCGGGTCAGGCCGACGGCCCGCAGCACCGCGTTCTCCCGGGTTCGCTCCAGCACCGACAAGCTCAACGTGTTCGCCACGCCCACCAGGGCGATCACCACGGCCAGGCCGAGCAACGCCACCACGAACGCCAGCAGCATGTCCACGGTGCTGGTGAGCATCCGCTTGTACGCCGCCTGGTCCATCAGATTGACCGTCGGATAGTCGGCCAGGACCGACTCGATCGCGTCTCGGGCCGACGCCGGTGACACCCCCTCGGCCGGCTCGATCTCGGCCAGGTAGCCGCGCTCGTCGGGGAAGAGCCGGGTGAAGTCGGCGGCGACCAGCTCGACGACGCGACCGGGCGATACCGGACCGTCGGCGGCGTCCGGGCCGACGACCACGGCCGCCACCTCGAACGAGTGCCCGCGCAGGTCGATGCGATCGCCGGGCGACCAACCACGCTCGGCGGCCAACTCCCGGTGCACCAGCACCCGGCCCGGCCCGAAGCTGCCGACCTGCCCGGCCAGCACGCTCTCCAGCTGGCGTTCGACCAGCGCCGGATCAGCCGCGCGGATCCTGTCCTCGTCGACGAGGCGGGACCGCTGCTCGTGCACCACGCCCAGTTCGGGTCGGGCGGCCAGCGCGTCGACCACCCCGGTGGGCAGGTCCCCGCCGATACCGGTCACCACGAAGTCCACCCCGATCCGGGCGTCCACGCTGCGTTCGATGGCGGCCTTGGTGCTGTGGGCACCCACCACGAAGGACGAGACCAGACCGATCCCGATCACCAGCGCGGTCGCGGTGGCGGCGATCCGGCGGGGATTGCGGACCGCGTTGGCCACGGCGAGGGCGGCGGTGATCCCGAGAGCCCGTCGAGCGGCGACGCCGAACACCCGGACCAGCGCCGGCACCAGCACCGGACCGAACAGCACGATGCCGAAGAAGCTCAGCATCCCACCGAGGGCGACCAGCGCGATCTGCCCGGTGCCGCCCGCGCCGGCCAGTGCCGCGACGCCGGCCGCGAGGACCAGCCCACCGAAGATCAGGCGCAGCCGGCCGGCGGTCCGGGTCACCTGAAGGGCGGCGTCGGTCAGCGCGGCCACCGGGGCGACCCGGGTGCCCTGCCAGGCCGGTACGAGGGCCGCGCCGACGGTGAGCACCGTGCCGACGGCGAGGCTGCCGAGCACCGTGGTGCCGCTGACCGTCAGATCGCCGTTGAGCGGGATGTCCAGCCTGTTCATCAGGGCGCTCAGGATGGCGGCCAGGCCGATTCCGATCAGCACGCCGACCGCCGAGGCGGCGAGGCCGAGCACCGCCGACTCCAGCAGGGTCGCCCGGAACACCTGGCCCCGGGTGGCACCGACCAGCCGCAGCAGGGCGGTCCGCCGGGTCCGCTGGGCCAGCACGATGGTGAACGTGTTGGCGATGACGAACGCGGCCACCAGCACCGCCACCGCCGTGAAGACGAGCAGCACCATGTTGAACTGGTTCACGTCGCGTACCGCGTCGTCGACGGCGGCGTCGAGGATCTCCGCCCGGGTGTGCACCGTCGTACCGGCGCCGGTGACCTCGGCGATCCGCGCGGCGAGCACCTCGTCGGCGACGCCCGCCTCGGCCGCGACGAGGATCCGGTGGTAGCCCGCCTGCTCGGTGACGGCGAGCGCGTCGGGCCCGGACAGCCCGATGAACGGCCCGCCGATGTCGCGCGAGGTGTCGGCCACGTCGACCACACCCACCAGGGTGTACGACTTGGCCGCGCCGCCGGCACCGCCGACGCGGACCTCGGTGCCGAGGGCGAATCCCTCGTCGGCGACGGTCCGCTCGTCGAGTACCGCCTCACCGGCCCGCTCGGGCAGCCGCCCGGCCACCACGTCGTAGGACTGGAGAGCAGGGTCGGCGGGCACCGCGACGAGCACCCCGAAGCCGAGCACCGGGCGGCCGTCGGCGCCCACCACCCCGCCGGAGCCGACCAGTTCCGCCGCCGCGGCCCGGACGCCGTCGACCGCGCGTACCTTCTCGACGAGCGCGGCGTCGATCAGGTCCGGATCGGTGTCGGCGTCCGGATCGGGGTACACACCGACGTCGGTGTGCCGGTCGAAGGTGGCCGCCCGGTCGTAGGTGCCGGCCCGCATGCCGTCGACGAAGATCAACGTACCGGCGATGAAGGCCACGCCGAGGACGACGGCGAGGGTGGACATCATCATGCGCGCCAGGTCGGCGCGCATGGAGCGCAGGGTCAGGCGCAGCATGAGGTCACCGGCCCCGTTCCGACTCGACGGCGCCCGTGGTCCGGTCGGCGCCGGGATCCAGGTGGGCGAGCACGTCGAGGATGCGGTCGGCGGTCGGTGCGGCCAGGTCGCGGACCAGCCGGCCGTCGGCGAGGAACACCACCCGGTCGGCGTGGGCGGCGGCGACCGGGTCGTGGGTGACCATCACCACCGTCTGGCCCAGGGTGTCCACCGCTTCGCGCAGCAGCCGCAGCACCTCGCTGCCGGCGCGGGAGTCGAGGTTGCCGGTGGGCTCGTCGGCGAAGACCACCCACGGCTTGGTGACCAGCGCGCGGGCCACCGCGACCCGCTGCTGCTGGCCGCCGGACAGCTCGGCCGGGCGGTGCCGCAGCCGGTCGGTCAGCCCGACGGCGGCGACCACCTGGCGGAACCAGTCGGCTTCCGGTCGCCGGCCGGCGATGGCCAACGGCAGCACGATGTTCTCCTCGGTGCTCAGCGCGGGCAGCAGGTTGAAGCGCTGGAACACGAAACCGACCCGGTCCCGGCGCAGCAGGGTCAGCCGCCGGTCATCGAGGCTGCCCAGCTCCGCGTCGCCGATCCGCACGGTGCCGGCGGTGGGCCGATCCAGACCGGCCAGGCAGTGCATCAGGGTCGACTTGCCGGAGCCGGAGGGGCCCATGATGGCGGTGAACCGGCCGGCGACGAAGTTGACGTCGACCTCGTCGAGGGCGACGACGGCGGCCTCGCCGGTGCCGTACTGCTTGCGCAGGCCCTGAGCGGTGACGGCGACGCCGGCGGTGACGTGGACGGGCGGTGCGAGGGACACGGGGACTCTCCGTACGGATGGTGATCTCTGACGTCTCCAGACGCTACGGAGACAACCGCCCGGTGGAGATCAACCTGTGCGCTCGACCTGGGTACGACCCAGGTGGCCCCGGACCGGGGGCACCCGTACGCCTCAGGTCGTACGCCCGTGCTCCGTGCCGGGGACGACCAGCCCGCTCTCGTACGCCAGCACCACCGCCTGCACCCGGTCGCGGAGCTGGAGTTTGGCCAGGATCCGCCCGACGTGGGTCTTCACCGTCGCCTCGGCGACGTGCACCCGCCCGGCGATCTCGGCGTTCGCCAGCCCCTGCGCCACCAGCAGCAGGATCTCCCGTTCCCGCTCGGTGAGCTGGGCCAGGCGAGGGTCCTCGCCGGGTGCGGTGCCGAGTTGACCGGCGAACCGGTCGAGCAGCCGTCGGGTGATCGAGGGAGCGACCACCGAGTCGCCCTGGGCGACGACCCGGATCGCGGCGAGCAGTTCCTCCGGTGGCACGTTCTTGAGCAGGAAGCCGCTGGCCCCGGCGCGCAGCGCGGCGAACGCGTCGGCCTCGGTGTCGAAGGTGGTCAGCACCAGCACCCGCGGTGGGCCGGCAGGGCGGTCGGCACAGAGTCGACGAGTGGCCTCCACCCCGTCCATGGTCGGCATCCGGATGTCCATCACCACCACGTCCGCCTCGACCCGGGAGAGCAGCCGCAGCGCGTCGGCACCGTCGATCGCCTCCCCCACCACCTCCAGGTCGGGCTGGGAGTCGAGCACCATCCGGAATCCGGCGCGGACGAGCGCCTGGTCGTCCACGATCACCACCCGCACGGTCATGCCGCGATCACCTCCATCCCCGGCGACGACGGTAGCGGCAACCGCGCCAGCACCTGCCAGCCCCCGGCCAGTCGCGGACCGGCGGTGAGGGTGCCGTCGTACACCGACACCCGCTCGCGCATGCCGACCAGGCCGTGACCGCCCGACGGTGCCGGGCCGGCCGGGGGGCGACCCTGACCGTCGTCGGTGACCCGCAGCGTGACGGCGCCGCCGGTGTGCGCCAGTTCGACCTGCACCTGCGCGCCCGGCCCGGCGTGCTTGAGCGTGTTGGTGAGGGCCTCCTGCACCAGGCGGTACACCGTCAGTTCTAGTGCCGGTGGCAGCGGGGTGGGCAGGTCGGTGACCGTGTACTGCACCCGCAGACCGGCGTCGCGGAACCGCTCCAGCAGGGCGGGCAGTTCGGCCACGACCGGGCGCCGGTGGGCCGGTTCGGCGGCGGGCGCGCTCGGGGCTTCGGCGGACGGTTGCGGCTCCCGCAGTACGCCGACCAGCCGACGCATGTCGTCCAGGGCGCGCCGGCCGGTGTCCGCCACGGTCCTGACCGCCTCGCGGGCGGTCTCCGGGCTGCTGTCGAGCACGTACCGGGCCCCGTCCGCCTGGGCGATCATGACCGCCATGCTGTGGGCCACCACGTCGTGCAGTTCCCGGGCGATGCGGGTGCGTTCCTCGGCCACCGCCGCCCGGGCCTCGGCCTCCCGTTCCCGTTCCAGCGTCGCGGCCCGCTCCTCCAGGCTGAGCACGTACAGCCGGCGGGTGCGGACGTTCAGGGCGAACAACCAGACCGCGCCGATGACCAGGGCGTAGAAGATGGCGGTGAAGTACCAGATGCCCGGCGTGGAGGTGCGGACCGCGGCGAACACCGCCCCGCCGGCGGCGACCAGTCCGGCGATCACCCCGGCCCGCAGCCGGTCGGCGTACTTGACCACGCTGTAGAGCGCGATCAGCACCGCCAGGTCGTACGGCAGTGGTGCCCAGCCCAGGGCGACCTGGACGAAGGCCAGCACCGCCACGACGGCGGTCACCGCCACCGGTCGGACCCGACGCGCCAGCAGGGCGGCGCCCATCGCCACCCCGATCGCGGCGGCCCACCAGCCACCGGGCTGGGCCGGCGCACCAGCCACACCGACCAGCATCACCGGGGCGGCGACAACCACGTCGAAGGCGACGCTGCGCAGTGGGTGGCCGAAGACCTTCGTTCTCATCGGCACCTAGCGTACGCAGGGGATTCGGGCCGGCCGGTCGCCCGATTCGGCGTTCGGCGCCCCCGGCCAGACTGTGACGCACATCACATCGACAGTACTCACTGGGGCGTATGGTACGAGCATCGTCCTTCCTGTCTCGAAGGGTGTCGCCGATGGACGTACCGACGTCGCCGCGGGGGCGGTGGTTGCGCGTCGCCAGCGCCGCCGCAACCGGGCTCCTGCTCACCAGCATCGCCGCCGCCGCACCCGGCAACGCCCAGCCGGTCGCGCAGGTGGCCACCGAATCCACCTCGGCCGTCGAGCCACCGCTCGGCGTCGACGAGATCTCCAGCAGCCCGAACCTCAAGCTGATCGCCAACCTGCCGAAGCAGTCGCCGTTCAACACGACCGCCGCACTCGGCACCGACATCGCCTTCCAGGGCAAGTACGCCTTCGTCGGCAACTACGACGGCTTCGTCATCTACGACGTGTCCCGGCCCAACCAGCCGAAGATCGTCTCGCAGGTGCTCTGCCCGGGCGCCCAGAACGACGTCTCCATCTACGGTGACCTGCTCTTCCTGTCGACCGACTCGTCCCGCAACGACGACTCGTGCGGCAGCGTCGCCCAGCCCGCCTCGCTCAAGGAGTCGTGGGAGGGCATCAAGATCTTCGACGTCCGGAACAAGAAGCAGCCGCGCTACCTCAAATCGGTCGAGACCGCCTGCGGTTCGCACACCCACACGTTGGTGCCGGCCAAGAACAACAAATCGGTCTACCTGTACGTCTCCTCGTACAGCCCGCAGGCCGCCTTCCCGGACTGCCAGCCGCCGCACGACTCGATCAGCATCGTCAAGGTGCCGCTGAAGAAGCCGACCGACGCCGCCGTGGTCGCCACGCCGAACCTCTTCCCCGACGGCGGCTACGAGGGCCGGACGGGTGCCTCGGCGACCAGCGGCTGCCACGACATCACCGCCTACCCGACCAAGGACCTCGCCGCAGGGGCGTGCATGGGTGACGGGGTGCTGCTGGACATCAGCAAGCGGGAGGCGCCCCGGGTGCTGCACCGGGTCCGCGACACCACCAACTTCGCCTTCTGGCACTCGGCCACCTTCAACAACCGGGGCACGAAGGTCATCTTCACCGACGAACTGGGCGGTGGCGGCGGCGCCACCTGCAACGAGACCGTCGGCCCGGAGCGGGGCGCCAACGCGATCTACGACCTCACCGGCCGGGGCGACCAGCGCAAGCTGGAGTTCCGCAGCTACTACAAGATCCCGCGGGCCAACAGCGACACCGAGAACTGCGTGGCGCACAACGGCTCGCTGATCCCGGTGCTCGGCAAGGACATCATGGTCCAGGCGTGGTATCAGGGCGGCATCTCGGTGTGGGACTTCACCGACTCCCGCCGGCCCACCGAGATCGGCTTCTGGGAGCGGGGCCCGCTGTCGGACACCCAACTGGTCGTCGGCGGTTCCTGGTCAGCCTACTACTACAACGGGCACATCTACTCGTCCGACATCCAGAAGGGGTTGGACGTGCTGGAACTCAACGACTGGCGCACCTGGACGGCCAAGCTAGTCCAGTTCCGCGAGCTGAACGTCCAGACCCAGCCCAGTTATCTGAGCTGGTAGGACGTCGCTGAGGCGGACCTGTCGGGTCCGCCTCAGCGCATCCCCTGGCTGACCGTCGAGTTTTGTCCCTGGCGTCCCGGGTACCTCGTCGGCACCTCTGGTACCAGGGAAGGGATGCGGAAATGACGCGCACCGAGTATCACGTCGTGCCCGACGGTGCTGGCTGGAAGGTCGAGCAGGGCGGCACCGTGGTCGGCACGTACGACACGAAGCAGCGCGCGGTCGAGGCCGGGCGCGAGGCGGCGCACGGCAGCGAGCCCAGCCAGCTCGTGGTGCACACCGCCGACGGACGCATCGAGACCGAGTTCACCTACCGGGACGACCCGTACCCGCCGGTCGGCTGACCGTCGGCCGACCCGTCGCCGGCCGGCGCCAGCACCGCAGGTGGCGCCGGCCGGCGTCGCATTTCATCGGGCCGGTGCCACCGCCGTCACCTCGGTCGGCTCCGGTGCCGACGAGGCGCTGCGGGCGTGCGAGGATGGCCGGCCGTGACCGCCACCGGGGACGCCCCGACAACACCCGGCCGCCGCCGACCGCACCCGCTGGACGTGATCGCCGTCGGGCTGGCGCTGGCCGGCGCCGCCTGCGTCGTGACCGGGCTACTGCCCCGCGCCGACGCCGTCGCCACCCTCACCCGGATCCTGCCCCTGCTGATCTTCCTCGGCACGGTGGTGGTCCTCGCCGAACTGACCGCCGCCGCCGGTGTCTTCGACGTGCTGGCGACCCGGATGGCCCGCGCCGCCCGAGGGCGCTGGCCCGCGCTGTTCGCCCTCTGCGTCGGCTTCGCCGCGCTGACCACCGTCGTGCTCAACCTGGACACCACGGCGGTGCTGCTCACCCCGGTGATGCTCGCGCTGGCGGTGACGCTGCGCACCGCGGTGGCGCCGCTGGCGGTGACCACGGTCTGGCTGGCCAACACGGCGAGCCTGCTGCTGCCGGTGTCCAACCTGACGAACCTGCTGGCCAGCGAACGGATCGGGCTCGACCCGCTGGCGTACCTGGGCGTCATGTGGCTGCCCCAACTGGCGGCGATCGCGGTCACCACCGTCCTGCTCTGGTACTTCTGGTGGCGCCGGGACCAACCGCCGGGTGGCCGGTTCCCGCCACCGCCGACGCACCGGCCCACCGATGTGGGGCTGTACCGCACGGCCCTCGTCGCGTGTCTGCTCTTCGTCGCCATGATCCTGGTCGGTGCGCCGGTCGGGCTCGCCTCGGCGATCGCCACCGGCCTGCTGCTGCTCGGCTTCGCGATCCGTTCCCCCGGCACGTTGCGCCCGGCCCTGCTGCCCTGGCGCCTGCTCGTCTTCGTCACCGGGCTGTTCCTGGTGATCCAGACGATCGGTGCGCACGGGCTCAACGACCTGGTCGCCTGGCTCGTCGGTGACGAAGGAGGCACATCGGGCGCGCTGCGCGCCGGTGGCACCGGCGCGCTGCTGGCCAACCTGGTGAACAACCTGCCCGCGTACCTGGCCGGTGAGGCGGTGCTGCCCACCGGTGACCGGCAGCGCCTGCTCGCGCTGCTGGTCGGCACCAACGTCGGCCCGCTGGCCCTGCCCTGGGCCTCCCTGGCCACGCTGTTGTGGCTGGAGCGTTGCCGCGCCGCGCGGGTACGGGTGCCGCTGGCGAGGTTCCTGCTGACCAGCACCGTACTGGCGGTGCTCGGCACCCTGGCGGCAGTCGGCGCCCTGCTGCTCACCGGCTGAACCGTGCCCCCGGACCGGCAGGGTCAACCGGGCAGCGGTGCTTCGTCGCCTCGGTTGCGGCGCGGGGAGACCAGCCGACGCATCATCGGGGCGGCGTTCCACCGGGCCGCGCCGACCAGGTCGCGGGCGTGTTCCAGCACGGTGTAGTCGGGGCGCGCCCGACCGGCGACGATCGCCGCGTCCAGGTCGTTGTCGCAGCTGGACAGCACGCTGTCGAAGTCGCGGCGGACCGGCTCCAGCAGGTGGTAGCCGAACGCGCGGTGCAGCCGGGCGAACAGCGGCTTGTACAGCCGGGCCCGCTCGTGCAAGCCCGAGGAGTACGACATCGGGTTCTTCGGCCGTCGCCGGATGTAGTCCGGCAGCAGGTCGGCGAAGGCCCGCCGGACGATCCACTTCTCCTGCCCCTCGCGCATCTTCAACTCGATCGGCAGCCGCATGGCCAACTCGACCAGGGCCAGGTCGAGGAAGGGCACCCGGGCCTCCACCCCGAAGCCCATGCTGGTCCGGTCGACGCGCTGCAACTCCGTACGGCAGAGGTTGCGGATCTTGTGCAGGAACAGCCGCCGCGCCGCCTCGGGACCGACCTCGTGATACATCGGGTAGCCACCGAACAGCTCGTCCGAGCCGTCGCCGGTGAGCACGACCTTGATCCCCAACTCGGCCAGGCGCCGGAAGATCGGCACCGAGACCACCGCGTTGATGATGTCGCCGTACTCGGTCAACTCCGAGATCCGGATCGCCTCCCGCACGTCGGCCAGCCGGATGTCACGTGGCCGCAGCTCGACCACCTCGTGCCGGACGCCGAGTTCGCGCGCCAACCGCCGGGCGTACGCCACGTCGGGGCTCTCCGGTACGCCGACGGTGACCGCGACGCAGTCCGGGTGCAGCTGCGCGGCGTGCAGCAGCACCAGTGAGCTGTCCACTCCGCCGGAGAGCACCACGCCCACCGTGAGGTCGGTGTCCAGCCGCACCCGGATGCTGTCGGTGAGCGTGGTACGGACGAGCAGGGCGGCCTTGTCCGGATCCGTCACCACCGGTTGCCCCGCGCCGAGGGAGAGCAGGTCCACGTACGGCCGCAGGTGGACCTGCCGGTCCGCGTCGGCCCAGCCGTGGTATCCGGGCGGCACCTCGATCACCGGGGCTGCCGCCCGGACCAGCGCCTTGACCTCGCTGGCGATGTGCAGACACCCCGGCGTCCGCGACCAGTACAGCGGTTTGACCCCGAGCGGATCCCGCACCAGGTAGGCCCGGCCGGTGGCCCGTTCCACGATGGCGAAGGCGTACTCGCCGCGCAGCCGGGTCACCATCCGCTCGCCCCACTGCTGGAAGGCGGCGAGCACCACCTCGGTGTCGCTGGTGCTGCGGAACCGGTGGCCCAGGCCGCTCAGCTCCGCGCGCAACTCGTGGTGGTTGAAGACCTCGCCGTTGTAACAGAGCAGCCAGCGTTCGTCGGCGGACATCCACGGCTGCACCGCCCGGTCCCGGTCCACCACCTTCAGCCGGCGGGTGCCGGCGAGCAGGCCGGCCTCGTACCGGGTCTCGGTGACCTCGCCACGCGGGGCGAGCACGGCGAGCATTCTACGGAAGATCACCGGGTCGGCCTCCGGACCGAGGCTGAGTACGATCCCGCACATCGCTCAGATCCCCATCTCGGCTTCGTACGCCCGGCGCAGTCGCGCGGTCGCGGCCGGCGCCAGACAGACGTGCCAGGCCTGGCCCTCGTCGACCACGTTGATCTCACCGGAGCTCTGCCGGTTCAGCAGGAGCCCGGCCAGGGTGTCCCGAACGCCGAAGCGGCCGAACCATTCCATCTCCAGGTCCACCGCCCAACCCAGGCAGTGTCCGCTGGGCACCATCGCGGCGTAGCCCAGTCGGCGTAGCCGGTACTGGTGTTCGGCGCTGCGCACCAGACTGGTCACCCACAGCGGCGGGGTGCCCGCCGGGGTCATCGCGACGAACTCGCGGCCGATGTCGTTGAGCAGGGCGACCACCTCCCGGCGCGCCCGGCGGAACAGCAACCCGGCGGTACGCGGAGTGTTGCCGGGCAGCACCCGCCGGCGCAGTGCCCGTACTCCCCGTCCGACCAGGTTGCGGGGCTGCTCGGTGTAGCGGAAGCGCAGCAGGTCCCGGCGGCGCAGCCAGTCCAGGTCGACCAGTTCCACGCTGTGATGCACCTCGGTGTCGGTGAGGAAGGTGGCCGCGTCCCGCCACCACATCACGTCGATGCGGGACAGCAGGTAGATCCGCACCAGGGCGGTCAGGTCCCCGGCCGAACTGCGGGCGTTGGGCTGGTACCGGGCCATCTCCAGCAGCAGCGTCTCCCGGGCGCCGACCAGTCCCTGGGGCGTGGCGTCGAGGACGGCGGCGATGGCCGGCTCACGCAGCCGCTGGTCGATCAGGATCTGGCGAGCCTTGGTGCTGCTCGCCCCGGCGAGGGCACCCACCTCCACGAGCAGTTCCGCCACGGCGTCGCGGTAGGCGTCCAGATCGGGACCGGTCGCGGCCGGCGGCCGTACCGGGCCACGTGGGCGACGCCGGGCCGGGGCGGCAGGAGGACCAGGCCGCTGTCCCGGACTTCGACTGGGCACTCGCATGGTCGGGTCCTCTCTCCCGGTGCGGGGTTCGCCTGTCGCTGACAGTAATCACACGTACCGGGATAAGTCCGAACAATCCTCCTATCTTCCTCGAAGGGGTGCGCAGTGGCCGTACCACCGCTGACCAGGCCACCGGTGCCAAGCCCGGCGGTTGGTGACGAACGGTGGCCGGACACCGGCCCGCGCGGGCCGGACGCGGTGGCCACCCGGGGGCCCGCCGCCGATGTTGCGGTGGTCGCCGCAGTGCTCGGGTAGGCGTAATGAAAAACTTGACCCCATGAGTTCCACGCCCGTACCGCCGGACCTGTCCATCGAGCCGCCCGCCTTCGCGGACCTTGGCCTGCGTTCCGAACTGCTCGCCGCGCTCTCCGCGCTCGGCTACGAGGAGCCCACGCCGATCCAGCGGGAGGCCATCGGCCCGCTGCTGGCCGGTCGGGACCTGCTCGGGCAGGCCGCGACGGGCACCGGTAAGACGGCCGCGTTCGCCCTTCCGCTGCTGCAACGTATGCCCGACGAGCGGCCCAGCGGCGACCCCGTCGCCCTGGTGCTGGTGCCGACGCGGGAGTTGGCCGTCCAGGTCTCCGAGGCCTTCCACCGCTACGGCAAGGATCTCGGGGCCCGGGTGCTGCCGATCTACGGCGGCCAGCCGATCGGCCGGCAGTTGCGCGCCCTGGACAACGGGGTCGACGTGGTGGTGGCCACCCCGGGCCGGGCGTTGGACCACATCGCCCGGGGCACCCTGCGGCTGGGCAACCTCGCCACGGTGGTGCTGGACGAGGCCGACGAGATGCTCGACATGGGTTTCGCCGAGGACATCGAGGCGATCCTGGAGCACACCCCCGAACAGCGGCAGACGGTGCTGTTCTCGGCGACCATGCCGGCCCGCATCGACGGGATGGCCCGCGCGCACCTGACCGACCCGATACGGATCCTCATCGCCCGGGAACAGCCGGTGGCCGGCGAGGCTCCCCGGGTACGGCAGAGCGCGTACCTGGTGGCTCGGGCGCACAAGCCGGCGGCGCTCGGCCGGGTGCTGGACGTCGAGTCGCCGACCGCGGCGATCGTGTTCTGCCGCAGCCGGGAGGAGGTCGACCGGCTCACCGAGACGATGAACGGGCGCGGCTACCGGGCCGAGGCGCTGCACGGCGGGATGAGCCAGGAACAGCGCGACCGGGTGATGGGCCGACTGCGCGCCGGCACCGCCGACCTGCTGGTCGCCACCGACGTGGCGGCCCGCGGGCTGGACGTCGAGCAGCTCAGCCACGTCGTCAACTACGACGTGCCGTCGGCCCCGGAGTCGTACGTGCACCGCATCGGCCGGGTCGGGCGAGCCGGGCGGGAAGGGGTGGCGATCACCCTGGCCGAGCCCCGGGAACACCGGATGCTCAAGACCATCGAGCGGGTCACCGGGCAGCGGATCACCATCGACAAGATCCCGACGGTGGCCGATCTGCGTACCCGCCGGCTGGAGCTGACCCAGGCGGCACTGCGGGAGAGCCTGCTGGAGGACGACCTGGATCCGTTCCGGGTGATCGTCGAGACGCTCAGCGACGAGTTCGACCTGATGGAGGTGGCGCTGGCCGCGGTGAAGCTGGCCCACGAGGCGACCCTGCCCGGCACCGAGGAGGCCGCGGAGGAGATCCCCCAGGTCGCGGTCCGCGCGCCCCGGGAGACCCGGCCAGGGGCCGATACTCGCGGCGAGCGCCGCCCGGCCCGGCCCCGGTCCAACGGCACCACCCAGGTCTTCATCGGTCTGGGCCGGCGCGCCGGGGTGCGTCCGCAGGATCTGGTGGGCGCGATCACCGGGGAGACCGGGATCCGGGGCCGCGACATCGGCTCGATCGAGATCGCCGACCGGTTCTCCCTGGTCGAGGTGCCGATCGCCGTCGCCGACGAGGTGATCGCCGGGCTGCGCGGCAGCACCATCAAGGGCCGCAAGGCGACGGTACGCCGCGACCGCGACACCGGCCACTGATGGTTGTTGTTGTAAGGAAGGGCACCTTATTAACGCCTCGCGTATAGAAGGGAACCCTTCTCACCGCGCAGAACCCTGAATCCGGCAGCTGGGCGCCGCCCTTCGATGGACGGCGCCCAGCTGCCGGATGTGTTTGTTAAGAGGGGGCCCCTGCTCTACCGGAGGCGTTAACAAGGGGCCCCTCCTTGCACCTCAGGCGGCGGTGAGGCGCTGGTCGCCCAGCGACGCCGGGTCGATCTCGGCCGGGCGCAGCGCCAGGGCGAGCACGTCGGCGACGTCGGTCAGGGTGTGCACGGTCAGCGCCTCGCGTACCTCGGTGGGCAGGTCGTCGAGGTCCGGCTCGTTGCGGGCCGGGATGATCACCTCGGTCAGGCCGGCCCGGTGCGCGGCGAGCAGCTTCTGCTTCACCCCGCCGATGGGCAGCACCCGGCCGGAGAGCGTCACCTCGCCGGTCATCCCGAACTCGGGGCGTACCGGTCGGCCACTGGCCAGCGACGCCAGGGCGGTGACCATGGTGATGCCCGCGCTGGGGCCGTCCTTGGGCACCGCACCCGCCGGTACGTGCAGGTGGATCCGCCGCCCGGCCAGGGCGTTGGGGTCCAGGCCGAGCCGGCGGCCGTTGGCCCGCAGGTAGGAGAGGGCGATGTGCGCCGACTCCTTCATCACGTCACCGAGTTGACCGGTGAGGGTCAGTCCCGGCTCACCCTCCATGCTGGTCGCCTCGATGAACAGCACGTCTCCCCCGGCGCCGGTGACCGCCAGGCCGGTGGCCACGCCCGGCACCGCCGTACGCTCCGCGGACTCCGGCGTGTGCTTCGGTCGGCCGAGATAGCGGACCAGGTCGTCGGCACCGACGCGGACCGGGGTCGGGTCGTCGGTGAGGGCCACCGCTACCTTGCGCATGATCTTGGCCAGGGCACGCTCCAGCTGCCGTACGCCGGCCTCCCGGGTGTACTCCCCCGCGATGCGGCCCAGCGCCGAGGAGTCCACGTCGATCTCGTCGGCGGTCAGCCCGGCCCGTTCCCGCTGCCGAGGCAGCAGGTGGTCACGGGCGATGGCGACCTTCTCGTCCTCGGTGTAGCCGTCCAGGGTGACCAGTTCCATCCGGTCCAGCAGCGGGCCGGGAATGCTCTCCACCACGTTGGCGGTGGCCAGGAACAGCACGTCGGACAGGTCGAGATCGACCTCCAGGTAGTGGTCCCGGAAGGTGTGGTTCTGGGCCGGGTCGAGCACCTCCAGCAGGGCGGCGGCCGGATCGCCCGCGTACCCTGCGGAGAGCTTGTCGACCTCGTCGAGCAGCACCACCGGGTTCATCGAGCCCGCCTCACGCAGCGCCCGGACGATCCGGCCGGGCAACGCGCCCACATAGGTGCGCCGGTGACCGCGGATCTCCGCCTCGTCGCGGACGCCGCCGAGGGAGACCCGGACGAACTTACGGCCGAGCGCCCTGGCCACCGACTCGCCGAGGCTGGTCTTGCCGACACCGGGCGGACCGGCCAGGGCCAGCACCGCACCGGAGCCGCGACCGCCGACCACGCCGAGGTCACGCTCGGCCCGCCGGTTGCGCACCGCCAGATACTCCAGAATGCGATCCTTCACATCGGACAGACCGGCATGGTCGGCGTCCAGCACGGCCCGCGCCGCGGTCAGGTCGGTGTTGTCAGCGGTACGCGTGCTCCACGGCATCTCCAGCACCGTGTCGAGCCAGGTACGGATCCAGCCCGCCTCCGGTGAGGCGTCGCTGGCCCGCTCCAGCTTGCCGACCTCACGCAACGCCGCCTCGCGTACCTTCTCGGGCAGTTCGGCGGTCTCGACGCGGGCCCGGTAGTCGGCCGAGCCCTCCGGGGCGTCCTCGCCGAGTTCCTTGCGGATCGCGGCGAGCTGCTGGCGCAGCAGGAACTCCCGCTGCGTCTTCTCCAACTCCTCGCGCACCTCGGAGTTGATCTGCTCGGTGACCTCCTGCTCGGCCAGGTGGTCCTTCACCCAGCCGACGAGCAGTTCCAGCCGTGCGGTGACGTCCGGCGCGGCCAGCAGTTCGGTCTTCTGCGCCAGGCTGAGCCACGGCGCGTAGCCGGCCGAGTCGGCCAGTTCGGAGAGGTCGGTCATCCGCTCCACCGCGTCGATGACCTGCCATGCGCCGCGCTGCTGGAGCACGGAGGTGACCAGGGCGCGATACTCGCGGGCCAGTTCCCGGGCCTTGCCGGCCGGGGCGGGTTCGTCGATCTCGGACGCCTCGACCCAGAGCGCGGCACCGGGACCGGGTACCCCGGAGCCGATGCGGGCCCGGGCGATGCCACGGATCACGGCGGCCGGCTCGCCGCTGGGCAGCCGGCCGACTTTCTCGATGGTGGCGATCGCGCCGACGGATCCGTACTCGCCGTCCAGGCGCGGCACGGCGAGCAGCTTGTGGTCGCCGGTGGCACGGGCCGCGTCGACCGCGGCCTGGGTGGTCGGGTCGAGGGTCACCGGGATGACCATGCCGGGCAGCAGTACGGCGTCGGTCAGTGGAAGTACCGGAAGAGTTGCCATCGAACACCTGCTATCCCATTGAGTTGAGCGTGTCAGGCTCAAGTCGCGAGAGACGCTCATTGTTCCTCGATGTGACTCAGGACACGCCACAACGGGGAGCCGACCGGAGCGGGCGCCGGCACCACTACTGGAGGCAAGGCCACCTAATCGGGATTTCGTTGGCCTGCAAAACGCGCCGAGCAACAAGGCGCGCTTTTGTTGCGCAATTGGCTGCGCATACGTCAAACTTTGACCACACCCCGCCAGACACAAGGAGTAATCAACGATGGCGAGAAAAGTAATCACGGTGCTGACTGACGACCTTGACGGCGGAAAAGCCGACCGGACGGTCGAGTTCAGCCTGGATGGCGTGGCATACACCATCGATGTCTCCGACGAGAACGCGGGAGTCCTGCGCAAGGCGCTGGACCCCTTTATCAATGCCGGGCGCAGGCTCGGCCGCAGTGGTGGCGACGCCGGCCGTAGCGTTCGCCGCGCCACTGGCCCGGCGACTCCCGGAATGAACCGTGAGCAGAACCGCGCCATCCGCGAATGGGCGGTCAGCAACGGATACAAGATTTCCGAGCGGGGTCGCATCCCCGTCGAGGTGGTCGAGGCGTACAAGAACCGCTGAACAGCGCCCGCACGCGGGCCCGAGCGTCATCGGTGGCCGTACGGCGCCGAATGGTCCGGGCCCACCGCGACTGCACCCTCCCCGCTCCCGCGGCAACTCGCCGCGTGCGACTTTCAACCACCAGGGCCGCCCCGGAGGAGTTCTCCCGGGCGGCCCTGGTGGTTTGTCGAGTCAGCTGGAGGACATCAGTTGACCTGGATCCGGACCGCGTCGAACGCGGGGGTCTGGTTCGCCCGCTCCGACATCGGGATGCGGTGCGAGCCGTCACCGGCCCAGACCGCGCACTGCGCGGTACCCGACTCCGGCAGGCCCGGAATCTGGATGACCACACTGTCCGGCTGGCGACCGCCGCCACCGTCCTCGGTGGCGACGAAGAAGGCGGGCACCGGTTCCGGCGCGGGCGCCTCGTTCGTGTTGTTCAGCATCCGGCACGCGGTGTGGAAGTGACCACGGGTCAGCCCCTCGCCGTTGAGCAGCGAACTCTCCAGGTAGTAGCCACCCTGCCCGGCCGGCAGGAAGCGGTCCCGGACCAGGTTGCGGGTGCTCACCCGGATGGCGAAGCCCTGGTTGCGGTTGATCTGCTGAGGGAACTCGGTGATCAGCAGTGACGGGTTGTTGGCTGCGGAGCCGACCTCACCGAAGGCGGTGCTGATGCAGCGGTTGCCGTTCTGGAAGCCGTCGTGCGGCTGCAACCGGCTGTTGTTGCAGTTGTTCGCCAGCACGTCGAGGCCGTTGCCGTTGTTCGGGTTGCCTCCGTTGTTCCCACCGTTGTTGCCACCACCGTTGTTGGGATTACCGCCCCCGTTATTTCCACCGTTGTTGTTGACCGGCCGCACCCGGCAGTTGGCGAGATCGGCCAGGCCGCGCGGCCGAGGGCCGAACCGGTCGATGGCGATGGTGATCCGGTCGAGCGTGGCACGGCGCTTGCTGGCCAGCGGGCCCAGGATGGAGTTGTTGATGAAGCCCTGGCCCTTGTCGCCCTCGGCGGCGAGTCGTTGGTCGGCCTCGGTGATCTGAGTTTGCAGCAGGCCCAGGTTACGGTCCACCTCGGAACGGGCCCGGTCTGGCACCTGAGGCAGCCGGCTGACCACGTCCGGGCAGGCCACGGCCAGCGCACCGGTGGCTCCGCCGCCGCTGCGGGTCTCCTGGCACTCGGCCAGGGTCTGCTGTCCGTCACCCCAGTGGTTGGTCACCCAACGGCCGTTCTGGAAGGTACGAGTGGTGGTGGCACCACGAGCGGGCGGCGCGGTGGCGCCCGGGCTCGGCGCCACGCACTCGGCCGCCACCGGACGGGGCTGCTTGTTCGGCCGTCGGTCACCGGCCGATGAGATCTGGGTCACGGCGACGACACCGCCGAATACGGCGAGCGTGGCGCCGACGGCCAGCAGTCGCTTCGTCCGCGTGTTACCGGATGGTCGGCGCGACCGGGGGGACCTGCGCATCGAATTGCTCTCCTTCTCGATCCGGTACCTGATTCGTGACTCGACGGACCGAACGGAATCGTGGTGGCACGCCCGGCGGACATCCGAACGCGCCGATGGCACGTCGACTAACGACGATGCCCTTTCCGCACCGTCTCCCGCGCCTGTCGGTGCGGCTCGGGGAGATCCTGTCCATTCCCGGTGAGGTACGGACCCGCCGCGACGGGGGTTCAAAGTCAGCTGACTTTTTTTCAGCTGTCGTACGCCGGATCAGTGGACGTGTCGACCGGCAGGCGTCAGGCCTGGCAGAGATGGTCGTAGGCGAAGTGCTCGGCGAGTTCGTCGCGCCGCTCCCGCAGTTGCCGAATGTCATCGATCAGTTCCGCACGATCAACCAATACCGGAATGCCGGTATCCAGCCGGCGCAGCCGGTCACCGACCGCGAGCACGGCCAGATCCTCGGCGAACCGGGCGGGATCGATTCCGTAGGAGAGGCGGTGGGCCTCCAGCGACACCCGTTCCACAAGGCATTCGCCGGGGCGTACCTCGACCCAGGCCCAGCCTTCGGCCGGGCCGGCCGTCCAACGCACGTGCAGTCCACGCAGGATCGGGTCGGCCAACCGCCGGGCCACGTACGCCTCGACCGCGTCGGCCCGGGCGAGGGCACCGAGGTCGTTCACCGCACCGGTCCGGCCGTCGGGCAGCCGGCCGACGATGTCGCGGAACCCGACGGCGGCCTCGTCGGCCCCGGCGGCACCCTCGGCGTACCGACGGGCGTCAAGCAGGTAGGTGACGATGCCCGGCCCGTGCTCGGCCGCGTTCAGCGTGGTCGAGACGATCTGCAGGACGGGCAGGCCCACCGCCGCGGTGACCGCCGCGGTGGCCCGCTCGGATCGGCGGGCGGCCGCATCGGTCGGCGGCGGCCGGAACTCGACGGCGAACTCGACGTGGTCACTGTCCCCGGCACAGACCACAAGGTCGAGAAGGGCCCGGCTGGCGATGTTCCATTGGTGTGCGGTCAGGCCGGGCGGGCGACGCCGGACCAGGTCACCGAGGCGCAGGCCGGCATGCACCCGCTGCCCGGCGCGGACCAGCACGTCACCGCGCCCGGTCCCGGCTGGGACAGTCGCCAGCCAGGAGTCGTCGTCACCGGTCATCGTCGTATCCACCCAATCCTGCCGCCGACCGCCCGAGTCTAGGACGGCGATCATGTCGGCCCGCTCCCCCGGGTGGGCCGTCCCCACGCCGAGGCACCCGTGCTGCCGGCTGGCCGACTCGCCCGTCGTCCCCGGTTGAGCGGCGTCAGGTCCCGACGGACCGGGACCTTGGTCCCGCCCGGTCATGGCCTGGTCGGCCCTGCACACCACCTACCCGGCGGGCGTCCAATGGAGATGCCACCGGGAGAGCGGTGCGAAGCAGAGAAGGGACGTGGACACGATGACCGCGATGATGGAGCGGAACACCGCCACCGCCAAGACCCCGGGGGCCGAGACCATCCGGGAGCACACCGCCCGCCAGCGCGCCACCCGTTACCTGCTCGGCGGACTCCGCCTGGCGCTGGGCTGGATCTTCCTCTGGGCCTTCCTGGACAAGCTGTTCGGTCTGGGCTTCGCCACCGAGGCGAAGAGCGCCTGGATCAACGGTGGCAGCCCCACCAAGGGCTTCCTGACCTTCGGCGCCACCGGCCCGTTCCAGGGGTTCTACAACGGCATCGCCGGCGCCGCCTGGGCGGACTGGTTGTTCATGATCGGCCTGGCGGCCATCGGTGCGGCACTGATGCTCGGTATCGGGGTGCGCGTCGCCGCCGCAGCCGGTGGTCTGCTGCTGGTGCTGATGTGGACCGCCGCGCTACCGCCCGCCAACAACCCGTTCATGGACGACCACCTGATCTACGCCGGTGTCCTGGCCCTGCTCGCGGTCACCAACGCCGGTGACACCTGGGGTCTGGGTCGCACCTGGGCCCGGCTGCCGATCGTCCAGCGGTTCGGCTGGCTCCGCTGACCCGATTCACCTCCCCCGCGCGGCGGGCGTCACCACCGGTGACGCCCGCCGCTTCCCGTACCCGCAGCCAGGGGGTGGGGGCGTGCCGTAGCATCCGGCAGGATTGTGCTGACTGAAACCGACTTCACAGGAGAATTCGCATGAACCAGGCAGCGAGCAAGCCCGAGATCGGTCCGATCGAGGGAGCCCCGCCGGCCGACCTCGTGATCGAGGACATCACCGTCGGCGAGGGCCCGGAGGCCCAGCCTGGCCAGGTGGCCCGGGTCCACTACGTCGGGGTCTCCCACTCCACGGGTGCCGAGTTCGACGCGTCCTGGAATCGCGGCGATGCGTTCGAGTTCCCGCTCGGTGGTGGGCGGGTCATCTCCGGGTGGGACCAGGGTGTGGTGGGGATGCGGGTCGGCGGTCGGCGCAAGCTGACCATCCCGCCGCACCTCGGCTACGGCAGCCGGGGCGCCGGCGGCGTCATCAAGCCCAACGAGACCCTGGTCTTCGTGGTCGATCTGCTCGGCCTGCGCTGACCAGCAGCGCGCCCGGCGCCGGCCCCGTGCCCGGGCGCCGGGCGCCTCGCCGACAGGTCGGCCGCCGCCCCCGTCACACCGCCGCGAGCACCCGTCCGCAGGGAGCGTCCTCGATGATCGGCACGATCCGGCGCAGGCCGGTGGCCCGGAGCACCCGGTCCACCACCGGCGGCGGGTCGACCAGCACCAGCTCGCCGCCCTGAGCGCGCACCCAGAGCCGCGCCGCGACCAACGCACGCACCCCGGCCGCAGAGAGCAGCCGGACCTCGGAGAGATCCACTCGCAGCTCTCGACGCGCCGGTGCCGCCCAGAGCGCGGCCCGGAACGCCCCGACAGTGGCAATGTCGACCACACCCACCACGCGGACGCACACCACGTCGCCCGACACCGTGGTCTCGACGTGGAACCGCTCCTCGCGCTCTCGCATAGGTCGAACCTATCCGGCGGCACCGACACTTCCACCCTGCGCGGAGATGGTTCCGGGTAGATCCAGGGCATGAACCGCAGACCCCCTGGGTCCACCCTAGGGAGGATCCCCCGCGACGGGGTCGTACGCCCGTTCCCGGCGACCCGAACGGCGTCCGGGCCGGCCCGTGACAGGCCGGCCCGGCGCGTACGGTCCGGTCAGCCGCCGCTGGCCGACGGTGCCGGCTCCGGCGAGCCGCCGGCCACCGCGCCCGGATCCGGCGCCTGGGTCGGCGTGGGTTGCAGCCCGGCCGGTACCGGCAGCGCGCTGCCCTTGGCGAACTGCTCCCAGCTGACGTTCCAGGCGGTCCAGCCGTTGCCCTCGTCGAGTTCGACCTCGGTGCCCTTCACGGTCACCAGATCCCCGACCTGGGTGACGCCCATCAGCCAGTCGGCGTTGGCCGCCGACAGGTTCGTGCAGCCGTGCGACACATTGGTGTAGCCCTGGTCGCCCTCCGACCAGGGGGCGCCGTGGATGAACTCACCCCCCCAGGTGAGCCGCTGCGCGTCCTCCACATCGACGACGTACGGGTCGGCCGAGCCCCGCGTGTCGAACGTGGTGAAGTCGTGCTTCTCCATGATCACCATCTTGCCGCTGGAGGTCGGCGTGCTCGGCTTGCCGAGACTGACCGGCAGCTTGCGCAGCAGCTTCCCGTCCTGGAAGACCGACATCCGCTTGGTCGCACTGTCAATCTCCAACTGGACCTGCCGGCCGATCTTCGAGGTGGCCCGCTTGTCCGTGTCGCCGACGTGCTGCTTGCCGATGGGCAGGCCCTCCAGCGCCGAGCGGACGCTGATCGTCGTACCCGGGCGCCAGAAGTCGGGCGCCCGGTAGTAGACCTGACTTCCGTCGGACACCCAGGACCAGGCGCCCGGCTGCGGTGGATCCGTCTTCACGAACAATCGGCGTTGCACATCCGCCCTCGCCTCTTTCGGAATTGGCGGGTCGAACGCCACGGTTACCGGCATCGCGGTACCGTACGTCCGATTACCGGCGAAATACAGCACGCTGGTGATGGCCGGCTTCGACGATTTAGGTTGCGTCGTGAATGTGGTCTTGCGCGTAATCGTGTCCCCCGAGTCGCCGGTCACGGTCACCTCTGCGGTGTAGGTCCGCTTCGGCGCCAACGGCTTGCTCGGCACCCAGCCGGTGCCGTCCTCGCGTGGTTCCGCCTCGACCGCGCCGCCCTTGTCGTCGGTGATGCGGACGGCGGTGACCCGGCCGTGCTTGACGTCGGTGCCGATCTCGCCGCTGATCGGCACGTCACGGGTACCTTCGGCCGGTGTGACGGTCACCTCCGGTTTGGCCCGCGCCTCGGCCTGCTGACCGGGCCTGCGGTCACTGGTGCATGCCCCCAACGCCAACGGTGCCGCTGCGACGGTCACCGCGAACAGCGTCAGTCGCCGCCTCAACATCATGATCGTCCCCCCGTTTATCACTCCGCCCTCTGCCACATTCTCTCTGCCGGACACCGACGATTTCGCAATTCTGGAAAGAGCGGCGAAAAGCGCACCCCGGACGCTTTTACGAATTCCACGCCATGACGGGCCCCGGATACCGCACAGCGCAGCAACGGGCGGTGCTGCGGCGAATGTCCCGACCTGTGCCGCCGGAGCCACTGTCCGGGGCCGGAAAGCCGAACGCGCCCGGCGTCCCTACCAGGGAGCCGGGCGCGTGGTCGCGACCACCTCAGACGGCGGCGATGAGCAACTCCGGCCGCTCGACACAGTCGGCAACGTGCCGCAGGAAGCCGCCGGCCACCCCGCCGTCGCAGACCCGATGGTCGAACGTGAGGCTGAGCTGGGTGACCTTGCGAACCGCGAGTTGACCGTCGAGCACCCACGGCTTGTCAACGATGCGGCCCACGCCGAGCAACGCCGCCTCCGGGTGATTGATGATCGGCGTGGAGCCGTCGACGCCGAACACGCCGTAGTTGTTCAGCGTGAAGGTGCCTCCGGTGAGCCGGGCCGGTGGCAACTCACCCGCGCGGGCCGCCTTCGTGGTGGCGGCCAACTCGGCGGCCAGTTCCACGGTGGTGAGCCGGTCGGCGTCGCGCAACACCGGGACCAGCAGACCACGGTCGGTCTGGGCGGCGATGCCCAGATGCACCCCGGCGGACTGCACGATCCGCTGTCCCTCGGTGTCGACCCGGGCGTTGAGCTGCGGATAGCGACGCAATCCGGACAGGCAGATGCGGGCGAGCAGGGCCAGGATGCTCACCGGCTGATCGGGGTGGGCGGCGTTGATCGCGGCCCGGGTCGCCAGCAGGGCGGTGGCGTCGGCGTCCACCCAGATGGTCACCTCAGGGATCTCCCGGCGGCTGCGGGAGAGCTTGTCGGCGATCACCTTGCGGATACCGGTCAGCGGGATGACCACGTCCCCCGCGTCGGTCGGTGCCAGCCCGACGTGCGCCGCCGGCAGCTCGGCGCTGCCGGTGACCGGGGCGGCCGAGGTCGCGGCATCGGCCGCCGCCTCCACATCGGCCCGCCGGACCACGCCTCCAGGTCCGCTGCCGCGCACGGTGGCCAGGTCCACCCCACGCTCGCGGGCCAGCCGACGCACGATCGGCGAGATGACCAGGGCCATGGCCGGCTGCGGCTTCGCGGGCGCCGCCACCGGCGCCGGGGCGGCCACCGCTGCGGCGGCCGGAGCCACCGCCGCGGCCGGACGGGCCGGCGTCACGGAGGCGTGCGCCACGGGCCGGGCCCGGCGACGACGGCGCGCCCCGCCGTGCCCGGTGCCGTAGCCGATGAGCACGTTGCCGGAGCCGGCCCGTTCCTCCTCCCGGTAGACGGCGTGTCCCGCCGGTTCGGATCCGGCGGACCCGCCGTCGGCCGCCGCCACGGTGATCAGCGGCTGGCCGACCGGCCGCACCTCACCCTCCGCGCCGTGCAGGGCCACGACCCGGCCGGCGTACGGGCAGGGCACGTCCACGACGGCCTTGGCGGTCTCGACCTCGACCACGGTCTGGTCGATGGTGACCACGTCGCCGACCGCGACCCGCCACTGCACGATCTCCGCCTCGGTGAGTCCTTCCCCGAGGTCAGGTAGGAGGAAGACCTGCTCGCTCATGCCGGCACCTCGTCGGCCAGCCAGCGCGAGTCCGGCTGGTCGTCCCACTGCAACCGGGCCACGGCGTCGAGCACCCGATCGACCGAGGGCAGATGGGTGTGCTCCAGCATCGGCGCGGGGTACGGGATGTCCAGCCCGGCCACCCGCAGCACCGGAGCGTGCAGGGCGTGGAAGCAGCGCTCCTGCACCCGGGCGGCGATCTCCGCGCCCACCCCGGCGAAGCCCTGCGCCTCCTGCACCACCACGCACCGGCCGGTACGGCGTACCGAGGCGACGACCGTGGCGTCGTCGAACGGCACGATGGTGCGTACGTCGACCACCTCCAGGTCCCAGCCCTCCTCCCGGGCAGCCTCGGCGGCCTCCAGCGCGACGGGGACCGCCGGACCGTACGCGACCAGGGTGGCGTCGCGGCCGGGCCGGCGGACGACCGCCCGACCGAAGGGCTCGGTACGCGCCGACAGGTCAGCGTCGCCGCTGGCGAAGTAGAGCTTCTTCGGCTCCATGAAGACCACCGGGTCCGGGTCGTCGATCGCCTCGCGCAGCAGCGAGTACGCGTCGGCGACCGTCGCCGGGGTGACCACCTTCAGACCCGGGGTGTGCGCGTAGTACGCCTCAGAGGAGTCGCAGTGGTGCTCGACGCCACCGATGCCCCCGGCGTACGGCACCCGGATCACCATCGGCACGCTGAGCGCGCCACGGGTGCGGTTGCGCAGCTTCGCCACGTGCGAGGCGATCTGCTCGAAGGCCGGGTACGCGAACGCGTCGAACTGCATCTCGACCACCGGACGCAGCCCGGACATGGCCAGCCCGACGGCGAATCCGACGATGCCGGCCTCGGCCAGCGGGGTGTCGAAGCAGCGCTTGTCACCGAAGCGGGCCTGCAACCCGTCGGTGATCCGGAAGACCCCGCCCAACTGCCCGACGTCCTCGCCGAACACGACGACCCGCTCGTCGTCGAGCATCGCGTCGGCGAGGGCGGCGTTGAGGGCCTTCGCCATGGTCATGGTGGCCATCAGGCGTCCTCCTCCTGCGTTGCGGCCAACTCGGCGCGTACCTGTTCACGCTGCTCCACCAGTTGCGGGGTGGGCTGCGCGTAGACGTGCTCGAAGAGGCTGAGCGGGTCGACCGTGGGCTTGGTGTTCATCCGCTCCCGCAGCCCTGCCGCGTACGCCTCGGCTTCTTCGGCGATCTCGGCGACGGCCGCGTCGTCGAGCACCTCGCGGGCGCGCAGGTAGCTCTCCAACCGGGCGATCGGGTCACGGTCGCGCCACGCCTCGACCTCCTCGGCATCGCGGTAGCGGGTCTGGTCGTCGGCGTTGGTGTGCGGCTCCATCCGGTAGGTGTGCGCCTCCACCAGGTACGGCCCCTTGCCGGCGCGGGCGTGGGCGACGGCCCGGTTGAGCACGGCCAACACCGCGACCGGGTCGTTGCCGTCGACCTGCTCGCTGGGTACGCCGTAGCCGACGCCCTTGTAGGCCAGCGACGGGGCGGCGGTCTGCCGGGACAGCGGGACGCTGATCGCGTACCGGTTGTTCTGCACGAAGAAGACCACCGGTGCCTTGAACACGGCGGCGAAGTTGACGCCCTCGTGGAAGTCGCCCTCGCTGGTGGCGCCGTCACCGATGTAGACGAACGCGACGGTGTCGCGTCCCTGGTACGACTCGCCGTAGGCCAGGCCGGCGGCGTGCACGCACTGGGTCGCCAGCGGGGTGCACTGCGGGGCGGTACGCACCGCGGTGGGGTCGTACCCGCAGTGCCAGTCGCCACGCAGCAGGGTGAGCACCTCGACCGGATCGATACCGCGGGCGGTCAGCGCCATCGACTCGCGGTAGGTGGGGAACACCCAGTCGTCATCACGCAGCGCGAGGACGCCGCCGACCTGACACGCCTCCTGGCCTCGGGAGGACGGGTAGACGGCCAGCCGACCCTGCTTGGTCAGCGCGGTGGCCTGCGCGTCGAAGCGACGGCCGACCACCATCCGCCGGTACATCTCGCGCAGCGCCTCGACGGGCGGCTCGGGGTAGTCGGGGCGGGACGGCAGCGCGGTGCCGTCGGAGTTCAGCAACCGGACCGGTTCGGCCTGCGGCATCAGGCCGGCGGACGGGTCCGGTGCGGCCGGGGTGGCCGGCCGGCGCTTTCGCGGGGATGCCCTGCGCGCCGCCTGGGGGGTCGTGGTCACGGCGAACCTCCTGGACGTGTGGTGGCCCTATGCTCCTTTGGTTGGATGATTGACTCAAGATGCCTGGTGAAGGCGGGATGAATGGCACCGAGGGGAGGCTGTGATGGGCCAGGAGACCGTCAACGGACCGGCCGTGACGAGCGCCACGGGACGTTCGGCACAACTAGACGAGGTGGACCGGCGGTTGCTCGACGAGTTGACCCGCGACGGCCGGATGTCCATCCGTACGCTCGCCGAGCGGGTGCACGTGTCGCGGACAAACGCGTACGCCCGGGTGGAACGGCTGGTCCGGGACGGGGTGATCACCGGGTTCGCCGCGCGGGTCGCCCCGGAACCGGCCGGCCTGGGCACCTCGGCGTACATCGCGTTGACCATCCGGCAGAACACCTGGCGGGAGGTGTCGGCGGAGTTGGCCCAGGTGCGCTACGTCGAGCACGTCGCGCTGCTCAGCGGCGAGCACGACGTGCTGGCCCTGGTCCGCGCACCGGACAACGCCACCCTGCGGGACGTGGTGTTGGATCGGGTGCAGCGCATCGCCGGGGTGTTGTCCACCCGCAGTTGGCTGGTCTTCGAGGAGTACGACGGGGTCAACAGCCCCTGGTCGTAGCGCTCACCGCTCGGGCGGCGCGGCCAGGCCCTCCCGGTCGGCCAGTTCCAGCAGTGCCTCCAGACTGAAGCGCTCACCCTCCAGCCCCGCGTGCGGGTCACCGCGTTCGGCGAAGCGGCCCGGCATGCTCAACACGTCGAAGTCCTCCGGGCGAACGTCGTCCAGCTCAGCCCAGTCCAGCGGCGCGGAGACCAGCGCCTGCGGGCTCGGGCGGATCGAGTAGGCCGACGCCATCGTGTGATCGCGGGCCATCTGGTTGTAGTCGATGAAGACCGGGCGGTCCCGCTGCTCGCGCCACCAGGTGGTGGTGACCAGATCCGGGCGGCGCCGTTGCAGCTCGCACCCCAACGCCAGCACCGCGCGCCGGCAGTCACCGAAGCTCCACCGGGGTTCGATCGGGACATAGACGTGCAGGCCCCGGCCACCGGTGGTCTTGGGATAGCCGGTCAGGCCCAGCTCGTCGAGGAAGCGACGCACCTCGTGCGCCACCGGCACCACCTGGTCGAACCCGACGCCGGGCATCGGGTCCAGGTCGATGCGCAGCTGGTCGGGCCGCTCGACGTCGGCGCGGGTCACCGGCCAGGGGTGAAACCGCAGGGTGCCCAGGTTGGCCGCCCAGATCACCACCGCCAACTCCCCCGGCGCGACCTCGTCGGCGGTGCGGCCGCTGGGGAAGGTGATGTGTGCGGTGCCCACCCAGTCGGGCGCGCCCGCCGGCACCCGCTTCTGATAGAAGGCGTCACCCCGGTTGTCCTGCCGGGTGGCGATGGTCGCCCCCTCGAACACGCCCCGTGGCCATCGTTCCAGCATGGTCGGTCGGTCCCGCAGCGCACGCAGGATGCCGTCACCCACGGCGAGGAAGTAACGCACCACATCCAGCTTGGTCAGCCCGCGCTCGGGGAAGTACGGCTTGTCCGGGCTGGAGACGCGAACGACCCGCTGTCCCACCTGGATCTCCTCGGCGGTTCTCGCCATGGAAATCACCATAGGGGCGGCGATGGCCGGGTGGGGCGTGACGCCACCCGGCCATCCCGGTATCGGTCAGACCTTTTCCTGCTGCAGGCGCGCCTTCAGCAGCTTCTTGCCCTGCTCGCCCATCTTGCGATGGTCGTCCTGGATGCCGCGGAACCAGGTGGCGAGTTCCTTGTCGCCGCGCGCGTCGGCGTCGGCGATGTAGTTCTCCATCTTCCAGACGTGCTCCAGCGACATCTGCAACGTGTGCAGCAGGTCGTAGTGGTCGTCCTTCACCGGACTGGCCGGCTCCCGCACCATCGTGGCCATGGTTCACCTCCAGGTCGGTACCTAGGTCCCCGATCGCGTACCCCTGACCGGGAGCGGCACACCCCCGCCGGCCGGTGTCTTGCTCTGACACTGGACACCTGGTCGCGTCCCGGTGTGTAACGCGACAAATCGACAGGGCGCTTCTGGTCGTGAGGGCGGGCAACCCGTCCGCCCCCGCCGGGCCGCTTCCCACGAGAGGCACCGCACGGCGGGGGTCACACCCTGGGGAGGCTGTGTGCACAAGCTCCGTCGCAAGACACTCGCCGTGGCGGCCGCCGTGGCACTCGGCGCGGGTGCCACCAGCGCTGCCACCGTCCCGGCCACCGCCTCGGCCACCGGCCCCGAGGCCACGTTCCTGGTACTCGCACCGCAGGGCGGCACGGTCGACCGGGCACTGGCGCGGGTGGCCGCCGCCGACGGCCGGGTGGTGGCCGACTACCGGCAGATCGGCGTGCTGGTCGTACGCTCGGCCAACCGCGACTTCGTCGCCGACGCGGCCGGCGCGGGAGTCGAGTCCGTGGCGTCGACCGCCGGCCTGGGCACCGTCCTCGACGAAGGCGACACCATCGAGCTGACCGGGACCGAGTTGGCGGAGTCGGTCGGCGACCCGACGGCCGAGCCGCTCTTCGGTCAGCAGTGGGACATGCCGATGATCGATCTGCCGCGCGCCCACGCGGTCACCACCGGCAGCGCCGACGTGGTGGTGGGCGTACTGGACAGCGGCATCTCGAGCAGTCACCCCGATCTGGCCACCCAGATCGCCCGGGACAAGAGCGCATCCTGCCTCGGCGGAGTCGCGGACACCACCGAGGCGGCCTGGAATCCCACCACCTCCGACCATGGCACCCACGTGGCCGGCACCATCGCCGCCGCCCGCAACGGCCTCGGCGTCACCGGCGTGGCACCGGGCGTCAAGGTGGCCGCGGTGAAGGTCGTCGACAACGAGGGCTACATCTACCCGGAGGCCGCGGTCTGCGGCTTCATGTGGGCGGCCGAGCAGGGAATGCAACTGACCAACAACAGTTACTACCTCGACCCGTGGGAGCTGAACTGCCGCAACGACGCGCGCCAGCGCCCGGTGTGGCAGGCCGTGCAGCGGGCCATCCGCTACTCGCAGGGCAGAGGCGTGCTCACCGTCGCCTCCGCCGGCAACTCCAACTACGATCTGGCGCACCGGTTCGTCGACGCCGGCAGCCCGAACAACGGCACGCCGGAGGTACGCGAGATCAACGGTGCCTGTCTCGTGCTGCCCGCCCAGGCACCGGGCGTGACGACCGTCGCCGCGGTCGGGCCGACGGGCCAGAAGAGCTACTACTCCTCGTACGGTCAGGGGGTCGTCGACGTGACCGCGCCCGGCGGCGACAGCCGGATCCGCACCCGGGGTCAGACCTCGACCACCGCCGACGCCATTCTGTCGACCACCTTCAACACGGTGACCCGGACCGACGGCTGGGGCTGGAAGCAGGGCACCTCGATGTCCGGTCCACACGCCACCGGCGTGGCGGCGCTGGCCCTGTCGGCTCACCCGGGCATGACCCCCGGTCAGTTGGCGGCGTTCCTGGAGCGCACCGCCGTGTCCCAGCCCTGCCCGGCGGGCCGGTACGACCCGGTCCCGCTGCTGCCGAGCACGGCCGACTACACGGCCACCTGCCAGGGAGGCGCACGGAACGGCTTCTACGGCGCCGGCATGGTCAACGCGTACAACGTGGTGAAATGACCGGATCGGCGGGGTTCGCGTACGGCGGCGGACCCCGCCGCCGGCCCGCACCGCACCCGGTAGGATCTGCGAGGGCCGTGACTGGCGCGTGGGGATGGAGCACCATCGGGAAGCGGCCCCGTCACAATGACGCACGCCGAGCGCCTGGGCCTTCCGCACGTCACCAGGAGGTCGCATGTCGCCAAACGCCGAGTCCACCGCCTTCCGCAGCGCACTAGAGGTCATTGGCACCGTGGAGCCGCGCGTCGCCGACGCGATCCGCGCGGAACTGGCTGACCAGCGCGAGTCGCTCAAGCTGATCGCCAGCGAGAACTACGCCTCGCCGGCCACCCTGCTGGCGATGGGCAACTGGTTCAGCGACAAGTACGCCGAGGGCACGGTCGGCCGCCGGTTCTACGCCGGTTGCCAGAACGTGGACACCGTCGAGGCGCTCGCCGCCGAGCACGCCCGGGAGCTGTTCGGCGCGGCCCACGCGTACGTACAGCCGCACTCGGGCATCGACGCCAACCTGGTGGCGTTCTGGGCGATCCTGGCCGACCGGGTGGAGGCACCCGCGCTGAAGCGGGCGCAGGCCCGGCACGTCAACGACCTGACCGAGGCCGACTGGTTCGCGCTGCGCCGGGAGCTTGGCGACCAGCGAATGCTCGGCATGTCGCTGGACGCCGGCGGGCACCTCACCCACGGCTTCCGGCCCAACATCTCCGGCAAGATGTTCGACCAGCGCAGCTACGGCACCGACCCGGCGACCGGCCTGGTCGACTACGACAAGGTCGCCGAGGCCGCCCGCGAGTTCCGGCCGCTGGTGCTGGTCGCCGGCTACTCGGCGTACCCTCGCAAGGTCAACTTCCGGATCATGCGGGAGATCGCCGACTCCGTCGGCGCCACTTTCATGGTGGACATGGCCCACTTCGCCGGTCTGGTCGCCGGCAAGGTCTTCACCGGCGACTTCGACCCGGTGCCGCACGCGCACATCGTCACCACCACCACCCACAAGTCGCTGCGCGGGCCGCGCGGTGGCATGGTGCTCTGCGGCCCGGAGCTGGCCGAGCAGGTGGACCGGGGCTGCCCGATGGTGCTCGGCGGCCCGCTGCCGCACGTGATGGCCGCCAAGGCGGTCGCGCTGGCCGAGGCCCGCCGCCCCGACTTCGCCGACTACGCCCAGCGCATCGTCGACAACGCGCAGGCGCTGGCCGAGGGCTTGCTGCGCCGGGGCGCCAAGCTGGTCACCGGCGGCACCGACAACCACCTGGTGCTCATCGACGTCACCGGTTACGGGCTGACCGGTCGGCAGGCCGAGCAGGCACTGCTGGACTCGGGCATCGTCACCAACCGCAACGCCGTGCCGCAGGACCCGAACGGCGCCTGGTACACCTCCGGCATCCGGATCGGCACGCCCGCGCTGACCACCCGGGGGCTGGGCACGGCGGAGATGGACGGCACGGCCGAGCTGATCCACACGGTGCTGAGCCAGACCACCGCCGGAGCGAACCCGGACGGCACCGCCTCCAAGGCCAAGTACGTGCTCGAACCGGCCCTGGCGGACAAGGTCAGCCGGCAGGCCAACGAACTGCTCACCGGCTTCCCGCTGTACCCGAGCGTCGACCTGGGCTGACGACGGTGTGCCGGGCCGGCCGCGGGCCGGCCCGGCACCACCGCTTTCCGGTTACTCGCCGGACGGCGCGGTGAGGGTCACGCCGAGGCGGTGGGGGTTACCGAAATTCGGGGTCCCGTCGGCGTTCCAGGTGAACTTCTGCGCCCGGGTGGAGCGGTTCATGTCGCAGCCGCCGCCCGCCGAGTCGTTGGCGTGGTAGACGATCCAGTCCTCGGTGCCGTCGGGGGACTTGAAGAAGCCGTTGTGGCCGGGAGCGTAGACGCCGTTGGCGTCGCTGCGCTGGAACACCGGCGTGGGGTGCTTGGTCCAGTGCGCCGGGTTCATCGGGTCAGTGCCGGTCAGGGTGAGCAGGCCGAGCTTGTAGTCGGGCCCCCAGCAGGCCGAGGCCGAGTAGACGACCATCACCCGACCGTTGTGGTAGAGCGGCTCGGGGCCTTCGTTGACCGGGTGGGTCTGTCGTTCCCAGGACAGGGTGGGTGAGCTGAGCCGGACCCGCGACCCGGAGAGCGTCCAGGGGTTGGTCAGCCGCTGGATGAAGTTGCTCTGTCCGGCGCCGTCGCCGCCGTAGGTGCCCATCAGGTAGAGGTTGCCGCCGACCCGCAGGACGCTGGCGTCGAGCTGCCAGTCGCTGCCCAGGTCGGCCTTGAACGTGTAGGGACCCATCGGGTCGGTGCCGGCGGACTCCAGAACGTGCAGCCGCTGGGTGGGGTTGAAGTCCGCGACGTTCTGTCCGGCGGTGTAGTAGAAGTACCAGCGGGGCCCGTTGGGGCCGTTGATCAGGTGGAACTCCGGTGCCCACATGTTGCAGCAGCCGTTCGGGCGCCCGGCCAGGTTGAAGATGACCTGGTCACCGGCGGCGGCCAGCCCGGCCAGCGTCGGAGAACGCCGCATGGTGATGGTGGAGTTCCAGGTCGTGGTGGCCAGGTAGTAGTAGCCGTTGTGGTACTGCAACCAGGGGTCCGGACCATTGCGCTTGATCGGGTTGGTGAAGGTCCCCGGCGCGGCACCGAGGGAGACCAGCTGCCACTGCTGGTTGGCGCCGTCGAGGTCCTGGTACTGCGAGACCCGGGCGCCGTCGGCGGTGGACCATTCCCAGACGTCGAGGGCCTTGCCGCTGTTGCGGTTGATCAGCCGGACGTGTCCGCCGGCGGAGTCGGCGAGCCGGAACTGCTGCCGGGAGTCGTTGCGGTCGGTGTGCTGCACGAGTTGGATGCCGTCGGCGGTGGTGGGCAGATCGAGCACCTTGCCGCTGTGCACGGACTGCAGCCGATACCAGCCGCCGCCGGAGTCGAGGAAGCGCCACTGCTGCCAGGCGCCGTCGTTGCGGGTGTACTGGTTGATCGCGGCGCCGTCGCCGGTGGCCAGGTTGTAGACGTCCAGCGCCTTGCCGCTGTGCCGGTTGACCAGGACGTACGGCACGCCTGGCTGCACCGTCGCGGCGGAGGCGTCGGGCGTCACGACGACCGCGCCCACGGCGGCGAGCAGGGTGACCAGAGCGGCCGCGAAGAAGGCACGCCGTTGGTGGCTACGCATGGTGAAGGGCTCCTTCGGGCTCAGTGGACGAACGGCCAGCCGGCCGTGTCGTAACCGATGCGGTTGATGCCGAGCAGGGCCGCGCCGTTGTCGGCGTAGTAGTGGTAGACCAGCAGGTCCCCGTCGGTGTCGACCAGCACGGCCTGGTGACCGGGGCCGTGGACACTGCCGTGCCCGGCCAGCACCTGGGTGCCACCGCCGGAGGTCATCGGCGTTCCGGCCCGGTCCAGGTACGGTCCGGTGATGCTGCTGGCCCGACCCACCATGACCCGGTACGTGCTGGCCGCGCCCTGGCAGCAGCGGTCGAAGGAGACCCACAGGTAGAAGTACGCGCCCCGCGCGACGATGACGGGTGCCTCGATCGCCCCGCCGCCGCGTCCGGCGATGCTGTACATGGCGGCGCCGGCCCGCTTGCCGGTGGCCGGGTTCAACTCGATCAGCTTGATGCCGGACCAGAACGACCCGAAGCTGAGCCACCATCGGCCGTCGGGGGCGACGACCAGGTTCGGGTCGATCGCGTTGAAGGTGTCCGAGGTACGGGACTCGATGACCAGGCCCTGATCGGTCCAGGTGCCGGATTCGCCGGTTCGGCTCGTGGCGAGGAAGATGGCCGACCGGTTAGACCCGAACGTCGACGCCGAGTAGTACAACCAGTACCGGCCGTCGCGGTACGAGAGGTCGGGTGCCCATAGGTTGCGGCTACCGCCGGTGTACGTGGTCGTCCACGGCGCGCCACCGGGAAAGACCGAGCCCGCGTTGCGGAACGCGATCCGGTCGGCGGAGGTCTTGAGCGAGATGTTGTTGCCGGTGTGCGCCGCCAGGTAGCCGCCGCTGGGACGGCGCACGATGGTGGGGTCGTGCACGCCGATGTCGCCGGTCACCCGACCCGGCAACGGATAGCCGGCCGGCGGCGTGGTCGGCCCCGTGGTGGAGGCCGCGACGCCGGCCGTTCCGAGATCCACGACAGCCGCCGATCCGACATCGGCGCGCAGGGCCACGCCCCCCGCCGCGATCAGCGTCGACAGGGCCAGCGGCAGGATTCGGCGGCGAAGTAGGGACCTTCGCGGCGGGGAGACGGATGAGATCATGGCGGTCCTTCCGGGACGGCCCGGACGACGACCGGTGGGTCCGGCGTGGCGACGGAGGCCGGCGGCCTGGCAAGCAGCGGGGCGACGCGCAGGTTTCCAGCAGATGACCAGAACGCCATTTGCATGGAAGTCTGTCTATGTTCACGCTAACCTTGCCACCCGTCAAGCCGTCCGCTGCGAGAGGGCCGGCAGCCCGCGGAAAATCCTGAACTGGCCGGCTTCGTCCGGCACGGCGGAACCGACGCGGCGCCATGGGCGCACGCATGCCGACGACGGATGTTAGCGACAACATCCATGGCAACTGTCACAACCGAAAGGGCCCGGCGCGGGACCGGCATCACCGATCCACGCCGGGCCCCCGGCTGCCGCCAGCCTCAGTTCAACGGACGCTTGAGGTGGTAGCGGTGGACCTCGGTGCTGCCCTGGACGTTGTTCACGTCCTCGGCGGCCGTGACCAGTTCCCAGCCCTCCCGACCGACACGGTTGAGGTGCGCAACCGCGGTGTCACCGTATGCGGTGACATCCTTACGTGACCCGTCGGGGCCGTACCAGACGAACGTGACATGAAAATTCCGGCCCTGCCCCTGGTAGCGGCGGACCAACAAGGCGTACTCCCAGGCAACCATGCGATCCATTATGACCGTCCATCCAGGACCGGAACACGTCGGCCGTCACAGGTTGCGAACGGGTGAACGCGCTGGGTCAGCACATGCAGGATGCTGGCCAGACAGGGGCGATCAGTCGGCTGGCAGCCAGGTCTGCCAGACCTCCGGGTTGGCGTCGAGCCACTTCTTGGCCGCCTCGTTGTGGGACATCTTGTCGATCGTCAGATAGCGGGCCACCTGGTTCTGGTCGGTGTTGGTCCACTGGAAGTTCTTGATCAGCTCAGCGGCCGGGTTGCCCGACTCGGCGAACCTCCGGTTGGCGATCTTGTCGAGATCGTACGGCTGGTAGTCGCAGGCGACCTTCTCCGGATCGGCGTCACAACCGGGGGTGTACGGGGGCAGTTTGATGTGCACCAGGTCGACCTCGGCCAGGAACCACTGCGGTGTGTAGAAGTAGCCGATCGCGGGCCGCCGGTTCCGCTCCGCCTCCCGGAACGCCTCGATCAGCTTCTCCTCGCTGCCGGTCGTGCTGACGACGAAGTCCAACTTGAGATTGCGGATCAAGGCCGGGTCGTTGGTCTCGTACGAGGGATCGGCGTTGAGCAGCACGCCCTTGCCACCCGAGGTGGGGGTACGGAACAGGTGCGCGTACTTGTTGAGGTTCTTCCAGTTGGTGATGTCGGGATACTCCTCGACCAGCCACGGCGTGACATACCAGCCGACCACACCCTTGTTGCCGGTCATGCCGTGCTCGACGACCGTCCGCTCCTCGTCGATGTACCGCTTCCTCAGCGCCTCGCGGCCCCAGTTCTCCAGGATGACGTCGGCCGTCCCGGCGGCGACCTCCGCCCAGGCTTCCTCCGCCGTGAGGTCCTTCACCACCACCGTGCAGTTGAGTCGGTTCTCGGCCAGGTGGCTCACCACGGCGACGTTCGCCTCGTAGCCGGTCCACGGCAGGTTGGCGATGGTCAGCGTGCCGCACTCCGTGCGCTCCGGCGGGCCCGGTGCCGCCAACCGGGGCTCGATGTGCACCGCGCAGCCGGTCAACGCCAGCACGGCCGTACCGGCCAGGGCCGCCGCCCTGGTCCAGCCTGATGTCCGCATCGCTGCTGTCTCCTCTTCGTCGTTTCGCGCCGGGTGAGGCGTCGGTCCGGTTGCGGATCACCAGGGGACGGGAGCCCGGGCGAGACGTTGCGCCAGGACCACCTCGGTGAGGGCGACGAGCACCTGCTTGACCGACTCCCGCCGGCGCGCGTCGCACTCCACCAGCACCACCTCGTCCGCGACGCCGAGGGCCTCCCGCACCTCGGCCATCGCGAACCGGCGAGCCGTGTCGAAGTTGTTGACCGCCAGCAGGAAGGGGATACGGTGATCCTCGAAGTAGTCGATGGCGGGAAAGCAGTCCTCGATCCGTCGGGTGTCGATCAGGACGACCGCACCCAGTGCACCGTCCACGAGGTCGTCCCAGAGGAAGGCGAACCGGTCCTGCCCGGGTGTGCCGAACAGGTACATCAGCAGGGACTCGTCGAGGCTGATCCGGCCGAAGTCCAGGGCAACCGTGGTGGTGGTCTTCCCGGCGATTCCCGTGGTGTCGTCGACCCCGACCGAGACCTCGGTCAGGTCGGCCTCGGTGACCAGCGGTTCGATCTCCGACACCGCACCCACGAAGGTGGTCTTGCCGACTCCGAAACCTCCACTCACCACGATCTTCACCGCGGTGGGTATGGGCGACTGGCTAGAGAGCCCGAACACGGTCCCTGATCCTCTCGATCATGGCGACGGACAGCTCGCCCTGTTCCTCGCGGCGCAGATAGCCCTCGCTCAGCAGGTCGGCCACGAGTACCCGGGTGACGCCGAGCGGCACCCGCAGCGCCACCGCCAGGTCGGCCACGGTGGTGGGCCGCTGGCACAGCTCGACGATCCGGCGGGCCTCGAAGCGCAGCGGCGCGGAGAGCGCCGCCGGCAGGGCGGAGAGCAGGGTCTCCACCCGTAGTCCGTCCTGGACCGGCCGGGTACGCCCGCCGGTGAGCAGGAACGGACGTACCGCCGCCTCGTCCGTCGGCTCCGGCGTGGGCCACGGTTGCGGCTCCGCGACACGGTCGGCCGAGGCCGGGGCGGGGGTCCAGTACGGGATCATCCGCGGATCGGGCAGCCGCGGTCCACCATCGTTCACCGCGGCAGGACCCGTCTCGAATCGGTGATCAACGCCGGGGTCAGCATGGTGCCGAACCGGTCGGCCAGCAGCGAGATCTCGTACCCGACCAGGCCCAGGTCGCAGCCGCCCTCGGCGAGCACCCCCAGACAACTGCCGTCACTGATCGCCGACACCAGCAGGAAGCCCCGCTTCATCTCGATCATGATGAGCTTCAGACCGTCGAAGTCGTACTTGCGGGAGGCGGTGCGCGCCAGGCTCGCCATGCTGGACACGATCGCGGCCAGTTGGTCTCCGGCTCCCCGGTCCAGCCCGGCCGAGACGGCGATGAGCAGACCGTCGGAGGAGACGGCCACGGCGTCCCGTACGCCGTCGGTCTGCCGGACGAAGTTCGCCAGCAGCCAGTTCAACTGGTGCGGATCGGTCTGGACGTCAATCATTGTCTGTCCCCCAAGGCTCGGTCGCGGGATCATCGCCGGATCCGGTCTCGGGTGTCGACCGTGCGATCTGGCCGCGTAACGTTCCGGCTCGCAGCGCGGTCAACCGGTCCCGGATGTCCGCGGGCGAGGCGTCGAGGGCCGCCGGGCGTTGATCGGGTACCGACGGGGCGGCCACGGGCGCGGGCGGAACCTGCCGCCGGGCGCGTGGCAACCGCTTACGCAGCCCGTTGAGGGTCCGCTCCTCCACCGGGACGGTGGCCGACTCACCCAAGATGGTGGTCGACCGGGCCGGGACGGCGGCGAGGTCACCAGCCGTGGCGGCCTCGCCGACAGCCACCGAGCCGGCGTCGGTCGGCTGGACCGCTGCCGCCGCACGGGTGCCGATCGGGCGTGCCGGCGTACCGGGCTCCGGCTCCGCTGCGACCCCGGCGGCGGAGCCGGGGATGGGCATGGCGCTGCCGTCCTGCGGGTCGCTATCCGGGGTGATCGCGTTGGGGCTGGTGAGCGTGCTGGACGGCAGGACCACCCGCGCGGTGATCCCGGTGACCGGGGACGGCGCCAGCTGCACGTCGATGCCCAGATCCTGGGCGAGCTGACCCACCACGTGGTGACCGAGGTAACGGGTGGGGGCCGAGACGAAGTCGGCCTCGCCCCGCAGCCGGGCGTTGGCCCCGGCCAGGTCCTCGGGGGACATGCCCAGTCCCTGGTCGGTGATCGCGATGAGGTAGCTGTCACCGTTGCGGCGGCCCTGGATCTCCACGTCGGAGTCGGGCGGCGAGAAGGTCAGCCCGTTCTCGATCAGCTCCGCGAGCATGTGCGCCACCGCGCTGACGTTGGCACCGACCACCCAGGCATCGTCGATGCGGCGTAGCTGTACCCGGCGGTACTCCTCGACCTCGGAGATCGCGGCCCGGATCACGTCGGCGATCGCCAGCGGAGCCGTCCACTGGCGAGGCCCGCCGGCGCCCACCAGCACCAGCAGGCTTTCCGCGTTGCGGCGCATGCGGGTGGCGAGGTGGTCCAGCTCGAAGAGGTTGGCCAGCCCGGCCGGGTCGGTCTCCTCCCGTTCGAGCTTGGTGATGAAGCCGAGCTGACGCCGCAGCAGGTTCTGGTTGCGCCGGCCGAGGTTGGCCAGGGATTCCGTGGTGCTGCGGCGCAGCATCGCCTGCTCGGTGGCGAGCCGGAAGGCCACCGCCTGCACCTGGTCGAGGGCGCCGACCACCGAGTAGATCTCCGTACTGGAGCGGGCGGGCACCTGGACCGGGGCCGGCGCCTCCGGCCCCGCCTCCTGGTTTCCTTCCTGTAGCCGACGCACGGCGGCGGGAAGCCGGTTGTTCGCGAGGTCGTGGGCTTCGGCGGCCAGGCCGGCCAGCGGTCGGGTGATCGACCGGGATGCCACCACCAGCAGGATGATCGCACCGGCGAGGATGGTCCCCATCACCGCGCCGGTCACGAGGAGCCGTCGGATCGAGTGGAACTGCCGTTCCGCGGCCCGCGCCTCGATCTCCGAACCGACATGCTGCTGCAACTGGCGCATGCCGTCGAGCACCGTGGTCAACGCCGACCACCAGGCCTGCGGGTTGACCTGCAACCGGCGGCCGTCCGCCGCGTCGAGGGCGATCTGTTCGAAGTGGCCGGCGACTCGGGCGGAGCCGGTGTCCAGTACCCACTCGTTCGCGGCCTTCTGGCGGGGAGTGGCGTTGGCGGTGAAGTCGGCCAGGGCCACGTCCCGGGCCGCGCGCATCGCGGCGAACTCGAGGAACTCGCCCCGGGCGAAGCCACCGGCGGAGAAGACGCCGCTGAGGAACGCCCGCTGCTGGGCGGTGCTCTCCTTGATCCGGCTCAGCGCGTCCAGGGTGGCCAGATGGCGGCGCAGCTCCGGATCCACCGCCTCGTCGAGGCCGAAGTCGACGTCGTGCAGCGCGGCGATGCGCTCGGTGAAGAACTCGAAGGTCGTGGCCCGCCCGGCGCTGCCGTTGTCGGTGGCGGAACGCACCACGGCGAGCCCGTCGAGTTCCCGCAGCGCGGCGCCGACCCGGTCGGCCACCTCGCCGCCGCCCGAGATAGCCGCCTCGACCGCCAGGCGTCGCTGGTCCACCCGCTCGCGGGCCGAGGCCATGTCGTCGCGGAACCCGGCGTTACCGCCGAGCAGACCGGCGGTGAGCCCACGCTCGGTCTGCAACTCCTGGGTCAGGTCCTGCACCACGAGGGCGAGGTCCACCGACTCACTGGCCGCCCGGACCGCCCGAAACCCCGAGACCTCGATGTACGTCACGAAGCCGAGCAACAGCAGGACGGCGACCACCGGCAGGCCGATGATGCCGACCAGCCGGCTGCGGATGGTCCCGGCTCGGCTCGCCTCCGTCGAGACCAACGGATCCGCGCCCGGCAGGACATCGGTGAGTCCGGTCCTCCCGGTACGCCGATGCCGCACTACCGTCACCACCTGCCCCTCGTCGTACCACGTCGGCAGCGGCCGGACGCCGGCACGGGCGACCCGCCGGAGTTAGGTGTGGGCACGGGATCTCCAATCACCGACACGACTGCCGGCGGTTCTCACCGAGGGAGTTGATCAGAGCAATATCGCGGCACGCCCGTTGCCCCACAACCCTCCGGCGGGATTGTCGTGGGGTCGGTGGCCCTGTTCAGTCCAAATAGGTGTGAGCGCTAAGCCGAATGGTCGAGATCGCTGGCACGCTCCCAACCCGTCCCCGTCCTCAGGCCGGGACCGGGGTCTGGGCGTGGACGTGGAAGCGCAGCGAACGGGCTTCGGTGAAACACTCGCGCATCGGTCGGACCAGCTCCCGATGCTCCGGGCTGCGTTCCCACGCCTCGAAGTCGGCCAGACTGGCCCACTCGCTGGTGATCAGCCACTGCTCCGGGTCGGTCGACGAGCGGCACACCTGGTCGACCAGGTGCCCCGGCACCCCGTCGGCGACCAGATGCCGGACAGCCTCGTACGCCCGCAGGAAGTCGTCGGTGCGCTCGCTGGGCACCCGGACAAGAAAGACGACTCGGCCTCGCGTCATGGTTGGTCCTTCCCGCCCGGTGCCGTCCCGCGCAGCACCAGCGCACTGTTGAAACCGTCGAAACCGCGCGCGCAGACCATCCCCACCCGGGTACGCGGGCGCCGACGCTCACGCAGAAAGTCCAGCTCGCAGCCGCCGGCGACCTGCTCCGGGCCGGCCGACGGAGGCAGCGTGTCGTGTGCGAAGGCGAGCAGCAGGGTCGCCACGTCCAGTGCCGATCCGCCCTGGTGTGCCCGGCCGATGAGCGCCTTGTGCGTACTCACCGGCGGTGCCGTGCCGGCGAAGACCGAACGCAGCGCGGCGGCCTCGGCCCGGTCGTAACGGGCCACCCCGAGCGCGTCGGGCACCACCAGGTCCACCTCCTGCGGCTCGACCCCGGCGCGGCCCAGCGCCAGGCGCATCGCCCGGGCGTACTGCTGCGGGTCACCGGCGCTGTCGGCGGTGGTGTGCGCCGCGTCGTGGGTGGCGCCCCAGCCGGTCACCTCGCCGTAGCCGCGCACCCCCCGGGCCCGTGCGTGCTCGTACTCCTCGACGACGAAGACCGCACCACCCTCGGCGGGCAGGTAACCGCTGGCGGCGACGTCGAAGGGCCGGTACGCCCGCTGCGGGTCGGTCACCGTGCTGAGCAGCCCCGAACGCAACTGGCAGGCCAACGCGTACGGGCTCAGCGGGCATTCGGTTGCCCCGGCCAGCACCACGGACGCACCCCGCCGGATCGTGCGTACGGCCTGGGCCAGGCTGTCCAGGCCGCCGGCCGACTCGGTCACCAGCACCCCGCACGGCCCCTTCGCCTGGTGCGCGATGGACAGTTGCCCGACGCTGGCCGCGTAGAACCAGGCGATCGACTGGTACGCCCCGACCGTGCGGCTCGGCGACGACCAGAGCCGTTGCAGCTCCCGCTGGCCGAACAGGTTGCCGCCCGAGGAACTGGCCAGGGTGACCGCCCAGCCGTACGGGTCTACCGGACGATCGGGCAGGCCGGCGTCCGCAAGGGCCAGTCGGGTGGCCGCGAACCCGAGGTGGGTCCAGCGGTCGGTCTGCACCAGGAAACGGTTGTCGGTGTACCGGGCCGGGTCGAAGTCCGGCACCTCACCGCCGAAGCGGGTCGGGTATCCGGCGGCGTCGAACAGGGTGATCGGGCCGGTACGCCGCTGACCGGACAGCACCGTACGCCAGTGCGCCTGGTTGCCGACGCCGCTGGGCGCGACCACCCCGATCCCGGTCACCACCGCGCGGCGACGTTGCTCGCTCACCCCGACACCTCCCGGGCCAGGCGGCGGAACAGCATCGCCGACTGGAAGCCGCCGAAGCCGCTGCCGACCGACAGGGCCACGTCCACCGGCACGTCCCGCGCCTCGTTGGGCACGTAGTCCAGGTCGCACTCCGGATCCCGGGTGCTCCAGTTGGCGGTGGGCGGCACCACCCCGTACTCGATGGCCAAGGCGCAGGCGGCCATCTCGATGGAACCGATGGCGCCCAGCGAGTGCCCGACCATCGACTTGATGGAGCTGATCGGCACCCGGTACGCGGCCGGGCCGAGGGCCCGTTTGAACGCGGCCGTCTCGTGCCGGTCGTTCTGTCGGGTCCCGGAGCCGTGCGCGCTGATGTAGGAGACGTCCTGCGGGGCGAGTCCGGCCTGACGCAGCGCGTCGGTGATGGCCAGGCCCATCTCCACGCCGTCGGGGCGCAGCCCGGTCATGTGGTAACCGTTGCTGCGGCTGGCGTAACCGGCCACCTCACAGTAGACGTGCGCGCCGCGTCGGCGGGCGTGCCCGGCCTCCTCCAGCACCAGCACCGCGGCCCCTTCGGCCAGCACGAAGCCGTGCCGGTCGGCGTCGAAGGGGCGGGAGGCGTGCGCCGGATCGTCGTTGTCCGGGCTGGTGGCCTTGATGGCGTCGAAGGACGCGACGGTGACCGGGGAGATCGGCGAGTCGGCGGCTCCGGCGAGCACGATGTCCGCCTCACCGTCGGCGATGAGCTGGTGGGCGTAGCCGATCGCGTCGATGCCGGAGGTGCAGCCGGTGGACACCACCTGAGCCGGGCCGTGCAGGCCGTGCGCGCAGGCGACGTCGGCGGCCAGGCTGCTCGGCACCAGCGCCTGGTACAGGTACGGTCCACCGAGCGCGGAGTCGACCAGCCAGCGCCGGCCGCTGTCGCTGACCGTCACGTACTCCTGTTCCAGGGCCATCGTGCCGCCGACCGCGGTGCCGAGCACCACGCCGGCCCGGTCCCGCTCGGCGTCGGTGAGTCCCAGGCCGCTGTCGGCGATCGCCTCGGCGGCGCAGGCCAGCGCGAACTGCACGTACCGGTCGGCGCGTTGCCGCTGGGCGAGCGTGAGTCCGGCGGCGTCCGGGTCGAAGTCGCACTCGGCGGCGATCTGGGAGCGGAACGGCGTCGGGTCGAAGAAGCTGATCCGGCGGGTGGCGGTGCGTCCCTCGGTGATGGCCTTCCAGAACCGGTCCCGGGTCACGCCGCCGGGGGCGACCACCCCGATGCCGGTCACCGCGGTCCGCCGGCCGGTCACGACCCGTCCCGCTGTTCGACCAGCTCGGTGTCGACGTGGCCGAGTTCCGGGCGGGGTGCCAGCGGACCGAGGTGGAAGACCACTTCGGCGGGGATGTCGCCGGTGTTGCGGAGTCGGTGGCGGACGTTGCGGGCGACGAACAGCGCCTCGCCGGCGGTCAGCGGGACCGGCTCGTCGTCGAGGTCGACGGTGATCGCGCCCCGGGCGACGTAGAGAAACTCCTCACTGTACGGGTGGTAGTGCTCCGCGATCCGCTCCCCCGGTGCCATGGTCGCCACGCCCATGAAGCCGGAGGTGCTGCCGACGGTGCGCGGGCCGAGCAACACCCGCAGTTCGCCACCGCGGCGACGGTCGGCCGGCACATCCCGCGCGGCCACCAGGGCCAGATCACGCATCGTCGCCTCCGGTGACCACCGTGGCCGGCCGGACGTCGGCCAGCCGTTCGAGCCGGTCCTTGATGACGGCCAGCTGCACCTTGCTGTTGGTGTTGATCCGCTCGGTCATCCCGGCGTTGTCCACCGGCGCGGTCGGCTTCATCGCGAAGTCCTGCACCCAGGTCATCCGGATCCCGCCCGGTTCCTCGGTGTAGCTCCAGTGGATCCGCATGTACTCGAACGGGCCGGTCTCCACCCGGCGGGCGCGTACCTGGCGGGTGGCCCGGTCGGAGGTGCGTTCGCTGACCCAGCTCCAGGCCACCCCGTTCTCGTCGGGGTGCATGGTGAGCCGGAACCGGACGGTGTCGCCGTCGGTGTCGAGGATCTCGGCCTGGGCGTACTCGGTGAACAGCTCTGGCCAGCGGGCCACGTCGTTGGTGACCGACCAGACCAGGTCCAGCGGCGCGGCGATGACGATGCTGTTCTCGGTGTGTCCGGGCGGGTCGGCGCGGCGGGAGACGATCTCGGCCACGGCGGGGATGCTCAGCTGGGCGGCCTGTTCCGGGATGCGTACCCGCCACCGGTCGGCGACGACGGCCGTGAGTTCGAGCAACGCGAGGGAGTCCATCCCCAGTTCCTCCAGGGAGGCCGCCGGCTCACGGGCGGCCGCGTCCGGGTCCAGCCCGCAGTTGGTCACCAGGATGTCGGTGATCTCCTCGGTCAGCGAGCGGCCATCAGTGACGGTCATAGTCTCTCCTCGGGTCTGCGTCGAAGCGGTAGAAGCAGCGGGCCATCGCGTCCCGAGGCGAGCGCCAGTCCGGCAGGTACGGCGTGATGTACGGGCGCAGCCGGGTGCTGATCCGCCGGAACTCCGGGTGGTCCCGCGCCGCCTCGACCGCGCCGCCGCCGGGCGTGTCGGTCTCCAGCAGGTGTACGTACAGGTCGTGCAGCCGGTACAGCGACCGGTGCTGGACCCCGACCAGGTGTGGCAGCTCGGTCGTGTCGGACTCGGCGAAGATCTCGGCGACCGCGTCCTCGGCGGTCGGAACCACCTTCGCCACGATCAGCGTTCGGTCCATGTTGTCCCTCCCCCACCGGCCGTTGCCGGCCCCACCCGGTGTCCCGGTCGACTCTCGACACGATGCGGATCAGGCCGTCACCCGAGCGTCACGGACCTCCCCCACCAGCACCGGCTTCGGTGACGCTGCGTTGACGCAATCTGTGGCCCAGCTGAGCAAGCGGAATTCGAGCAGCACTACAACTTGCCAGTTCAGAGACGCCCTCAAAGATTACGCACGAGTTACGTAGCCGACACGATCATTGACTCAGAGTAACTGCTATTGATAGCCTCCACGGCGGTCCGACCCGGCGTCGCGCACGCCCGCGCGATGCCCGCAGTCGCAAGTGGCGTCCCGGCCGCCACGCCGGGGCCCGGCCATGCCCGCAGACAACGCGTTGCGCAGGGGGTGCCCGTGGCCGATTCGCCCACACCGACCACCGGGAAGCCCCGGAGCGGTGAGATCCGCCTACATCTGCTCGGCGCTTTCCGCCTGACGCACGACGGCACCCCGGTGGTGGTGCCGCGTGGCCTGCAACGGGTCATCGCGCTGATCGGACTGCGCCCCGCGACGACCCGCACCCAGCTGGCCGGCCTGCTCTGGCCGGAGACCACCGAGGAGCGTGCGCTGTCGTCGTTGCGGACCGCACTGTGGCGGCTGCGTCAGGACCCGTACTGTCCGTTGACCACGGACGCCGACACGGTCCGCCTCGATCCGGCCGTACAGGTCGACGTCGACAGACTGGTCGACACCGCCAGCCGGGTACGCGACGGCCGGACACCGGCCGACGCCGCGGAGGCGCTCGCCGCCGGACGACACGACCTGCTTCCGGGCTGGTACGAAGAGTGGGTGCTGGCCGACCGGGAACGGTTGCGCCAACTCAGGTTGCACATGCTGGAACAGGTGGCCGGTCAACACCTGGCCGCCGGACGGCATGGTGAGGCGTTGGACGCGGCGCTGGAGGCGATGGCCGCGGAGCCGCTACGGGAGACGCCGCACCGGCTCGTCGTCCGGATCCATCTCGCCGAGGGCAACGCCTTCGAGGCGGTGCACGCCTTCTACGTCTACCGTGACCTGCTGCTGCGTGAACTGCGACTGGAACCCTCGCCGGCGATGGCCGCACTGCTCGACGAGACCCTGGAACCGATCCGCCGCGCCAGTCAGGCAGCCTCGGGACCGCGCCGGTACCCGGCCATCCGAACGACCCCCCGCAGCGGCTGATCGGGCTGCCCGACGTCACCGGATCGACCGTCGGCGTTGACGGCCAGGTGACAGTCCCGCCGGCAGGGTGACAGCTGCGTCCCGGCGAGGCATCCGGGCGCGACCAGCGGTGAGAGGGGACCGATGAGCAGCCGACTCGTTATCGTCAGCAGGATAATCCCGGGCGCGGAAGGTCGGGTGGCACAGATCTTCGCGGAGTCCGACGCGACCGAGCTGCCCAGCCTGACCGGGGTACGCCACCGGTCCCTGTACTGCCTGCACGATCTGTGCGTACACCTGATGGAGACCGACGACGTCGGTGCCGACGCCCTGGCGACGGCCCGCAACCACCCGCTCTACCGCCAGGTCAACGAGCGACTGTCCGCGCACACCTCGCCCTACCTCCCGACCTGGCGCTCACCCCGCGACGCGATCGCCAACTGCTTCTACCGCTGGGACGGCGCCGACGTTCCGGCCCCGCGCGCGGCCAGCTGACCGGACGGAATCGTGGCCACCCGGACACCACACGTCCTGATCATCGGCGCGGGCACCGGTGGACTCTGCCTGGCGCACGGGCTTCGTCGAGCCGGCATCGGAGTCGAGGTGTACGAGCGACATCACAGCCGGGCGGACGGACTTCTCGGCTACCGCGTGGGGATCGGCCCGACCGGCAGCCGAGCCCTGCGCGACTGCCTCCCGCCGGAGCTGTTCGACATCTACCTGGCCACCTGCGCCCGATCGCCGCGCTACTTCAACGTGTTGGACCAGAAGTTGCGGCCGACGGCCTCGTTCCCGCTACGCCCGGACACCCATCCGGTCGACACAGAACGGTCGGTGGCGCGGATGACGCTGCGCCAGGTGCTGCTGACCGGCATGGAGGACGTGGTGCGGTTCGACCGGACGTTCACGCGGTACGAACAGCACGACGACGCCACGGTCACCGCCCACTTCGCCGACGGCAGCACCGCCACCGGCGACCTGCTGGTGGCCGCCGACGGCACTCACTCCGCGGTACGCCGCCAGTACCTGCCGCACGCGGTCATCCGGGACGCTGGCACGATCAACATCGCCACCCGGATTCCGCTCACCGACGACACCCGGGCCCTGCTGCCATCGGCGGTGCAGCGCGGCATCTCGCTGATCTTCGGTACCGGCGGGGTTATGGGCGTGCTGCACGTCATGGAGTTCAAGTGGGACGCCGACGCCCGACTCAACCCGGACGTCGACCCGGCCGATGCGGCGTTGCTCGCCGGCTGGCCCGGGCTACGGCACGACAGCACCCGCGACAACATCAACCTGGTGGTCTGGAGCACCGCCCGGCGCTTCCCCGATGACGTGCTGCGCCGCCGGGGAACGGAGTTGATCCAGGTGGCCCTGGACCTGACCGCGAACTGGCACCCCCACCTACGCGAGCTGCTCAGCCGGGCCGACCCGGACAGCGCCCTGCCGATCCGGGTGTCCACCTCGGAGCCGGTTCCGCCCTGGCGCAGCAGTACGGTGACCCTGCTCGGCGATGCCATCCACACCATGACACCGGGCCGGGGCGTGGGCGCCAACACCGCGCTGCGGGACGCGAATCTGCTGCGCCGTCAGTTGATCCTCGCCACCGCCGGGCAGAAGTCCCTGGTGCAGGCGGTGGCCGACTACGAGGCGGCGATGGTGCCGTACGGCTTCGCTCGGGTGGCCGACTCGTTGGCCCGCAGCGGTACCAGCGGCGACGACCGGATGTACAAGCCGGTCTTCGGTCGGCTGGCCCTGCTCGGCGCACGGGGATACTTCCGGGTCACCAGCCGGGTGCCCCGGCTGCGGCGCAAGTTCGTCGACGACTTCTACACCTATCGCGGCGAGGAGGACTGAAGCCGCCGAACACGAACACGTGACACCGAGGGTCCCGGCGCCCGCGACGGCGCCGGGATTCTCGGCGTACCAGCCACAGTCCACACCGTCCGTACCACCGCGAGCACCGGCGGTAGCTCACGATGGACCGGTACGGACTGTTACCTGACCTGCCTGTCGTCCAGACCGTGGGTATGCGAAGCTTCGGCGAGTTTTTCTCGCGACGATCCGGACGTGAACTTCAGGGAGGTTTGCCGTGATCGACTCCTTCGGCAAGTGGCTGATACTGCTCGGGGTACTACTGATCGGGCTGGTGGCGGGCTGGGTGCTGCTGCGCAGCCGGCGCGACGAACCGTCCGCGCCGACGAGCCGCACGACCGGTCCGGCGCCCGAGCCGGCGTCCAGCCAGACTGAGGCAACCGAGCAGTCGAGCCCGAGCGAACAGCCCGCATCGCCGGAGCCGACACCCAGCGTGTCCGCCGAACCGATCACCACGACCCCGGACACCACGACCCCGGACACCACGACCCCGGACACCACGACCCCGGACACCACGACCCCGGACACCACGACCCTGGACTCCACTGCCCTGGACTCCACGGCCTCGGACGCCACGACGGACGTCACGGTGCCCGCCAGCGCGGCCGGGGACGACTCGGCGTCGGCGCCGTCCATCACCGACGGCCCGGCAGAGCAGGCGGTCGAGGAGAGCGACTCGTCGGCTCGCCCCGCCGTGGCCACCCCGCCGGTGCGGCCCGAGGCCGCCACCAAGTCCAGCACGAGCACCTCGGCCGCACCGGCTGCTTCCGCCGTCGCCGCACCGGCGGATCCGGCCGCAGACGCCGCCGACGCCGCAGACGACTTCCGGCGGATTCAGGGTGTCGGGCCGAAGATGGCCGCCGCGTTGCAGGGTGCGGGTATCCGGACCTACCGACAGCTGGCGGAGTTGGACGAGGCCACGCTGCGGGAAACCATTCGGGGTGCCGGGCTACGGGCCACCGCCAGCCTGGCGACCTGGCCACAGCAGGCGAAGATCCTGGCCAGCCAGTCCGGCGAAGCCGCCTGATCAACGCCGCCCCGGCTGCGGCCGGACCGCCGCGTAGTGCCGCACCGCTCGCACCGGGATCGCGGCAGGTCCGGGTACGGCCGGAAGGTGGCTGACCGCAGGGTGCGTGGGCCCTGTCGAGCTGAACCGTTTGTGCTGTCGCAGCGCGCCGCCACGTCGGCCGGGATCTGTCACCCGGGCCGTGAGCCGCTCGCGCTATCAGCTCGACAGGGCCACCACCTGACCCGCAGCGCATCGAGCCGGGCGTACCTGTACGCCGGCAGCTTTCGCCACGGTGGTGGCCGCGACCGCTCCTCGTTAGCCGGACAGCGCGGTTGGGTACATGGGCCGGACACCCAGCTATCACCCCCGACCGTGGAGGAAGCCATGCGCGGCACGTCGATATTCGGAGTCCTTGTGGTGATCTGGCTCGTCATCGGCGCGATCGCCGCCGGTCAGCGCGGCTACTACAGCGACGAGGAAGCCAACTGTGCCGAGGTCGGCACGATCCTGGTGACCATTGCCGCCGGTCCGCTGAACTACGTCGGCGCCAACCCGAAGGTCGACTGCGAGTTGCCTGAGCCCTCCCAGTGACCGTGCACGACGACGGTGCGTCCGGCTCCGCACCTCCCGGCCCACTTGAGGTCGGGAGGTACGGAAAGCCGGACGCACCTGGTTTGTCGTGCGGTCCGCTCAGCGGAAGCAGTTCGGGATGGGGACCTTGCTGCCCAGGCAGTTGGTGGAGCCGTTGTCGATGATCACGCTGTCATCGTCGATCTTGATCCGGGCCTGTTCGGCCTGCAGGCCGCCGGCCTCGACCGTGGACCGGTTGCCGATCACCAGGCTGCGGAACAGCGAGCTGGAGCCGGCGGTGACGAAGACACCGGCGCCCTGCGACTTCTCGCCGACCGCCTCGTTGCCCTTCACGTCGCTGCCGCGCACCAGCAGGTTCGACTTCTCGGCGTAGACGCCGCCGCCGTTGCCGCGCGTGGTGTTGCCGATGATCACACTGTCGTCGATCGGCAGCAGCCCCTGCACGGTGGATATGCCGCCGCCGGCGACGGCGGCGAGGTTGTCCCGGACGGTCAGTTGCCCCAGCACCAGCACCGCGTCGGAGTTGGCCAGGCCACCGCCGGTCTCGGCACTGTTGCCGGCGACCAGGCTGTCGAAGACCTTGGTACGGGCCGAGAAGCTGGCCAGACCGCCACCCTGCCGGGCGTTGTTGCGTACGAAGGAGGAGGAGTAGACGTCCCCGGCGGCCCGGAAGTTGGCCAGCCCGCCGCCGTAGCTGACGGCGCTGTTGTGCCGGAACTCGGTCCGGTACATGGTCATGACGCCGCCGTTGAGCAGGCCCCCGCCCTTGCCCTGGGTGCCGGCGGCCCGGTTGCCGACCAGCGTGCTGTCGCTGATCCGCAGGTTGCCGTCGTTGAAGATGCCACCACCGCCGCCCTCCGCGGACAGTGACGTGCTGTTGGCCACGGTGACCCCTTCGACGACGGCGGTCGCGCCGTGCACGATGTGGATGCTGCCGCCCTCGGCCTTCGACCGGCCGTTGAGCAGGGTCACGTCGCGCAGGGTGAGTTCGCCGCCGTCGCGGACGGTGAAGAAGCGGAACTCCTGGGCCTGCGCCCCCCGGGCGATGGTGGCGCCGGAGCCCTCGATGGTGATCGCGTGGTAGATCACCGGCAGACCGGCGGTGTCGTGGGCGGGGTTGCGCGCCGGCGCCTCGGCGTCACCCGGGTTCTCGGCGGCGTCGGCGGCCTCCCGGGCGTCCCGGATCCCGCCGTCGTACTCGTCGACCTGCTGGAAGGCGTGGGTCAGGGTGTACGTGCACTTCTCGGCCAGCCGCAGGAGGCCACCGCCTTCGGCGTTGACCCGGACCAGCGCGGCGATCAGCCGCGCGGAGTCGCAGGGCACCTGCACCGCCTCGTGCTGGGGCGGGCGCCCGTTGCCCTCGGTGGACCGGCCGTCCGGGTCGTCCTGTCGGCTGTCCCCGGTGCCGCCGCGTTCCGCGCCGCCGGAACGCGGCCACTTCTTCTCCCGGTCCGCCGGTGCTTCGTCCCGGTGGGGCCCGTCGTCGGTCGACAACGCGGCCGGCTGGGCGGGGGCCGGCGCTGGCGCCGGCGCCTGCAGATCCCGGTCGGTGGCTAACGCGGCGGCGCCGCTGAGGCCCGCCACCGCGGCCAGACTGCCGGCCGCCAGCCCACCGGCCAGGTACCAGTGCGATCGCCGCCTGCGTCGGGCCGGTTGTCGGCCCCCAAGGTACGTGGACATGAGGGTTTCCTGCCTCTCGTGTGTGCGAAACAGAGCCGCACCGAATCGGGCGCGGAGCGGCCGACCTCGCGGCAGCCACCAGAGGCAACGTACGGCGACCAAAGGGTCGAAATCCGGCATAAATGAATAAGTACGTCTTTCGTCTTCATATCTCTGCCCCCGGGGCGGATTCAGGTCTCTGGCCCCGGGGGCGGACAGGACACCGACCGGCTCAGCCGCCTACGTGGATACCGGGACGGCGGGCGGGATCGGGCTCGGACTTGCGCAGGATCTCCCGGACCACCGGCGGCGTGTCACCACGGCCCAGGATCAGATACCGCAGCAGGTGCGCGATCGGATTGCCCTCCGACCACTCGAAGTGCGCGTGCGGACGTACACCGGTGGCGTCGCGCAGCGCCAGCAGGACCGCGGCGATCGCGTTGGGCGCCGCCGGGCTGCTGGCCCGCAACACCCGGTAACCGCCCACCTCGACGCCGCGTACCCGCAGCACGTGCCGGAACCCGGACGGGTCGACCACGTCGATCTCCAGAAACAGCACGTCGGTGGCGCCCGGCACCGGATTCTGCCCACGCTGCGCCCGTTCCTTGATGGTGTACTCCTTGACGGCGCCACTGCGCCGCTTGTGGGCGATCACGTGCAACCGGCCGTCGTGGGCCACCGAATCGGCGATGAACCGCCGCGCCGCCTCGTCGAACTCCACCCGCTCCGCCCGCAGCTCGGTGGTCCGGCTGACCCGGGACACCAGGGAGACGGCGATGATGCCGAGGATGAACAGGCCCGAGATGGCGATCCCGTCCGGCTTGGTCAGGACGTTCTCGGCCAGCGCGTACAGCAGGACCAGGGTGAGCACGGTGAAGCCGACGGCGGTCGCGCGCTGCCTACGGCCGAGCGCGGCGATCGCCACCGCGACCGCAGCGGAGACCATCATGGCCAGGATCCCGGTGGCGTACGCCCCCGCCTGCGCGTCGACGTCGGCGCGGAAGACGACGGTCAGCCCGATGCAGATCAGCGTGTAGACGATGACCACCGGCCGGACCGCACGCGCCCACTCCGGCGCCATGCCGTACGACGGCAGATAGCGCGGCACGATGTTGATCAGACCGGCCATCGCCGAGGCACCGGCGAACCACAGGATGAGCACGCTGCTGAGGTCGTACACCGTGCCGAACGCCTCGCCGACGTGCTCGTGGGCCAGGTAGGCCAACGCCCGCCCGTTGGCGGCCCCGCCCGGGGCGAACTGCTCGGGCGGGATGAGCAGGGTGGTGACGAAGGTGGTCGACAGCAGGTAGACCGACATGATCAACGCGGCGGCGGTAAGCAACCGACGGGTGTTGCGGATCCGGGCGGCCAACCGGGCCGCCGCGTCCGGCCCCTCCCCCGCGACCAGCGGCATCATGCTCACCCCGGTCTCGAAGCCGGAGAGACCCAGCACCAGCAGGGGAAACGCCAGCGCCGCGGTCAGCGCCACCTGCCCCGGTCCGCCGCCGGCGGTCAACGCCCCGGTCCAGTCGGCCAGCGTCTGGGGGTCACCGGCGATCTCGACCAGGGACACCACCACGATCACCGCGTTCAGGGCCAGGAAGACGGCGACCAGGGGTACGGCCACCGCGACGGCCTCCCGGAAGCCGAGCAGGAACACCCCACCCAGGATCAGCAGCAGCAGTACGGTCACCACGACCGCGACGCCGGTCCCGCCGAACGCCGCCGGCAGGTACGGATTCTGCAACATGTGCACGGTGGCGTCGGCCGAGGAGAGGGTGATCGTGATGATCCACGAGGTGGCCACGAAGCCGAGCAGGACCAGCACGAAGATCTTGCCCCGCCAGAACGGCAGCAGCCGTTCCAGCATCGCCACCGAGCCCTGGCCGTGCGGGCTGTCCCGGGCCACCCGGCGGTACATCGGCAGCATGCCGAACAGGGTCAACGCCACGATCAGCAGGGTCGCCACCGGGCTGAGCGCCCCGGCGGCCAGCACCGCGATGCCCGGCAGGTACGAAAGGGTGGAGAAGTAGTCGACGCCGGTCAGGCACATCACCCGCCACCAGGCGTGCGCCCGGGTCTGCCCCTCGGCGGTCTCCGGGCCGACCGGCTGCACCTGGTGCACGAGCAGCCAGCGACGCAGCCGGCTCTGCGGTACCGCGGGACCGGGTGGACGCACCGCCACCTGCTCGGGCACGGCGATCCGGCGGCCGGCACGCTCGCCCGGCCGGGTCGGGTCACGGGCGGCACGCAGTGCGGGCCCGGGTGTGCCGGACGCCTTGCCACGGCGGTCCCGGCCACGTCGCGCTCTGGTCCCGTCCCCCATGTGCCCGCCCGCCCTCCCCACTCCTGCCCCGACCGTAGGCGGTCGTCGAACACCACCTCGTCGGAACGGTCAAAGCCGCTCGGCGCCGTCACCGGGCGCCGCCGCGAGGGCACGGGCCAGGGCGTCCGGATCAGCGACGGTCACCGTCATCGCAGGGTGGCGCGGCCATCCGCCGGGCAGCAGGGCGGGCACCGGTCGCAGGAAACGTACGCAGAGCCCTCGCGCGGTGCTGGTGCCGAAGCTGATGCCGACGTCGGCGGCGGACAGGTGGGTGCCGATGGCCCGCCACCATCGGTACGGGCCGGTGGTCTGGACCTCGGCCACGTTGTCCCGGGTGGTACGCAGCCGCCAAGGCCCGAAGCGCACCGTGAGGTCGTCGGCGTCGACGTCCACCCAGGCCGTCGACGGCCGGACACCGAGCAGGGCCAGCACCGGTCGCCACGGCGGGTCGAAGCGGAAGCCGAAGCGCTGTCCCGTCATCCGCGGGCTCCCCGGCCGGCACGGTCGCCCGGCCGGGCGGGACGAGGTGGGGCGGCGGGGCGAGGTCGGGGCCGGCTGGCGGGACGGCGCCGGAACGCAGCGGTCATGGCCGCGGCGTACCCGCGAAGGGCCGGCCGACACCCCCCGGGCCGGCCGGCCCCTTGCTCCCCCCTTGCTCCCCCCGTGGTCGATCCAGGCGATGTCGCCTGTGCGGGTCGGACCGCCCCCGCGCTCCGCCCACCGACGGAACGCGGGGACCCCCCGTCCCGGCTACTGCAGCAGCGCCCCCAGGGGCGACAGCAGCAACCGACCGAGCGCGGCGGCCGTCTCATCGAGCCGCTTACGCTCGCGTTCGTGTTGGTGCGGGTCGTGCCGGCACCGCCAGATCCGCTGGGCGTTGCGCCAGGCGACATCCCGCGTGTAGCCGATCAGTTCGCCCTGATACCAGTCGTCGATCTCCCCGTTGAGCATGTCGATGAGCAGTTGCCACCGCTCCAGGTAGCCCCGACGCAGGCCGGGGATCTTGTCGGCGAAGATCTTGTTGATCTCCAGGTAGTCGCGGTGCTGGTCACTACCGTCGACCGGCTCGGACTCCAGGTGGTCGAAGGTGGTGACGAGCGCGAACGGCAGGTCGAAGTTGATGTGCGCGTTGACTCCGGCCGCCGCCGAGGGCAGCGGTCGGGCGTCCGGGCCACGCATCCGTTCGAACAGGCAGGACCAGGCGCTGGGCGTACCGGGACTGGAGTCGGTCCACAGCCGCAGCGCGTCGAAGTAGCGGGCGGCGAACTCCACATCCAGTCGGGACAGGAAGACCGGGTCGACGAAGCGGTCGGAGTACAAACCGTCCAGCACGCTGCTGGTGATGGTCAGGTACAGCTTGTTGAAGTCGGCCAGCGGGCAACTGTCCAGCAGCGGAGGCAGCCGGACCAGCATGTCCTGCAACTTGGTCAGGTGGTCGACCACGGCCGGCACGTCCGCCGGGTGGTCGGCGAGCAGGTCGACGATGTCCCCGTGCACCGGCCCCCAGACCCGCTCACTCATGTCGTCCCCCGCCCTGCTCGTCGCCGCCGTGGTGCCGTTGCGGCGCCGGGCTCAGCCTTTCAGGCGGACCAACCGTCGACATCAGTAGAACTACGTATCCGACACCTGCGCGCGGCTACGTAGGAAGATGGCGCTGGCCTGGACCCGGGTACGCACCTGAAGCTTGTCGAAGATGTGCGACACGTGGACGCCGATGGTCCGTTCGCTGATGAACAACCGCTGGCCGATCTCCCGGTTGGTCAGCCCCTCGGCCACTGCGGCCAGGACCTCAAGCTCGCGGGCGGTCAACGCGGCGAGTTCCGCGCCAGCCGCCCCGGCCGGCGCGGTCGCCCCCGACGGGCCGGCCTCCTCCAACGTCACCCGGGCCCGACCGGCGAGGTTACGGATCTCGTGAGTCAACGGCACCGCGCCAAGCCCCTGAGCCATCTGGTACGCCTGCCGCAGCAGTTTCCCCGCGGTGGCGGTACGCCGCCGAAGAGCCAGCAACGCCTCCGCCTGACGCAGCCGGGAGTACGCCGCCGGGTACGGGTGGTTACGGTGATCCCACTCCGCGGCGGCCCGCGCCCACAGATCCGGATCGGCCACGTCGAGCCGACTCACCTCGGCCGCGCAGAGCGCCAGATAGCCGTCGACCACGTACCGTACCGGCCGGGCCGCGCTCTCACTCTTGTCCGCCACCCGGTCGGCGATCTGCCGCAACCGGCGTACCGCGTTGTCGTCGACGGGGGTGCGGCTGGCCTTCGCCTCCGCCTCGGCCCGCAGGCCGTGCCAGACGAGCACGGCGAGGATGACCAGGTCGTCGGAGCGGGTCTCGGTCAGCCCCCGCTGCACCGCATGCCGGGCGACATCGTGGTGCCCCTGCCACATGGCCAGCCCGGCCCGCAGGGTGAGCAGCGGAATGACGTGTCGGGCGCCACCGCCGGCCAGCATGGTGGCCACCGCGTCGAGATCCCGGTCGGCCGCCTCGATGTCGCCGTAACCCACCGAGAGGCGGCACCGGGCCAGCAGCAACTCGACCGCGTCGGTGCCGGAGGGGCGGTGCCGCAGGGCCGCCGCGACCACCTTCTCCGCCTCGGCCCACTGCCCCACCCGGAACAGGCCGTTGGTGGCGATCGCCAGCAGCCGGGTCTCGTAGCTGCGCCCCAACCCCAGCTCGGCCACCCGCTCGGCGCCCCGGCGGGCCACCACCACCCCCTCCTCCAGGATGTTCAGCGGCCCGGTCAGCAACTCGGCCAGGTGCAGGTAGGCCCGAGCCACGTCCTCCGGCTGGCCGGCGCGCTCGGCGGTCGCCAACGCGCGGCGCAGCACGGCCAGCCCGGCATCCGGGTCCTGGCGGTACGCCTCGGAGAAGCCCAGCGCCATGCTGGCCAGCACCATCTCCGTAGTGGCGTCGTCGGCCTGCTCGGCCAGCTCCAGCGCCTCCTTGGCCCACTGGCCGGCGTCGGCGTACCGGCCCAGTTGCAGCAGCAGCTCGGCCAGGTGTGCGGCGGCCGTGGCCCGCTGCCGGGAAGTGCAGTCGGCGGCGTCCAGGGCGCGCTGGTACTCCGCCTCGGCCAACGCGGAGCGACCTGCGGCGGCCAGGTAGCGGGCCCGGCGGATGTGCAGCTCACAGACCGGTTGGTCGGCGTCGACGCCGGCCAGTTCTTCGAGCAGGGCCAGCGCGCGGGCGTACTCGCCGCAGTGATGGGCGGCCTCGGCCGCATGCCTCAGCAGCACCGCCCGCTCCGCGCCGGGCAGGCCCTCGGCCAGTTCCACCGCGACCGACCAGTGCCGGTGCGCCTCCACGTAGCCGTACAGTCGCTCGGCCTCCTGCGCGGCGGCCACCGCCGCCGGCAGCGCCCGCTGCGGCTCGCCGGCCAGTCGCCAGTGGTGCGCCAGTCGGGCCTGGTGCAACTCCCCCGGCGCGGACGTCAGCGCCTCGGCGTAGCGGCGGTGCAGCACGGCCCGCTCGGCGGGCAGCAACTCGTCCTCCAGCACCTCGGCGACGAGTCGGTGCCGCAGCCGGTACCCGTCATGGGAGCCGACCACCAGCCGATGGGCCACGGTCGCCCGGATCGCGTCCAGCAGGTCCTGTTCGGGCAGCCCGAGCACCTGGGCGAGCAGCCAGTGCTCGACCGGTTCCACCCCGGCGGAAACCGCGTGCACGACCCGGTGCGCCGGCTGCGGCAACGCGTCCACCCGGGCCAGGAAGACCTCACGCAGGGTGTCGGAGAGCCCGTCACGGCCGTCGCGCAGATCGCGCGAGAGTTCCTCGATGACGAACGGGTTGCCGCCGCTGCGCCGACACAACCGCTCGACCGCCTCCGGGGCCATCGGCCGGCCCACGACCGCCGCAGCGAGTTGCTCGGCGGCGGCCCGGTCCAGCGGAGCGAGGTCGAGCACCTGCACCGACCGCAACCGACGCAGCTCGGTGAGCACCCGACGCAGCGGATGCGCCCCTTGCAGGGACTCCGACCGCACCGCGGCGAGCACCGACAGCTGAAGGTCGCCGAGGCCGGCCAGCAGATACAGCAGCAGTTGCCGGGTGGTCCGGTCGACCCATTGCAGATCGTCGAGGACCAGCACCACGGGTCGCCCTCCGGCGATCACGCCCAGCCCTCGGGCGACACGCTCCAGCAGCGCGCCCGCGCCGTCCGGCCCCGCCGCGTCCTCGGCGAACATCGCCAGCAACGCACGGACCGACGCGGCGGCGGCCGGGGGCAGGTCGGCGTCGAGCCGGCGCAGCGCCTGCCGCAACGGGTGCAGGGGTGAGGCGTCGCCGATGTCCAGACAGGAGCCGGTGAGCACCAGGGCACCCGCGTCGCCCAGCCGTTGGCCGAGCTCACGGAGCAGTCGGGTCTTTCCCACCCCGCTCTCACCGGTGAGGAACACGGCGGCCGTGCTGCCGGGCGCCACATCGTCGAGCAGCGCGGCACGCGCCGTCGCCACCAGGTCGGCCCGACCGACGAGCGGTGCGCTGTCCACGTCGCTGGCCATGGCTCGCAGCCTAGTCACAGGCGCCCTCCCCGTTCTACCGCCGCCGCCCGCCTGTCCTACTCCTCGCGTCGACAATGCGACCAACCGGTTGCGCTCGGCCGACATACGTCGTTCTGCCGATCCGCCGGTCAGACCCGCAGTGACAGTCTCCCGGCAACGTCGACCCACACGGGGGAGAGGCGGGTGCGTCTCATGCCAATGTCCACCATCGTCCCTGCTTGCGGACCGACCAGCCGAACGCGCTGGTCGGCGACCGAGGAGCGGCGAACCGTCACCGTGCTCTTCGTCGACATCATCGGCTCGACCAGACTGGTCGACCGGCTCGATCCGGAGGACGTCCGCGCCCTGCAACGGGTCTACTTCGGCACCGTCGCCCGGGTGCTGCGCCGCTGGGACGGCGCCGTGGAGAAGTACGTCGGCGACGCCGTGATGGCCCTGTTCGGCGCGCGAAGCGATGACGGATGGCAGGCGTACCGGGCGGTGCGGGCCGGTCTGGAGATCCAGCGGGCACTCGACCGTCGTACCCCGGCTGTGGCCCCCGGGCTGCGGGTGCGGGTCGGAGTGGCCACCGGCGAGGCGGTGGTGGACCTCGGGGTCGGGCACGACGGTGGGCACGGTGTGGCCAGCGGCGCGGTCATCACGCTGGCCGCCCGGTTGCAGGAGTACGCGCCACCCGGCGGGGTGGCGCTCTGCGCGACCACGCACCGGGCCGTCGCCGGGCTGATCGCCCAGCAGCCGATACCGGCGGTGACCGTGGCCGGTAAGGATCTGCCGATCGACGTCTGGCACGCCACCGGCACGCTGCGTCCCCGTCTGCTGCGGGCGGACGGCCCGCTGCTCGGCCGGCGTCGCGAGTTGGCCACCGCCCGGGAACAACTGACCCAGGCGGTACGCGGGCGCGGCCCACGGCGCCTGCTGCTGACCGGCACGCCCGGGACCGGCCGCAGCCGGTTGCTGCGCGAACTGGTCGGCAGCGTCCCCACAATGGACGGCGCAGCGGTGCGTTGGTGCGTGACGGCCTGTCCGCCGTATCCGGACGGCCCCCTGGCTCCCGTGGTGGACCTGCTCCGTGGACTTGCCGGCATCCGCGACACCGACGATCCCGGGACGGCACGCCGTCGACTGGCCACCGCCCTGCTTGATCAGGTGTCGCCGCAGTGCCTGGCGGCGGCGTTGGACGCGGTGACCGGATCGGCCGGCACGACCGGCGCCCGCGCTGCCGCCTGCTGGCGGGAGGTGCTGCTGAGCCTGGCCCGCCGGCAACCGGTGGTGGTGGCCGTCGACGATCTGGACCGTGCCGCGCCGGCGCTGCGCCGTCAACTGGACCTGCTGCTCGACCAGGCCACGGCCGACGGTCTGCCGCTGGTGCTGGTCGCGACCGGCACCGAGGATCTGGCCGGGTCGACCGGTCCTGCGGCCCGGGTGCCGTTGCGTCCGCTCGATGCGGTGACCACCGGTCGGTTGCTACGTCGGCTGTTGCGCCGCGCCGGGCGGCCGACCGGGTTGGTACGACAACTGATCCCCCTCGTCGACGGCAACCCCGGGTACGCCGTGGCGTACGTACGCGCGCTCGGCGACGCGATGACGCCGCCACCCGTGCCGGAGAGTGTGCGCCGGATCGTCGACGCCCGGCTGGACCGTCTCGACGATCCGCTCCGGGTCGCCCTGATGGCCGCCACCGTCCCGGCCCACTGCTCGGCGACGCACCTGGCGCGCACGCTGGGCTGGTCGGTGGGCCGGGCGCGATGGGCGCTGCACGCCCTGGCCGTGGCGGGCCTGCTCGTCGCGCTGCCGACCGGCGGTCACCGGTTCACCGATCCGGTGCTGGGCGAGGTCGTGGCCGCCCGGCTGACCCGGGCGCGACGGTCCACCTTCGCCCGCCGGGCCGCCACCGTCGAAGGATCATGGGCCGGCCAGGAAGGCCAGGACACGGTTCCAGGTGAGGTCGGCGGCGATCGGGTCATGATCGACCACGGTCGGGTCGGTGAACAGGTGACCCGCGCCCGGGTAGTGGTGCACCACGACGTCGGCGCCGGCAGCGGTCATCTCCCCCTGCCACTGGGTGACCTCCTCGGGCGGGTCGTAGGCGTCCGGATCGGCCAGGTGCAGTTGGATCCGCAGGCCGGGCCGGACCGCCTCCGGGGCGCCACCGGTACCGTGCAACAGCAGCAGGCCGGCGGTGTCGGGGCGCTCGGCGAGCAGCGCGCCGGCCACCCCGGCGCCCATCGAGAATCCGGCCAGTACGGTCTGCGGCGGCAGGCCGTCGAGCGCCGCGCGGGCCCGGTCGAGGACGGTCTGCTGACCGATCCGGCCGAGCAGGGCGAAGCCCTCCTCGACGGTGTCGACGGCCGGTACCCCGTACAGGTCGGGCACGTGCACCTGGTGCCCGGCGGCGTGCAGCCGGTCGGCGGCGGCCAGCACGGCCGGACGCAGTCCGTACACGGAGTGGAAGAGCGCGACGTCTGCCATGCGGACATCCTGCCCGACATCCATGACCGCCCCGGCCCGCCGCGCGGCGCGGCGGGGCCGGCCCGGCATCCGGCCGGCCGGCACGGACGCGGGACAGCCGGCCGCGTGGCGGGTCGGGCTCGGCCCGGTGGGTCAGCCTCGGTGGCCGGTGGCCGAACCGACGTTGCGTTCCCCAGGCACGGGCGGGTCGTGCCGAGCCGCACCCGGGCGCAGGGACCGGCTGTGGCCGCGGAACTCGGCGACCACCTCCCCGTCCTGCCGGGTCACCGTGACGTCGTAGATCCCGCTGCGCCCGTACCGGGTGCGCTCGGTGGCGCGGGCGAGCAGCAGGTCGCCCTCGTGCGCCGGGCGGACGAAGGTGATCTCGCCACCGGCGGCGACGGTGGCCGGTCCGTGGCTGTTGCAGGCGAGCGCGAAGGCGGTGTCGGCGAGCAAGAACACGAAGCCGCCATGGGCGATCCGATGCCCGTTGACCATCTCGGCGGTGATCCGCATGCGGGCGACCGCCGCGCCACCGCCGGCGGTGACCAGTTCGATTCCGAGGCGGTTCGATGCGACGTCGGCGTCGAACATCTCATGCGCTGCGGTGCGCTGCGGTTCCACCGGACTCCTGACGCCGTCAGTCGGGCGTACCCCCGCCCTCGGACGACCATCATGTCATCGCCGGTAGCAGGGGCCGCCGGCATCCGCCGACGGCCCCAGGATCATCGCCCCGCCATTGTCTCCCAGTTGCAAATCTTTGGCAACAAGCCTGGACATGGTTCCGGCAATGTAAGTAGCGTGCCCCGCCATGAGTACTTACATCTCCGAGATCGACGCCTGGCAGGAGAGCTGGGACCGGCAGCAGGAGGCGTACCTGCCGGATCGGGAGCAGCGCTTCGCCGCCATGCTCGACGCGGTCGACGCCATCCGCGACACCGCGCCGCCCCGGCTGCTCGACCTGGCCGGCGGCACCGGCACCATCTCGCTGCGCGCGTTGCGCCGCTTTCCCGACGCCGAACTGACCCTGGTCGATCTCGACCCCGCCCTGCTCGCCCTCGCCACCGCCACGCTCGGTGACCGGGCCAGCATCGTCACCGAGGTCGGCACCCTCTGGCGCGCCGGCCCGGACGCCGCTGTGGTCGCCGTCCGATGACCGACCGATCTTGGTACGAAAGCGCCCCTCCACGGGCGGTTTCGTACCAAGATCTCGACTCAGCGTGGGTGGCGCGCGGCGGGAACGAGGGCGAGGGTGGGTAGGAGGAGGATGGGGACGACCAGTAGTGCGCGCAGCGTGCCGACCTGGTCGCCGAGCAGGCCGAGCAGGGGCGGCCCGGCGAGGAACGCGGTGTAGCCGATCACCGCGACGACGCTGACCCGGACGTGGGCGTGCTCCTCCTCGTCGGCGGCGGCGCTCATGCCCACCGGGAAGCCGAGCGAGGCACCGAGACCCCACAGCACCACACCGACCACAGCGACCGGACCGGAACCGGCCAGCACCGCCAGGCCGGCCCCGACGATGGCGAGCACGATGGTGACGGTCAGCACCGGCCCTCTCCCCCACCGGTCCAGCGCCACCGTGCCGAGGGTGCGACCCACCGTCATGCCGACCACAAAGACGCCGAAGACCGCCGCGCCGGCCGCCTCGCTGAAGCCGTACCCGTCGATGAAGGCCACCGCGAGCCAGTCGTTGGCGCTGCCCTCGGCGAAGGCCACCGCCAGCACCAGCAGGCCGATGAGCAGCGTGCGCGGCTCCCGCCAGGCGGCGAACAGGCGCCGGCGACGGTCAGCCGGGGTGCTGGGCTGCGCCTCCGGCTCGGCCGCCAGGAACGCCCGCGCCCCGAGCAGGGTGCCGCCGAGCACCAGCGCGGCCAGGACACTGAGGTGTACGCCGATCGGCACACCCAACCGGGCGGCACCGGCACCGATTCCCGCACCGGCCACCCCACCGAGACTCCACGCGGCGTGGAAGCGGGGCAGCACCGTACGCCCGAGCCGTCGCTCGACGGCCGCGCCCTCGATGTTCATCGCCACATCGCAGCTGCCGGAACCGTAGCCGAGCGCGAACAGGCCCAGCGCCACCCCGGGCAACGAACCGACGACGCTGGCCGACACCCCGGCGACGGCCAGCCCGACCGTCAGGATCAGCGTGGACAGGACCACCGCGCGGGCCGCACCGAGACGCTGGGTGACCAGGCCGGCGGTGGGCATGGCGACGATCGCACCGATGGACATGGCCAGCAGGAGCAACCCGAGGCGCCCGGGGGTGAGGTCGAGGCCGTCGCGGACCGCCGGTACCCGGGCGAACCAGGTGGCCACGGCCAACCCGTTGAGCGCGAACACCACCGCCACGCCGTTGCGGGCGGCCAGCACGGGGCGGGACGGGCCGGGACCGGCCGGCGGGGCCGTGGGAATGGCGGTGGGATCCACGTGCTGCGTTCCTCTCCTGGGGGCTGACCCTCATTACGATCACACACCTGGGAGCGCTACCAGCACAATCGGGCACCGCTCCTTACCGGCAGGCCCTCCGGCCGGGCATGATGCGATTGGGCACCACGTACGGGGCACGGAACCAGGCAACGGGGAGCACAACCATGACGATGGCACACCGGCCCGCCACCCTGGAGGACGTCGCCCGGGTCGCCGGGGTGTCCCGGTCGACGGCGTCGCGGGTCCTCGCCGACAGCGGATTCACCTCACCGATCGCACGGGAGCGGGTGCGTACCGCCGCCGACCGGCTCGGCTACGTGCCCAACGCGGCGGCCCGGGCGCTGGTACGTGGCGCCGGCGTACGCCTGCTGGTGGCGGTGGCGGGCGCCACGCCGGGGGTGCTCGACGACAGCTACATCCACCAGGTGGTCAGCACCACCGCGCAGGTCTGCGCCCCGTACGGACTCGGAGTGACGGTCGAGTGGGTGCCGCTGGACGAGCCGGGACAGCTCACCCGGCTGGCCGACGATCGCGGAGTCGCCGGGCTGCTGCTGGTCAACACCACCGAAGCGCTGCTCGACCTGGTACCGCGCCGGCTACGCGGGCGGACGGCCTCGATCGGGATCGGCTCGGCCGCCGTACCGTCGGTGGACATCGACAACGGCGGCGGCACCGCGGCCATCGTCCGGCACCTGTACACCGCCGGCCGGCGACGGATCGCGATGGTCACCGGCCCTGCCTGGCTGACCTGCGCCAGCCGTTCGACGGAGGCGTACCGGGGGGTGCTGCGCGAGGCCGGTCTGCCGGTCCGCGAGGTGGCCGGTGACTTCACCGCGGCGCGCGGCCGGGCAGCCGCCCAGGAGGTGCTGCATCGCTGGCCGGACACCGACGCGATCGTGGGGAGCAGCGACGCGACCGCGCTGGGGGTGATCGACCAGCTGCGCACCGACGGCGTACGGGTGCCCGCCGACGTCGCGGTGACCGGGTTCGACGACATCCCGCTGGCCTCGGTGACCGCTCTGACCACGGCGAGCCATCCGGTACGGCGGATCGCCAAGGCGGCCGCGAGCATGGTGCTGGAGCAGCGTTCGGCACCGCCGGTGACCGTGTTCCCCTCGTCGCTGGTGCTGCGGGAGAGCGCCTGAGCGTCGCCGGCCAGATGCCAACCCTTCAGAATATCGATTCCTGCGCTTTGCACCCTCGGGTAAATGTGACTGACCACCGGTAAGATCGGCGACTTGCTTATGACTGATCGCTGACTGATGGGTCGGACGGAAAGCGCACACACTGTGCCCATGAGAAGTGGGTTCGGGCGCATCAAGACACTCCACGGTGTGGTGTGCCTCGTCCTGCTGGCGGCCCTTTCCGGCTGCATGCAGCTCAACATCGGGCTCACCGTCAAGGCCGACGACACGGTCAGCGGGCAACTCCTGCTGACCGCCGAACGCAAGGTCCTGACCTTGAACAACAAGACCGTCGAGCAGGGCTTCGCCGACCTTCGGCAGAACATCCCGGCGCTGCCGCCCGGCCCCGAGACCCCGTACGCGACCGACACCCACTTCGGATTCCAGATCAACTATCAGAACGTTCCTCTCGATCAATTCGACAGCGAAAGTCTGAGCATCGTCCGGGCGAACGACCGCTACGTCTTCACACTTCCGCTCGATCCGAACAAGTACGGCGGAAAAGTGGCCGAACAGGACCCGGAAAACCAAGCCAGGTTCATGTTGTTGATGTCTTTCGAGATCGCCGTGACCTTCCCCGGCCGCGTTCTCGACGTCAACGCGGGCGGTCAGGTCAACGACCGGACGGTGACCTGGCGGGTCAACCCCAATCAGCCGAAGCCGGCCGAACTACGTGCCGTGGCCGAGGCGCCGCCCCGGCCGTCCGCACCCGCGAACGCCGACGACGCCGACGGCGGGGTGCCGTGGCTGCTCATCGCCGCCGGTGCGGTGGTGTTGCTGCTCATCGCGCTACTCGTCGTACTGCTGCTGCGCCGGCCCCGGGCGGCCGGCACGCAAACCGGCGCACCGAGCGACCCGCACCCGGACACCGATCCGCGAGCGGGTGGTCCGGCCGCGCCGAGCACCACGATTCCCGGTTCACCGGGTGCCGGCTGACCAGCCGGCCGTCGCCCGCCCGAGCGGTCGGGCGACATCCTCCTCCCACCCCGCACCACCGCCACGAAGGGAGATCGGCGATGAACGATCTCTTCACCTGGGCCGCGTTGGGCAGCCTCACCGGCGCGAGCGCCGCGACGCTGCTCACCACAAATGTCATCGGGGGCCTGATCGGCCCCAGCGCCGACAAGGCGCGCAAGTGGATCGCGCTGGGCATCGCGCTCGCGCTGTCGTACCTCACCGCGGCCTTCGCCACCGACGTGGGAGCGGAAAAGTGGATCATCGCGTTCTTCAACGGCCTGGTCATCTTCTCCGCCGCGCTCGGCATCAACCAGTTGCCGCCCGGCAACCGGCAGGCGACGCCGACCCAACTGGCGCAGGGCAACGAGCCCCGCTTCATCCGCTCCTGGGCCTGATCGGAGCAGTGCCATGGTCTTCGGCATCATCAGCGCCGCCGTGCACGTCGCCGCCGGCGCGGTACTCGGCCAACTCGTCGGCGGCATCGTCGGGTTGCTCGTCGGCGCCGCCCTCGGCCTGCTGGTCGGTGGCGTCTTCGGCTGGGCGATCGCCTCGGCCCGGGTGTACGGACCCGACCCGCGCGGCGTGTTCCTGTTCGTGGTCGACCACACCTGGAGCCTGCTGAACACCCTGGTCGGCGCGGTGTACCTCGCCGTACACCTGGTGTTCGGCCACTCGCTGGACCGCACCACCTCTGCGCACAGCTGCCGGGTCAACGTGCTGGAGGGGGTCTCCCCCCGGTACGCCACCACGCTCGGCACCGTCTGCGCCGGTTCCGGTCCCGGCATCCAACGGCACGAGGACGTGCACGTCTTCCAGGCCCGACTGCTCGGGCCGCTCTACATCCCACTGGTCGTGGCCAACTACGTGCTGTTCACCATCGCGCCGGTGTGGCTGCTCTACCACGATCACGCGGGCGCGCCGATCAACCGGTTCACCCGCTACTTCGAGATCGGCGTCTACCCGCACGTGTGGAACGAGGCCATCGCGTACCGCATCCAGGGGACGCCACCGCGATGAGCGCAACCGGTCCGATCGAGGGCGCCACCGCCGACCTGACGGCGTGGCTGGCCGGGGCGGCGGGCGCCGCCGTACCGGTCGGCCCGCCCGGGCCGGACACCGATCCCGCCGGGCTGACGCTCTGGCCGCTGGAGCTGCGGCCGATGCGGCAGACCCGGGGCAGCGGCGGATCGGAGCCCTACCGGTTCACCGTCCGCTACCTGCTCGCCGTGGGCGGGCCGGAGGCTCTCGCGGCACTGGACCGGGTGCTGGTCGCGGCCACCACCACGGGCGGTCACACGCTCACCCTGGAGGCCGGCGACCCAACACTGTGGACGGCGTTCGGCACACCGCCCCGACCGGCGCTGCTGATCGACGTACCGGTGCAGATCACCCCGGCGAATCAGCCGGCCGCGCCGGTCCTGCACCCGCTGCGGCTACGACAACTGGACATGCTGACCTTCGACGGTCGGGTCGTCGGCCCGGCGCAGCAGCCACTCGCGGCGATGCGGGTCGAGGTCGTCGGTCAGGCGTACGCGACCCGGACCGATCCGGCCGGCCGCTTCCGGATCGTCGGCGTACCCCACGACCCCGAACGACCCGGCCCGGTCCGGCTCCGGCTCACCGGCCGGGGGCAGGTGCTCACCGCCGAGGTCGACCCGACCGAGCCCGACATCGTCATCGTCTGCGCCCCGCCGGCCAGCTGATCCGCCGACCCCGACCTCGGGAGGACCGATGCCCACCTACTTCTCGCCCGGCATCTACGTCGAGGAGGTGCCCGGTGCCGCCCGGCCGATCGGACCGGCCGGTACCAGCACCGCCGCCTTCGTCGGTGTCGCGCCCGACCGCACCGCGCACCTCGGCGAGGCGCTCGCCGTCAACAACTGGACCGACTTCCTGCGCCTGTACGCCGACGGCGACGAGTTGGAGAGCACCCCGTTGGCCCGTGCCGTCTTCGGTTTCCTGGACAACGGCGGCACCCGCTGCTGGGTGGTCAACGTCGGGGAGGGCGGCTCGGTCACCGGTACCGGCCGCAAACGCGCCGGCCTGGACCTGCTGGAGGCGGTCGACGAGATCTCCATCGTGGCCGCACCCGGGTTCCACGACCCGGTCTCCCACGAGGCGCTGCTGAGCCTGGCCGAACGCACCCGCGTCATGGTCGCCATCTGCGACCCGCCGCCCGACGTCGACGACATCTCCACCCTGACCCGGGTCGCCACGCCCGGCTCGACCCGCCCGGCCAAGCCCGCCGACGCCGCCGACCCGGACGCCCCCGCCGGCTCCGGAGGTGGGACGGGTGGTGGCCCGGTGTCGTACCGGCCCCGGCAGTCGGACTTCGGCGCCCTCTACTACCCCTGGCTGCGGGTGCGCGATCCGCTCTCCGGTGAGCTGGTGCTCACCCCGCCGAGCGGGCACGTCGCCGGCATCTGGGCCCGCACCGACGCCCTGCGCGGGGTGCACAAGGCGCCGGCGAACGAGCCGGTACGCGGCGCCGTCGACCTGGGCCACCTGGTCACCCGGGCCGAGCACGACGTGCTCAATCCCAAGGGGGTGAACGTCATCCGCTACTTCCCGGGCGAGGGCATCCGGGTCTGGGGCGCGCGTACCCTCGCCGCCGAGGCCAGCGAGTGGCGCTACCTGAACGTACGCCGGCTCTCCATCGCCATCGAACAGGCCATCGCCAACGGCACCCGCTGGATGGTGTTCGAGCCGAACGACTTCACGCTGTGGCGCTCGATCCGCCGCGACATCGGCGCCTTCCTGACCCGGGTGTGGCGCGACGGCGCGCTGCTGGGGCGTACGCCCGAGGAGGCGTTCTTCGTCAAGTGCGACGAGGAGACCAACCCGGCCGACGTACGCGACGCCGGCATGGTGGTCGCCCACATCGGCATCGCCGTGGTGAAGCCGGCGGAGTTCGTGGTGTTCAAGCTGAGCCAGTGGGCCGGCGGCACCGAGACCGAGACGATTGGAGGCTGACATGCCCACCACGGCCACTCCGCAGCCGGGCGCCCCGGTCGACCCGTACCGCGCGTACAACTTCAAGCTGCTGGTCAACGGCGTGACGAACGGTCACTTCACCGAGGTCAGCGGCCTGGAGGTGAACATCCCGGCGGTGGCGTACCGGGAGCAGGGCAACGACCGGATCCGGATGATTCCCGGCCAGGTCGAGTACGGCCCGGTCACCCTGCACTTCGGCCTCACCTCGTCGCGCGAGTTGTGGGACTGGGTGCACGCGGTCGCCCGCGGCACGGTGAACCGCCGCAACGTCTCGGTGGTGCTGCTCGACGCCGCCGGCACGGCGGAGGTGCTGCGTTGGAACCTGATCAACGCATGGCCGACGAACTGGCGCGGCGCGCACCTGAACACCCTCAACCAGGAGATCGCCATCGCGGCACTGACCCTGCGCTACGAGAGCCTGGAACTGGAGGCCGGTGGTGCCGCGCCGACGACCGCTTAGCCGGCTGGCCGACCTGCTCCGGTCCGCGGCACAGGCCGTGGACCGCGTCGCCGGCCCGCCGGTCCCCGGCCCCGACGGCACGGCCGGCTCAGCCGACGCCACCGGTCTCCCCCGACGTCCGGGCCGGCCACCGGAGCACTGGCTGCGAGTGGTCGAGGCACACGCCCCGGGGCTGCTGCGCGACCTCCCGCCCGACGGCCCGCCGCCGGACACGGGAACCCCTACGCAAGGCAGGCCGGACGACGGCGACACGGTCGTCTCACCCCACGGCCCGACCGGTCCGGACGACGGCCCGCACCCGGCACCCGGCGATACCTCCACCGGCCCCTCTGCTCTGCTTCAACCAACGCAACAGCCACTGTCCGGATACCGGACACCGGGCGTTGCGTGGAGTGAAGCAGCGCAAAGGGGGGTCGGCGAGGTCGCTCGGGGCGCTGCGGGGCAGCCCGAGCCGGCGAGGGCTGCCGTGAGTCCGGGCGAGGCCGGTCGGGTGGCGCCGGACGGCATCGATGCGACGACGCCACGAACCGGTGAAGCGGTTCCAACGTGCGGCGCAGCCAGTACCGCAGAGGCCGGCGGACCGCGCTTCGCCGACGAGGACAAGGCCACGCCCCGGCGGCTCGGCGGGCCGGATGCCGGCGCGTCACACCCGACACCACGGCTGCCAGCCTCCGGCCGGCGGGAGGGGACGGCGGACCCGCTGTCGTCGAACCGGGCTCGGCTGCGTACCGACGGCCAGCCGGGCACTGTTCCGGTGCCGGAACGAGGCGGATCTGGCGGGTGGCACGGCGGCAGCCATCCGGCCCGGACCGGTCGCTGGCTCCGGGCGGTCGATGCCCGTCACACCGCCGACGACACGGACCCGGCAGTCACTCCACCCCCGACCGGGCACGAATCGGCCACCCGCCCCACGGCGGACCACCAGCCCGACAGCACACCCACGTCCGGGCACCCGAGGCGACCCACCGACGGGCACGAACACCCAGGACGACCCACCGACCGGCACGCGCCCAGCAGCCGACTCGCCGGCGGGCGCGAGCTGTCCAGCCGGCCGACCACGGGATACGAGCCCGCCGGCCGCCCCTCGGTCCGGTACCGGCCAGGCGGTCGAGTCGTGGCCGGGGACGGGCTGTGGCCCGGCGGTGGAGTACCGGCCGGTGTCGAACCGACAACCGATGACAAATGGACAACCGTTGGCGAGCGGGGCACCGGTGTCGAACGGTTGACCGGTGTCGAACGGGCCGCTGGTGGCGGGACGCTGTGGCCGGACCTCGACCCTTCGGGCTGCTCGGACCGCCGGTGGCGGGTGGACGGTCCGTGGCCGAGGTTGCCCGACGACGCTCCCCTGTGGTCGGTGCCCGATGCCTCCGGCGACGACGGCGCGCATCGACGTCGGCTCGACCGGGAACAGGCGGGTGACTGATGGAACGGGTGGCCTTCCTCATCGACGCCACGGGTGAGCGCATCGACTGCCTGCTCAACCCGGAGAGTGTCCAGGTGACCCGGCTCGCCGGGGTGCGTCATCGGGGCAGCGCGGGCACCCAGCTCACCGGGGCCGGGCGGGCCGACGACCCGTTGGTCTTCACCGGCGGTGGGCGTACCGAACTCGTCCTCGACCTGCTGTTCGACACCGACTTCGCCGAGGGTCAGGTGCGGCCCGCCGACGTACGGGAACTCACCCGGCCGTTGTGGCTGCTCGCGGAGAACTCGGCGGTGGAGCACGGCTGGGTCCGGCCTCCGCTGGTCCGGCTGGTCTGGGGCAAGACCTGGAACGTGCCGGGGGTGATCGTCGCCGTCGCGGAACGCTTCGACGCGTTCACCGCCACCGGGTCACCGCGTCGGTCCTGGCTGCGCCTCAAGCTGGTCCGGGTCACCGAGGACGCCGACCGGGCCCGGGAGGGCTTCGCCGAGGAGTTGGCCGCCGCGCAGACCCCGGCCGTCGCGCCGGGCACGGCCCTGGTGGCCGCCGGCGACGGCAGCGGGACCGCCGACTCCTCCGGCGTACGCTTCGATCTGCTGGCGCACGACGCGCTCGGCTCGCCGCTGCGCTGGCGGCTGTTGGCCGAACACAATCGGATCACCGACCCGCTCGCGGTGCCCGCCGGCACCGCCCTGGCCGTGCCACCGCTACCCGAGACCGCCACCGCAGGGGGCGGACGGTGACCGGGGTCGCGCCTCGGGCGCTGATCGTGCTGCTCGACGGCGTGGCGCTGCCCGAGGCGCTGGCCGGCCAACTGCGTACCGTCCGGGTGGCCGCCCGGCTGAACCGTCCCACCCAGTGCGAGGCGGTGTTGGCCGCCGGTCCCGGCACGGCGGCGCTGACCGGTCCGGTGCGTCTCGGCGCGAGCCTGGACGTCCGCCTCGACGGTCAGCCGGAAATCCTGTTCAGCGGCGAGGTCACCGCCGTCGAGGTCGAGTACGCCGCCGACGGCGCCGCGACGCTGCGGGTCCGGGCCTACGACGCGCTGCACCGGCTGCGCAAGCGACAACGGCTACAGGTCTTCGAGTCGGTCACCGTGGCCGAACTGGCCGGTGAACTCTGCGCCGACCTCGGGCTGCACGTCGACGCGGAGTGCGACGGGCCACGGCTGGACCGGTTGGCCCACCATCGCCCCAGCGACCTCGACCTGCTGCTGGCGGTGGCCGGCCGGGCCGGGCTGCACCTGACCGTCCACGACGGCGTGCTGCGCCTGGTGACCCTGGACGGTCACGGCGAGCCGATCCCCCTGGAACTCGGCCGTCAGGTACACGGCCTGCGACTGTCGGTCAACGCCGACTCCGCCACCGGCGAGAGCACCGCGTTGGGTTGGCACCCACAGCGGGCCGAACCGATCGCGCAGAGCGCCGCCGCACCTCGCTGCGGGCGCCGTACGCCGGTGGAACCGGATCCGGCCGACGTCGGCGCGGACGGTACCCGCACCGCGCTGGACCAGCCGGGCCGCAGCGACGACGAGATCGCCGCGCTCGCCCAGGCCCGCCTGGACGTCCGGGCCGCCGCCCTGGTCACCGCCGAGGGGACGGCGGAGGGTGATCCGGCGCTACGGCCGGGACGCCGGGTACGCCTGAGCGGGGTCGCCGAGGCGGTGGCGGGCACGTACGTCCTCACCGAGGTGGTGCACACCCTCGACGGGAACGGGCATCTGACCCGCTTCTCCACCGTCCCACCGCCGGCACCGCCGGCCGGGCCACCCGCACCGGCGGTGGTCACCCTGGGCACGGTCACCGACGTGGCCGATCCCGACGGGCTGGGCCGGGTACGGGTGGAGTTGCCCGCCTACGGCGATGCCGACGCCGGCTGGCTCGGGGTGCTCTGCCCCGGGGCGGGTCCGGGCAAGGGCCTGGTGGCGCTGCCCGATCCGCGTGACAACGTGCTGGTGGCGCTGCCCGGTGGCGAACCGGCCTCGGGCGTCGTACTCGGGTCGCTGTTCGGCGCGGTCGAGCCGTACGACACCGGGGTCGACGACGGGCGGGCCCGGCGCTGGTCGCTGCGGACCGCCGGCGGCCAGCAGGTGGTCATCGACGACGTGGCGCGCAGCCTGCGGTTGAGCACCGAGGCCGGCAGTTGGCTGGAGTTGACCCCCGAGCTGGCGACCTTGCACGCCGCCACCGACCTGGTGCTCTCCGCACCGGGCCGGGCGATGGTGGTGCGGGCCCGCAGCGTCGACTTCCTGCACGCCGAGGCGGTCGAGGAACCGGACACCGCCGCCGAGCGGGCCCGCACGCTGGCCCGCGCTCATCATGAAGGAGGCGGCTGATGCGTTGGATCCACCGCGATTCGGTGATCAGGTGCGTGCACGACGGCCGGGTCCGCAATCAGGCGTCGCAGCAGTGGGTGACGGTGGCCGGTGTCCCGGCGCTGGTCGCCGAGGACCCGATGGGTCGGGAGATCGTCGCCTGCCCCAACTACGGCACCACCGTGAAGCCCTGCACGAAGACCGAACCGGTGCGGGCCGGCTACAGCGGCTGGGTACGCGTCGACGGTCGGCCCGTCGTGCTGTCGCACCTGGAGGGGTTCACCGACGGCAGCCCACCGGGCCAGTTCAAGTACCGGGTGCGCGATCCCCGGCAGCGGTTCGTGGGGGCCGACCGGTGAGGGCGATCAGATTCGTCGGTGCCGGCTTCGACCCGGGTCGCAGCGGCGGGCTCGGGTTGACCGCGGCCGGCGGGCTGGCCATGACCGACGGCGACGAGACGGTACGCCAGGCGCTGTTCCTGCTGTTGTCCACCACACCGGGTGAGCGGCTGATGCGGCCCGGCTACGGCTCGCGCCTGCACCGGCTGGTCTTCGCGCCGAACGACGACACCACCGCCGGCCTGGCCATCCACTACGTACGGGCGGCCATCGCCCGTTGGGAGCCGCGGATCGACGTGCTCGACGTCGACGCCGGCCCTGATCCGGACGACCCTTGGCGGCTGCTGATCCGGCTCGACTACCGGATCCGGGCCAGCCTCACGCCGGGCCAGCTGGTCTTCTCCGTCGACCTGCTGCCGGCCGACGACGAACCCACGCCGACTGTCGAACCCGCCGTGGGGCCGGCGGCGGAACCCGGCACCGACGCGGAGGAGGCGCGATGACCCTACCCGTGCCGCACCTGGACGACCGCAGCTTCCTCGATCTGGTCACCGAGGCCCGGGAGCGGATCCAGCAGTCCTGTCCGGGCTGGACCGACCTGTCCGCGCACGATCCCGGCATCGCGCTGCTGGAGGCGTTCGCCCACCTCACCGAGGTGATGATCTACCGGCTGAACCAACTGCCGGAAAAGGCGTACGTCTCGTTCCTGAACCTGCTCGGGGTGACCCGGCACGCCCCGACGGCGGCCTGGGCGGACGTCCGGTTCACCCGTTCCGGGGCGGACGACGCCGCGTTGCGGATCCCGGCCGGTACGCGGGTGGCCGCCGCCCGGGGCGCGGACCCCCGACCGGTCGTCTTCGTCACCTGTGAACCGGCGTCGCTGCCCGCCGGGCAGCACGAGGTGACCGTCCGGATGCACCACTGCGAGCTGGTCGAGGCGGAGCTGTTGGGTGTGGGCACCGGAGCGCCGGGGCAGGTGCTGCGCGCGGCGCGTGCCCCGCTGGCGCGTACCGCCGAGGCGTTGGACCTGCTGCTCGGTGTCGAGGTGCCGACCGGGTCGGTGGAGTTGGGCGCGGCGGCCCGGGAACACGAGGGCCGCACCTTCGAGATCTGGCGGCCGGTGGACAGCTTCGCCGGCCTCGGCCCGCAGGACAAGGCGTACCTGATCGACCGTTGCTCGGGCACGATCACCTTCGCCCCGGCGCTGGACCTGCGCACCGCCGACCCGGGGTCGCCGGGCTTAGACGGACCGGTCGCGGCGGTGCCGCCGGCCGGACGGCAGGTGCGGCTGTGGTACCGCGCCGGTGGCGGACCGACCGGCAACGTGGCGGCGGGCACGCTGACCAGCCTGCGTGATCCGTTGCCCGGGGTGAAGGTGGTCAACCCGCTGCCGGCGGTCGGTGGCCGGGAGATGGAGGCCATGGAGTCGGTGCTGCTGCGCGGGCCGTACGCCTTCTTCGCCCAACAGCGTGCGGTGACCGCCCGCGACTTCGAGGTGCTGGCCACCGCCGCCGGTGGGGTGGCCCGGGCCCGGGCCTTCACCCGGGCCGCCGTCTACAGCTTCGCCCGACCGGGTGAGGTGGAGACGGTGCTGGTGCCGTACGTGCCGGCCGAGGCCCGGCCGGGCGGCGGGCTGCCGGTTCAGGTGCTACGCGAACACGAGGTGGAGGAGACCCGGCTGCGGGTCGAGGCGGACCTGGGGCGGCGCCGCTCGCTGGGCACCACCTGCCGGGCCAGTTGGGCCCGGTACAAGGCGGTGTCGATCCGGGCCCGGGTGGTGGTCCGCCGGGAGGAGGACGTCGATGCGGTCCGCCGACGCATCCACGACCGACTGCACCAGACCCTCAGCCCGTTGCCCACCACGCTGAACCCGACCGGTTGGGCGTTCGGCGAGCCGCTGCGCGCGTCCAACGTGTACCGGTTGCTGGAGCACGCCGAGCCGGGGGTGCGCTACGTCGAGTCGGTGCGGTTCGTGGTGGACGAGGCGCCGGACAACCAGGTGCGTACGCTGGCCGCCGACGAGTACCAGCCGAACACCTGGTACGCGGGCAGCGCCTCGGTGCTGTTCCGCTCCACCAACGCCGGGGCAGGTTGGGAACCGGTCGGCCGTTTCGACGGGGAGACCGTGCAGCGGGTGGCTCCCGCCCCCGCTCCGGTCCGGCCGGGCATCGGGTCCCGCCCCGGCTCGGTGGCGGTGGCGACCGTACGCGCCGGCGGTGGCTCGCGGGTGCACCTGAGCACCGACCTGGGGGAAACCTGGTCGCTGCTGGCCGACCTGGATTCGCGGATCAGCGACCTGGCCTGGATCGACCGGGATGCTGCGGGGTCGCTGCTGGTCGCCACCGACACCGGCCTGTACGAGGTGTCCCTGCTGCCCGGCGCGGTGCCGTTGCAGATCCTGGTCGACCCGGCCGACGCCGACCGGGGTTTCTACGCGGTGCGGGCGTTCGTCTCCGAGCGCGGCGCCCCGGGGGTGGCGGTGGCGGCACAGGCCGGTTTCGGGGTGTACCTGTCGGGCAACGCCGGCCGACCCGGCAGCTTCACGCACGTCGGCCTGGCCAACGTGGACAACCGGGTGCTCGCCGTGCAGTACGACGGTCCGGCCACCCTGTTGTGGAGCGGCGCCGGGGAGCCGGACCCGAAGAAGCCCGGCCAGGGCTGTTTCCGGGCCCGGCTGTTCGAATCCGACGTGAAGTGGCAGGCGGTACAGGCCGGCTGGATCGGCGGGACCTGCCGGGATCTGGCTTTCAGCGGCAGCGTGGCGCTGGCGGCCACGCAGAGCGGAGGCGTGCTGCGGTTGGACACCCTGGCCGGGCAACCCCAGTGGGCGTCGGTGTCGGTCAACTGTGGGCTGCCGCTGCGCGACCGCACCCGGTTCGTGCCGGTCGACGCGGTCGCCGCCACCGCCGGGGCGCAGCGGCTGGTGCTGGTCGGCGGTGAACGGGGCGTGTTCCGCAGCGCCGACGCGGTGGACTGGTCGGCCAGCGCCAACCAGGCCACCGCCGACGTGGTGACCGTCCCGGACACCTGGTTGCTCTGCTCCGGAGAGCACGACATCGAGGTGGTGCGCCACGATGCGGCGAGCGGGCATTGAGCGGCTGCTGCCCGCGGCGTACCAGCGGGCGTGCGTGCCGGGCAGCGTGCTGTGGGCGCTGCTGGAGGTGATGGAGGGGCTGCACGCCCCGGACGAGGCGGTGCTGGCCGAGGTCGACGCCTTGTTCGCGCCGTACCAGGCGCCCGGCGCGATGGTGGCGTACCTGGCCCGCTGGGTGGCGATGGACCATCTGGTCGCCGCGCCCCGGCGGGACACTCCCCTGCCGCTGCCGTTGAGCCGGCTGCGGGACCTGGTGGCGCACGGTGCCCAACTGGCGGCCTGGCGGGGGACCCCGTACGGGCTGCGTACCGCCCTGGAGTTGGCCACCGGGGTCACCGGCTTCGTCCTCGACGAGCCGGCCGACCGGCCTTTCCACGTGGTGGTCCGGGTGCCGGCGGCGGCTGCCGGGCAGGTGGCCCTGATCGGGCGCATCGTCGAGGCGGAGAAGCCGGCCGCGGTCACCGCCGAGATCGTGGTCGATGCCACCGCGCCGGACCGGGTGATCGGTCGGGCCACCGTCGTGCCCGCTCCGGCCCACCCCGTCCCGACCGACACCCACCCGACCGACACCCACCCGGCCGTCGCCGACCCTGTCGATCCCGCTCCGGAGGAGCCGTCATGACCACCGAATGGACCGTCGTCGCCGCCGCCGAGCAGTTCACCCTGGACGCCCGCAACGCCGGGGAGCTGACCTTCACCGTCTCCAACCCGGGACTCGCGCCGGACACGGTGGTGTTCGACGTGGCCCCCGGCGAGGGGTCGCAGCGGGCCTGGTTCACCGTCACCGAACCGCAGCGGGTGGTGCCCGCACAGGGCTCGGTGTCGTTCCTGGTACGCCTGGCCGTGCCACCCGGGACTCCGCCCCGACGGTACGACATGACCGGCTTCGCCTACTCGGCGAACACCGCGCCGGAGGAGAGTTCCCGCTCCAGTGGCCGGGTCACCTACGAGGTGCGGGCGGTGGCGCCGCCGAAGCGTACGCCCTGGGCCTGGATCGCCGCGGCGGCGGCGCTGGTGCTCGTCGTCTCGGTCACGGTGGTGTTCCTGGTGACCCGGGATGAGGATCCACCGCCGGTGGCCCGGGTGGTGACCATCGAGGCGGAGACCCTGGTGCCCACCGCCGAGGTCGGGTCGCCGTCGAACTCCCCGGCGAGCGTGGCGGTGCAGGGAAACTGCTGCGAGGTGACCTGGTCGCAGGACGCCCAACTGTTCTTCCTGGGCCGGGCGATCAACGACCGGGTGACCGTACGGGTGGAACTGCCCGCCGAGGCGACCTGGCAGTTCTCTGCCGTGCTGACCACCGCGCCCGACTACGCCAACATCGTGTTCCTGATCGACGGCCGGCAGGTCGGTGACCCGTTCATCGGCTTCACCCCGAAGGTGCAGATCACCGACTGGCTCGACCTGGCCCGCGTCCGCCTCGCCGCCGGCTCCCACGAGATCACCCTGGTCGTGATCGGCAAGACCCAGTCCACCGACCGCTACTTCGCCGGCATGGACGCCATCCGTTTCACCGAACTCTCCCCACCCCAGCTCTAGTCGATCAAGAAGTTTGCGTCGGGCCGACGGCGGATCCTGACGCAAACCTCTTGATCGACAAGGCGAGGCCGAGGGTGATGGGAGAAGGGAGAGAGGAGGGTTGGGGTGAGCGGGAGGCAGAAGGTGTTGCTGGTGGGGCTCGGCGTGTTGGTGGTGGTGTTGTTCGTGGTGGCGGTGGGTGCGGGTCGGGATGACCGGGGCGACGCGACGGGGCGGCATTCGCTGGTGGAGTTGCTGGGGCGGGCCGCTGGTGGGCGCAGCGCCGTCGACCCGGCCGCCGTCGAGGCGGAGTGCGCCGAGGCGCCCGGCCGACTGGCGGTGGTCAACGACTGCGAACTGCGGGTCGCCGACCCGGGCGCTCTGCGCACGCTGGTCCTGCGCAGCCCGGGAGCGTTCACCGTCGAGGCACCGGCACCCGGCGGCGCCGACTTCACCGTGGCCGACACCGTCACCCCGGCGGACGACGGCACCGGCGCGGTGGCCCGGATCGCCGTGGACCGCCCGGCCACGGTGACCCTGCGCTGCCCCACGGGCTGCCTGGTCACGATCAGCCGCGACTGAGGCGAGGAGGACGCCGATGGGCGCATTACGCAGGCCGTTCCTGCTGCTGGCCATGCTCGCCCTGGTGCTGGCGGTCGGCGTCGAGGTCGGTGCCGGACTGTTGTTGGGCGGCTCGGACGCCGGGCCGGCGCTGGCCGGCAGCGCCGCCGACCTCGGGGTCGAGGTCGCCGACGTCAGCGGGGTCAGCGAGCCGTCCGGGCGGGGTACCAGTTATCTGGCACTGGTCGACGCGGCGGCGCTGTGGACCACCGGGCTGTTCTGCCTGGGACTGGTGCTCCCCGAACGGATCCACGGGCGGGTACAGGGCATCGCCACCCTGATCTTCTCGATCGTCCTGATCATCGTGGCGTTCCTGGCCCTGGTGATCGCCTTCGTCGAGCTGTCGATCATGGTTTCGCTGTTTCTGGCACCGCCGTTCGGCACACTGGCCTACCTGGCACTGTGGGGTTTCTTCCCGGTCGGGGACGCAGCCGTCCTACTCGGCCTGGTGCTGCTGCTCAAGCTGGCCTGGGCCGGGCTGCTGCTGCTCGCCCAGCCCAAGTTCATCCAGAACAAGGGCCTGGTGCTGCTGATCGGGACCAGCCTGCTCTGCACGGTGGTGTTGGAGTTCCTGCACCGCCTGGTGCCGGTGATCCTGGTGAGCATCCTCGACGATCTCGGCGCCCTCGTCTTCGCGGTGATCGCGATCATCTGGGCGTTGGTGCTGCTGATCGGGGCGATCCCGGCGATCGTCAAGGCGATCCGCGCCACCGCCGCCCTGCGCGCCGAGACCGACCCACACCGCTAGCGCGTGCTCCGGCAGGCCCGCGCCGGACTCGGGCGGGAGCCCGACGCGCACGGGCGAGCCTTCTGGAGCGCATCCCTGGTCGCGGCTAGCGGCTATGGTTGTGGGGTGATCGGGCTCGGCATGCTCTGGTACCTCGTCGGCGTTCTGGCCGACGCGGGTGCCACCAGCATGTTCACCGGCACCGCTGCGGCCACCGGCGTGCTGCTGGCGGTCGTGCTCGCCGCCGCGAGCCTGCTGCACCGGGTGGTCATCCCTGCCGAGCTGCGGATCACCCGTCGGATGATGCGCGAACGCTCCGGCCGCACCGGCGTACCCCGGCACCGTGATCCGGACGCGGCTGGCCGCGCCCGGCCCAGGGCACCGACGGCGACCCGCGCGGTCGCCTGAGCATCTTCTTCTGCCGCTCGACGGCGACCGCACCTGACTGGTTCCTGCCCGTTTTCAGTCGTCGGTCGTCCTCCGAGGGGTGCATCATGTCCAATTCACTGACCTTTGGCGGGTTCTCCACCCGCTGCCCGCTGGCCACCGGAGAGCGCCGGTGAGCACGATTTTCAGCCCACTGATGGCGTTGATCTACGGAGGCATCTCCGCGATCCTGCTGTTCTGGCACGCCGCCTGGCAGCTGATCTTCGATGACGCACCGCTGCTGGGCACCAACTGGTCGTGGGTGCTCGGCATCGTCTTCCTGGTGCTCACCGTCCGGGCCGCGCTCTTCCCGGTCTTCGTCAAGCAGATCAAGTCGCAACGGGCGATGCAGGCGTTGCAGCCACAGATCAAGGCGCTTCAGGAGAAGCACAAGGATGACCGGGAGACGCTTCAGAAGGAGCTTGTCGAGCTCTACCGCACGGAGCAGGCCAACCCGCTGATGGGCTGCCTGCCCATGCTGGTGCAGATTCCCGTCTTCCTGGGCCTGTTCCACGTGCTGCGGCATCTCAAGCCGTCCATGCCGGAGCACATGAAGACGCTGTACGGCTGGACGGTCACCCAGTTCGACAGCGCGTCGTCGGCAACCCTGTTCGGCGCTCCCATCGCGGCCAGCTTCCGCTCCAGCGGGCAGGAGTTGGTCCTGCTCGGCGCGGACGGGGTCACGGTCCGGGTGGTCGCCGCGATCCTGATCGTGGTCATGATCGCGACCACCTACCTGAGCAGCCGGCAGATGATCCTGCGAACCGGATGGGCCGAGGAGCCGCAGCAGAAGATGATGCAGCGGCTGATGCTCTACGGCATCCCGCTGTCGCTGCTCGTCTCCGGTCTGATCTTCCCCATCGGCGTGATCATCTACTGGGTCACCACGAACCTGTTCTCCCTCGGCCAGCAGACCTGGGTGCTACGCAAGTACCCGCCCCCGCCCGCCAACGGCGTCGCCGCCGCGAAGGCACCCACCAACGGCGCCGCGGGGTCACCGCCCCCGAAGGTGGGGGCCAAGCCGAAGAAGCGCCGCTGACCAGCCGGAGCCTGGTGCGTCGTCGCCCTTCGCGGGCGGCGCCGCACCAGGCTCCGGACAGCGGTCAGTGCAGTTGCGAGGTGGTCCAGCGAGGCGAGGCGTTGGTCACCGGGGCCCGGTCGCCGACCAGGGTGGTACGGGCCTGGGCGACTCGGTGGGCGCTGGTGCCGACCCAGATGTCGACGGCACCGGGCTCCACGACCCGGGTGAGGGTGCGGTCGGAGAACGCCAGCCGGGTGGTGGGCACGGACAGCTCGACCGTGACCGACTCACCGGGCTCCAGGTGGACCCGGCGGTACCCGAGCAGCTGCGCCACCGGTCGGGTCACCGAGGCCACCAGGTCGTGGCCGTAGAGCTGGATCACGTCCTCGCCGGCGACGGTGCCGGTGTTGGTGACGCGGACACTCGCCCGCACCGTACCGTCGGTGGGCACCGTGTCGGGCACCGTCAGGTCGGCGTACGCGAACGTGGTGTACGACAGGCCGTGGCCGAACGGCGCCGCGGGCGTCGCCGACAGGTTCGTCACCTCGCTGCCCTCCCCCAGCGTGGGATGCAGGTACGAGTACGGCTGCGCCCCGGCCGAACCGGGCAGGCTGACCGGCAGTCGACCCGACGGGTTGACCCGCCCGGAGAGCACACCCGCGATCGCTCCGGCGCCTTCCTCACCGGGGAAGAACGCCTGCACCACCGCCGCGCACCGGCCCAGTGCCCAACCCACCGCGTACGGCCGCCCGGTGAGCAGCACCAGCACGACCGGCGTACCCGTGTCCAGCACGGCCTCGACGAGTTCGCGCTGCACCCCGGGCAACTCCAGGTCGTCGCGGTCGCAGCCCTCGCCGACGGTGCCACGGCCGAACAGGCCGGCGTGGTCGCCGACGACCAGTACGGCCACGTCCGCGGCGGACGCGGTGGCCACGGCCTCGGCGAACCCGGACCGGTCCTCGGTGTCCACGGCACAACCCGACGCCGAGGTGACGTGCTCGGCACCGAACTCGACCCGCAGCGCGTCCAGCACCGTGGGCACCTCGATGCCGGTTTCCACCCCGGGATGCTGGGCGAGCACATGGTTGAGGAAGGAGTAGCACCCGAACAGCGCGGCCTCCCGGTCGGCGTTCGGGCCGATGACCGCCACCCGACGGCCCGGCGACAGCGGCAGCACCTGCTGGTTGGCGACCAGTACGACGGACTTCTCCGCCAACTGACGGGCGATCTTCCGATGCGCGGGCGAATCGAGGTCGACCTGCTGGGTCGGCTCGTCGTCGAAGGTGGCGTCGAGCAGCCCGAGTTCGAGCTTCTGGCGCAGCACCCGCAGCACCGACCGGTCGATCAGGGCCTCGTCGATGCGGCCGCTGCGCACCGACTCGATCAGGGTCAGGTAGGCGTCGCCGGTCGGCAGTTCGATGTCGACACCGGCGGTGAGCGCCTGCACGGCCGCCTCGGCGTGGTCCTCCGCGACGTGGTGCAGCAGGTTCAGGAACGCCACGCCGTAGTAGTCGGCCACCACGGTGCCGTCGAAGCCCCACCGGTCGCGCAGCAACTCGGTCAGCAGGGTCGGATCGGCGGCGACCGGTACGCCGTCGATCTCGGCGTACGAGTGCATGACCGAGCGCACGTTGCCGTCGAGGACCGCCATCTCGAACGGCAGGAGCAACACGTCAGCGATCTCCCGGGGACCGGCGTGCACCGGGGCGAAGTTACGCCCGGCCCGGGAGGCGGAGTAGCCGACGAAGTGCTTCAGCGTCGCATGCACGCCCTCCGATTGCAGGCCGCGCACGTACGACGTGCCGAGGGTGCCGACCAGGTACGGGTCCTCGGCGATGCACTCGTCGACCCGACCCCAACGCGGGTCCCGGATCACGTCGAGCACCGGGGCGAGCCCCTGATGGATGCCGAGCGTACGCATCACCGTCCCGATCGCCGCGCCCATCTCGGTGACGAGCTCGGGATCGAACGCGGCGCCCCAGGCCAACGGGGTGGGGAAGGTGGCCGCCTTCCAGGCCGACAGCCCGGTCAGGCACTCCTCGTGCACGATCGCCGGAATGCCGAGCCGGGTGCCGGTGACCAGCTCCGCCTGGAACTTCCACAGCCAGGCGGCGCGGGCGGCGGCGTCGACGGGACGGGTGCCGTACGCGCGGGTGAGATGGCCAAGTCCGTGCCGGGAGAAGGTCTCCAACCTGCCGACGTCGGCGAACTCGCCCTGCAACGGGGCGACCGCCTCGCCGTCCTCCTTCTCCCAGAACCCGACGAGCTGCGCGATCTTCTCCTCGATCGTCATCCGACCGAGCAGCTCACGGACGCGCGACTCGCCGTCCGGCCCGTCCCGCCCGTCCGGCCGGTCATGGCGCGGACCTGTTTGAGTCGGCGCCGACGCGCCCACCTTTTGACGGACCTCAGTCATGCTGTGCCTTCCATCTCTGGTGCTCGTGCGGCTGCCGCTCAGCCCTTGACCGCACCTTGCAGGCCTCCGACGATCTGCTTTTCGGCGAAGGTGAAGAAGAGTAGGGCGGGCAGCATCGCCAGCGAGGTGAAGGCGAGGATGCCGGCCGTGTCGGAGCTGTACTGACTGGAGAACTGCTGCACGCCAAGCGGCAGGGTGTGCAGGTTGGCGTCACCGAGCACGAGCAGTGGCAGGAGGAAGGCGTTCCAGCTCGTGACGAACGCGAGGATCCCGACGGTGACCAGTGCCGGCCGCGACAGCGGCAGCATGATGCGCCAGAGGAACCCGAGTCGCCCGGTGCCGTCGATGGCCGCCGCGTCCTCCAATTCACGGGGGATGGCCGACAGGAACGGTCGCAGGATGACGATCGTCAGCGGCAGTGAGAAGGCGACCTGCGGGAGGATCACCGCGTAGTACGAGTTGATCAGGCTGAGGTCGCGCAGCATGAGGTACAGCGGCAGAATCGCCGCCCCGGCCGGGAACAGCAGGCCGAGGGTGAAGAAGGTGTAGAGCACCTCACGCCCTCGGAAGGTGTACCGGGCGAGCACGAACGCGGCGGAGACCCCGAGCGCCACCACGCCGAGGGTGGTGCCAAAGGAGACCACGGCGCTGTTGAATGCCTGCCGCCAGAAGTTGCTCTCGGTCAGCACCCGGATGTAGTTGTCGAAGACCCACGGGTCGGGCAGGGCTGCCGGGTTCGCGACGATCTGCGGGGTGGTACGGAAACCGCCGATGACCACGTAGATCACCGGCGTGATCGACACGGCCGCGACCGCGAGCGCCAAGGCGTAGGTCAGGGGGTTGCCCCAGGACACCGGGCGGCGCTTGGCGGGCGACAGTGCGGTGTTCGCGGTCGTCACGTCATTTTGCCTTTCTGGTGATGGCGCCCTCGATGTCGCGGCGGAGCAGGAAGCGCTGGAACAGGATCGCCGCCACGAACGAGATGACGAACAGGATCACCGCGATCGCGTTGCCGTAGCCCCACAGTCGGGCGAAGAAGCCGTTGTCCACCATGTAGGTCGCCATGGTGGCCGACGCGCCGAGCGAGCGTACCGCCGGCACCGAGGTCACCCAGATCACGTCGAAGACCTGCAACGAGCCGATCATGGACAGGAACATCCAGATGCGGATCGTCGGACCCAGCAACGGCAGCGTGACGTGGCGCTGGATCTGCCACCAGCTCGCCCCGTCGATCGCGGCGGCCTCGTTCAACTCCTGCGGCACGTTGGACAGTCCAGCCAGCAGCAGGATGATGGCGAAACCGACATACTTCCAGGTTAGGACGAACAGCAGAGTCCAGATAACGATATCGAGGTCGGCAAGCCACGCCTGGACCACGCCGCCCAACCCGATCGAGCGCAGCAACGCGTCGAACGTGCCGTTCTCGGTCAGGATCAGCTTCCACATGATGCCGACGGTGACCTCGGCCAACACGTACGGCACGAAGGCCAGCAGGCGGAACAGCGTACGGCCGCGGAACTTGCGGTTGAGCAGCAACGCCACGCCCAGCGCGACGGGGCCCTGGATGGCCAGTGACCCGAACACGATGAGCGCGTTGTTGCGCAGCGCGTCGAGGAAGATCGGGTCCTGGAAGGCCATGACGTAGTTGTCGAAGCCGATGTACTCGGTGGGCGGTCCGACTCCACGCCAGCGGAACAGGCTGTAGTAGAAGGCGAAGCCCATCGGCACCAGGACGAACATCACGTACACGATGATCGCCGGGGTGGTGAGCCCGATGATCTCGTACCACTTGCGTCGGGTCTCGGCGGCCCGGTCGGATTTCCGCCGGGCGGGCCGGAGCCCCGCCGGCGGCGCGGACACGCCGCCGGCGGGGTTCAGGGTCTGGTTCATCGAGCTCACTTGCGGGCGGCCGACTTCATCGCGTCGACAACCTGCTGCGGCGTGCCGTTACCCGCGAAGATGGCGACGATCGCGTCGTTCATCGCGTTGCCGACGGTGCTGCCGAAGGCGGTGTCCAGCCAGAGCTGGACGTAGGTCGCGCTGGTGGTGGCCTCCAGGATGGAGCGCAGCGCCGGGTCCGTCACACCAGCCTCGGAGCCCTTGGCGACCGGCAGACCGGTGCCGGTCTCGGCGTAGCCCTTCTGCACCTCGGGGCTGACGATGTACTTCAGGAACTCGACGCACTCCGCCGGGGCGTTCTTGGCGCAGGAGAATCCGTCGCCGCCGCCGAGGGCCGCCTTGGGGTCACCGGTCGAACCACTGATCGCCGGGACCGGGAACCAGCCGAGGAACTTGTTCAACGCCTCCTTGTCCTCGGCGACGTTGTCCAAGGTGCCCTTGTTCCAGTCACCCATCAGCTCCATCGCGGCCTTGCCGTTGGCGAGCAAGCCGTTGGCGCTGGTCGGATCCTGCTGGCCCGGGGTGGCGATGAAGTTGTTCTGGAACGGCTTGGTGTCGATGAAGGACTTCAGGTCCTCGCCGGCCTTGACGAAGCAAGGGTCCTCGAAGTCCAGGTCCTTGGAGGCCTTCTTGAGGGTGTCGACGGAGCAGGCCCGCAGCGCGAAGTTGTACCACCAGTGCGCGGCCGGCCACTTGTCGCCGGCGCCGACGGCGATCGGCACGACGTTGATCGCCTTGAGCTTGGTGACGGCCTCGTTGAGCTCCTCGAACGTGCTCGGCGGCGCCGCGATGCCGGCCCGCTGGAACATGTCCTTGTTGTACCAGATGCCCTCGATGCCCATCCGGAACGGCAGACCGTACTGCCTGCCGTTCACCGCCCAGATCTCGGCGGAGCTGCCGATGTTGGCGATCGCATCCTTCGCCTGGTCGGTGATGTCCTTGAGGTAGTCAGCCTCGACCTGCTCGCGGATCTCACCGCCACCCCAGGTCATGAAGATGTCTGGCGGGTCGTTGCTCAGCAGCGCGGCAGGCAGCCGGGTGCGCTGGAGCTGGTTGGTCTCGATGCCCTCGATCTCGATGGTGACCGTGGGATGCAGTGCGTTGAAGTCCTTGGCAACCTTCTGCCAGTACTCCTTTCCAGGCCCGTCCTGGCTGGCGTTGTGCCACCAGGTCAGGGTGACCGGGTTCTTGTACAGCTCGCTCTCGGCGGGCTCATCGGACTCGCCCCCGCTGCATCCGGCGGCAAGTAGTGCGGTGGTGATGGACAGCGCTAGGACGGTACGTACGCGGCGCTTTATAGCCATCGGTGTCTCCTCGACTAGTAAGTCGCGGTGCTCGGCCTGCGGGGGAGTTTTACAGCCGTGTAACCGAGTGTCAATCGGTGTCGATAACGTTTTCGATACGTCGCTGACGCCGCCCCGGGCGACCTCTATCATCGTCGGCGTGGCGTTCCCGCAGCGTGTCAACATGTCGGACGTGGCCCGCGCGGCCGGCGTCTCCGTGGCAACCGTATCCAAGGTGGTAAATGGCAGGTACGGCGTGGCACAGGCGACCGTGGAACGGGTTCAGCAGGTCATCCACCAGCTCGGCTACGAGGCCAGCCTGGGCGCGCAGAGCCTGCGCAGCCACCGGACGAACGTCCTGGGCATCCTGGTCGCGGAGTTCGAACCCTTCTCCACCGAACTGCTCAAGGGCGCCTCGGCGGGGGTGACCGGCACCGGCTACCAGTTGCTCGCCTATTCCAGCGGCGACGTCGCCGGCACGGCCGTCGGCTGGGAGCGGCGATCCCTGGCGCGGTTGTCCGGAACCCTCATCGACGGGGCAGTGATCGTCACGCCGACGGTGGTGGAGACCAAGCAGGGCTTCCACGTCGTCGCCGTCGACCCGCACACCGGCCCCTCGGGCCTGCCCACCGTCGACTCCGACAACTTCGCTGGCGCCGTCCTGGCGACCAACTACCTGCTCTCGCTCGGTCACCGCCGGATCGGGCACATCAGTGGACGCGCCGACCTGGAGTCGTCGCGACTGCGTGAGGCGGGCTTCCGGCAGGCCATGGCCGACGCGGGTGTGACGGTGGACGAACGACTGGTCCGGGTCGGCGGGTTCCGCATCGAAAGTGCCGCCGGGACGGCCGCCGAACTGCTCGCCCTGCCCGACCGGCCGACGGCGGTCTTCGCGGGTAACGACCTGTCCGCGATCTCCACGATCGATGTCGCCCGGAGCATGGGCCTGTCGGTGCCCGACGATCTGTCCGTGATCGGCTTCGACAACGTGCCGGAGTCGGCGCTGGTCAACCCGCCGCTGACCACGATCATGCAACCGATACAGCGGATGGGCGCCGAGGCGCTGCGCCTGCTCGTCGACCTGATCGCCGGCGTCGAGCGCGACATCCACATCCGGCTCCCCACCGAACTGGTCGTCCGCGCCTCCTGCCGACCGCTGCCGGACTGAAAACGGGGGCGATTCGCCGGTTCTCGCACCATCTGAGGGGACGTATTTCCGGGTCGGTCACCGGCTCTTGAAGGACGTCACGGCGCCGACACAGCACGGCAACGCGCTTGTCGACGCACGCTCCGTCGATGGGAGAAACCCTGTCATGAGCAGTCTAGGAAGACGGGTCCGCCGGGCCGCGATGGTCGGGCTGACCGCTGCGGCGCTGACCGGCCTGCTGGGCGCCAGCGCGGTCGCCGCGCCGTTCGAGGCGACCGCGCCCGCCGCGCTGACCAGCACCACCGACGTCTACATCAAGGACGTCGCCGCCGATGTCGGGGTCCAACCGCACAACCTCAATCCGTTGTGGGCCAGCCCGGACATCAAGGTCTGCCCGAACCCCACCGAGTGTGCCGTCAGTCAGAACCCCATCGTCGGGGTGACCAACTACATCTTCGTCAAGCTGCGTAACCCCGGGCCCTACGGCTCCGGGGTGGGTACCGGGACGCTGCAGGTCTACCGGACGACGCCCGGTGGTGGTGCGGTCTGGCCAGCCCACTGGACCCAGATCGGGGCGGCCTACGTGACCGTGAACCCGGGGGTCACCACGGTCATCATCCCGTGGACCGGGGTACCCGGGCCGGGCCACTTCTGCCTGCTGGCCCGCTGGGTGTCCGCCACCGACCCGATGACCATCGATGGTCCGGACATCAACCTCAACACCCGGTACAACAACAACGTCGCGTGGCGCAATGTCGACTCGGTGCAGCTCGGCGCGGGTCAGACGACTCCTGCCGTGCGGCCCTTCGCCATCGGCAACTCGTTGCGGGTACCGTCGCGCAACGAGGTGGTCTTCAACGCGGTCGAGCCGTTGCAGGGCATCGGCGGCCGGGTGGTCGTCGACCTCGGCCCGGACCTGTTCGAGCGTTGGCGCGCCGGTGGCGCGGTCGGCACCGGCGTACGGCCGATCGGCCGGACCCAGGTGGAGATCGTCGAGCCGACCCGGGCCAGCCTGGGCAACCTGACGCTCAACCCCGGTGAGCGAGTGCAGTTCTCGCTGCTGTTCAGCGCAACGACCGCGTCGGACCGGGAGATCGCGTTCAACGTGACCCAGTTCGGACCGGACGCCTCCGGTGCCGAACGGACCGACCTCGGCGGCGTGCAATACCTGATCACCGCTGCCAAGCGGTAGTGCGAGGGGGTTGCGGCCCGTCCGGGCCGCAACCCCCGTCAGCCCGGGCCAGGCTGGGCAACCTGCGGCTGGGCCCCCGGCGAACGGATGCAGTTCACGCTGCTCTTCTCCGCCGAGGTGGCCAGTTACCGGGAGATCGCGTTGGACGTCACCCAATTCGGACCGGACACCAACGGGTCCAGGTCGGCCGACCTGGGTGGTGTGCGGTATCTGATCAGCGCCGGGCAGCGCTGATCCCTGGGGGGCGCGAGGGTCGCGGGCCTGTTCGGCCCGCGGCCCTCGTGCCGTCAGCGCAGGCAGACCCAGTCGGTGACCACGGTGAACCCGCCGGCCCGGGCGTGCAACTGGACCGGGCCGGACGGTGGGACGCCGAGGGAGAAGAGTCCCACCGCGTCGACGGAGGTCTCGTCGTAGGTGCCGCTCGTGCTCCGGGCACTGACCCGGCCACCGTCGGTCGGGCAGAGTTGCCCGACGATTCCCGCGGCGCTGACCTCGATCTCCAGCAGGACCGGGCCGCGTCGGAAGGACAGGGTACGCACCGAACCGGCCGACCGGGTGAGCCCCGCCGGTTCCGCCTGACAGGCCGAGTCGAAGGTCAGCTCGGCGAGGGTCAACTCGGCCTCCACCGTCCGCCAGGTGAACGCCGCCCGCGCCGCGGCCAGGTGCTCGGCGGGCACTCCCCCGGCGTCCCAGAGCGCGGTACCCAGCTCGGCTGTCAGCTGATCGTCATCGCCCGGCGGCCACGGCTCCATCACGCTCACCCCCCTTCGCCTCGGCGGACCGATGCAGTCCAACGTACGGGGCGAGGGCCGCACACTCACGCAACCGACGTAGGCAGCGCGCCTGGGTGGGACCGATGCTGCCGACCGGTACGCCCAGCCGGTCGGCGATCTGCCGGTAGCTCAGCGGCGGGTCGGCCGTCAGCAACGAGAGCAGTTCCTGGCAGCGCGACGGGAGTTGGGCGAAGCCCTCCCGCAGCGCCTGGCCCCGCTCGGCGCGTAACAGGTCCTCGTCCGGTGCCACGGCGTCCGCCCAGGTCCCGTGGTAGGCCTCCAGCGCGTCGTCGGACGGGTCGACGGGTTGGGTACGCCGGCCGAGGCGGGACATCCGGTAACACTCACGCCGTGTGGTGACGGACAGCCAGCCGGCCAACGCCTCCGGTTCGCGTACCTGGTCGAGGCGCTCCACCAGACGCAGCCACACGGTCTGGTTGACATCGGCGGCGTCGGCAGCGGTCAGGTCGTGGGAGCGGATCACCGAGTACACCAGCGGGGTATAGCGGCGGACCAGTTCGGCCCACGCCGACTCGTCCCCGTTTGCCGCGGCGGCGACCAGGTCACTCGCGCTACGGCCGGTCACCACGGCACCGCCGCACCGGCAGTAACGGCGCTCACCCGACCAACACGCCGTAGTCGGGGTGCCAGCGGGGCGCCGCGAGCAGCGTCAGCCGGGCCGCGTCGGCGCTCAGGCCACCGGCGGTCATCAGGGCGGCCAGGCGACCGCTGACGTGTGCGGTGGCGAACGACGTGCCGGCCCAGGTGGCGTAGCGCTGGAACACCCGGCTCGGTCGTCCGGGCAACGGCAGCGTGCCCTCGACGTAGGTGCTGTCGCGCTGGCCGAGGGCGCAGGCGTCGACCCACGGTCCGAATCCGCTGTAGCCGGCCGGCACCGGACCCGACGGGCCCACGCTGAGCGCCGCGACCGCCACGACCCGCTCCAGCGCGGCCGGCCACAGCGGCCGGCCGATGCCGGCGTTGCCTGCCGCCGCCACCACAGCAGTCGTCGGCGGCAACGCGGCCACGGCATGGGCCAGCGGCAACGAGGGCTGGTCATCGAGGGTGAAGCCACCCAGGGAAAGGTTGATCACGCTGACCTCACCCGCCAGCCGGCTCATGGCGGCCACCACCGTCGACTCGTCGCCGATGCCGACCGGATCCAGGGCCGTCTCGGGATCGACCCGTACGCCGGGTGCCGCCTGGCGCACCACTCCGGCCACGAACGTACCGTGACCGCCCTGCGGGGCGAGCACGTCGGTGTGCACGTAGAGCGGGTCCTCGTCGTCGGGCTCGGGCAGGTAGGCGCCGCCGAGCCAGTGCGGGTGCTGCTGGCCGGCGTACCGCCAGATGCCGGTGTCGCAGATTCCGACGGTCACCCCCGCACCCTCGCCGAGCCGGGTCGGATCCGGCGGTGGCAGTGCGGCGATCGCCCGGGGCGGCCCGCCCGGGTTGCCCATGATGTTGCCCAGGCCGAGCAGCACGTGGTGCGGTTGGACCAGCGGGACCGGCTGACCGCCCCACTGTCGGGGGTCGCGCAGCTTCGCCACGATCAGGGGGATGTCGGTCTCCCCGGCGAACAGCAGCCGGGTGACGCCGGCGAAGCTCCCACCGGTGGTCACCGGATTCCCGCCGTCCCTCAGCCAGGCCACGACCCGCCCGACGTCGGCGGTGGCGGCGAGCAGTTGCCGGGGACGGTAGAGGATTTCCCGACCGGCAACGGTGTGCCGCCGTACGTTGCGATCCGCATTCACCATTTGGGCGAATGCGAGTTGGTATGCCACGTCGTCTGCGTCCCGGTTGCCGGTCGCCGCGGCCGGACTCGACCCGGCACCCAGTGGCGTGACCGCTGCGGCCAGCGCGGACGCGGCCAGCAGCCGCCGTCGGGACAGCCGGCCGGTACCGCCTGGTAAGGAGTGGTCAGGAAGCAAGGGTCCTCCCAGAGGGCCCGGGAAGCGGCAGGCCACGGGTGGCCGGCGGGGCGAATTCCGCGGGCCTTACCGATTCTTCCAATCAATCGGCACATGTCAATGGCCCGGCCGGGTGACCGCATCCCGACCTCGCCCGTGAGACCATTTGCTGACATTGACGGCCCACGATAACTGGTGGACCCTGCACTCATGCCCGACAGCACCGCTGCCGGTGCCGGCACCGCTGCGCTGGCGCTCGACACCGTCCAGCGCCGTCCACGTGAGGCGATCACGATCGCCCAACGGGTACTCACCACCAGACACGCCGCGAACGACGAGCGCTCCACTGCGGAGCGGGCCATCGGCCTGGCGCTGCGGGAACTCAACGACTTCTCCGGCGCACTGCGCCACCTGCGCCGGGCGGTACGGACCGCCGACACGGCCCGGACCCGGGCGTTGGCCCGGATGAGTCTCGGCTACGTCCTGGCCAACATCGGCCGCACCGCCGCGGCACTGCGGGCGGTGACCGCCGCACTGCCGGAACTCACCGGCGCCGACGCCGGGCGCGCCCGGATGCAGCGCGGGGTGGTGCTGCACTACCGAGGCCGGTACGACGAGGCGGTCCGCGACTACGGCCTCGCCATCGACATCGCCCAGCGCGAGGGCGACCTGCTGCTGGAGGCCCGGGCCCGCAACAACCGGGGGTTGCTCAAGGCCCACCGTGGCGCCGCCGGCGACGTCGACGACCTCACCCGAGCGGCGGCGATCTTCGGTGAACTCGGGCTGGACCTCGCCGCCGCCGACGCGCGCTGGAACGGCGGGATCGCGGCCGGTCGGCGCGGCGACATCGCGGGCGCCCTGCACCGCTTCGCCGCCGTCGGTGAGGAGTACCAGCGCCTCGCCGTGCCCCGACCGGCGTTGCTGCTGGACCGTTTCGAACTGCTGCTCTCGGTGCCGCTGGTCGACGAGGCCACCGAGGTCGCCGCCGCGGCGATCCGGGAACTGCGCCGTCGTGGCATGGCGTCCGACCTCGCCGAGGCGCTGCTGGCCCAGGCGCGGGCCGCCCTGCTCGCCGGTGACCTGGACACCGCGACCGAGGCCGCCGCCGCAGCGCGGACCCGGTTCCGGCGGCAGGGTCGCCGCACCTGGGCCACCTTCGCCCGGCACGTCGAACTGCGCGCCGAGTTCCGGCGCGGGACCCGCACCGCCACCCTGTTCACCGCGATGGTGCGTACCGCCGATCAACTCGACGCCACCGGCTGGCCGGATCCTGCGCTGCTCACCCGCATCGACGCCGGCCTGCTGGCGGCCGCGCTGGGTCGCGCCGACCGCGCCGCAGACCTGTTCGCCACGGCCGCCCGCACACGGGGCCGAGGCACCGCTCCCCGGCGCGCCCAGGGCTGGTACGCCCAGGCGCTGTTGCGTCGGCTGCGTGGCGACGAAGCAGCCGCCGCCCGCGCCCTGCGGAGAGGGCTGGCCGTCCTCGACCGGCACCGGACCTCGCTCGGCGCCACCGAACTGCGGGCCAACAGCGGGGCGTACGGGCAGGAACTGGCGACGGAGGGACTGGACATCGCCGTCCGGGCCGGCAAACCGGCAAGGGTGCTGGCCTGGGCCGAGCGGTGGCGCGCCAACACGCTACGGACCCGGCCGGCGTTACCACCCGACGACGCCGACCTCGTCGCGGCACTGGCCGAACTCAGGCTCGTCAGTGGTCTGCTGGAAGACGCGGTACTGACCGGTCGGCCGGTGCGCGCCCTGCGGGGCCGGCAGGCCCGACTGGAACACCGCATCCGCGACCTGGCCCGGCGGGTGGCCGGCGCGACGACGGCGCCGGCCCCACCCCGCGTGGGCCCCCTGGCCGAGCGGCTCGGCTCCCGGGTGCTCGTCGAGCTGTTCGCGCACGGCGACCGGCTCGGGGCGGTGCTGGTCCGCGACGGCCGGGTCGGCCTGCACGACCTCGGTCCCCTGGCCGAAGCGACGCGACTGGCCCGCTGGCACCGGTTCGGGCTGCGCCGGCTGATCGTCACCGGCGATTCGACCGCGGCCCGGGCCGGCGCCGAGCACGCCGCGGCGGCGCTGGACCGTCAACTGTTCGACCCGCTACGGCGGCGCCTGGCCGACCGGCCGTTGGTGATCGTGCCGGTCGGCGCCCTGCACGCGGTCGCCTGGGCCGGCCTGCCCACCTGCGCGGGGCGGGCGGTGACCGTCGCCCCGTCGGCCACCGCCTGGCTCGGGGCCGAGCAGCAGCGCGGATGGACCGGTACGCCGGTGCTGGCCAGTGGGCCGCGGCTGCCCGCCGGCGCGGTCGAGGTGCGCCGGCTCGCCCAGGTGCTGCCGACAGCCCGGCTGCTCACCGGAGCGGAGGCCACCGCCGACGCGCTGACCACCGCGCTGGACGGTGCCACGATGGTGCACATCGCCGCGCACGGCATGTTCCGCGCGGACAATCCCCAGTTCTCCACGCTGGAGTTGGCCGACGGGCCGCTGTTCGCCTACGAGTGGGAACGCATCGCCCGTCCGCCCGGCTGCGTGGTGCTCTCCGCCTGCGAATCGGGGCTGACCGGAGTACGCCCCGGCGACGAGATCATGGGTTTCGCGGCCGTGCTGCTGGCCCTGGGCACCCGATGTCTGGTCGCCACCGTGCTGCCGGTGCCGGCGGAACCCACCACCGAGCTGATGCTGGACCTGCACCGCCGGATGCACTCCGGTGCCGGCCCGGCGCAGGCCCTCGCCGACGCCCAGCGGGCCTTCGTGGCCGGCGGCGACCGCACCGCCTCGGCCACGGCGGCCGCGTTCGTCTGCCTGGGCGCCGGTTGACCACAGCCGACTACGTCGACTGCCACCGCTCGACGTCGGGCGGGGTGAGGGTGCCGTCGGCGACAAGAATCCGGTAGTCGTTGTGCCGGCTGCTGCCGGCCGGGATGGTCGCGGTCTGCTCGAAGGCGAAGGCGACGCACACCCCGGGGTACATGGTGCTCCGGACGAACCATCGGTCACCCGGACCGAGACCGCTGAAGACCAGGGTGTACGCCCCACCTTCCGGCGCCCTGCCGGCCATCGCCACCCACGGCTCGGCACACCCGTTGACCGCCTCTTCGCCATGGCGCGCAGCGGTGAACACCTCGGGTGGCTCGGCGGCCACCGCCCGCCAGAAGAACCCGCCGTAACCAGCCCCACCGGGACGACCGTTGGTAGCCGGGCTGCCCAGCACGACGTCCCGGTCGACGGGGGCGGTGAGGGTGCTGCTCACCTCCAGCCGCCAGACCCCACCCTGGCCGGACACCGGCGAGGCGGTAAGGGTGCGCCGCTCGGTGAGCAGGACCGCGCCGGTCGGGTCGCACCAGTGCAGGCGGTGGTCGAGTCGACCGGGCGAGCGGTGTTCCCATCCGGTGTGCACGATCCGGCCGTGATCGGCGCGCCAGGTGTAGCCGAGGTCGCGCACGTAGGTACGCCCGCCCCAGAGGTTGGTGCCGTTGACGTCCTGCACCGCCAGGGAGGCGCCGAGATGCCAGACGTGGTCGGCGGGCAGCGCGTCGGTGACCGGGGTGCCGGCCAACGTACGCACCGGGTGCAGATAGGGCCGCAGGCCGTGCTTGGCGTCCAGGTCGGGGGCGAGGACGTAACGGGCGACCGGCGTACCGTCGACCAGCAGGTGCGCGTCGGTGGCCGACCCGACGACGTCGGCCCGATCGCTCGGCCGGTGCGACGACAACTCCGCCCGGGAGTTCGTCTCGTTCACGACAGCTCCGTGCGGGTGAGGGCCCGACGGCGGGCGACCGCGTGCACGGCGGCCAGCGTGTACCCGGCGAGGATCGGTACCGCGACCGGGGTGACCAGCACCGCGAGCAGCACGGCGACGAGGCTGGTGCCGGCCAGCGCGGCGCAGGTCGCGGGGTGGTCGAGGCAGGCGCGGGCGGCCTGGGAGGCCGCCGACCGCCACCCGATGCCGCCGGTACGCCCCACCTCGACCACGATCGCGGCGGCGTACCCGAGCAGGGCGGTCGCCACCACGGTGGTGACGGCCAACCCCACCGCTGCGCCCGGCACCCGGCCGGTGGCCACCACCACCAGGTTGGTGGCGAGCAGCCCGACACCGCCGAGGCCGAGCAGGGTGACCGGCAGACCGGGCAGCAGTCCCCGGGCGAACCGGGACAGGGTCCGCCGCGCGGTGGGCCAACTGCCGGTGCTCAGCCAGTCGTGCACGGCCGCGCTGGCGGTGCCGACCGCAGCGCCGGCGGTCAGCACCGGTGCCGAGGCGAGCACGGTCAGGATGCCCACCAGCGCCAGGTCGGCGCCGTCGCGTACGGTGTCCCGCCAGTCGCGGCCCGGCGGCTGCTCAGCCCTTGATTCCACTGGTGTTGATCCCTTCGACGAGCATCCGTTGGAAGGCGACGAAGAACAGGAAGACCGGCAGCAGGGACAGCACCGCCATGGCGAACATCGGGCCGATCGCACTCTGGCTGGTCGAGTCGATGAACAGCGTCAACGCCACCGGCACGGTGTAGTCGCTCAACTCGGACAGGAAGACGAGTTGCCGGAAGAACTCGTTCCAGGTCCAGATGAACGAGAAGATCGCCGTGGTGACCAGCGCGGGCCGGCTCAGCGGCAGGATGACGTGCCGGAAGATGCCGAACGCGCCCGCGCCGTCGATCCGGGCCGCCTCGTCCAACTCGCGTGGGATGCCCCGCATGAACTGCACCATCAGGAAGACGAAGAATGCCTCGGTGGCCAGGAACTGCGGGATCAGCAGGGGTAGGTAGGGCCAGTCGCCGCCGACCAGGCCGAGGGTGCGGAACAGGATGTACTGCGGCACGATCAGCACGTGCGCCGGCAGCAGCAGGGTGCCGATCATGACAGCGAACCACAGCCGGCGCAGCCGGAACTTCAACCGCGCGAAGGCGTACGCGGCCAGCAGGCAGCTCACCGCGTTGCCGACGACGGTCAGCAGGCTGACCATGGCGCTGTTGAGGAAGAACCGGCCGAAGCTGACGTCGAAGTTGCTCCACCCGTCGGTGTAGTTGCCCGGCGTGAAGCGCTCGGGCAGCAGACCGATGTTGCTGACGATCTCCTGCTGCGACTTGACCGAGGTGCCGATCATCCAGATCAGCGGGTACAGCACGACCGCCACGATGGCCAGCAGGATGATCAACCGCAGCCAGGATCGGCTGCGCGAGCGCTGCGGGCGGGCCGCCACGGGCGGGGCCACGGTGTTCGCCACCATCAGCGGTCCTCCCCGTCGGAGTAGTGCACCCAGAACCGGCCGGTGCTGAAGAAGACGACCGTGATGAGCGCGATGGCGATCAGGAAGACCCAGGCCATCGCCGAGGCGTAGCCCATCTCCAGATCGGTGAAACCGGCGATGTACAGGTTCAACGTGTACATCAGGGTCGAGTCGATCGGGCCGCCCGTGCCGTTGCTGAGCACGAAGGCGGCGGTGAAGCCCTGGAAGCCGTTGATGGTCTCCAGCACCAGGTTGAAGAAGATCACCGGGGAGAGCATCGGCAGGGTCACGCTGACGAACTGCCGGAACTTGCTGGCCCCGTCCACCGCAGCGGCCTCGTACAGCTCGGTCGGCACCTGCTTGAGCCCGGCCAGGAAGATCACCATCGGCGCGCCGAACTGCCAGATGGCCAGCACCATCAGCGTCTCCAGGGCCCAGTCCGGGTCGTTGACCCAGGGCTTGCCCTCGATGCCGAACAGGGCGAGGAAGGAGTTGAACGCCCCCTCGCGGTTGAACATGTTCACCCAGACGATGGCCAGCGCCACGCTGCCGCCGAGCAGCGACGGCAGGTAGAACAGACCACGGAACAGCCCGACTCCGCGCCAGGCCCGGTTGAGCAGCAGGGCCACCCCGAGCGCCGCGGCCAGTTTCAGCGGTACGGCGATCAGCGCGAAGCGCAGCGTGACCCGGACCGAGTGCCACCACGACGGGTCGGCGGTGAACATCCGTTCGTAGTTGGCCAGCCCGACCCATTCCACCTCGGACCACGGGGTGAGGATGTCGTAGTTGGTGAAACTGAGGTACAGCGACAACAGCATGGGTAGCGCCGTGATGCCCATCAGACCGATGAGCCAGGGCGACAGGAAGACGTAGCCGGCCAGACCTTCTCCGTGCCGGATCCGTCCGGTCCCGCGCCGAGGGGCGGGGGGTCGGACGGATCCGGTGCCGCGGCGGGTCGGGTCGGGCGCCGTGGTCAGGGCCACGAACTGCTCCTCTCCGGGTGGCGCGGTGCGGTCAGGAGGCGATTGCCGCTTTGCAGGCCGCGACGAACTGGGCGGCGGCCTCGGCGGGGGTGGCCCGGCCGTACTGCGCGTTCTCGGCGGCCTTGGTCAGCTCGGCGCGTACCTTGCTGTGGCCCTTGATCGGCACCTGCGGCGCCTCGCCGAAGGTCTCGGCCAGCTTGGTCTCCACCTCGATGGACTGCTTCATCGCCGGGTCGGTGGTGTCGTCGCTGACCACCCGGCGCAGGTCCAGGTTGGACGGCAGACCCCGGTCAGTGCCGAGCAACTTGACCGCCTCCTGGTCGTTGACCAGGAAGTTGATCACGTCGACCGCGATGTCGGCGTTCTTGCTGCCCCGGAAGACCGACCAGTACATCGAGGCGCGGGCCCACTGGGCGCTGGGGTCACCGGGGTAGGCGATGACGCCCAACTCGTCGGCGGTGTTCTTCTTCAGCTCCGGCATCTGGTTGACCCAGACCCAGGAGGTGGCCGACTTGCCGGTGACCACGAGCTGCTTGGTGATGTCGGTGGCGTTGCCCTCGTGGATGACGTCGGGGGTCGGGGTGGCGCCGGAATCCCGGGCGCCCTTCCACAGCTCGAACCACTTGGTCACGTCCTCGGCGGTGAAGCCCAGGTCGCTGCCGGAGTAGAGGTCCTTGCCCTGCTGGCGCAGCCACACCCAGAACGCCTTGTAGTCGGCGCTCGGGTCCTGGGTGCCGGGGACGCCGGTCTTCTTGCTGACCTGCTCGGCCCAGGCGATGTGCTCCTCCCAGCTCATTCCGGTGGTCGGCTCGGGCAGCCCGTTCTTGGTCAGCAGCGTCTTGTTGTAGACCAGGCCCTGGGTGTTCTCGCCGGCCGCCAGGCCGGCCAGTTTGCCGTCGACCACGCCGTACTGGAGCAGGCTGGGCGGGAACTTGGTGGTGTCGAGATCGCCCGAGTCCTGGTACTTCTTCAGGTCCAGGGTCGCGTTACGGGCCGCGTACTCGGTCAGGTAGTTGTCGTCGATCTGGAAGATGTCCGGCGGGTTGCCGCCGGCGGTGAGGGTGGCCAGCTTGTCGAAGTAGCCCTGGTTGGCCTGCCAGGTGGTCTCGAAGACGACGTCCGGGTTCTTCTTGGTGTAGAGATCCAGCGCCTGCACGGTCAGCTGGTTGCGGGCGTCACCGCCCCACCAGAAGATGGAGATCTTGGTCTTGCCGTCGGATGCGGCGTCGTCGCCGCAGGCCGCGGCGGCGCTGACCAGCGGCAGGGCCACCACTGCGGCGAGCAGGCCGCGCAGCAACCGGCGGCGTAGCAGAGGGGTACGGTAGGTGCGCCCGTCGGGCGCGCTGGTGGGGTGCGTTGCGGGGTGCATGTGCGCTCACTCCTTGGCGTTAGGAGGCGACGACGTCACCGGCGGCCACTCTCGGGCCGCCCGGGTCCGCACGGCGATGCGGGCCCGGGCCTGCGGCAGTGGCACCGGGACGCTCCCGGCCGGCGTAGGGGCCCGGTCCGGTGGAGTCGCGGATGACCAACTCGGTCTGGAGCATTACCTGTGCGGTGGTACGACGGACGCCGACTGCCACCGCTGCACCGCCGGCCCGCCCGGTACGCGGGAGATCGGTGTCCTGTTGCAGCAACATGTCGACGGCCGTCCGGCCGGCGGCCGCGGTCGGGGTGGCCACCGTCGTCAGTTTGGGGCGGGTGAGCCGGCTCAGTGAGATGTCATCGACGCCGACGACACTCACCTCCTGCGGCACCGCCACCCCGAGTGCGTCGAGCCCCTCCAGGAGGCCGATCGCCATCAGGTCGTTGTAGGCGAGCACGGCGCTCACCCCGGCCCGGCGGACCTGCTCCGCCTGGGCCAAGCCGCCGTGCTCGGTCGGCGGGTTGGGGCCGAGCACGGTCAACTCCGCGCCGGCCGTCCGGGCCGCCGCACCGGCGGCCCGCCGGATCTCCCGGCTGGTCCAGGAACCGCGCGGTCCACCGAGCAGGGCGATCTCCCGGTGCCCCAGGCCGGCCAGGTGCTCGATGGCCGACCGGGCGCCCTGACCGACGTCCATCAGCACGCACGGCAGACCGGCCAACTGGCGGTTGACCACCACCAGCGGAACCTCCCGGCTGAGCTGCTCGATCAGGCTGTTGCTCATTCGCGGGCTGCACAGCAGCACCCCGTCGACCTGCTTGGCCAGCGCGTGTACCAGTTCCTCCTCGGCGGCGGCGTCCTCATTGGTGTCGGCCACGAAGACGTGGTAGTCGCGGTGCCGGGCCTGGCTCTCCGCCGCCTTGATCAGGGGCGGGAAGAACGGGTTCGCGATGTCGGCGATGATCAGCCCGATGTTGTGCGTACGGCCGGTGATGAGGGCGCGGGCGGCCCGGTTGGGCCGGTAGCCCAGGTCCTCGGCGCAGGCCAGCACGCGTACCCGCGTCTCCGGGTTGACCAGGTGGGGCGCGGAGAAGGTGCGGGAGACGGTGGAGATGTGCACACCGGAGGCCCGTGCGACGTCCCGGATCGTGACTGGCACTGCGGCCCCCTTCGTCGATGTGTCGGCGGTCACGGGTGCCGCCAATTAATGCAAACGGTTGCTCCAGTGTCAACGGCCGATGATTACAGATGCGTTTCGGCGCCGCCTCCTAATACCCATCAATTACCGCAAAAGCCGTCGATTGCCGGTGCACCGTTGACGTCGAGGGATCGAGCATGATTACTTCACTGCAAAGGTTTGCAGAGAGATCGAGGAGGATCAGTTCGTGTCTCCGCAATCCGGCAGGCGGGCTCGGTACGCCGTGGTCGGCACCGGCGCCCGCGCCGAGATGTTCGTCCGCGCGCTGGTCCACGACCACGCCGACACCACCGAGCTGGTCGCCTTCGCCGACGTCAACCAGGCCCGGATGGACGCGCACAACCGGTGGCTCGCCGACCTCGGCCATCCGCGGGTGCCCACGTACCACGCCGGTGACTTCACCGCGATGCTGGCCAAGGAGCGGGTCGACGTCGTCCTGGTCACCTCGGTGGACGTCACCCACGACGAGTACGTGGTGGCCGCCCTGGAGGCCGGCTGCGACGTGGTCACCGAGAAGCCGATGACCACCGACGCGCCGCGCTGCCAACGCATCCTCGACGCGGTACGCCGCACCGGCCGGCGGGTCACCGTGGCCTTCAACTACCGCTACAACCCCTTGCACGAGCAGTTGCGTCGGCTGCTCGCCGACGGCGCGGTCGGCGAGATCGGCTCGGTGCACTTCGAGTGGCTGCTCGACGTACGCCACGGTGCCGACTACTTCCGCCGCTGGCACCGCGACAAGGCCAGCTCCGGCGGGTTGATGGTGCACAAGGCCAGCCACCACTTCGACCTGGTCAACTGGTGGCTTTCCGCCACACCGGTGCAGGTGTACGCGGCCGGACGGCTGTTCTTCTACGGCGAGAACGGACGCCGGCACGGCTACGCCCGTGACTACGACCGGGCGCACGGCTCCCCCGCTGCCGGTGACGACCCGTTCGCGTTGCACCTGGCCGAGCACCCCCGGCTCCGCGAGCTGTACCTCGACGCCGAGGCCGCCGACGGCTACCACCGTGACCGCAACGTCTTCGCCCCGGGGGTGAGCATCGAGGACGACATGGCGGTGCTGGCCACCTACTCCACCGGCGCGACCATGACCTACCACCTCACCGCGTACGCACCCTGGGAGGGCTACCGGGTGATGGTCAACGGCAGCCGGGGTCGCCTCGAACTGGAGGTCACCGAGAGCGATTATGTCAGCCCCGCCGCGGCCGGCGCGCTCAAGGGCGCCGCGCTGCACGGCGACCAGGCCGCCGCCGAGGGCGGTTCGGCCACGCTGACCCTGCGCCCGTTCTGGTCCCCACCCCAACGCATCGAGGTCGACGGGTACACCCGGCACGGGCACGGCGGCGCGGACGCCCGGATGACCCAGGTCCTCTTCGGCGGGGCGACCGATCCGCTGCACCGTGCGGCCAGCGCCCGGGACGGCGCACTGGCCCTGCTCACCGGGTTGGCCGCCAACCGGTCCTTCGACACCGGCGCCCCGGTACGCGTCGCCGACCTGCTCACCCTCGACTGACCTCTACCCCAGGAGCCGCACCCCGTGCCCACCTCGACCCGACCAGACCTGCTCCTCCCCGCCGACCCTGGCCAACGCGCACTGGCCCGGGAGTTGTACGCGCTGGTGGCGCGGTTGCCCATCATCTCCCCGCACGGGCACGTCGATCCGGCACTGCTGGCCGAGGACCAGCCGTTCGGTGACCCGGCGCAGCTGCTCATCGTGCCCGACCACTACCTGACCCGGATGCTGCTCAGCCAGGGCGTACCCCCGTCCGAGCTGGGCGTGCCCAGCCGCGACGGGACCCCGGTGGAGACCGACGGGCGACGGATCTGGCGTCGCTTCGCCGAACACTGGCACCTGTTCCGGGGCACCCCGTCACGGCTGTGGCTGGAGCAGACCTTCACCGAGGTCTTCGACGTCGACACCCGGTTCTCGCCGCGCACCGCCGACGAGGTGTACGACGCCCTGGCCGCCAAACTCGCCGAGCCGGACTTCCGGCCCCGGGCGCTGTTCGAACGGTTCAACATCGAGGTGCTCGCCACCACCGAGTCGCCGCTGGACGACCTGGGTCGGCACGCGAAGCTGGCCGCCGACGGTTGGGGTGGGCCGGGCGGTCGGGTGGTCACCACCTTCCGCCCCGACAACGTGGTCGACCTAGACTTCGAGGACTGGTCGGCCAACGTCGACCGGCTCGGCGAGATCACCGGCGAGGACACCGGCACGTACGCCGGCTATCTGGCCGCGCTGCGGGCCCGCCGGGCGGCGTTCATCGACGCCGGCGCCACCTCGTCGGACCACGGTCACCGCACCGCCCGCACCCTCGACCTCGGAGCGGGCGCGGCGGCGCTGTTCGACCGGGCCCGCCGGGGCCGGGCCGAGCCGGGCGACACCGAGGCGTTCCAGGGCCACATGCTGCTGGAGTTCGCCCGGATGTCGCTCGACGACGGGCTGGTCATGCAGCTGCACCCCGGCGCGGTACGCAACCACAACCGGTGGCTGTACGCGCGGCACGGCCGCGATGTCGGCGGCGACATCCCGCAGGTCACCGAGTACGTGCACGCGCTCGCCCCGCTGCTGGACGCGTACGGCAACGATCCCCGGCTACGGGTGGTGCTCTACACCCTCGACGAGGACACCTTCACCCGGGAACTGGCTCCCCTCGCGGGCGGGTACGCCGCCCTGCTGCTCGGTGCGCCCTGGTGGTTCCTGGACTCCCCCGAGGTGCTGCGCCGGTTCCGGGAAACCGTCACCGAGACCGCCGGGTTCTACAACACCGCCGGGTTCGTCGACGACACCCGCGCGTTCTGCTCCATCCCGGTGCGCCACGACGTGGCCCGCCGCATCGACGCGGGCTTCCTGGCCCGGCTCGTCGCCGAGCACCGGCTGCCCATGGACGAAGCCGCCGAGACCATCGTCGACCTGGCGTACCGGCTGCCCAAGCGGGTCTTCAAGTTCCGGTGAGCGCGAGGAGCGCAGCGCAGCGGAGCACCGCAGTCGCGAACGAAAGGACAGCTTCAGGTGAGCGCGAGGAGCGCAGCGCAGCGGAGCACCGCAGTCGCGAACGAAAGGACAGCTCAGTCATGACCACCATCACCGACGTCACCGTGCACGACGTGCGGTTTCCCACCGCCGCCAGCGGCGACGGCTCCGACGCGATCAACCGGGGTGACTACTCGGCCACCTACGTCGAGCTGAGCACCGACGGCGGGCCCACCGGCGCCGGGTTCACCTTCACCAACGGCCGCGGTAACGAGATCACCTGCGCGGCCGTCGACGCCCTGGCCCACCACGTGCGGGGACGCAGCGTGGAGGAGATCACCGCCGAGCCGGTGGCCTTCTGGCGCTCCCTCGTCGCCGACGTGCAGCTGCGCTGGCTGGGCCCGGAGAAGGGGGTCATCCACATGGCCACCGGGGCGCTGGTCAACGCGGTGTGGGACCTGCGCGCCAAACTCGCCGACAAGCCCATGTGGCGCTACCTGGCGGAGTTGCCCACCGACGAACTGGTGGCCAACGTGGACTTCAAACACATCACCGACGCACTCACCGCCGACGAGGCCGCCGCCATCCTGGACAAGGGCCGTGACGGGCTCGGCGATCGGCTGGCCGTGCTGGAGCGCGACGGCTTCCCGTCGTACACCACCTCGGTCGGCTGGCTCGGCTACCCGGACGACAAGGTGCGAGCCCTGACCCGGGAGGCGTACGCGGCCGGGTGGCGGGCGATGAAGATGAAGGTCGGCGGACCGCCCGCCGACGACCTGCGGCGGGCCCGGATCATCCGGTCGGAGATCGGCCCGGACGCGCTGCTGATGATGGATGCCAACCAGGTGTGGGACGTCGACGAGGCGATCACCAACATGGCCGCCCTGGCGGAGGTGGACCCGTACTGGATCGAGGAGCCGACCCACGCCGACGACATCCTCGGCCACGCCCGCATCGCCCGTGCGGTCACCGAACTTACCGGCGGACGGTGCCGGGTGGCCACCGGTGAGGTGGCCGCCAACAAGGTCATCTTCAAGCAGTTGTTGCAGGCCGAGGCGATCGGTGTGATGCAGATCGACGCCTGCCGGGTCGCCGGGGTCAACGAGGTCCTCGCCGAGATCCTGCTGGCCGCGAAGTTCGGGGTGCCGATCTGCCCGCACGCGGGCGGCGTCGGCCTCTGCGAGTACGTCCAGCACCTGGCGATCTTCGACTACCTGCGGGTGGGCACCAGCCTGGACGGGCGGATGGTCGAGTACGTCGACCACCTGCACGAACACTTCGTCGACCCGGTACGCACCCGCGACGGGCGGTACCTGCTGCCGACCGCACCCGGCTACAGCGCCACCATGCACCCGGAGTCGATCGCCACCTTCCGCTTCCCGGACGGCCCGACGTGGCGGTGACCGTGGGCGCGTCCCGACTCGACCTGGGGGCGCTACGCCGGCTGCCGGCCGACGCGCGTCCCCTAGTGCGGCCCGGCACCGTGCCGGCCGGGGTACTGCACCTGGGGCTCGGCGCGTTCCACCGGGCCCACCAGGCGGTCTACACCGAACAGGCGATGGCCCTGGCCGGTGGTGACTGGGGCATCGTCGGGGTGGCACCGCGCAACACCGAACTGGTGCGGGTGCTGACCGCACAGGACAACCTGTTCAGCGTCAGCACGCTGTCGGCCGCCGACCAGCACACCCGGGTGATCGGGGCGCTGGCCGGGGTGCGGCTGGCCGCCGCCGACCCGCAGGCGGTGGTGGCGCTGCTGGCCGACCCGACGATCCGGGTCGTCACGCTGACGGTGACCGAGAAGGCGTACCAACTCGATCCGGCCGGCGGGACCCTGCGCCCGGACCCGGCGCTGGTGGCCGACCTGACCACCGACCGGCCGCCGGCCACCGTGCCCGGGATGCTGGTGCGCGGGCTGCTGGCCCGGGCCGCCGCCGACGCCGGGCCGATCGCCCTGGTCAGCTGCGACAACCTGCCCGCCAACGGCCGCCGGCTGCGCGGCCTGGTCAACCATGCCCTGGCGTACGCACAGGCACCGCAACCGGCCGTCGACTGGGTCGGCGCGCAGGTCGGGTTCCCGGGCACGATGGTGGACCGGATCGTCCCAGCCAGCACGGCGGAGACCCTCGCGGCGGCCCGACTGGCGCTCGGTGTCGAGGACCTCGCGGCGGTGGCGGCCGAGCCGTACACCCAGTGGGTCATCGAGGACGACTTCCCCGGCGGACGGCCCGCCTGGGACCGGGCCGGCGCGGTGCTCTGCGCCGACGCCGGGCCGTGGGAGCGGCTGAAGCTGCGCACGCTCAACGGGGTGCACTCGGCCGCCGCGTACCTCGGCGCACTGGCCGGCTGCGAGACGATCGCCGACGCGCTCGCGCTGCCGCACCTGGACACCGTGCTGCGTCGGCTCATCGCCGAGGACGTGGCCGCCAGCTTCACCCCGCCCGAGGGCGTCGACGTGGTCGACTACGGCGAGCAGGTGCTGGCCCGCTTCGGCAACCCGGCGATCCGGCACCGCACCCTTCAGGTAGCGATGGACGGCTCGCAGAAGTTGCCGCAGCGGATCCTGCACACCATCGCCGACCTGCGGGCCGGGGGCCGGTCGGCACGTTGGGCAACACTGGTGCTCGCTGCCTGGATCCGGTTCGCCCAGGGCACCGCCGACGACGGCCGTACGCTGCCGCTGGACGACCCGCTCGCGGACCGGATCCGGGCCGCCCTCGCCGACGCGCCGCAGACCCCGGCCGGGGCCGTCGACGCGGTGCTCGCCCTCGACGAGATCGTGCCGGCCGAGGTGGCCGCCGACGAACAGGTACGCGCCGACGTGACGGCCTGGCTCACCGACCTCACCCGCCACGGCGTCCGCGCAACCCTCACCGCCGCCTGAGGGAAAGGAAGGGCACCTTGTTAACGCCTGGTGTAGAGGAAGGGCCCCCTGTTAACGCGCCACGGGTCGCGCTGATCGGGGCGAACGGGCATGGTCGCTGGCACCGGCGGGTGATCGGCCCGCTGCACGACGCGGGACGGCTGCGGCTGGTCGCGCTGGTCGACCCGAGGCCGATCGAGGAGGAACCGGCCGCGCCGGTGCCGACCGACACCCGGATCTTCACCGATCATCGGGCGATGCTCGCCGAGGTGACCCCGGACGTGGTGGTGATCTGCACCCCGCCGCACACCCATCTGCCGATCGCCCGGGACGCGGTGGAAGCCGGTGCCGACCTGCTGCTGGAAAAGCCACCGGTGCTGTCCAGCACCGAACACGAGGAGTTGGCCGAGGCCCTGGCCACCACCGGCCGGGTGGCGCAGGTCGGCTTCCAGGCGCTCGGCTCGGCGGCGCTGACCGCACTGACCGACGCGGTGACGACCGGCCGGCTCGGTACGGTCACCGGCATCGCGACCGTCGCGGCCTGGCAACGGCCGGACGCGTACTATGCGCGAGCCCCGTGGGCCGGACGGCGACTGCTCGACGGCCGGCCGGTGCTCGATGGCGCGCTGGCCAACCCGCTCGCGCACGCGGTCATGCAGTGCCTCGCCGTCGCCGAGGCGGTCACCGGGCAGCCGGTGGAGCCGGCCGCCATCGAGGTGGAGCGGTACCGGGTACGACCGATCGAGGTCGACGACACGGCGGTGCTGCGCCTGCGACCGGCGGTCGGTCCACCGATCGTGGCTGCGGTGACCCTCGCCGGGGAGGACTTCGTCGCCGGCGAGGTGATCGTCACCGGCACCGCCGGCCGGGCGGTGCTGGAGTACCCGACCGACCGGCTGTGGTTGCCCGGCGAAGCGGGCCCACGCGAGGTGCCCGGCCGACACAGTCTGCTGGAAAATCTGCTCGCCCATCGGGCCGACCGCCGGGTCCCGCTGATCGCACCTCTGGCCCGGACCGCCCCGTTCACCGCGGTGTTGACCGCGCTACAGGCAGCGCCCGAGCCGACGCTGCTCGACGGCGGACTGATCGACGCAGTCGGTGAGGGCCCCCAGCGGGTGCTGCGCCTTCGGGGCGTCAACGAGGTGCTGCGCCGGGCCGCCGAGCGTGATGAACTGCCGTCGGAGTCGGGGGTGGCATGGGCGGTCCCGCCCTGGCTGGCCACCGCACCGGCCGTCCCGGCATCAACGGGATCGTCGACATCGGAATAGGAGGAACCGCAACCGGACTGCAAATCGCCGGTCCAGCCTGGACCGACGCAACGGCTTGACCAGCAGTCTCCCGACCGTGACAGGTCGGGGCAATGGCGGCCGATCACAATCAATGCAACAAACCTGCATAACATTAATATTGACCGCCATAAAACTCTATCCGTAGCCTTCGTTACAAACGAGAAACACAACGAAGGAACGGACCACGTAATGCACAGAATCGCCGCCAGCGCGGCATTGATCACACTCACCCTGACCGCCGCCCCCACGCCCGCCGTCGCCCACGCGCCGGCCAGGACCGGCACCCCGGCGCTCTCCTCACCGACGCAGGATCGGCTGTCTCCGCTGGCCCGCCAACTCGGCCGGCAGACGCTGCCGGCCGGCGACGGCTGGGCGGCAGCCGGACCGGGCACCACCGGCGGCTCGGCCGCGACCGCCGACCAGGTCCACGTGGTCACCACCCGGGCCGAGCTGATCGCCGCGCTCGGCGGCGACAACGCCACCAACGCCGGCAACACCACCCCCAAGATCGTGTACGTCAAGGGCACGATCGACGGGTTCGAGGGCGCCGACGGCAAACTGCTGGACTGCACCGATCTGGCCGACCCCGGCTACTCGCTGGATGCGTACCTGGCTGCGTACGACCCGGCGGTCTGGGGTCGGGTGGCACCGAGCGGGCCGGTGGAAGCGGCCCGGGTGCGCTCGGTGACCAATCAGACCCGGCACACGCAGATCAACGTCGGCTCGAACACCACCGTCATCGGGCTGCGTGGGGCCCGACTGACCGGCCTCACCCTAATGATCGACCGGGTCTCCAACGTGATCGTCCGCAACATCACCTTCGACGACGCCCGGGACTGCTTCCCCGCCTGGTCCCCCACAGACGGCGAGGCCGGCAACTGGAACTCCCAGTACGACCAGATCTCGGTACGCCGCAGCGAGAACGTCTGGATCGAGCACAACACCTTCACCGATGGTGACAACCCGGACAGCGCCCAGCCGGTCCACTTCGGCCGTCCCTACCAGGTGCACGACGGCGCGCTGGACATCACGCACACCGCCAGCCTGGTCACCGCCGCCTGGAACCGGTTCGACGGGCGGGACAAGCTGATGTTGATCGGCTCGTCCAACACCGTCGGTCCGGACGTCGGCCGCCTCAACGTCACCCTGCACCACAACCTGTTCGACGGATCGCTGCAACGGCTGCCCCGGGTCCGCTTCGGCCAGGTCGACATCTACAACAACGCCTACCGGCTCAACGGTGACGACTTCGAGTACGCCATCGGCGTGGGCGTGCAGTCCGCGGTGTACGCGGAGAACAACCACTTCACCCTCGGCGCCGGCATAACCGCCGCCGACCTGCTCTACGACTGGGGCGGCACCGCCATCACCACCCGGGGCAACTGGGTCACCCCGGCAGGCGGGCTACCGCGTCCGGTCGACCTGGTGGGCGCATACAACGCCGTACACGACCCCGATCTGAGCCCCGACGCCGGCTGGACGCCCACGCTGCGGCACGGGCCGGTGCTGCCGGCACCGCTGGTGCCGCTGGTCGTCGGTCCGCTCGCCGGCGCCGACCGCCTGCCGCTGTAGCGGCACACCGCTGTTAAAAGGGGGCCCCTCCTATACCGGAGGCGTTAACAAGGGGCCCTTCCTTTCGACCACCACCACCAACAGCAAGGAAGGTGAGACGAGGATGAGACGCAAAGTCGCGCTACGAATCCTGGCGGCGCTGGCCACCACGGCCACCGGAGCGGCCGTCTGCATGGCGGTCACGACGCCGCAGGCGTCGGCGGCCGTCGGCAGCGCCACCGGCTTCGCGACCCGCAACGGCGGCACCACCGGCGGTGCCGGCGGGCAGACCGTACGCGCCACCACCGGCACCCAGATCCACGCGGCCCTGTGCAACCGGGCCAGCAGCAGCACCCCGATCACCATCCAGGTCGAGGGGACCATCAACCACGGCAACACCACCAAGGTGTCGGGGTCGAGTTGCAGCACCGCCGCCGACGTGATCGAGCTCAAGCAGATCAGCAACGTCACGATCCTCGGGGTCGGCAACGGTGCCACCTTCGACCAGATCGGCATCCACATCCGCGAGGCCAGCAACATCATCATCCAGAACGTGACCGTCCGGAACGTCAAGAAGTCGGGCTCCCCCACCTCCAACGGCGGTGACGCCATCGGCATGGAGGCCAACGTCCGTAACGTCTGGGTCGACCACGTCACGCTGGAGGCCTCGGGCGGCGAGTCGCAGGGCTTCGACGGGCTGTTCGACATGAAGAACAACACCCAGTACGTGACGCTGTCCTACAGCATCCTGCGCAACTCCGGCCGGGGTGGCCTGATCGGCTCCAGCGAGAGCGACCTGTCGAACGGTTTCGTCACGTTCCACCACAACCTGTACGAGAACATCGACTCCCGTGCTCCCCTGCTGCGCGGTGGTGTCGCGCACATCTTCAACAGCCACTTCTCCCGGATCAACGAGTCCGGCATCAACTCCCGGGCCGGCGCCCAGGCCAAGGTGGAGAACAACTACTTCCAGAACGCCAAGGACGTGCTCGGCACCTTCTACACCGACCAGGCCGGCTACTGGCAGGTCAGCGGCAACATCTTCGACAGCGTGACCTGGTCCAGCCGGGGCGGTGACACCAACCCCGCCGGCCCCAACCCGACCTCCAACACCAGCGTCAGCATCCCGTACTCGTACCGCCTCGACTCGGCCAGTTGCGTGCCGGACATCGTCCGCCAGACCGCCGGTGCCAACAAGGGCATCCGGACCTCGAACGGCAGCTGCACGCCGACGACCCCGACGAGCAACCCGACCACGCCCACCCCGGGCCCGACCACCCCGACGCCGGGCCCGACCAGCCCGACCCCGACGCCGAGCCAGCCCAGCGGCACCAACCTGAGCATCGGTGCCGGTTCCGACGGCTCCAGCAAGGCCAGCGGCACCAGCTACGGCGACGTACGCGACGGCAACATGAGCACCGCCTGGTCGCCGTCCGGCTCGACCGGCCAGATCTCCATCAAGTGGGACACGGCCACCCGGGTCTCCCGGGTCAACATCCGCGAAGCCTCCGGTGCGGTCGGCAACGTCCGGTCGTGGCGGCTACTCAACCACGACACCGGCGCGGTCCTGGCCACCGGCAGCACGGCTGGCGTGATCAGCTTCCCGGCCACCTCGCTGCGGAAGATCACCTTCGACATCACCAGTTCCTCCGGCACCCCTCGGATCGCCGAGTTCGAGACGTACGCCGGGTAACACCTGACGTGCCGGCACGCCGGCACCTGCACACCAAGCCAGTGGGGGCCGTCGACGCGGACGGCCCCCACCCTCACTTGCCGGCCCAGGAGATGCCGGCGGCGTCGGGGCGTACGGCAGAATCGGCGGGCGATGGACGCGGCGGTCATCCTCACCGCGCTCGCCGACCTGGCTCCGGCCGGCGGCGAGCGAGTCCTCGACGTGGCCGGAGGTAACCGGCCGCTGGTCTGGCTGCCGGAGCCGGACCGAGGCCCGCTCAACGCTCAACTGGACCGCTTGGCGGCGCAGGACGCGCTGCACCGCGAGGAACGCATCCTCCGTCGTGGCCTGGCCTTCCTGGTCGGCGGCGCGGACATCGACGGGGTGCGGCGGCGCGTCCGGCTGCCACTGCTGGCCCAGCCGGTACGCCTGGAACGCGGTCGACGCGGCTACCGGGTCGTTCCCGCCGGTGACCTGGAGATGACCTCGCTGATCGAGGATCGGGATCTCGCCGCCCGGTTGGAGGCCGCACCGGGGTTCGCCGGGCCGGGTTGGCTGACCGCGCCCGGCACCGCCGCCTGGATCACCACGGCGGCCGAGGCGGCCGGGCTGAAGGTGGAGGCGGTCGTCGCACGGCCACCGCGCCGCGTCAACGACCAGAGCCTCACCGGGGTCGCTGCGGCTGCGATCTTCGTGACCCGGGACGTGTTCGCCGGCCGCCTCCGCGACACCCTGCTGAACTGGGCAGGCCGACCCGGGCTGGCGGACACCGCACTGAGCAGGCTCTACCTCGGCACCTCCGTGCACGCTGACGACACCGCTGACAAGGCCAGCGACAGGACCAGTGGCGAGACCGGCCGGGACGAGGACGAGGTGCTGTCCCTGCTGCCTCTCAACGCCGCCCAGTCGGACGTGGTCCGACGAACCCGCACCGAATCCGTGGTGGTGGTCTCCGGGGCGCCCGGCAACGGCAAGAGTCACGCCCTGGTCGCCGCCGCGCTGGACACCGTCGATCGGGGCGGATCGGTGCTGGTGGCGACCCAGTCCGTACCGGCAGCGGAGGCCCTGGGCGCACTGCTGCGCCGGTATCCCGGTCCGCCTCCGGTGCTCTTCGGCGACGCCGAGCGGCGCGAGACGGTCGCCGCCGACCTCGCCGACGGCGCCTCCGGTGGGGTGGACGACACACAACTACGCCGCGACGCTGCCGCTGTCGCGGCTGCCCGGCACCGGGTCACCGCCGTCCAAGCCGGGATCGTCGCCGCCCTGGAACAGGAGCGACGCGCCGCCACGCTACCCGGCTGGCAGCCGCTGCTGCCCGCCCTGAGCGGGGACGCCCCACGGGTCTTCGAGCCAGGCGCCGACCTCACCGCGATCCGGCACGCCCTGACCGGCACGAGCCGCGAGGGCGCCGGCTGGTGGTCGCAGCTGCGGCGGTCGTACGCCGGTCGGCGGCTACGACGGCTGACCGGTGCCGGTGCCGACGTACCCCGGGAGCGGCTGCACGCGGCGGTGGACGCGGCAGAGGCCGTCCAGGCGGCGGCGCGACTGCCCGCGTTCGGCGGCACCGAGCTGACCGCCGCCTGGCGGGCGCTGGCCGAGGCGGACACCGCGCTGGCCGAGGCGGTCGGCACAGCCCTACGGCACCACACCACCAGTGCCCGACGGTGGACCGCAGACGCCCGACGGGCCGCCAACGGTCTGGGCACCGCCCTACGTGCCGGGCGCAACCGCCGCCGGGAACTGCTCGCCGGGCTGGACGCCGACGCGCTGGTGCAGGCCCTGCCCCTGTGGGTGGGCACGGTGACCGACGTCGAGGATCTGCTGCCGCCGGTGGCCGGCATGTTCGACCTGGTGGTGCTCGACGAGGCGGCGCACGTCGACCAGGTACGGGCCGCGCCGGTGCTGGCCCGCGCGCGGCGCGCGCTCGTTGCCGGTGACCCCCGGCAGCTGCGGTTCGTGTCCTTCGTCGCCGACGTCGAGGTGACCGCCACCCTGCACCGGCACGGGCTGGACCGGCTCGCCGACCGGCTCGACGTACGACGCGCCAGCGCCTACGACCTGGCGGCCGGCGCCGCACGCGTCACCTGGCTCGGCGAGCACTACCGGTCCGCGCCGCACCTGATCGGGTTCTCCGCGCAGCGGTTCTACGACGACAGGCTGGAACTGGTCACCCGGCACCCGCGCAACGAGCGGAGCGACGCCATCGACGTGGTGACGGTCGACGGGGCGGCCGTGATCGACGGCGTCAACCAGGCCGAGGTGGATGCCGTACTCGACCTGGTCCGGACGCTGGCCACGCGACCGCCCGACGGCGGGATCGCGGTGATCAGCCCGTTCCGTGCCCAGGCGGACGCGGTGGAGGCGGCACTGCTGTCCACGTACGACGTCGCCGAGATCGAACGGCTCGGCCTGCGTACCGGGACGGTGCACGCCTTCCAGGGCAGCGAGGCGGACGTGCTGATCGCCTCCCTCGGGCTCGTCGACGACGACCCACCGGCGCGGCACCGCTTCCTGGCCGAGCCGAGCCTGTTCAACGTCCTGGTCACCCGCGCCAGGAAACATCTGACGGTGGTCACGTCGCTGCGCTGCCCCGAGGGCATCATCGGCGACTATCTCCGGTACGCCGAACAGCCCCCGACACCCCCGGCCGGCCCGGCCACCTCCGCGTCGGACCCGTGGACCCGCGCCCTCGCCGCCGAACTCGTTCGGCTCGGACTGCCGGTACGGTTCGACTACCCCGTCGGCCGCTGGCAGATCGACCTGTGCGTCGGCGACGACACCGAGGCGGTCGGAGTGATCTGCGGAGTCCATCCGGATTCCGTGGCCGCGCACGTCGAGCGACAACGGACCCTGGCCCGCGCCGGATGGCACCTGTACGACGCCTTCGCCAGCCACTGGAACGACGACCCGATCCGAGCCGCCCTCGACCTCGCCGCCCGGATCCGCGACGCTCACAGATAGGCGAACCTGACCGCCCCACCGAGCACCGTCGAATCGGCCTCGACATCGCATGGCCTGCCGGTGTGTCCGCCCACCTCGACCCGCACCCCGTCCACTGAGGCTGACGATGACATGACCGGGACGCAATGCTGCCCCTGCTGGATCAGATCGCCGCAGTGGTGTCGGTTGTCCTCGTAAACGGCCGGACTCGGCGACGGCGGACAAAGCGCACTCGTCCAAGGCCAACCGGGCCGCGTTGCGGGCCCGCGAGACTGTCGCCGTGATCCCCGAACGCGACGAGCAGAAGCCAACCGGGCAAAGGAAAGGCTCATCAGGCGGCCGTCCCCCGGGCTTCAACACCAGCGCACACATCCATCGCAACCAGGTTGAACGTGGGTTCGGTCGGCGCAAGCACTGGCAGGAGCCTCGACCACGTACGACAAGCTGATCGAGGACTACGAAGCCACGCTGGACCTCATCGAGATGCTCGACTGGCTCCGTACCGCATCCGACCGCACCACATGATCCGCTGGACACCACCTAGAGGCGCGGGCGTGCGTCCTCGATCCGATCCGCCTTGACGTATGCGAGGAAGTCGCTTTGGTCGGCTGCCGACATGGCCGCGAACGCGGTGTAGGCCACGCCTCGCGCGTGCGGCGTTTCCGCTGCCAGCAGGCCGATGATGGCGGCCCAGGCGAGCGAGACCGCGTGGAAGACCCGGTCCTCGCGCAGCGCGGTGAGTCTGCTCAGCTCCCCGAGCCTGCTCGCCGCGTCGTCGTCCGCCCGAGCCCGGTCAATCAGCTCGAAAACGGCCTTGCCGCGGTACGGGCCGCCAGCCTTGACCAGGTCCGCCAACTCCTCGTTGCGCATCTGTCGCACCGGCGGCGGCGTGATGTTCGGCGGGTGCGGCACGGTCATGGAGGATCTTCTCCAAAGATCTTCGCGTACTCTTCGCGGATCAACTGGTTGAGGCGGTCGACGGATTCCCGGTCCCCGAGGGACTCGGCGTACCTGATCTCCTGTTGATAGGCGCGCACCTCGTTCTCGTAGCGCACCACCGGGTCCTCGAACCAGCCTCTCATCCCGACCCAGCCTGCGGCCTGATCCTCGCGGAGATGCTGCATCTCGTGCAACAGAGCACCGTACGAGGCATCGGGGTCGAGGATCAGGTGCCCGGGTTGTCCCGATGAAGGGCTCGGCCCGTAGGCGAGCCCACCCTTCCGGAAGGTGATCTCGACACCCATCGTGCGTGCTTCTTCGATCGCGGCGTCCCATTGCTGCGGATGGGTCTCTTGGGCGGCACCCCACTTACGAAGCGGATCAGCGTCGGAGTGGTACAGGTGCGTCTGTCGGGTGGGTGCGGCCGAGGAGCCGCGCTCGGAGAGGCGACGGAGAGTGGCCTGCAACTCCGCGACGAGCCCGCTGAGGCGACGCAGGATCGGTGCTAGCCGACGCAGACTGTTGATGAGCCCGTGCAGCAGCCGGGTGATGCGGGCCACCCACTTGCCGGCGAGGGTGGTGACCTGGGTGATGACCCACGGGGTGGCGACTCCGAGGGTGACGCCGGCTTCGGCGAGCCACACCCACAGCCGTACGGCCAGCACGGAGACGAACTCGGCGATGAGGTCCCGGACGAGTTCGCGGACCATGGCGACGAGCAGTCCGGCCCCGGTGCTGATCTCGGACATGGCGTTGCTGGCCCGGGCTAGAGCGTCGAGTACCGCCTGGTGTTCCTGGCTGCGCCGCCGGTAGGCGTCGGCGGCGGAGCCGGTCCAGCCGATCACCTGCTGGCGGACAGCATCACCGAGGGTCAGACGAGAGTCGCCGATGGCGCCGGTGACATTACGCCAGGTCTGGACGTACGCGGCGATCTGATCAGGGTCGCCGGCCAACTCGTCGAGCGCATCGGAGAGCGGCTTGACGTGCTCGATCAGCCATCCCACACCCCAGGCGACGAGTTGCCCGAGCGGATCGGTGACGAAGGCGAGCGCATCCATGGAGACGGCGAATCCGCCGATAGCCGTGTCGATCCAGCCGCCGCCCGCGTAGCTGGCCAACAGCACGTCGATGTCCTCGGCGATGTACACGCCGCTGAAGGCGGTGGTGCTGTCCTGGCGGGGCGCGATGAGTGGGTTCGGCGGCTGGTTCATCGTTCGGCACCGCGGCGGAAGAGAGCCGCCACGTGCTGATCACCGCTGTCGTACTGGTTCGCCGCGGTCCGCAGGTCGTCAGCCGTACGCTGCAGGGCGTCGTTGGCTTCGTGCAGGGCGTTGACGGTGGCCTGTTGCACGGGATCCAGCAAGCTGGGGATCAGCTGACACAGCCGACCGTACGCCTGCCGACCCAGTTGCACCGAGTCCGCTGCACGGCGGCACTGATCGACCTTATCGGCGACCTCGTCCACGCTACTGGCGTGCCGGCGCAGCGCCTGGCTGTCGACGTCGAAGCCCGGCTCACCAGCCACCGGGTTGCCGCCGGGAGTCGTGGCGCTGATGCTGCTCGCGGTCGTCATCAATAACGGGGAAACGCTCGGCATAGCTGGCGACCACAGCGCGGGCAGTCTCGGAGTCGGCACCGACGGTCTGCCCGGCGATGTCACTCGCCGCGGCTGCGAGACGGCCCTGCGCTCTGCGCATCGTCGCCATGATCTCCGCCGCAAGCCTCGCGCCGGACCAGTTCGACAACCGGTCATCCAGGCGCAGATCGGTGACGATTCCGGAGCCGGCCACCGTCACCTTCACCGCGCCGTCAGCACCGGTGGCCGAAACCGACAGCTCAGCGATCCGCTGCGACATGGCCTGCGCCTGCGCGGCCCGCTCCGACATGGATGCCGCCCACGCTCTGGTCCACTCTTCGGCCGAATCCGCAGCTGCGTCGAACGCATCCATCAGTGCCGCTCCCCCATGAGGACACGATAGCTTGAGCCTTTTATCGATCTATCGATGTGTCACATCTCGGCCACGAGGCATCCTTGTCTCACAAGAGCACGTCGGACTCATCCGATGACCGCATGGACGGCAGGCGCCGACGATCACCCTTGTACACCACCCGAAACCCGAGATGCTGTGCCAACGGTGCCCAGCGCGTCGACCGGGCCAGCAACTCGACGCTGTTGACCTTGCCACCGTTGACGAGCCGGTTGAGAATGACCGTTTCGAACGCCGCCGACTCGATCCAGTCGATAGTCTTCGTGAACCCGCACACCATGGAGGCTTGCGTCTCTTCGAGGAATTCCGCGAGTGCGCTATCAGAGGAACGCAGAGCAGAGCAGCTCCCGAAGTAGAGTCGCTTGCCGGCGCATCGACCCGCCATCCAACCAGCGATCTCCTTCAGCCTGACGGAGTGCGAGTCGGACAGATGAACCTCACTTGGCGACCCATGGAGGGCAAAGAATCCGACCTCGTAAGCGGAGTACTTGTGAGTCAGCCAACGATCTAGGAAGTAGCGCAACTCCTGCGGTGTGGCGGTGTCACGGTGGATGAAGCGGATGGCGCCCAACCGCTCAAGCAGTTCAAGGGTCGGCAGCACAGAGCCGCGTTCGGCGAGGTTGTTGTCCCATTGGCCCTCAACACAGAAGACTCCTCCCGGCTTTGCCACGGCACTCCTCTCGGCTGATTTCCAGGCGCGCCGACCATAGCGAAACCTGTCATCGTCTGCGTACCGCTGACAGCACCACCACTCATGGCCGGCAGTGTCTCCAGTCCAGCCGATCGGGCGAAGCACGCGCGCTGCGCCGTCAATAGACTGCACCTCCACATGCTGACGGAACGCATTGTGGGCAAACGATCTCAGCCCTGAGCAGGTGAAGTGTCCAAATACGATCCTCTGCGCGATTACCTCCGCCGACGAACCGGCGAGGTCAGGTGCACGCTCGACCAGGTCTCGGACCTGGTACCGGGCGGCCTTCCGCCCTCCGCCTACCGATACGAGGCATGGTGGGCGAACAATGACCGCACCCACCCGCAGAACAGATCTTGGGGTGACACCGGTTTCACCGCTCATCCCGATCTTGAACGTGGCCTCGTCAAATTCGTTCCGATAGAGGGCTGCTCTGATGACGGCGACATCAACTTGTGGCTGCAAAGGGGAGGCCCCGCCCCGCGACACTTACATCCTTGACCACGGTTTCCAGTTCAATCCCGCGACCTGGCAGCGGTGGCTGCCGGCCGGGATAGACATGCCGGACTGGCTGCGAACGGCCTCCGCCGCTGGTGGCTGGCCCCGCGTCACCAGACGCGACTTGTTGGACGGCCGGAGCCAACGCGCAGACCGGCCGCGACGCGATGGACATCTTGATCGGTGCGTACGTTTGGGGCAGTGGACTGCCCGGCGGGCGAGGACCCGTCCGGCTACGAAGAATCCTTGACCTGAACGAAGATCGCACAGCGTCGCACCTCGGCGGGGCACTCCGCGTCCTGCGGACGGAGGGATCCCTTGCGGCGTACGCGACTCTTCGTCTGGGAGGTGAATACCGTCTGAGAGGGCTGGGCGTCCAGAGCCTGGCGTACCACCACCTGCGGTGGGTCAAGAGTGAAGTCTCGACGTCGGTGCACCCGTACGCCGGGCCGGCTGCGCAGGCCCCCGCCGAACGGCGCGGTCAGGTGCACCAGATCACCGGTCGGCTGCCGGCGCAGCCCCACACGTCGAGCGCGGTGAAATGGCTCAACGCGCCACGCCCTTGGGCCAGGCGTACGCCGCGCGGCATCGCAGGGCGGGGTCGAGTCGGCTGAATGCCGGTCTGCTCGGACATGAGTCGCCGAGCAGGTGGGCTGCCACGAACACCTCGGGCAGCACCCGCACCAGCTCACCGTTGCCGCAGGCCCGCTGCAGAATCCACTCCGGCACCACTCGCTCGGCAGGCGTCCGGGTGCCCAGCCCGCCACCCCGCGCCACCAGTTCCCGCAGCACCCCGTTCACGCCGCGACCCTGCCCACCCCCGCCGCACCGGCGCAACCTCCCCACCCTGCCCTGTGGACACGCCGCTGTCCTGTGGAAATCCCTGCCTGGCCGCGAAAGCTGCCACGGGGCACCCGAGCGGTGACAGCTCAGCTGCCCCCTGCCGGCATGTCGTCCAGCCCGACCCATACAGCCGACCAAGCGTGACGACAGCAATCAGGTGGGGCCGTGCGCCGTCGGGATCACGTGGTGGAGATCCGATATAAGAGACGGATGGAGTTGCCGCCGTATCTGGCCACCATGCCGATGCACGCCATCACCGAGATGCACGGTGAGGCGGGCCTGCGGGAGAGGTTCCGGCTCGAGGGTGAGGCGTTCGACGCTGACGCCCGGCGTCGGCTCGACGAGGCGTTGGAGTTGGCCGCCCGGCTGCACCGCGACGACCGGCGGTCCCGGGAGCCGTACGTCAACCACCTGTTGCGGGTGGCGATTCGGTTGATGCACCACTACCAGGTACGCGACGTGGACGTGATCGTCGCGGGCTTGCTGCACGACGCAGTGGAGGACCATCCGGCGGAACTGGCCGGCGAGGCGTACAGCGGGGACCTGACCACGGCGGCGTTGGCGGTGCTCGCCGACCGGTTCGGTACGCGGGTGGCGCGCCTGGTCGCGGCGGTCACCAACCCACCGTGGGATCCGCGGCGGGACCGCAACGAGCAGTACCGCGAGCACATCGTGGCCAGCCTCGACCGGGAGCCGTGGGCACGGGTGATCAAGGTTTCCGACTTCACCGACAACGGTGTCGGGGTCATCCACTCGGTCGGGCCGAAGGTGGAGGCGTTGGCGCGCAAGTACCGTCCGCTGGTGCCGGTCTTCCGCGATCTGGTCACCCGGGCCGACACTCCCCTGTCCGCGCCGGTGCGCCAGCACATCCTCGACCAGCTCGACCTGGCCGAGGAGCGGTTCAGCGCCATCCTCGACCAACCCGCGCAGCGTGCCTGAGCGTCACGTCAGGCGCGACCACCATCGTCCGCGCCACCGGTCGCCGGTTTCAGCGCCGGTGGGCCGCTGTGGCGTGGGTAGAGCCGATCGACCAGCAGGGCGGCCTGAGCTACCGAGCCGCTGCTGACGCCGAGGCCACCGCGCGCCGCGTCGTAGAACTGGTCCCGGGCCTCGTTGGCACGGTGCAGCAGGTCGGGCAGCCGGTCGGTGGCGGAGCCGTCGCGGGCCAGGCGTTCGACCTCCCAGACCGCGTCGCGCCACGCCCGGGCGGCGGTCACCGTCGGGGCGTCGCCGAGCAGCAGTACGTTCTCCCAGGCGATGGTGTGCCGGAAGTTGGCATCGGTCAGCGCGGCGAGTTCCTGCTCCCGGTCAAGGTAGCCACCGATCAGCCGGCTGGCGACGGTGTGCACCTCCTTGAGCGCGCGGGCGAATTCGGCGTACGCGTCGAGCCGCCGCTCGTCCCAGCGCACCGTCTGGCGTCGGCGCCAACGGGCGCGGTCGGCGAGCGACGTGGCCACGATCGTGCCGACGGTGCCGACCAGCACACCGAGCAGGGCGGGCAGCTGCGCGACGAGGTTCCCCATGTCGCACAGCCTGCCAACCGTCGGCAAACCCGGCGGCTGGTGGCGTCAGCGCAGCCGTTGCAGCGCGGCGGTGATCGCCTTGGCGTCGAAGCGGGCCGGGTCGAAGGGGGTGGATTCGGCCAGGCCCAGCCAGTCGCGGCGGTCCTGGTGCTCGGGATGCGTGGGGTCGGCGAGGATCTCCACCAACTCCGCGTAACCCCAGACGCCTCCGCAGTCCTCCGGTGGGGCGGCCCGCCGGCCACCGACACAGCGCGGGTACGTCACGGCCGGATCAGGGTCGAGGATCTGTTCCACCAGGATGTCGTGCTCCCAGCTGTCGCCGAAGTCGTAGGTGTAGTGGAGCTTGTCGTTCACGGCGGTCGCGACCTGCTCCAGGGTGACCCGCGACTCGGCCCGGTGACCGAGTTCTGCGTCCGGACGGCCGAAGCTGCCGTACGGGGTTTCGAAGACGTGCAGGTGACTGTCGTCCCAGTCGAAGGCGACCTGAATCAGCGTGTGCAGCCGGGCCAGCGTGATGTCCCCGGGCACGTCGAGGCGGCGCCAGATCGGCGGACGGGCTCCCTTCAGGCCGACTTTGATCCGGTAGATGGGGGCCGGCCCGGCGGACTTCTTCCGCTTGGGCGGCAGGGCAGCGGTGCGGGGTCTCGGTACGGCACCTCTTCGTCCACGCCCCGGTATGCGGTCCAGCAGCGCGGAGATCGAGGCGATGTCCAGTTCGCCGTCGTGCCGGTGACGGGGCAGGCTGGCCGGCTCGGGCAGCGCCCGTAGCCAGCTGCGCAGGAGCAGGGCGAACGGCCGGTAGCCGGGGCCTTGCTCGTCGTCGAGGAGGTCGTCCACGTCGCGGTCATGGTCGTGGTCGGCACGGATCTCCAGTGCCTCCTGCACGGCGCGGCGGAAATCGGCCGGCTGAATCTCCTCGTCCCGGAGGGAGACGCCATCGGCCCGCAGGTCGGATCGGAGCGAATGGCGCGCAGCTTCCCACTGGTCGGGGTCGATCAGGAGGATCTCCTGCGCGGCGCCACAGTCGAGGGGGTCGACCACCACGAACACGGCCAGCGACCGGCCGGCCCGTTGGAACATGCCGGCCAGCAGGAAGGTCTCCCCCATCGGGTTGAGGAACTGGCGGCATTCCTGTGCCACGACCGGGGTGTCCAACTCGGCGAGCCAGGCCGGCGCGTCGACGCCGGCCTCGGCGAGCCGACCGGCCGCCTGTGCCGCGAGGCGGCTCGTGTCGCCGTCGCAGATTGCGGCGATACCGGCGAGCATGGCGCGTGCCGGTGCCGTGGCTGTCGTCTCCAGCGTCGGTACGAACAGCTCCGGCAACGCCCGGTCGAAGTCCTCCCCGACGAGGGCACCGGCCGCCAGGAACATCGAGGCGGCCACCTCGATTTCCGTCGGGTCCTGCATCGCGCTCAAATCGACCAGCGGCATCAGGCCGTCGAGTTGCTCCGGCGTGGGCTGGGCCCCGGCGCAGTGCGGGCAGTCACACTCTTCCGGCGGGTCCACCACGACGAGCGGAGCACCGCGTCGGACGGATCGACTCTTCGGCTTACGGCGACGACTCACGGGACTCACGCACCGCAGTCTGCCCTATGTCGATGACGTGACGATGCATAGGCACGGCATGTCCGACGCCCACCACATGCAACGACACGGCGGGGACCCGATCGGGTCCCCGCCGTGATCGCGTACCGGTCAGGAGGTGAACTTGTCCAGCGCCAGCTCGACGGCACCGTCGTCCGGCGAGGCGTATGCCTTCATGGTCGACTTGTTGTAGGAGATGAAGCTCGGGCAGCGGACCGCCGGAGCGTTGATCCGGCCGCCGTCACCGATCTTCTCGCCGGTCTTGGCGTTGTGGAAGGTCAGGGTGTAGCGCGCGGAGACGTAGTCGACCGTGATCTTCTTGTCGTCGCGGTCCTTGTAGTCGCACTTGCGCGGCTCGCCCTCGCTGCCCTCCTCGAAGGTGAGGCAGCCGACGACCGAGACCTTGGACCAGTCCGCGACCTTGGCGTAGTACGGCTTGTTGTAGCCGACCGACTTGCTCAGCCAGGACTGCGGGCGCTCCGGAGAGTTGGCAAAGGTGTAGACCTTGGCGCTCTTCGCGCTGGTGTACGGCGCGGCGTTGAGGATGGGGCTGCCGTCGCAGACCGCCGACATGTCGCTGGAGCTGCGGGCGGTGATCGCGTTGTTGTTGTCCGGCTGCTCCTCGTCCACCGGCGGCGGTGCCGCCGAGGGGGATTCGGAGGTCTGCGGAGCGGCAGCGGACGGGCTGCTCGACCCGCCGGCCAGCGGGGTGGGGTTGTCTTCGTCTTCGGAGAGCATGAAGTAGCCGATGGTGCCGCCGCAGGCGACGAGCACGGCCATCACCGCGGCGCCGATGCCCAGCCCCAGCCAGAGGCCGTTCTTCGACTTCTGCGGCGGTGGGGCGCCATACGGCGGCGGGGGCGGTGGGACCGGCGCGCCGTACGGCGACGGGTAGCCGGAGTGACCGACCGGAGAACCGGGCGGCATCGGCTGACCGACCGGGGAGCCCGGCGGAAGCGGTCCGACCGGAGAACCGGGCGGGTTGCCCCAGGCACCGGCGTTCGGATCCGGCTGCCCCCCGTACGGCGGGTAACTGTCACTCATGTGTGGCCCTTGTCAAAGTCGAGAGGTTCGCTGGCACATGATCAGGGTCAGGGTAGTGATCGGCGCAAACTCGCGCACGGTCACGCTGCGGCGATTCCGTAACGTGAGCAGGTCGGCGGCCACATTCACCACCGCTGGTGTCGACTCCCGTGCAGGCTGCGACGACGCGATCCGGCGGTGCGGACGAATGGGGCAGACCGCCGCAGCGAGGTGTGGTATTTGCCATAGGGCAAACAGGCTCGCCTGCGGTGTCGATGACGCCAGGTTGGCCGCTACCGCTTGGGCCACCGACGAGCCCACCGCTTGCCGGTCCCGTGTGGCGGGAGCCGCCGGCGGGTACCTGACGGCCACCGGCACGAGGGAGGATGAGAGATGACCACCGATCCCAGGTACACCCCGATCGCGGTCACCGCGGCGGGCAAGTTGGTCGTCGACGGCGGGGACACCGACGGCGGCGAGGTGGTGGGCGCGGACGACGCGGCGGCCGATGCCGCCCGGGCGGGCGCGGACATCGACCTCAGCGAGGCGCGGCGCGACACCGACCCGACCCCGGTGGGTGCCGCCGATGCCGAGGCCGATCGGCGACGCGCGGCCGACCAGAGCTGAGCGGTACGCCGACCACGACGCCCCGGGGAGCGCTTCCCGGGGCGTCGACCGTTGTCGAGACTTCGATGCATCGAAATATTGCGTCATTGTTTCGACCCGACGTAGGCTCTCGTGGGAGCGCTCCCGGCCATCGTCCAATGTGGCCGGAAGTGCCGTACCCCCACCGAGCCGTACCCGTCCACCAGGCCCGCAACCACCACGACCAGATTGCGACGGTCCACTATGAAGCATCCCCCGTCCCGTCCACGACGTCTCCTGGTCGCGGCCGGCGCCGTCGGCGCGCTGACCCTCGGCGCGCTCGCAGGGCTGCCCACCACCAACGCGATGGCCGCGACCGGCTGCTCCGTGACCTACACGACGAACAGTTGGTCCGGCGGGTTCACCGCGAGCGTCACCGTCACCAACCTGGGCGCCGCGGTCAACAACTGGACCCTCGGATTCAGCTTCCCGGACAGCGGGCAACGCCTCACGCAGGGCTGGTCGGCGACCTGGAGCCAGAGCGGCAGCGCAGTCACGGCGCAGAGCGCGAGCTGGAACGGCGCCCTGGCCACCGGCGCCAGCACCAACATCGGCTTCAACGGCAGCTTCACCGGCAACAACCCGTCGCCGACCTCGTTCACCCTCAACGGCACGGTCTGCACCGGCTCGACCACCACTCCCCCGCCCACCACGCCGCCACCCACCACCCCACCGCCGACCACGCCCCCGCCGGGGCAGACACCGGTGCAGATCAACGGTCAGCTGCGGGTCTGCGGGGTCAACCTCTGCAACCAGTACGGGCGGCCGATCCAGCTGCGCGGCATGAGCACCCACGGCATCCAGTGGTTCGGCAACTGCTACAACAACGCCTCCCTCGACGCCCTGGCCACCGACTGGCGGGCGGACCTGTTCCGGATCGCCATGTACGTGCAGGAGCAGGGTTACGAGACCGACCCGGCTGGCTTCACCAACCGGGTCAACAACCTGGTCGAGGAGGCCACCCGGCGCGGGATGTACGCGATGATCGACTTCCACCTGCTCACTCCGGGTGACCCGATGTTCAACCTGGAGCGGGCCAAGACCTTCTTCGCCTCGGTCTCCGCCCGGCACGCGTCGAAGAACAACGTGATCTACGAGATCGCCAACGAGCCCAACGGGGTCAGCTGGTCGACCATCAAGAACTACGCCGACCAGGTCATCCCGGTGATCCGGGCCAACGACCCGGACGCGGTGGTCATCGTGGGCACCCGGGCCTGGTCCTCACTGGGCGTCTCCGAGGGATCCAACCACACCGAGATCGTCAACAACCCGGTCAACGCCAGCAACATCATGTACGCCTTCCACTTCTACGCCGCCTCGCACCGGGACAACTACCGGGCCGAGGTGGAGCGGGCGGCGGCCCGGCTGCCGCTGTTCGTCACCGAGTTCGGCACGGTGGACTACACCGGTGACGGCGGTGTCGACCTGGCCAGCAGCACCCAGTGGCTGGACCTGCTGGACCGGCTGAAGATCGGCTACGCGAACTGGACCTTCTCCGACAAGGCCGAAGGCAGCGCTGCGCTGCGGCCGGGCACCTGCAACGGCAGCAACTACACCGGCACCTCGGTGCTGACTCCTTCCGGGGTCTTCATGCGGGAGCGCATCCGTACCCCGGACAACTTCCCGACCAGCTGATCCATAGCGCCACGACGGCCCCGGGGAGTGTCCCCGGGGCCGTCGACGTCCTCGGCGACCGACGCACCGTCGCCGACAGCCCGACCGGCAGTCGTCACGGCAACTCGACGACGCGGTCGGCCCACCGCGCCAGCAGGGCGGGGTCGTGACTGATCACCAGCACGCCGGCCTCGTGCCGGCCCTGGAAGTCCCGGACGACCGCCGCGACGTGCGCCTGGGTGGAGGCGTCCAGCATGGCGGTCGCCTCGTCGCACAGCAGGTACGAGGGACGGTGCACCAACGACCGGGCCAGGCAGGCCCGTTGCAGTTGGCCGTCGCTGACCGCGTGTGGGCGGCGGGTCAACAGGTCGGCGGTCAGCCCGACGGTGTCGGCGAGTTCAGCGGTACGCTCGCGGACCTGCTCAGGCGGGGTGCCGGTCGCGCGCAGCGGCTCGGCGATGAGGTCGGCCAGGGTGAGCCGCGGGTCGGTGGCGGCGCGTGGACTCTGGAACAGGATCGCCACCCGGGTACGCACCGTCACCGGCACCTGATGGCGCGTGCCGGTCACCGGCGTACCGTCGATGCTGACGTGACCGGAGTCCGGTCGGTGCAGCAGCGCCAGCAGTCGGGCCATCGTGGATTTGCCGCTGCCGGACGGGCCGCGCAGTCCCACCGTCTCACCGGCGGCGATGTGCAGATCCACCCGATCGAGCACCCGCTGCTGGTCGTAGCTCGCGCTGACCTGGCAGGCGGCCAGGGCGCGGCCGGTCACGCCGGCACCTCGGCGGGCACCTGGGCGTGCTCAAGCGGATGGTGGCAGGCGACCTGACCGGTGCGGACACCGGTGAACGCCGGCTGTACTCGGCAGGCCGGGGTGGCCCGGTCGCAGCGGGCGGCGAACGCGCAGCCACCGGGCAGGTCGGTCAACATCGGCGGATACCCCGGCACCGGCCGGAACGCCCGCTGCGGCAACGCGTCGAGCAGCGCCGCGCTGTACGGGTGCCCGGGTGCTTCGAACAGCGCCTCGGTGGGGGCGTGCTCGACGATGCGGCTGGCGTACATGACCGCCACGGTGTCGGCCACCCGCTGCGCCGCGACCAGGTCATGGGTGATCAGCAGTACGGCGGCTCCGGCGTCGCAGCGCCGGCGCAGCAGGTCGAGGGTGTGATCGACCAGCGGGCGGTCCAGGCCGGTGGTCGGCTCGTCGGCCAGCAGCAGCGGCGGGTCGGGCGCGAGCGCCAGTGCGGTGGCCAGTCGCTGGGCCATGCCACCGGACAACTCGTGCGGGTAGCGGTCGAGGTCGGCCGGGTCCAGACCGACGTCGACGGCGAGGCGGTCGGCGGCGGCAGGGGCGTCGGCGCGGGCATGGCCGTGCGCCCGCAGCGTCTCCATCAACAGCCGACGGCCGGTACGCACCGGGTTCAGCGAGGTCGCCGGGCTCTGCGGCACCAGCCCGACGACCCGCCCGCGGACCTGCCGGGCCAGTTGTCGCGGCGCGCAGGCGAGCAGGTCGAGCGGCGATGGCCGACGGACCCCGTCGCCGGTGCGTAGCAGGGCGCTGCCGGTGACCGTGGCGTTGCCGGGCAGCAGGCCGAGCAGGGCGTGGGCGAGGACCGACTTGCCGCACCCGGACTCGCCGACGACGGCGACGAGTTCACCGGGGCGGATGTCCAGATGCAGGTCGGTGACGGCGTGGACGACGCCGTCAGGCAGTTGGAAGCGGACCGTGAGCCCGGCGACGGCCAGCAGCGGATCGGTGGTGGTCACAGTTGCAACTCCGCGCGTACCCGGGGGTCGAGGCGGTCCCGCCAGCGGGCGGTGAGCGCGGCCAGCGCGAGCGTGACCACGATCAGCAGCAGGCCCGGGGTGAGGCTGGCCCACCAGGCACCGGCGAGCAGCGAGCCCCGACCGTCGTTGATCATGTTGCCGAGGGAGGCCAGGTGCGGGGGCAGGCCAAGACCGAGGAAGGACAGCGCGGTCTCGTGCCACACCGCGTGCGGGATCATCAGGGTGGTGGCCAGCGCGAGCCGGGGCAGCACGTGCGGCAGCAGATGCCGGGTGAGCACCCGCAGCCGTCCGGCGCCGCCGGAGACGGCCGCGTCGATGAACGGTCGGTTCCGCAGGCTCAGCAACTCGGAGCGGACGATCCGGGCGGTGGACAGCCAGTGGGTGAGCCCGACGGAGAGCACCACCGCACCGAGGCTGGGGCGCAGCATCGCCACGATGAAGATGCCCAGCAGCAGGTGCGGCATGGCTGCGATGGTGTCCACCAGCCGCATCAGGACCCGGTCGACCCAGCCGCCGATCGTGCCGGCGAGCGCGCCGACGGCACCGCCGATGACGGCGGCGACCAGCGCGGCGACGACCCCGACCAGCAGCGACACCCGCAGCCCGTAGATGCTGCGCAGCAGCACGTCGCGGCCGAGATCGTCGGTGCCCGCCGGGTGTGCCGCCGACGGCGCCAGCCGGGTCTGGGACAGGTCGATCGCGCTCTGGTCCAGCGGCCAGAGCACCGGGGCGAACAGGCAGGCGAGCACGGCGACGGCGAGCACCGTGGCGGCGATGGACGCGCCGAGGCGGCCCGGACGGAGTCGGGGCAGTCGGCGTACCCGGGTGAGGACGGCGGCGGTCATTCGAGGCGTACCCGTGGATCGGCGGCGGCGTAGGCGAGGTCGGTGGCGAGGTTCGCGGCCAGCACCACGACGGTGGTCGCCAGGGTGGTCGCCGCCAGCAGCGGGAAGTCGCTGCCCAGGGCGGCCTGCACGGTCACCGCGCCCAGGCCGGGCAGCGAGAACACGGTCTCCACCAGCACCGCACCACCGACGAGTTCGGGCAGGTGGGTGCCGATCAGGGTGAGAAACGGCAGCAGGCCGGTACGCAGCGCGTGACCGAACAGGACGGTGCGCCCGGGCAGGCCACGGGCGCGGGCGGCGAGCACGTGGTCGTCGCGCAGGCTGTCGGCGACCGAGTCGCGGATGAACAGCACGAACCACGGCATCTGGGACAGTGCCAGCACCCCGACCGGCAGGATCAGGTGCCAGGCCACGTCGAGCGGATCGGTGCCGGTGGCGGTGATGTCGGTCAGGCCGCCGGCCGGCAGCCAGCCGAGGCTGAGCGCGAACACCGCGATCGCGGCCAGGCCGAGCCAGAACGACGGCACCGACTGGATCGCGTACGCGGTCGTGCGCAGCGCCCGGTCGAACCAGCCGCCCCGGCGGTACGCGGCGAGGGTGCCCAGCAGCAGGCTGGCCACCAGCACCACGACCAGGGCGGCACCGACCAGCAGCAGGGTCCAGCCGGCGCGGGCGGCCAGCACGTCGACCACCGGCTCGTGTCGGCTGGTCGACCAGCCCAGGTCGCCCCGGAGCAGGTTGCCCAGCCAGCGGAGGTACTGCACCGGCAACGGGTCGTCGATGCCCCAGTTGGCCCGGATCTGGGCGAGGTTCTCCTCGCTGGTGGTGAAGGCCGCCGCACCGGCGTACTGCTGGGCAGGGTCGATCGGCGAGGCCGCGCCGAGAGCGAACATGCCGGCGCTGGTGGCGAAGAGCACCGGCACGGCCACCAGCAGCCGGTTGCGGATCACGCGGCCGGCGCCGGTACGCCGTCGACGCCGGGCTCGGGTCGGGGCGGTCACGATCGTCGGGTCCAGGTGTGGATGTTCCACCAGATGCTGTTGGCCACGTCGTGCTCGTGCGGCTCGACCCGGGGCACCACACCGTTCACCGAGTCGCGCACCACGTAGGTGTGCTCCAGGTAGGTGAGGAACACCCACGGCATGTCGGTGGCCAACTGCCGCTGGAAGGTGGCGTAGGCGGCCTTGCGCCGGGCCGGGTCGGCCTCGGCCCGACCGTCGCGCAACGCCTGGTCGGTCACCTGCGAGGCGTACGAGCCGGGGTTGAAGAAGCCCTGCCCGGCGAAGTCGGAGTGGAACAGCTTGTAGGAGACGAAGTCCGGGTCGTACGGGGTGCCGTAGCCCATGATCAGGGCGTCGGAGGCCATCCGGGGAGTGATGGCGTCCCAGGTCAGTCCCTCGGGGGTGATGGCGATACCGACCTTCTTCGCGTCGGCGGTGACCGCCAGGGCGAGTTCCTTGCGCAGGCTGTCGGCGGCCGGGTACATGAGACTGAAGGCGGCCCGGGTGCCGTTCTTGACCCGGATGCCGTCCGGGCCGGGCCGCCAACCGGCGGCGTCCAGCAGTGCGGTCGCGGCGGCCGGGTCGGCGGTCGGGTTGCCGGCCACGGACGGGTCGGCGAACTCCGACGACGGCGGCACCGGCCCGTACGCCGGCTCACCGGCCCCGCCGAGGACACCGTTGACCATCGCGGCGCGGTCGACGGCGGCGTTGAGGGCGCGACGCACGGCCACGTCGGCGGTGACCGGGTTGCCCATCGGCAGCATGACGCCCCGGTAGTCGGCGGTGGGCGCCTTGTACACCCGGTAGCCGGGCTGGGCGTCGAAGCCGCTGGCCAGCTTGGGCGGCAGTTCGGCAGCGTCGAAGTCGCCCGAGCGGGTGCGCTGGGCGCGGACGTTGTCGTCGGGGACGAAGGCGACCACGACTGCGCTGTTGGCGGGTCTGCCACCCCAGTACCGGTCGTTGGCGGCCAGCACCAGCCGGTCGCCCGGCGTCCACGAGGTGACCCGGTACGGTCCGGTGCCGATCGGTTGCCGGTTGAAGCCGGCCTTGTTGATGTCCTGTCCGGCGAACGCGGCGGCCGGCACGATGCCCAGGGTCAGTCGTTGCAGGAACGGCACGTAGGCGTACCGGAGGGTGAAGACCACGGTGGCGTCGTCCGGCGCGGCGACCGAGGCGAGCATGTCCAGGTCGCTGCGCAGCGTCGAGTCGACCTTCTCGTCGAGCACCGCCTGGTAGGTGAAGACGACGTCCCGCGCGGTCAGCGGGGTGCCGTCGTGGAAGAGCACCGCGTCGCGCAGCCGCGCCGTGACGGTCTTCCCGTCCTCGGAGAAGGCAGGCAGCTCCCGGGCCAGCGCCGGGACGAGTTGGTTACGCTCGTCCCGGGCGACCAGCCCGTCGAAGATCAGCGAGCCGCCGTCGACGCCGTAGTTGAGCACCGGGTTGAGGGTGTCCGGCTCTCCGGCGGTCGCCACGATCAGGGGGGCGTCGGCCGCAGCGCCTGACGAGGTGGTCGGCGACGAGCAGGCGACGAGGGCGAGCAGCAGCGCGGCGCTGACGGCCAGCCGTACACCGGTCGATCGGGACATGACTGTTACCGCTCCTCGCAGGTGACGACGATAGGTGCGGCGTCCGACCCGAGGTGATCAGCCGGCAGGCCGCCCCACGAGTGCGATCTTGGATCGCCACAGCGCCATACTTGCGTAGTTGCAAACCTATGGCAATAAGGCACGCTGTGGTCAATGCCACGTTCCGACCACCCCACGCCGAACCGGGCCACACCCGTTCGCTCCGCGCCGCCCACGCCTCGGGCAAATCTCAGCTCACGCCGGTAAAGCCCAGCTCACGCGCGGGTAAACGGCTCCGGTCACTCATCGCCGCCGTCGTCCCCACCGTCGTCGTCGCCGAAGGAGTCGAAGACCTCCTCGGCAACCATGCCCCCGGCGAAGCCGAGCGCCGCACCGCCCACCACACCGGCGGCCACCGCGCCCATTCCGGACCCACCCCGCTCGTGATGCTCGTGGTCGTGGCCGTAGGCGGGCTGATGCGGCGGATACCCGGCCGGCGCCCCATAGCCCGGCTGCCCGTACCCGGGTGCGCCGTATCCGGGTGCGCCGTAGCTGGGTGCGCCGTAGCCCGGCTGCGTGGTGCGGTACTGCTCCAGGGCCTCGCGGAGCCAGCCGTCCACCACGGCCACCCAGTCCAGTCGCTCGGCGTCGGCGTGCGCGACCCGGTAGCGGCCGTAGGAGTCGTGGCCGCCGGTGAACAGGCCGCCTCGCCGGTCGAACTCCAGCACGATGTCGACGCCCTGCTCGTCGGCCAGGAAGGTCAACTCGACCTCGTTGACCCCGTGGGCGTACTGCGGCGCGGCGAAGTACTCGATCTCCTGGTAGAACGGCAGGGTCTGGTGCACCCCGGCGATCTGCCCCCGTTCCAGGTCGGCGCCCTTGAACTGGAAGCCGAGCTGGCCGAACGCCGCAAGGATGCGCTCCGGCACGGGCAGCGGGTGTACGTGCACCGGGTCGAGGTCACCCTTGTCGACCGCGCCACGGATGGCGACCTCCGTACGCAGCCCCATGGTCATGCCGGGCAGGCGTTGCCCGTAGACGTCGGTCACCGGGGTCTGGATCGGGATCTGAATCTGGAACGGCAGGGCCACCTGCTGCCCCTGCGCCAGGCGCAGCCCACCCGCGACCTGCGTCCGGTGAAACTCGACGGTGGCGTCGTAGTCGCCCTCCGCGCCGTCGATCTCGACCCGGGTGACCAGTCCCACGGCGATGTGGTCGATCTCCACGTCGTGACTGCCGCCGGTCAGGTTCACCTGACCACCGAGCATCAGCCCGGGACGGGTGCTCGGGTTGGACAGGACCGTGTCGACGCTGGGCCCACCGATCCCGAAGGCACCCAGCATCTTCTTGAACACCACGAGCATCTCCCTCGCCTACGGGGCGGGCGCGGCGCACGGCCCGAACGCGAGACTTTCACGCGAAAACCGTTGCGCCGCAACGGGATCGGCCCCGTCCATGGTGGATCCCGTCGGGTCGGGAAGCTAACACCACCGCCTGAGAGGTAGCTGAGAGGCATCGAAATGTCACCGCTGGTGAAAATTCCTCGCGGCCGGTCGGGGCGGACGCCACCCGGCCACCGGGCCGAGCAACGAGTCGACGGGCCCGGTGGATCCGGCCGCATACTCCCGAAGCGGCACCGCACCCGCCTTCCAGGCGGCCAGCACCGGCTCGACGATGCGCCAGCACTCCTCGGCGACGTCGCCACGCACCGACAGGGTCGGATCCCCATCGAACGCGCCGCGCAGCACCTCGCCGTACGCCGGCAGGTCACCGGGGCCGAATTCCGCGGTCAGGTCGACCTGGTCCAGGTCGAAGGGGTCACCGGGACCGTTGATGTTGAGGTCGAGACCGAGCCGGTCCGGTCCGAACCCGATCCGCAGCCGATCCGGACGCTCGTACCCGGTCAGCCCGTCGGGCACCCGGTCCGGCTGCCTGAAGGTGATGACCGCCTCCTTGCGTACCCCGGCCATGGCCTTGCCGGAGCGCAACCGGAAGGGCACCCCCGCCCAACGCCAGGTGTCCACGGTCAACACCAACTCGGCCAGCGTCTCCGTGCCCCGGGACGGGTCGACGCCCGGCTCGTCGGTGTAGTTCGGCAGCCGGCGCCCCGCGATCTCGCCCGCCGTGTACCGGGCACGCCGGCTGGCCACCACCGGGTCGTCCTGCCACAGCCGGGTGGCCCGCAGCACCTGGGCCATGCGACCCCGCAGTTCCTTGGCCGCGAGGCTGGGCGGCGGGTCCATCGTGAGCAGGGCGAGCACCTGGAGCAAATGGCTCTGCACCATGTCCACCAGCGCGCCCGCGCCGTCGTAGTAGCCGGCCCGCCCCTCCAGCCCGAGGGTCTCGTCGAAGACGATGTCCACGCAGGCCACGTGGGTGGAGTTGAGCACCGGCTCGAAGATCCGGTTGGCGAAGCGCAGGCCGAGCAGGTTCAGCACCGTCGACTTGCCGAGGAAGTGGTCGATGCGGTGGACCTGTTCCTCCGGCACCAGGGTGGCCAGCAGATTGTTCAGCGACCGGGCCGAGATCCGGTCGACGCCGAACGGCTTCTCCAGCATCAGCCGGGTGCCGGGCGGCACGCCGATGCGGGCCAGCGCGGCGGCCGACCGGGCGGCCACCATCGGCGGCAGCGCGAAGAAGATCACCAACGGTCCCGCGCAGTCGCCCAGCAACCGCCGCAGATCGTCCTCGCGGGTCACGTCGGCGGGCACGTACCAGCTCTGGCGGATCAGTTCGGACTCCCGGGGGCCGTCCGCGCCGACGGTGGCGAAGGACTCGGTCACCCGGCGGCGCCACCGCTCGTCGTCCCAGTCGTCCTTACCGCTGCCGATCAGCCGCAACCCGGGCACCGCGCCGCTGGCCACCAGCCGGCCCAGGCCGGGCAACAGCAACCGACCGGCCAGGTCGCCGCTGGCGCCGAGCACCAGCAGGGTCTGCGGTATGCGGGTGGTGGTGGGCTTTGCGGGGGCGGCTGCGGGGGCACTCGGGGCCGACGTCGTCATGCCTCCACGATGCCCTGTGCCCGTCGCGGGCTGCAGCGCACCCTCGACAGTCCGCCTGGCGGACACGCATGGCACCGGTGACCCCTGCAGATCGTGACCAGTCGCGGCGTCGGGGAAAGCATGGCGATCTTTGTATGGCAGGCTGGTCTCATCCGCCGGCCGGACACGGCGGTGACCCGATCCTGCGAGGAGACGATCGATCCGATGGCTGCGGACGTCACCACCACCGACGAGTGGCAGGCCCTGCGCAAGCACGCCGACGAGATCCGCGCGACGCATCTGCGGGACCTGTTCGCGGGTGACCCCGAGCGGGGCGAACGGCTGACCGTCGAGGTGGCCGACCTTTACGTCGACTACAGCAAGAACCTGGTCACCGACGAGACGCTCGGGTTGCTGACCGCGCTGGCCGAGCGGGTCGGGCTCGCCGACCGCATCGCCGCGATGTTCGCCGGTGAGCACATCAACGGCACCGAGGACCGGGCCGTGCTGCACACCGCGCTGCGGCTGCCCCGGGACGCCGCGCTGACCGTGGACGGCCAGGACGTGGTGGCCGACGTGCACGCCGTACGGCAGCGGATGGCGCAGTTCGCCGAGCAGGTACGCGCAGGGCAGTGGCGCGGGCACACCGGCGAGCGGATCCGCACCGTGGTCAACATCGGCATCGGCGGCTCCGACCTGGGGCCCGTGATGGCGTACGAGGCCCTGAAGGCGTACCGCGACGGGGGCCTCAGCTGCCGCTTCGTGTCGAACATCGACCCGACCGACATCGCCGAGGCCACCGCCGACCTGGACCCGGCGACCACCCTGTTCGTGGTGGTGTCGAAGACCTTTTCCACCCAGGAGACCCTGGCCAACGCCCACCAGGCCCGACGCTGGCTGCTGGCCGGGCTCGGCGCCGACGAGCAGGCGGTGGCCAAGCACTTCGTCGCGGTCAGCACCAACGCGCAGCGGGTCGCCGACTTCGGCATCGACCCGGCCAACATGTTCGGCTTCTGGGACTGGGTGGGCGGCCGGTACTCGCTGCCGTCGGCCGTCGGCCTGGCGGTGATGCTCTCCATCGGGCCGGCGCGCTTCGACGAGATGCTCGCCGGCTACCACGCCGTCGACGAGCACTTCCGCACCACTCCGCCGGCCCGCAATGCGCCGGTGCTGCTCGGGCTGCTCAACGTCTGGTACACCAACTTCCTCGGCGCGCAGACCCACGCGGTGCTGCCCTACTCGCAGTACCTGCACCGGTTCCCGGCGTACCTGCAACAGCTGACCATGGAGAGCAACGGCAAGTCGGTCCGCACCGACGGGCAGCAGGTGTCGTACGACACCGGGGAGATCTTCTGGGGCGAGCCCGGCACCAACGGGCAGCACGCCTTCTATCAGCTCATCCACCAGGGCACCCGGCTGATCCCGGCGGACTTCATCGCGTTCAGCGAACCGAACCACGACATCGGCGAGATGCACGACCTGTTCATGTCGAACTTCTTCGCCCAGACCGCTGCGCTGGCCTTCGGCCGTACCGCCGAGCAGGTCGCTGCCGAGGGCACCCCGGCGGAACTCGTACCGCACCGGGTGATGGCCGGCAACCACCCCACCACCTCGATCGTGGCCGACCGCCTGACCCCGGCCACCCTCGGCCAACTGGTCGCCCTCTACGAACACATCGTGCTCACCGAGGGCGCGATCTGGGACATCAACCCCTTCGACCAGTGGGGCGTCGAACTCGGCAAGGTGATGGCCAACCAGCTCGCCCCCCTACTCACCGTCGACCGGCCCGACCTCGACGGTCTCGACTCCTCCACCGCCACCCTCATCCGCCGCTACCGCACCCAACGCCACCGCCCCTGACCGCTCCCCCGCCTTTCGCGGAGTTGATCAAGAGGTTTCGGTCACGGCACGCCGCCACACAAGACCAACCTTCTCAAGGTCACGCTCGATCCAGGATCGAGTGGTTACCTTGTCGCTCTGATGCCACTCGATCCCTGATCGAGCGTGACCTTGCAGAGGAGGGTGTGCGCTCAGGTCGCTTATTGTTTCGAGGACTTGCGACCGTGGCCCGGCCAGGCTTGGGTCGAGTTCTCCTCGTTGTTCCGCTTGGCCTCTTACCGCGTCGCTGCTGACCTGGGACAGGCCCGATCAGGTGGGCATGGGCACCGACTGGCGGCGGGATCTGTCACGCAACTGTCATCCAACCGTGCGGTCGACTCCAAGGTCCTTGCGCAAGGTAATCACCGATCGGGACGGCGCGTCGGGTTGCCGGCCTCGACGACGAAGGAGACCGCTGTGGTGATGCCGTGGCCCTGGCCGATGCCCGACGATCATTCTTTCCGCGCACTGTGGGACGAGCCGCAGGACCATGACGAGGATGTCCGTCTCGCTGCGCTGGTCGCCCAGCGGCTGAGCGCCGACTGGACCACCCGTCGGCAGCAGATCACGGTGATGGTGCAGAACCGCGTAGTGATCCTCACCGGCCTGGTCGCCGGAGCGGAGACCCGGCGGGCCGCCAGCGAGTTGGCCTGGGATGTCGAGGGCGTTGCGGACGTCTGCAACGCCCTACGGCTTGCCGGGCACCGGCGCGGCCGTCGCTGAGTTCCGACCCGCTCGCGCCGCCCGGCACCGGCGAGCGCGAGCGGGTCGGACATCACCACCCACTCACCAACACCCCACCCCACCCCCACGCACCCACGCACCCACGCACCCACGCACCCACGCACCCACGCGATCTTGCACTTTTCGTCGTGACAAATCCGGCGGGAAGCCGCAAAAGAGCGACCGAAAGTGCAAGATCGCCGCGCCGCAAGATCGCCGCGCCGCAGGCTCGCCGCGGGAACGAGCGTGGACCCGTGCGGGTCGTGGGGGCAGGGCGCGAGGCCGCGCCGGGCGGACGTGGAGCCGGGCGCGCGGACGGGCCTCAGGCGGCGGGGTGGGGTGGGTCAGGAGGCGGCGCTGGCGGGGGCGGCGCCCCGGTCGGCGGTCAGGTGGGCGAGGGCTGCGGTGCGGGTGTCCGCCACGGCGAGCACCGCGTGGAGGCCGGTGACTCGTAGGACCTGGCGGATCAGCGGCGACGTCACCGCGACGCAGAGCCGCGCACCGCGTTCGACGGCGTCGTGATGGGCGCGGACGAGCAGGCCGAGGGCGGTGGAGTCGATCAGGTCGGTGCGGACGAGGTCGACCAGCACGTGGCCGCCCATGTCGGCCGCGTGCCGTAGCGCCATCCGCAGGGTGTCGCCGGTGTCCAGGTCGACGTCACCGGCGACGGTCACCACCGTCACACCGCCGAGGTGCTCGATGCCGAGGATGCCGCCAGGCAGGGCGCCGGGTGCCGGGCCGAGCCGGATGCAGTGGGCGCACCGGTGGGGACCGTCGGCCAGCGGAGATCCGCCCCAGCCGTGCTCCGACAGCAGGGTCCAGACCACTTCACCGTCGGCAGGCGGACGCGTACCGGTGACGCTGTCCCCGCAGTTGTCACAGGTCAGGGTGGCCAGTTGGGCAGCCAGGACGACGGCCATACCGGGCTCCTTCCCACGTCGCGATGATCGGCCACCACCCTGCACGGGTCAGGTGGCGGGTACCGCGCGGACACATGACGGTTGGGTGACGAATCGACTTCCGGCGGGCGACGGGTCGGATGGCTGACCTGCTGGCCGCCGCATGCCCGCCGACCTGCAACCATGACCATGAGATACGAATGCGGCACTGTGCGCTACGGGAGGCCGAAGGATGCGGACCGGACTGCCCACCGACGAACCAGTCGGCACGCTGGAGGTCGTACATCGATTCCGGGGGCCGATGCCGACCGGGGTGACCGTCTCGCACCACGGGCGGATCTTCGTCAACTTTCCCCGCTGGGGCGACGAGGTGCCGGCGACCGTGGTCGAGCTGCGCCGCGACCGTGAGGTTCCCTATCCCGACCTGCGCTGGAACTCGCCCGCCGGCAACAACGACGCGTCGGCGTTCGTGTCGGTGCAGAGCGTGGTGGTCGATCCCGCCGACCGGCTCTGGGTACTCGACACCGGCAGCCCGATGTTCCAGCCCACCGTTCCCGGTGGGCCGAAGCTCGTACGCATCGACCTCGACACCAACACGGTCGCCCAGGTGATCACCTTCCCGCCCGAGGTGGCGCTGCCCACGTCGTACCTCAACGACGTGCGCTTCGACCTGCGGCGAGGGACGGCGGGGATCGCGTACATCACCGACTCCGCGGACGGCGCACCGAACGCGATCATCGTGGTGGACCTGGCCAGCGGCACCTCGTGGCGGCGACTGAACGACCACCCGTCCACCAAGGCGGAGTCGCTGGCGAACTTCCGCCCGGTGGTGGAGGGTCGGCCGTTCCTGGTCCGGCCGCCGCAGGGCCCGCCGCAGCCGGTGGGGGTGGGCGCGGACGGCATCGCGATCTCCGCCGACGGCTCCCGGCTTTACTACTGCGCGCTCGCCTCACGCCGCTGGTTCAGCGTCGCCACCGACCCGCTGGCCGATCCCAACGTCGGCGAGGGCGAGGTGGCCGCGACCGTACGCGACGAGGGTGACAAGGGTGGCGGCGCCGACGGGCTCGAATCCGACGACGCGGGGCGGCTCTATCTCACCAACTACGAGCACAACGCGATCCTGCGGCGACGCCCCGACGGCGAGTACGAGACGGTCGTCCACGACCCGCGCCTGCTGTGGCCCGACACGTTGAGCGTGGCCAAGGACCGGCACCTGTACGTCATCGCCAACCAGGTGCACCGGCAGCCCACCTTCAACCGTGGCCGGGATCTGCGGCGCAAGCCGTACGCCCTGTTTCGGACCCGGATCGACGCGGGGCCGGTCCTGCTGCGGCCCTGACGGCGGAACGCCCCCGATCGGGTGGTGGTTGCTCCGGCCGGGACGACCACCCGCGGGCACCCGCATAGCGTCGGTGGGACGTGACCCCGAGGTGAGGAGTGCGCCGGTGACCGAGCCGGAGGAAGACCAGGAGAAGACCCGCAAGACCGATCAGGTGCTCTTCTCCCCCGACGGCGATCCGCACCACACCCTGGCGGAGGCGCCACAGCCCGACGAGCACCTGTCGGTGCGGTTCACCCACGACGACGAGACCGAGGTGGTCGACGACGAACAGTGACCAGCGTGACGCGGCTTGTCACCGCGCACCCCACGACTGATAATCATCAATGTTCCTGAGCCGGACGAGATCGGGCACCGGGCAGCCTCGATCGGAACATCCCCCTGTTCGCATCCGTCCGAAGGACATCGTGCCCATGAAGAAAGCGATCAAACTCGGCTGGGCCGCGTTCGCGGCCATCGCGTTGACGGCGCTGGCCGCGCTGTCGATCCCGACCCCCGCCTCAGCGGCCAGCCTGACCGAGGTCACCAACTTCGGTGCCAATCCCAGCAACCTGCGCATGTACCTCTACGTACCGGATCGGGTCGCACCGCGACCGGGCCTGCTGGTCGCGATCCACTACTGCACCGGCACCGGACCGGCCCTGCACTCGGGCACCCGGTTCGCCGCCCTGGCCGACCAGTACGGCTACATCGTCATCTACCCGTCGGTGACCCGCAGCAGCCAGTGCTTCGACGTCTCGTCGCCGCAGGCATTGCGTCGGGGCGGCGGCAGCGACCCGGTGGGCATCATGTCGATGGTCGACCACGTCCGGGCCCGATACTCGGTCGACCCGGGCCGGATCTTCGCCACCGGTGTGTCGTCGGGGGCGATGATGACCAACGTGATGCTCGGGCTCTACCCCGACGTCTTCGCCGCCGGAGCCGCCTTCGCGGGGGTGCCGTTCGGCTGTTTCGCCACCACCAACGGCTCGGAGTGGAACAGCGAGTGCGCCAACGGGCAGGTCGTGCGGACCCCCCAGCAGTGGGGTGACCTGGTGCGCAATGCATACCCGGGCTACAGCGGCACGCGTCCGCGGATGCAGATCTGGCACGGCACCAACGACGACATCCTGCGGTACCCGAACTTCGGCGAGCAGGTCAAGCAGTGGACCAACGTGCACGGGCGGAGCCAGACCCCCACCTACACCGACAGCCCGCAGGCCGGCTACACCCGCACCCGCTACGGCGGCACCGGCGACAACGCGCCGGTGGAGGCGATCAGCATGCAGGGCGTATCGCACAACCTGCCGGTCGACGCCGCGCAGGCGATCCGCTTCTTCGGCCTCAACAACCCGTCCCCGTCGCCCACGGTAACGCCTGATCCAACGCCCAGTCCGATTCCGACCCCGACTCCGACTCCGACCCCCACGTCGTCGCCGACGCTGCCGCCGGGACCGGGCTGCCAGGTCCATTACGACGTCAACGCCTGGAACACCGGACTGACGACCTCGGTGTCCATCACCAACACCGGCAGCACGGCCATCAACGGCTGGACCCTGGCGTTCACCCTGCCCGCCGGGCAGACCATCACCAACGGCTGGAACGCCACGTACTCGCCGACCTCCGGGGCGGTGACCGCCCGTAACGTCTCCTACAACGGCACCATCGCGCCGAAGACCTCGACGACGATCGGGTTCCAGGCCAACCACACCGGCGACGCCGGCAAGCCGGGCGCCTTCACCCTCAACGGCAGCTCCTGCTACTTCTCCGGCTGATCCCGGTCGGGCCGGCACCCCACGGGGGCACGACGTGGGGCGCCGGCACGGGACCGCTGTTCGCGAGCACCGCCTCCTCGACACGCTGCGGGTCGGGACCCGACTCGCGCCGTCTAGGAAAGCGCTTACCCTGGCAGGTGCCTCGCCCCCTTCACCACCACCCGTCCGTCCGGAAAGGAAGCTCGCATGCCGTCCAGGACAACAACACCCCGGCGTACGCCACGATGGCTGGTTGCCGCCAGCACGTTGGTGCTGGTCGCCGCCGGTACGGCCATCGCCGCACCGAACCCCGCGCAGGCCGCCACGGTCGACCCGAACGCCACGTACGTCTTCGTCAACCGGCACAGCGGCAAGGCGATGGACGTGTGGAACTGGTCCACCGCCGACCAGGCCCCGATCAACCAGTTCACCCGCAACGACGCCGCCGTGCAGCAGTGGCGCTTCGTCGACGTCGGCAGCGGCTACTACCAGATCCGGTCGGTGCACAGCGGAAAGGTGCTTGAGCTGCCCAACGCCAACGACGGCGTACAGCTCGTGCAGAACACCGCTGCCAGCGGCAACACCCGGCAGCACTTCCGGCTCGCCGACTCCGACGGCGGTCACGTCCGGTTCGTCAACCGGCATTCCAGCAAGGTGCTCGACCTGTGGGGCTGGTCCACCGCCGACGGTGCGATGATCTCGCAGTACCAGGATGTCAACGGGGCCAACCAGCAGTGGCGGCTGGTCACCGTCGGCGGTGGCAGCGGCAGTGGCTGCGGTGCCGGCACCTTCCAGGCCGAGGCGGTACTCAACGGCGGCACCTGGACCGCCCGTAACGGCGGCACGACCGTCTACACCGGCGGCGACATGCGGGAAGCCGTGCAGGCCGCGATCAACAGCCTCAGCTCCGGCCGGACCAGCAAGCAGCGGGTCGTGGTACGCGGCTCCGGCTCGATCAGCGCGGGCTCCCGGATCTCACTGCCCAGCTACACCACGATCGACGTGTGCGGCACGATCAACGTGACCGGCTCCGGCAGCGGCGACCAGGCGCCGATCTACTCGCGCGGCACCACCCAGGTCGAGGTGCAGAACCTCAACGTCACCGGCACCCCGCTGTACGGCATCTTCATGCGCAACGTCAGCAACGTGATCCTCGGTCAGATCGACATGCGGCTGTCCAGCGGGCTCGGGATCCGCATCGACAACCGGGGCGACACCAGCCAGTGGAGCCGCAACATCCGCATCGACAACGTGTACGTCTCGGGTGCCCGCGCGCACGCCGTGGAGACGTACGGCGTCGACGGGCTGACCGTCGGCACGGTGACCGCCCGCAACGTCGGCGAGTCGGGACTGCTGCTCAACGAGACCATCAACGCCACCGTGACCACGGTCGACGCGGAGAACGCCGGATCCGGCACCGGGTACGCGGCGTTCCGGATCGCCAACCGGGCCGGCCGGATCGGCTCCGGCTACCCGACCAACATCCGGGTGGGTACCGTACGGGCGCGTGGCGGCGGCCGGGGCATCTTCTGTGTCTCGGAATCCGGCGGCCTGGCGGTCAACCGGGTCGACATCGCCAACACCGGCAACAACGCCATCCTGATCGAGAACTGCTACGGGGTGGACATCGCCGCCGGTGGCGGCACGATCAGCGGTGGCGGCGAGGTGCGGCTGGCCGCGCGCAGCGAGTTCCCCGGCAACCGGGACATCACGCTACGCAACTTCACCCTGGTCAACAGCCGGATTCTGGAGAGCCCCTGCACGGCCAACCTGACCATCAGCAACGTGGTGTTGAACAACTCGTCGATCAGCCGCTGCTGAGTGCCGGCGCGTTAAAAGGGGCCCCTTCCTATGCACGAGGCGATAGGAAGGGGCCCCTCCTTTCAAATCAGCTGGCGTTGCAGGTGGGGGTGCCGGAGGGGGCGGAGCCCGTGCCCTGGAACCCGAACTCGGTGGTGGTGCCGGGTGCCACGTTGCCGTTGTAGCCGACGTTGCGGAACGTCACGGCGCCGCTGTTGCCGCTCGCCTGGGTGTTCCACGAGTTGGTCACCGAGGTACCACCCGGCAGCGTGAGGTTCACTGCCCAGCCGTTGAGGCCGCTGGAGCCGGCGGTGACCCGCACATGGGCGACGAAGCCACCGTTCCAGGTGTCCAACGTGTACGTCGCGGTACAGGCACCGGTCGGCGGGTTGGACGGCGGCGGGCTCGACGGCGGCGGGCTCGACGGCGGCGGGGTGGTCGGCGGCGGGTTGGTGCCACCGGCGTTCAGCGCCTCAAGGGTCGAGTTGTACGCCTGCTTCTTGTTGCCGTTGTTGTCGAACAGCAGCGGCGTGCCGTAGGAACGCCAGGAGTCGCTGTCCCGGATGCCCCAGACGGTGATGCCGTTGCAGCGCGGCACCGCGAGGCAGTCCTGGACCACCCGGCGGTACGTGTCGGCCTGCTGACTGCCGGAGCCCTCGATGTCCAGCTCGGTGATCTGCACGTCCACCCCGAGGGCGGCGAAGCTGGACAGCGTGGTGCGGTAGTTGCTGTTGTACGCCGACTGCGCGTTGAAGTGCGACTGGAACCCGACGCAGTCGATCGGCACGCCCCGCTGCTTGAAGCTCTGCACCATCCGGTAGACGGCCTGGGTCTTGGCCCAGGTCCAGTTGTCGGTGTTGTAGTCGTTGTAGCAGAGCTTGGCGCCCGGGTCGGCGGCGCGGGCGGCGCGGAACGCCGCCTCGATCCAGTCGTCACCGGTGCGCTGGAGGTTGGAGTTGCGTCGGGCGCCGTTGTTGCCGTCGTCGAACGCCTCGTTCACCACGTCCCAGGAGTCGATCTTGCCCCGGTAGTAGGTGGCAACCTGGGTGACGTGGTTGAGCATGGCCGAGCGCAGCGCCTGCCCTTCCATCCGCTCCATCCAGGCGGGCTGCTGCGAGTGCCAGGCCAGGGTGTGACCCCGGACCTTCCAGCCCCGGGAGAGGGCGTGGTTGACGATCCGGTCCGCGGTGCCGTAGGTGAAGACACCCTGCTGCGGCTCCAGGGCGTTGATCTTCATCTCGTTCTCGGCAGTGATCGAGTTGAACTCGCGGTTGAGGATGCCGACGTAGGTGGAGTCGCTGAGCTTGTGCGCTGCGACCGCGGCCCCGAAGTACCGGCCGCTCTCTGCGGCGGCGGCGCCCAGGGTGGTCGCCGCGCTGGCGCTGGAGGCCGTCACCACCACGGTGGTGGCGGCGAGGGAGAGACCGACCACAGCCGAGATCAGCGCGGAGCGCGATCGCAGTCGGGTCGCGGGACGCCCGCTGGCGCGGGCGAACGCGTTGTTCATGGCGTGAGCCTTTCGACGAAGCCGTGCTGATGGAAAGCCGGCTCCGACTACCGCCCAACACGATGACCTTCCCTCGCCTGCGCGGGCGCCCGGATGCCGCGCAGGCCGGTGCGTTCAGCCGGCCATCGTGAGTAGATCGGAGCTGTTCTATCGAAAACAGTATCGAAACACGTCCGCAAGCTCAACGTGCCCGACTGTCTTCTCGGGACCGGTACGAACCTGGCCGCACCGGCCTTCGATCCGCAGTAAACCACAGCAGGCAGCCGGTTGGCGGGGACGGCGACGACCGAAAGTTTCGGACTCGGTGACCTGGCAACCGATCAGCCGGCAACCGCCGCCTCGGTGGGCTGCGGCCTGCCGGTGAGCTGGGGCCTGCAGGTGGGCTGGGGCACGTCGGCCGGTACACCGAGCAGGTCGGCGAGCCAGCGCAGCTGCCGTCGTACGTGCACCGCCTCGCCGTGCTCGTGCCCGTTGAACGGGTAGACGTGCAGGGTCCGCGCCGGCACCGGCGCACCACCGGCGGTCCCGTAGTGGTTGTACGCGGCGAACACCGTGCTCGGCGGGCAAACCCGGTCACGCAGCCCGAGGCCGACGTGCACCGGCGCAGTGGCCCGCCGGGCGAAGCAGACCGCGTCGACGTAGGACAGACTGCGCCGTACCGCCGCCTCGGCCTCCCGGTGGACGGCGAGGTAGTTGGCGATCTCACCGTACGGGCTGGCGTCGGTGATCTCGATGGCGCGCTGGATGTGGCAGAGGAACGGCGCGGTGGCAAGGACGGCGGCCAGGTCCGGCACCAGCCCGGCGACCGCGAGTGCCAGCCCGCCGCCCTGGCTGTTACCGGCGACGACGACCCGCTGCGGATCCACCGCCGGCAGGACCCGGGCCACCTGGACGGCACGTACCGCGTCGGTGATGAGCCGGCGGTAGTAGTAACCCTCCGGCGACAGGATGCCCCGGGTCACCGGCGACGGCCCACCCGGTGCACTGCCGTGCGGGTCGGCGGTGTCGCCCACGCCGTACTGGCCCGACTGACCGCGGGCGTCCATGAGCAGGTGCGCGTACCCGGCGACGGGCCAGGTCAGCCGCTCGTGCGGCGTGCCCCGGCCACGCCCGTAGCCGACGTACTCGACCACCACCGGCAGCGGCTCGTCCACTCCGGCGGGTCGGGTGTACCAGGCCCGGACCGGGTCACCGGCGAACCCGGCGAAGGTCACGTCCCAGGTGTCGAGCAGGCGCAGGTCGGTCGGCTCGGAACGCAGGTCGATCAGCACCGGCACGGCTTGCGCCGCGTCCAGGGTGGTGCGCCAGAAGTCGTCGAAGTCACCGGGCTCGGCCACCGTGGGCGCGTACCGGCGCAGCTGGTCCAAGGGCAGGTCGAACAGGGACATGAGTCCTCGCAACGGTCGTCAGGGTCGCGGTGGCGGGGCGGTGCTCTCGCGCACCACCAACTCGGCGACGAGGTCGATCCGGCTCGTCGGCAGGGCGACACCACGCGCGAGGTCGAGCAGCATCTGGGTCGCCGTACCGGCCATGTCACGCAGCGGCTGGTTCACCGTGGTCAACGCGGGACCGCTCCACGCGGAGACCTGTAGGTTGTCGTAGCCGACCACCGACACGTCGCCGGGGACATCGAGGCCGAGCTGCCGGGCTGCCCGCAGGACGCCCAGCGCCTGAAGGTCGGAGCCGGCGAAGACGGCGGTCGGCCGGTCCGGGCGACTCAGCAACTCGATGCCGTGGGTGTAGCCGGCGTCGAGGTGGAAGTTTCCCGAACGCACCAGGTCGGGATCGACCGGTACGCCGAGTTCCTCGTGCGCGCAGCGGTAACCGGCCGTACGTGCCCGGGCGCAGAGCACGTCCTGCGGGCCGGAGACGATCGCGATCCGGCGATGCCCGAGTTCGAGCAGGTGGCGGGTGGCGAGCAGGCCGCCGTTCCAGTTGTTCGACCCGACGGTCGGCCCCGAGGCCGCGCTCGCACTGTCGGTGTCGACCACCACGACCGGGATGGCCTGTCGCCGTAGCTGCCTGCGCTGCTGGTCGGTCAGGTTGCACATCACCAGCAGCACACCCAGTGGGCGCCGCGCGATCATCGCGTCGACCCAGGCCTGCGGTGGTCGGTGCGCACCGCCCAACTGCGAGAGCACCACGTTGACCCCGTCGGCCGTGGTGACCGCCTCGACCCCGCGAATGATCTCCATCGCCCAGTCCGAGCCGAACTCGTGGAACACCAGGTCGATCTGGCTGTCACCGACCGTACGCCGAGCCCGGCGGCGGTAGCGGTGCCGTTCCAGGCTCGCCTCGACCCGGGCCCGGGTCGAGGCCGCCACGTCCGATCGACCGTTGAGGACTTTGGACACCGTCGCCGAGGAGACCCCGACCTCCTGCGCGATGGTCGCGAGCGTCGTGGCGCCGAGCGCCGCCGGCGAGCGGTTCTCAGTCATCGGCCCCTCTACCACCGGCCCCGAAAATATCGGAGAACTTACTCTGACCGAACCGACCGCCGATGACATCGGTCGATGACTCGGACGACGGCCACCGACCACAGGCAATCGCTTACCCGCACCACAGTGCCAGTGCCGTAGGCGGATTTCCAGGCCTTGACATGGATTTATCGACACACTTAGGTTCCCGACACAGACTACGAGCTGGTTTCCGAAATTTTCGATGATCGCTGTGCTCTACAGCAGCAGGTGGAGCCGTCGGGACAACCTCCCGGACGCGACCGGAGGGGTGCGCATGACAAGTCAGCTACCCGTCGACGATCGACCGGCGCCACCGGGTACCGATCGTTGGCGTGATCCGGCGCTACGGCCTGAGGAGAGGGCCGAGGCACTCATCCCGCTGATGTCGCTGGAGGAGAAGGTCGCGCAACTGGTCGGCCTCTGGGTCGGCGCCGACGCCTCCGGTGAGGGCGTCGCACCGCACCAGAACGACCTGGTGGAGCACACCCCGCCCTGGCCGGACGCGATCCGGTCCGGTCTGGGGCAGCTGACCAGGCCGTTCGGCACCGCGCCGGTCGATCCGACGCGTGGCGCGCGGTCACTTGCCGCCTCCCAGGCGCAGATCGTGGCGGCCAGCCGGTTCGGCATCCCCGCCCAGGTCCACGAGGAGTGCCTGACCGGCTTCGCCGCCTGGCGCGCCACCGCCTTTCCCGCGCCGCTGTGCTGGGGGGCGGCCTTCGATCCCGCCCTGGTGGAGGAGATGGCCGGCCGCATCGGCCGGTCCATGCGGGCGGCCGGCGTGCACCAGGGACTGGCCCCGGTGCTGGACGTGACCCGCGACTACCGCTGGGGGCGGACCGAGGAGACGATCGGCGAGGACCCGTACCTGGTCGGTACGACGGGGGCGGCGTACGTACGCGGGTTGGAACGGTCCGGCGTGGTGGCCACGTTGAAGCACTTCGCCGGCTACTCGGCCTCGCGGGGCGGACGGAACCTGGCACCGACACCGATGGGTCACCGTGAGCTGGCCGACGTGATCCTGCCGCCGTTCGAGATGGCCCTGCGGTTGGGCGGTGCGCGATCGGTCATGCATTCCTACGCCGAGATCGACGGCGTACCGGTGGCCGCCGACGAGGGCCTGCTGACCCGGGTGCTACGGGAGCAGTGGGGCTTCGAGGGGACCCTGGTCGCCGACTATTTCGCCGTCCGGTTCCTCCAGACGCTGCACGGCGTCGCCGCCGACGCGGGCGCTGCGGCCGCGCTCGCGCTGCGCGCCGGCATCGACGTCGAACTGCCCACCGTGGACGCCTACGGCGCACCGTTGATGGCCGCGGTGCGCGCCGGAGCGGTCGGCGAGGATCTGGTCGACCGGGCGCTACGCCGGGTGCTGATTCAGAAGATCGAGCTGGGTCTGCTCGACGGCGACTGGCGGGGGTCGCCCACCGACGTCGGTGAGCTGATCCTGGACGACGACGAGAACCGGCAGGTGGCGCTGCGGCTGGCCCGCCAGTCGGTGATCCTGCTGCGCAATCGCGACGGGCTGCTGCCGCTCACCGCCGACCAGCACGTCGCGCTGGTCGGCCCGGTCGCCGACGACCCGCTGGCGATGCTCGGTTGCTACTCGTTCCCGCTGCACATCGGCGTGCGGTATCCGGAGCACGGCATCGGGGTGGAGATCCCGTCGCTCCGCACGGAGTTGCAGCGGCTGCACCCGTACGTGACCCATGTCCCCGGCACCGCGGTCACCGGTGACGACACCTCCGGCATCGCCGCCGCCGTCGCCGCCGCCACCGAGGCCGACGTCTGCGTGCTCGCGGTCGGTGACCGCGCCGGACTGTTCGGTCGGGGCACCTCCGGCGAGGGCTGCGACGCCGTCGACCTGCGGCTGCCCGGGGTGCAGGCCGACCTGGTACGCGAGGTGCTGGCCACCGGCACCCCGGTGGTGCTGGTGGTGCTCTCCGGCCGCCCGTACGCGCTCGGCCCGGAGGTGGACGGCGCCGCCGCGATCGTGCAGGCGTTCTTCCCCGGTCAGCGCGGTGGGCAGGCGCTGGCCGAGGTGCTCACCGGCGCGGTGAACCCGTCCGGACGGCTACCGGTCAGCGTGCCCCGGCACGCCGGTGGGCTGCCCGGCACCTACCTCTCCCCCGTCCTCGGCCGCCGCACCGAGGTGTCGTCGGTGGATCCGACACCCGCGTTCGGTTTCGGTCACGGGCTGGGCTACACCAGCTTCGACTGGACCGACGCCGAGGTGGTGGGCGAAGCACCCGCCGGCGCCGACGAGCCGGTGTCCTGGCCGGTCGACGGCGACGCGACGGTCGGCGTCACGATCCGCAACACCGGGTCACGGGCTGGTACGGAGGTGGTCCAGCTCTACCTGCACGATCCGGTGGCGCAGACCACCCGACCGGTGGTCCGCCTGATCGGCTACGCGCGGGTGCCGCTGAAGCCGGGCGACGAGGCGCGGGTCACCTTCGAGGTGCCCGCCGACGTCACGTCGTTCACCGGCGTCCACGGCCGACGCATCGTGGAGCCCGGTGACGTGGAGCTGCGCCTCGGCCGTTCCAGCGACGATTTCGCCGCGCGGTTGGCGCTGCGGCTGGTCGGCGACGAGCGTCAGGTCGGCCACGACCGGCAGTTGGTGTCCCGGGTGAGGGTGCGACCGGCGCCGGAGCGTGGGCGGTGAGCAGCCCGGTCACCACGGCACCCCCGGCATCACCGGCGCAGCAGCCGTCCGCGAGGTCCCGGCCGCCCCGCCGGACCTGGCGCCGCGCGCTGCGGCGGGACTGGCAGCTGTACTCCCTGGCGATCCTGCCGCTGCTGTTCTTCCTGATCTTCCGGTACCTGCCGATGCTCGGCAACGTCATCGCCTTCCGCCGGTTCCAGCCGGGCGGCAACATCTTCGGCGAGTACTGGGTGGGCCTGCGGTACTTCAAGATGTTCCTGGCCGATCCCACCTTCTGGAACGTCTTCACCAACACTCTGGCGCTGGGCGCGCTGACGTTGCTGTTCTGCTTCCCGCTGCCGATCGTGCTGGCGCTGCTGCTCAACGAGGTACGCGCCCGCCGGCTCAAGCGGTTCGTGCAGTCGGTGTCGTACCTGCCGCACTTCCTGTCCATCGTGATCGTGGCGGCCATGGTCATGCAGTTGCTGTCCATGGACGGCACGATCAACCAGCTGGTCCGCGCGGGTGGCGGCGAGGCGATCCCGTTCCTGCAACGCCCGGAGTGGTTCCGCACCATCTACGTCTCCTCCGAGGTCTGGCAGACCGTCGGCTGGGGCACGATCCTCTACCTGGCCGCGCTCACCACCATCGACGACGACCTGTACGAGGCGGCCCGCATCGACGGCGCCAACCGCTGGCGGCAGACCTGGCACGTGACCCTGCCGGGGATCCGGCCGACCATGGTGACCCTGCTGATCCTCAACATCGGCACGTTCATGGCAGTCGGGTTCGAGAAGATCCTGCTGTTGTACAACCCGCTGACCTATCCGACCGCCGACGTCATATCCACGTACCTGTTCCGGGTCGGTTTCGCGTCCAGCAACTTCAGCTACGCCGCCGCGATCGGGCTGTTCGAGGCGGTGATCGGGCTGATCCTGGTGCTGTCGGCGAACCTGATCGCCCGCCGTACGGTGGGGACGAGCCTGTGGTGACCGTCGAGGCCGCCAAGCCGGCCACCACACCCACGCCCGGCCCTCGGCGACGGCGGCGCGGCATCCAGCAGACCCGCGGCTACCGGGTGTTCCAGGTGGTCAACGCGATCATCCTGACCGCCGTGGTGGTGGTGACGCTGTACCCGTTCGTCAACATCGTGGCCCGGTCGATGAGCCATGAGGCGTACATCATCGCCGGCCAGGTGAACCTGGTGCCGCGTGGGTTCACCCTGGACACCTACCAGTTGGTGCTCTCCGACTCGATGTTCTGGACGAACTACCGCAACACGGTGTTCTACACGGTGACCGCCACGATCATCTCGATCGTGATGACCACCTGCTACGCGTACGTGCTGTCGAAGAAGCAGCTCAAGGGGCGTGGCCTGCTGGTCGGCCTCGCGGTGTTCACGATGTTCTTCACCGGCGGGCTGATCCCCAACTACGTGCTGGTCACCAGCCTGGGGCTGAAGAACAGCGTCTGGGCCATCGCGCTACCGAACGCGATCAACGTGTTCAACCTGCTGGTGATGAAGGCGTTCTTCGAGAGCCTGCCGAACGACCTGGAGGAGGCCGCCGCGGTCGACGGCCTGAACACGTACGGCATCCTGTGGCGGATCGTGCTGCCGCTGTCGAAGGCCATCGTCGCCACGATGGTGCTGTTCTACGCGGTGGCCTTCTGGAACTCCTGGTTCGCCGCGTTCCTCTACCTGGACCGGCAGGAACTGTGGCCGGTCACCGTGTATCTGCGCAACCTCATCGCCGGGGCCACCGGCGCGGAGAACGTCGGGGCCATCTCCGATGCCAACGAGGTGCAGGCCGAAGCGACGCTCAAGGCCGTGACCATCGTGCTCACCACCCTGCCCATCCTGCTGGTCTATCCCTTCGTCCAGCGGTACTTCGTCCGCGGCATCATGCTCGGCGCGGTGAAGGGCTGAGCAGGACAACCACCCTCCCACCATCACCCTGCGAAAGGACCCGCCATGTTCCGCAGATCGTGGCGACACACAGCGGCAGCGACCGCCGCGCTGCTCGCCCTCGCCAGTGTCACCGCCTGTGGTGACGACCCGTCCGACGCGGAGAACCTGTCGGAGAACCGGGCCGGTGCGATGGAGAACTACGCCGCCGGTACGCAGTTCAAGGCCACCGAGCCGCTTTCCTTCTCCGTCCTCTACAACAACCACCCGAACTACCCGCTCAAGAACGACTGGCTGTTCTGGAAGGAGCTGACGTCGCGGACCAACGTCACGCTCGAACCGGTCGCGGTGCCGCTGAGCGACTACAACCAGAAGCGCAGCCTGCTCATCGGCGCCGGTGACGCGCCGCTGCTCATCCCCAAGACGTACCCGCCGGACGTGCACGCGTACGTCTCCTCGGGGGCGATCCTGCCGGTCAGCGACTACCTCGATCTGATGCCGAACCTCAAGGACAAGATCGAGAAGTGGGACCTGAAGCCTGAGATGGACACGCTGCGCCAGGCGGACGGCAAGTTCTATCTGTTGCCCGGCCTGCACGAGAAGCCCTGGCAGGACTACTCGCTGGCGGTCCGCACCGACATCCTCGACGAGCTGAACCTGGAGATCCCGAAGACCTGGGACGAGCTCTACACCGTGCTCAAGGCGATGAAGGCGAAGTACCCGAACACCTACCCGTTCTCCGACCGGTTCAGCCAGCCCAACCCGGCCGGCAACCTGCTGAACCTGCTGGCCGTGTCGCACGGCCTGGAGGGCGCGGGCTGGAACTTCCAGCACGTGAGCTGGAACGCGCAGGCGAAGAAGTTCGAGTACACCGGGGCGACCGAGCATTACCGGCACATGTTGGAGTACCTCAACAAGCTGGTCTCCGAGAAGCTGCTGGACCCGGAGAGCTTCACCCAGACCGACGACATCGCCCGGCAGAAGCTCGCCAACAGCAAGTCCTTCGTGATCAGCGCCAACGCCCAGTCCGTGGTCAACGACTACCGGCCGGACCTCGCGGCCACCAACCCGAAGGCGAAGATCACGAAGATCCCGCTGCCGATCGGCCCGGCCGGGGAGATCAACCCGCAGAGCCGGCTGGAGAACGGCATGATGATCTCGTCGAAGGCGCGGGAGAGCAAGAACTTCGTGGCCATGATGCAGTTCGTCGACTGGCTCTGGTATTCCGACGAGGGCCAGATGTTCGCCCGGTGGGGCGTGGAGGGCACCACCTACGTCAAGGACGCCGCCGGCAAGGCCACCCTCGCCGAGGACGTCGACATGATCGGCCTCAACCCGGGCGCCCCCAAGCACCTGCAGAAGGACTTCGGCTTCGCCAACGGGGTGTTCGCCTACGGTGGCAAGCCCGAGCTGGTGCAGGCGTTCTTCTCCGCCGAGGAGCAGGAGTTCCAGAAGGTGATGAACGCCCGTACGCCCAAGTCGCCGCCACCGCCGTACCCGCTCAGCGACGAGGAGCGCGAGCAGGTGTCGCTCTGGGAGACCCCGCTGAAGGACCACGTGTACCAGGCGACGTTGCAGTTCGCCCTCGGCCAGCGTGACCTCGCCCAGTGGGACGCCTACGTCAACGAACTCAAGGGCAAGAACATGGACGCCTACCTGGACACGGTGAACAAGGCGTACGAGCGCTACCGCGACAAGCACAACTGATACCCGGGCCGGTCCGCCTCGTGTCGGCGCGAGGCGGACCGGCCCACCGCACCCAGGGATGAGGACACCGATGCGCAGCACCGTCGTCGAGCACCCCAGCGGCCGGCTGTCCGGAGCGCGGCGGTTCGCCGTCGGCACCGGCCGGTTCGACCCAGCGCTGCACCGCGGCCACGAGGATCCGCCGGCCTTGCTGCGCCCGGAGGCGTCGTGAGTACGGCGGTCCGACGCGAGTTCGGTGCGGGACCACTGTCGCGGGTGGCCGCGCTGGTCTACACGCTGCTGGTGGTCGAGGTGTTGCTGCTGGTCTGCGCGGCACCCGGCCTGGTCGCGTTGTTCGCGCTGGAACGGCACGTGAGCAACCTGCCGCTGGTGGCCGTCTGCGCGGTGCCGCTCGGCCCGGCACTGTCCGCCGCCCTGTACGCGCTGCACCACCAGCGTCTCGACCTGACCGAGTTGCATCCCGCCCGGCTGTTCTGGCGCGGCTACCGGGCGAACCTGGTCGGGGCGCTGCTGGTCTGGGTGCCGATGCTGATGTGGCTGGCCCTGCTCGCGATCAACCTGGTCAACCTGACGGCGGTCGGGCTGCCCCGCTGGTGGGTCGTGCCGCTGCTGCTGATCGCCGCCGGGGTGGCCGTGGTCGGCATCAACGCGCTGGTGATCACCTCGCTGTTCACCTTCCGGCTGCGCGACGTGCTCCGACTGGCCGGATACTTCGTGCTGCGTACCCCTCAGGTGGTTGTCGGCATCGGGTTGTTGCTGGTCGCGGCGGCGATGCTCACCCTGGTCGCCTCGGAGGCCGCCCTCGCCGCGCTGGCTTCGGTGCTGGCGCTGGCGTTGGTCCGCGGCGGCGAGCCGATGATCAGCATCATCCGACGTGAGTTCACCTCATGATCCTTCCGGTGACCCCGAAGGTGCCCTTCGGCGGGGACTACAACCCGGAGCAGTGGCCCGAGCCGGTGTGGGACGCCGACGACCGACTGTTCGCGCAGGCTTCGATCGACACCGTCACTCTCGGTGTCTTCGACTGGTCGCTGACCCAGCCGGCCCCGGACCGGTACGACTTCACTCTGCTGGACCGCATCGTCGCCCGGTCCACCGCTCAGGGCCGGATGATCTGCCTGGCCACCGGGACGGGGGCGCACCCGGCGTGGTTGGCCCGCGCGCACCCGGAGGTGACCCGGGTCGACTTCGAGGGGCGCCGGCACCGGTTCGGGCAGCGGCACAACTCCTGCCCCAGTTCCCCGATGTTCCGCCGGCTCTCCACCGAGTTGGCCCGGCGGGTGGCCCGCCGCTACGCCGGCAACCCGTCCGTGGTGGCCTGGCACGTGGGCAACGAGTACGGCGGTGCCTGCTACTGCGAGCTGTGCGCGGCCGGGTTCCGGCGCTTCCTGCGGGATCGCTACGGCACCCTGGCTGCGCTGAACACCGCCTGGTACACCACGTTCTGGTCACACACCTTCACCGACTGGGACGAGATCGAGCCGCCGTCGGCACTGACCGAACACTGGCGCGGCCCGGACCACACCGCCTTCCAGGGCATCACCCTGGACTACCGACGGTTCATGTCCGAGGCGATGCTGACCAACTTCGTCGACGAGAAGGCGGCCATCCGCGAATCCAGCGACCTGCCCGTCACCACGAACTTCATGGGCATGTACCGGCCGATCGACTACCACCGCTGGGCGGCGCACCTGGACTTCGCCTCCTGGGACAACTACCCGCCCGACGACGACTCCCCCGCCTGGATGGCGCTCAGCCACGACCTGATGCGCGGTCTGAAGGGGGGACAGCCGTTCTGGCTGATGGAGCAGACCCCGAGCACCACGGCGTGCCGGGACGTCAACCCGCTCAAGCGCCCCGGTGTGCTGCGGCTGTGGAGTTGGCAGGCGGTCGCGCACGGCGCGGACGCGGTGCTGTTCTTTCAGCTGCGCGCCTCCCGGGGCGCCTGCGAGAAATACCACGGCGCGGTCATCGGTCACGCCGGTCGCTCCGACACCCGGGTGTTCCGCGAGGTCGTCGAGCTGGGTGCGGAGCTGCGTCGGCTCGGCGGCGTGACCCTCGGCGCCCGTACCCCGGCCCGGGTGGCGCTGCTGTTCGACTGGGACAGCTGGTGGGCGTTGGAGATCTCCGACGGCCCGTCCCGGCTGGTCCGTTACCAGCAGGTCGTGCTGGCCTACTACCAGGCGTTGTGGTCCTGCGGGGTGGACATCGACGTGGTGCCGGTCAGCGCGGACCTCGCCGGCTACCAGGTCGTCCTCGCCCCGGCGCTGCACCTGGTCAAGGACGACCTGGCCGACCGGCTGGCCCGGGTCGCCCTGCGGGGTGGCTCGGTGCTGACGACGTTCCTGTCCGGTCGCGTCGACGTCGACGGCAACGCGTTCCTGACCGATGTGCCCGGCCCTCTGGCGCCGCTGACCGGAGTCCGGGTGGACGAGTGGGACGCCCGTGGCGCCGACGTGGTCAACCCGGTGTGCCTGGGCCACGACGACGACCGGACCGAGGTTCCCGCCCGGCTGGTGTTCGAGCTGGTCATCCCCGTCGGCGCGGAGGTGGTGGGCAGCTACCGGGCCGACTTCTACGCCGGCACCCCGGCGGTCACCCGCAACTCGTACGGCGACGGCCACGGCTGGTACGTCGGCACCGCGCTCGACCAGCCGGGTGTGGACTGGGTGGTCCGCCGCATACTCGACCACCACGGTCTGACCGGTCCGCACCCGGACGTGCCGGGCCTGGAGCGCACGGTGCGGGTCGCTCCCGACGGGACACGACTGCTGTTCCTGCTCAACCACGGCACCGAGCCGATCGAGATCGCCGCCACCGTAGATGGTGTCGACCTGCTCACCGGTGCCCGGGTCGAGTCCGGCGGTCCAGTGCGACTCGACACCGCAGGCGTCCTCGTGATCCGCGAGGACGAGTGCGGGTAGCTGGTTTCCGGTCGCTGTTCCCGGCCCGAGATGCGGCAGGAAAGGCAAGGCTCACCTTTCCTCGAAAAGCTTCGAACAAAGCAAAGGCTTACCTTCTAAACGCCACACCGAAGCGAGTTGCAAGCAAACTTCATAACAGACTTCGTAGCCCACTTGAACAGGTACGATATCGTCGTTGAACATCTCGCAAGACCCGAACGAACGACCCTGCGGACGATTCTTTGGCTATTCTTGAACGCGACCGGATCTCGGTTGTACGGATACGGTAAACCATGAGCGGAGAAGCCATGAAGACCCTTTTGCAGATGCCTGCCGTACGCGAGTGCGCCGCTGTCACGTGCAGCTTCAACGACGGTGGCTGTCACGCCCCGGCGGTGACCGTCGCGGCGGCCGGCGAGGCTGCGTCCTGCGCGACCTATGTCGAGTCGTCGGTACGCGGGGGCATCGCGGAGATCACGGGCAGCGTCGGCGCATGCGCCCGCACCGACTGCACCTACAACACCAACCTGGCCTGCAAGGCGCCGTCCGTGCAGGTCGGGTCGGGCGCCACCGCCAGCGACTGCCTGACCTACCAACCAGCCTGACCTGGGCAGAGCCGCCGACCTCCTCACACCGCGACCCCTTGATTTAGGCAAGCCTTACCTACTAGCGTGGGCTTGCCTCGACTCGACTGCGGTGTAAGGAGGCCGTCGTGGCATCCGAAGCCGTACCACCGTCGGCGCTCGCCGACGACCGGACCTCGACCGACGCGGTCGAGGTCCGCTCCGCCCTCGCGACCTGCACCTCACTGCGCCTGCGGGTGGCCGGCACCGCCGTCGACCTACTCGACGCGCACACCGTCCTCCCCGACGGCACGATCGTTGTCGCCGTCGACGCGATGACCCCGCTCGGTGGGCTGCTCGTCGCCGCCCGGGGGGCAGACGGCGCTGTCCGGCTCGACCTCACACACCTGGTGCCGGTGCCGGTACGCGAGCGGGTGCGCGCGTGGGTGACCGTGACCGGCACGGTCCGCCGACTCGACCCGGCTGCCCTCGACTCGTGCGACGACGACGCGGTCATGGCACTGCTCAACCTGCCGCCGGTGGCGCTGTGGGCGGTCGAGCCCGACAGCGTGCACGTCCAACGGCATGCGGCCGCCGTCGAGGTACCGATCGCGGCCTACCACGCAGCGCGTCCCGACCCGGTCGCCGCCCTTGAGGCTGTGCACCTGGCCCGGCTGGTCCGACAGCGCCCCCACCTCGGGCAACGATTCGCCGCCCTGGTGGACCCGGACCTGCCCCCCACCGGCACCCGGCTGGTACCGGTGGCCGTAGACGCTCACGGGCTGACCCTGCGGGCGGAGTCCACGCACCGACACCACGACATCCGTCTACCGTTTCGCGTCCGGGTGACCGACGAGGCCGCCCTCGACCGTGAGCTGCGCCGTTTGCTGCCGGGCGTAAACGCCCGGAACGGAGACGCCGGCTGATCGGCGGGAGGCGGACGACGCCCGGCTGATCGATCCGCTTCGACGAAACGGCGGAATTCAGGCTATCGGGATACCGCCAAAACGGCGCCCGTCCAGACTCCAACCCCAAGGCTCAGTGCAGCGGGCGGCCGTGGGCGTCGGGGATGCCGGACTTGCGGTGGAAGTAGGCGTTGATCTGGTCACGCCACTCCCGGGCGCAGCGCAGCTGCTCGGTCAGCCGCTCGGTGACCCGGGCGTGCACCGTCGGGTCGACCAGCCCGGCGAGCCACTCCCAGCGCCGGCACATCGCCTCGACCTCGCGTACCCCGTCGAAGTGGGTGTCGTAGATGTGCTGGATGACCGTGCTGCCGCTGCGCAGCACATGCGTGTAGGGCACGTGGTGGAAGAAGAGCAGCAGTTCCTCGGGGCAGTGGTCGAGCGACTCGTACACCTGCAACCAGGGCGACGGGTACTGGCCGGTGAAGCCGGTGCCGGTGGCCCGGGTGCGGTCCACGCCGACACCGTCGCGGTCGGCGAAGTGGTACGTGCCCCACGGGGTGTACTCGTACCCGTCGACGTCGGGGCCGTAGTGCTGGCCGGGCCGGACCATGAAGCCCACGCCGAGCGGCGCGGTGTACCGCTCGTAGGTGCGCCACGAGTCGTCCATGATCTCGTGCAGGGTGCGGCGCAGCAGCTCGGGATCGGGGGACGTGGCCGGGTCGAAGGTCAGGTCGATCCACTCGTCGAGCACCGTCTGCGGGCGCAGCCCCGGATCCCAGCAGAGCCGGCCGAAGGCGTACAGGTTCGCCTGGGCCAACGGGTGCCCGGTCCAGAACCGGTCGTCACCCACGTTGGACACGGCGACCAGACCACCACCGGTCCGGTCACCGCCACCGGCCTGGTCACTGCCGCCGGCCTGGTCACTGCCGCCGGCCGCCACGTCGGCGACCGTGCGTCCGGGCTCACCCCAGGGCGCGAACCGCAGGATCTCGCTCCACCACGGCGCCAGGTAGCAGACGTGCTTCTGCTGGCCGGTGTACTCCTGGGTGACCTGGAACTCCACGGCCAGCCGGGTGCCGGGCATCGCGGCGATCACCGGGGAGACCGGTTCGCGGGGCTGGAAGTCCATCGGCCCGTGCTTGACCTGCACGATCACGTTGTCCTTGAACCGGCCGTCGAGCGGGGCGAAGTGGTCGTACGCGGCCCGGGCCCGGTCGGTGGAACGGTCCCGCCAGTCCTGCCGGTGGTTGTAGACGAAGGCCCGCCAGTGCACCACGCCGCCGTACGGTGCCAGCGCCTCCGCCAGCAGGTTCGCCCCGTCGGCGTGGTCACGGCCGTAGCTGAACGGGCCCGGTTGACCTTCCGAGTCGGCCTTGACCAGGTAGCCGCCGAAGTCGGGAATGCGGGCGTACACCCGAGAGGTGGTCTCGGCCCACCAGCCGCGCACCGCCGGGTCCAGGGGGTCGGCGGTGGGCAGGCCACCGACGACGACCGGCGCGGCGAAGCTCACCGCCAGGTGCACCCGGATGCCGTACGGCCGCAGCAGGTCGGCAAGCTCGGCGACGTCGTCGAGCCGCTCGGTCAGCAGCCGCGCCTCGGTGGCGTGCACGTTGACGTTGTTCACCGAGACCGCGTTGATCCCGCAGGCCGCCAGCAACCGCGCGTACGCGGTGACCCGGGCCTGGTCGCGGCGGGGTCGGCCGTCCCGCCAGAAGATCGACCCGCCGGCGTAGCCGCGCTCGACCTGCCCCATCACCGGGTGCACGTCGACGTTGTCCCAGTGGTCGAGCATCCGCCGTGCCATGGCCGGGCGACACACCCGCGCGGGCATGGCCGGCCCGAAACCGGACTCACCGAGCCGGACCAGTTCGAAGAGTCCGTACAGCAGCCCGGCCGGCGCGTCGGCCAGCACCACGGTCACCTCGCCGTGGCGGGTAACGGCGAAACCCTCGGCGCCGAGCGGTTCCACCCCGGCCGCGCCGAGTTCCGCCTTCGCGGCGTCGATCGCGGCCGACACCACGGCCGGGTCGGATTCGCCGGGTGGTGGGTCGTCGGACTGGGTGGCCGGCAGTTCGCGGGTCAGGGCGAACACCAGGTCCGCAGGCGACAGGCCGGTCTCGGGGGCGATCCGCCGGGCCGAGCCGCCGTACCGATTGGCGGCCCGCTCGACCTCGGCATGGACGGTGTCGACGAGCGTGCCCTCCCCGCAGACCAGGGTGCGTCGGGTGCCGATGGCGCGCAACGCCTCCGGCGGCAGCCATGCGGGATGGACGTCGGACGAATCGAGGGTGCTCACCCGCACCTGGTGACGGTGCCGTCGCATTGCGCAGATCGTAGTGATATTCCTGGATACGTCAAGGTGCTTCCGGAAGGTCCACCACTTGCCTGCCGGTCCCGGTCGCCCGTTTGCTGGGCCGCTGCGCGGGTACACGCCGCATCCGTGGCGAGAAGGGGGCCGGTGAGGTGGACGACAACGAGTTCATCGATTCCGTGGCGAGCCGTACCGGAGCGTCGGCCGAGCAGGCGACCGCCATCGCGCGGGCCACGCTGACCACCCTGGCCGAGCGGATCGACGGCGGGCAGGCCCGCGACCTCGCCGACCAGCTTCCCGAGGGGCTGCGGGCGTACACGTTCGCCCCGCATGAGGCCGCCGAGCGGTTCGGGCTCGACGTGTTCGTGCAGCGGGTCGGCGGGCGGGCCGACGTCGACCCGGAACTGGCCGAAGCGGGTATCCGGGCCGTCCTCGACACCATCCGCGCGGCCACCACCGCCGACGAGTACGACGACGTCATCGCGCACCTGCCGGCCGAACTGTGGCAGGTGGCCGACCCGGTCCCGCCGTACGACGGTTGACCGGGACCGGCCGGGGTGAAGCGGCGAACGGTACCGGCTAGGCGTCGGCCACGGCCGGTTCCAGGTAGACCGGCAGATGGTCGCCCGCCTGGGCGACGAACATGGCAACCTCGTACGCCATGTCGCCCACCTCGGCCTCCCCGTCGATGCCGACGGTGAGGATCGCCCCGTTGCCGGTGGTGGCGTGGAACAGGAAGGCCCGCGACATGTGTACGACCACCTGGTGCAGTTCACCGTCGCCGCACACCTGGGCGGCGGCCATGCCCAACGCCTGAAGCCCACAGACCATGCTGGACAACTGCTCGGCCAGCTCGCCGTCGATGCCCCGGGAAGCGCCCAGCATGATGCCGTCCGGCGAGAGCACCACCGCGAACTGGGCTCCCGGCACCCGATCGACCAGGCTGTCCAGTGCACGACCCAGGTTGTCGGCGATCAGGGCGGAGGGCATAGGGCTGTCCTTCCTTTCGACGAACGGGCGACTACCGGCGGATCAGGGCGCTCACCCTCCGGTTCCCCTAACGTACGATGACCGACTCGCTGCGGATCAGCCGGGGCGACCGGATTCGTCCCGATGGTCCGTCTTCCCTGCCCACCGGCCCGGCCGCACCCGCACGCCGCGTCAGGCGCGTGCCAGGCCGTGCAGCCCCACCAGACCGGGCACGGCAAGCCGGCCGAGTTGCCCTCCGCCGGCCGAGTCGTGCCAGCTCAGCGTGGCGGGCCCGGCCACGTAGAGCCGGTTGCCGTCGGGGCTGAGCAGCAGTCCGTTGATCCGATGGCCCACCGTCAACTCGCTGCCGCCACCGAGGTTGGCCAGGTCGCAGACGGCAACGGTGGTACCGGTGGCCACGAACAGCCGGTCACCGTCGGTTGTCGCGTACGCCGGTCCGGCACCACTGGTGATCTTGGCCGTCCGGCGTACGGTCAGCTCCTCGGTGGTGATGTCCGCGACGACGCCCGAGATGACGTCGACCACGAGCAGTCGGGCACCGTCCGGGGTGATGGCCATGGCATGCCCCTCGGCCGGCCCGTGCCCGAACGGGGCCGGCAGGTCCACGCAGTACGCCCACCGCTGCTCAAGGTGCAGGGTGTGCACGAAGGCGTGCACGTCGCTGCCCGGTCGCCCACTGATCCGGTCGCGGGTGTGCCGGTGGTCGGGCTGATGGGTGTAGAGCGTGTAGAGCACCTGGCGGTTCGGGGCGAGCACCGCCTGCCGCCCGTCGCCACGCATCTCCTCCTCCGCGCCGGCTGGGATCGGCTGCTTGAGCCGGGTCTGGAGCGGGCCGGGCACGCCGGAGGCGAGGTCCACGATCCGGACCCGGTACCGCTCCGGTGCCTGCGCAGGCAGCCACTCCAACACGTACAGGCCGGTGTGGTCGGGGGTGAACGCCTCCGGCACGAAATTGCCCGGCAGCCGCAACCGCTGTCGCACCCCACCGGCGTCGGCGATCAGCACCGGCGTCACCGCTCGCCCGTCGGGGCGTTCCTCGGTGACGCTCACCTCCTCGGTGGTCAGCGCCACCCGCGTACCGTCGGCGGAGACGGTCTGCGGCACCCACCGACCCGGCAGCCGGACCCGCTCGGAGGCGGCACCAGTGGCGGCGTCGACACGCCAGAACGCGGTGTCGGCACCGTCCGGGGCGGTAGCGTGCACGACCTTTCCGTCGGCGGTGGCGATCGCGTACGCAAGCAGTTGCGGCTCACCGCCACGCAACACGCCGAGCCCGCCGTCGAACTGCGCCAGCAGCGGATCCGGCAGCGTCACCGCCGAGGTCGCCGCCGTCCGGCTGCCGGCCGGATCGCAACCGGCCAGCGTCACCGCACCCACGCCGCCGAGGGCGGCCAGCAGAGCACGGCGCGAAATCATCGACTCAGCCATCATGACCGGATGACACCGGCGGACCTCCTCCGGTTCCGCCGGCGAAACATGGAACCCGCCCGGGTCAGCCGGTGTCAGTAGGGGTGATCCCACCGGAGGTACCACTGGACGACCGGGAGTTCGTCACCCGAGCGCAGGCCGGCGACCTGGAGGCGTACGAACTCCTGGTCGCCCGACACACCGCGTCCGCGTACCGGACCGCGGTGCTGCTGGGCGCGGGTTCGGAGGCGGACGACGTCATCCAGGAGGCGTTTGTGAAGGGCTACCGGAAGTTGTCCCGCTATCGCGGCGACTCGTCGTTCCGGTCCTGGCTGCTGGCCATCGTCGCCAACGAGACCCGCAACCTGCACCGCTCCCGGGAGCGCCGCACCGGGCTGGTGTTGCGGGCCGCCCGGGTGGCGCCCGGCTCGGAGGCCGGCGAGGACGGGGCGATCGGTGCCGTCCTCGCCGAGGAGCGGCGGTCCGCCCTGGTCCGGGCCCTGCGGCAACTGCCGGAACGAGACCGTGAGGTGATCGTCTGCCGGTACTTCCTCGACCTCAGTGAGGACGAGACGGTCGCCATGCTCGGCTGGGCCCGGGGCACCGTCAAGTCGCGTACCTCCCGCGCCCTGACGAAGCTGCGCGGCCTGCTCGACGTCCAGGAGCTGAGCCGTGGCTGACCTGGAACGGGAACTGCGGGAACTGTCCGCCTGGCTGGAAACCCCCGACCCCCCGGACGTGACCGCCCAGGTCCGCGCCCGCCTGACCGCCACACGCACCTCGACCGCCGCGCCGCGTCTGCGGGCCGCCGCGCCGCGCTTGCTGACCGCCGTGGGCCGGCGGCGCTTGCGGTACGCGGTGGCGACAGCGCTCGCCGCGCTGCTGGTCGCGTCGCTGCCACCCGGTCGGGCGGCGCTCGCCGACGCGGTGACCGGGCTGCTGCGCTTCGCCGGGATCACCATCAGCACCTCGTCGGATCCGGTGCCGCCGACCGGTTCCCCGTCGCCGCTGCCCGCGCAACGCACGGCCGAGTTGGCGCAGGCGCAGCAGCTGGTGCACTTCCCGATCCGGCTGCCGGTAACCCTGGGCCCGCCTGAGCGGGTGCTGGTCGCCGATCCGGACGGCACCGGCGGGCACCGGGTGGTGACGCTGCTCTACCGAGGCGGTGAGGTGCGCCTGGACGCCTTCGACGGACAGCTTGATCCGGTCTTCTTCAAGCAGGCCAGCGGGTCGGAGGCGGAGTGGACGGAGGTCGACGGGCGGCAGGCGGTGTGGGTCGGCGCCCCACATCCGGTGTCGTACGTGGACCGTTCCGGTGTGGTGCGGGAAGAAAGCGCCCGGCTGGCGGCGGCGACGTTGATCTGGGAACAGGACGGCGTCACCTACCGCCTCGAAGGCGAGTTCACCCTGACCGAGGCGGTCGAGGCTGCGAAGTCCCTGAAGTGACGAACGATCTCCGAAAATCTTGGACACTTACCGTCCGAGCCGGACGGTAAGTGTCCAAGATTTTCGTTCGGGGTGGCCGTTGGTGCGTCCGGCCTATGCGGTAGGGACATCCTCGTCGATCCGCAGTGGATGAGACCGCTGTCCCGATCGAACGGCGAACCGTCGAACCGGCCGGCGGCCTGGAACTGCGCCCACTCGCCGGGCAGCAGGATCTTGTAGATCAGCACGCGGCCATGCTGCCAGAGCCGCACGGCGGACGGGACCCGGACCGATGGGACAAGCTAGGCGCGTTCGATCTGCACGTCGACCGGGTTGACCCGCAGCACCCCACCGGTGCGCAGGCGAGGCCAGCAACTCGACGATGTCCGACATGGGGGCACGCTACGACGCCTCGGCGCCGGGCCACTCGACGTTGCGCCCCGTCGGGCGGGGGCTGGCGTGGCCGGGTTGGCGCGGTTGGGCTAGACAGGTACCCGTACCGGAACCCCTCGGACGGTGGGAGCACATGTCACCATCCCTGCTGATCTGGTTGGTCGGTGGCGTGTTGCTGCTGGCCGCCGGGATCGTCACCACCCTGCTGCCCCGCCTGCGTACCCGCACCCGAGCGACCCGGGTGGCCTGGTCGAGGGCGCGGGCCGCGATCGACAGCGCCACGGTCAGCCGGGACGCGGCGGCCGTACGGCTGCCCGAGGCCGACCGGCTGCTCGCCCGCGCCGAACTGCTCGCCGCTGAACATGGCGGTACGGCGGCGGCGCAGGCCGCGACCGAGCACGCCCGGCAGGCCGACCGGTTGTGGCGGGCGCAGTCGTGAGGGTGCGGTGGTCCCGACAGCTGCACCTGCTGCGGTGGGTGCTGCTCGTCGTCGCGGTGCTCGTCCTGGTGGTGTTCGTGCTGGCCCAGCGGCAGAGCATCGAGGTCAGCTACGGCCAGTCGCCGTCGTCGTCGGTGCGCATCGAAGAGGGCGCGGCCGGTGAGTTGAGCGACGCCACCGTGCCGTCGACACAGGAGATGACCACGCTGGTGGCCGCCGACTCGGTGGTGCGGCTGCCCGGTGCCGTCGCCCACTGGGACGAGCAGCGGGTACGCGAGGCGATCGGCGACGCCGACATCCGGATCCTGGTCGCGCCGCCCGGCCTCGACGAGGCCGAACACGAGCGGGTGCGGGAGGTGGAGAACGCCACCGTACGGGTGATCGGCACGCAGGTCAGCGGCGGTGGCCTGGTGGCCACCCCGGACACGCTGGCCGGGTGGCGGGCCCAGTTCGCCACCCATGACGTGACCAACCAGTTGGCCGCGCTCATCGCCAGACTGCGCAAGGCGCCGGCCCCGACGGAGCGCGGCGAGGTGCGGTGGCGCGAACCGTCCGAACGGGAGTTGGCAACCGTCCTGGCCGACCTGCGCACCGGCGGGTCCCACGTCGGCCGGGGCGCCACCCTCGACGGGGTGCCCGAGCAGGTCGCGCGGACCGCCTTCCCGGACGGGGCGTGGTATGTGGCCCTGCCCGCCCAGCCGTACGGCGAGCCGCTGCCGGCGTACGGTCCGGCGTTGAGCCGGCTCGCCCCGGATCAGCCGATCGTGGTGATGTACGGCGGATGGATCGAGTACCACGGTCCGGCGGCGGCCGAGTTCGCCGACCTGGCCGCGGTGAGCTTCTACGCCCAGGCCGGCAGCCGGCTCAGCCGGTACGACTACCCCCAGCGCAACGTGCTCGGCGCGTACCTGGGCAAGGTCACCGACGTCCGGTACGCGGGCCTGTTCGACCGACCGCTGCCGTACCGGCCGCTGGATCCGCTGCGGGTGGCGTTGCCGGCGCTGCCCTGGATCTTCACCGGCTGTGTGGCCGGCTTCCTGGTGTTGTCGGCCCGCTCGCTGCGCCGCTCGGGTGTGCTGGGCGCTGCGGGTCGGGCCCGTCACGGTGCCGGGGCGGCCCGGCTGGCCGGGCTCACCGCGCTCGCCGTCGAGGTGTCGCTGCTGACCGACGCCCGCAGCAATCCCGCCCTGACCCGGGGCATCGGCAAGCTGCAGGCCGCCCGCTCGGCGCTGGACGACGGGCTGCCCGCCCGGCACGTGTGGGAGTTGCTCGACGAGGCGACGGCCGAGCTGGACGAGACCGCCCGGATGGTGGGCATCGCCAGTTACCGGCCGGCCAGCTATCTCCAGGGAAGGTTGTCGTGACCGTCACGATCCGCCGCCTGCTCGGTGGCCTGTTCGGTACCACCTTCGGCGGCGCCGTGCTGGCCACCCTGGTGCTGGCCGGATGGGCGTTGTGGTCCGGTGGGGTCCTCGACGGCCCGATCGCCCGGGAGGTCCGCGCGTCGTCGGTGTACGTCGCGCCGGGGGTCGACCTGGATCGGCCCGCCGCCGAGCGGATCATCGGCAACCGTCGGCTGGTCGTCCTGCTGATGGCGCCCGGCGACGACCTGCGGGCCGCCTGCAAGCAGACCGAGCGGGCCGCGTCGGGCACCCTCGTGCTGGTCGTCAGCCAGACCGGGCAGGAGTGGGACACCTACGGTTGTTCCCGCTTTCCCCAGCGCGGCAACCGGGACTTCGGTCGGGCGATCGTGATGGAGACGACGATCAACCGGGGCATCGACGCCTTCGTCGATCAGCCGCTGGAGGCGTTGAAGGTGGTCACCCTCAACTACGACCTGCTGGTGCGGGCCGGCACCGTACCCGACGGGGCGCGCACGATCAGCCCGTCGCTGCCCCGCTACCTGCTGGCGGGCGCGGCGGCCGGTGGTGTCGTCGCCGGCGCGGCGGGGCTCTGGCTGATCGGGCGGCGGGCCGGCCGGCTCGCCCATGCCCGGCAGGCCCGCCGCGCCGGGTACGCCGACGGGCGTGCGGACCTCACCGCGGCCACGGCCGCGCTCGCCCAGCAGATCGTCGACCTGGATCAGCAGCTCGGAGGCCGTCGCAGCAAGGCAAAGCCGGCGTACCTGCGGCTGGCCAGTGACTACACCCGACTGCTCGACGAGGTCACGGCGGTGCGGGCGGACGACGAGAGCGCCGTACGCCGGCTGCACGAGCAGGTCGACACCCTCAGCCGGCAGGCGTCCCGACTCGCCGACGAGCCGGGCGTGCCGAGCAAGGCGCTGTGACACCTGCCTGCGGCGAGGTGACATCAATCCGTAACATCCGTCGGCTTATATGTCGGCGCACGTCTATATAACCTCCTCTCAGCGTCAGCGACCTTCCACATCGGATGGTCTGCCCCGAGGAGGCTTCGTGTCACAAGCACGTCCACTGCGCCTGCGCCGCGTCGCGGCCGCCGCCGGCATCACCGCGACCACCGTCGTCGCCGCCCTGCTCACTTTGCCGCAGCCAGCGATGGCCGCAGGTGGCCCCTACCGGGCCACCGCCGTGCCGATCACCACCCCGCAGGCGGCCGGCGACGTCACGGTCATCCCCGGGGCGTACGTCGTCACCATGAAGCCGGGCACCGACGCGACCGCACCGGGCCGGGCGTTGCGCACCACCCCCACCGCCTACTTCAGCCGGGCGGTCAACGGCTTCGCGGCCAAGCTCACCGCCGCGCAGGTCGCCGAACTGTCGCGCAACGCCAACGTGCTGAGCATCGAACGCGACGTCATCCAGTACGACGTGGTCGACGCGACCCAGAACAATCCGCCCTCCTGGGGCCTGGACCGCATCGACCAGACCAGCCTGCCGCTGTCGCGCAGCTACACCTACACCTCGACGGGCAGCGGGGTGCACGCCTACGTCATCGACAGCGGCATCCAGGCCAACCACCCGGACTTCGGTGGGCGGGCCACGTTCGCGTACAACTCGATCGACAACAACAACACCGACTGCAACGGCCACGGCACGCACGTGGCCGGCACCATCGGCGGCACCAACCACGGCGTGGCCAAGAACGTCCGACTGTACGGCGTGAAGTGGCTGAACTGCGGCGGTGGCGGCACCCTGTCCGCCGCCGTCGGTGCGGTCGACTGGGTGACCCGCAACGCCAACAAGCCGGCCGTGGCGAACGCCTCCTGGAACTACACCTACAGCGCCACCCTGGCCACCGCGCTGACCAACATGATGAACAGCGGCGTCTTCCTCGCCGCCTCGGCCGGCAACACCGGCGGCAACTCGTGCGACCGGCTGCCCCGCAACCTCACCGCCGCGCTGGTGGTCGCCGCCACCACCAACACCGACGCCCGCGCCAGCTACTCCTCCACCGGCTCGTGCGTCGACATCTACGCCCCCGGCTCGGCGATCGTCTCGACGTACCCCACCTCCACCACCTCCAGCCTGAACGGCACCTCGATGGCCACCCCGCACGCCGCCGGTGTCGCCGCCCTCTACAAGGCGACGAACGGCGACGCCAGCCAGGCCACCGTGCACAACTGGATCGTCAACAACGCCACCACCGGCGTGGTGGGTGGCAGCCTCTCCGGCACCCCCAACCGACTGCTCAACAAGCGCAACCTCTAGACACCGACGAGGCGGCGTCGTCCACGGGCCCCACCGCCCGTGGACGACGCCGTACGCTTCCGACATCATCGCGCCACGGATGGGAGAGCTGATGTACCTCGACCTGGTGACGGTCCCCGCTTCGCCGCGAGAGCACGCCGGGCGCTGACCTGCCCACCGCCGGGTGTTCCGGCGGTGCGGGTGCTCCTCGCCTCGGAGCGGTCCCCGAAGACCGTTTCCCTTCCTGGTTCGAGGAGCCCTTTTGCGTGCCCTGTCATCCGCGCGTCTCGGCGCGGACTTCACCAAACTCTGGACCGCTTCGGCGGTGTCCAACATCGGCGACGGTGTCACCATGGCGGCCGGCCCACTCCTGGTGGCTTCCGTCACCGAGAATCCGGCCCTGATCGCCGGCGCGGTCTTCGCCCAGCAACTGCCCTGGCTGCTGTTCGCCCTGATCAGTGGTGCCTACGTGGACCGGTTCGACCGGCGCCGTCTGGTGGTGGCGGTCAACATGGTCCGGGCTGTCGCCCTGGCCGGTCTGGCGGTCGCCGTCGCCACCGAATCCGCCACCGTGAGCGTCATCTATGCGGTGGTCTTCCTGCTCGGTACCGGGGAAACCCTCGCCGATACGGCGATGGGTGCCCTGCTGCCATCGGTGGCTCCGGCCGACCGACTGCCCGAGGCCAACGCGAGGCTGCACGCCACCTTCGCCATCGGCAACCAGCTCGCCGCCAAGCCGCTGGGTGCCTGGCTGTTCGTCATCAGCGCTGCCGCACCGTTCGGCCTCAACGCTCTGACCTTCGCCATGTCGGCCGCGCTCATGGCCGGACTGCGGCCGCGTCGGATCCGGTGCGCCGAGGGCTGTGGGGCGAGGTCGCCGAGGGCGTACGGTGGCTGTGGCGGCAGCGTCTGCTGCGTACCCTCGCCGTCAGCATGGGGCTGGCCAACGTGGCCTTCTGCGCCGCGTTCGCTGTCTTCGTGCTCTACTGCCGGCAGCGACTCGGCCTGTCCGACCTGGGTTACGGCTTCCTGCTCACCGTATTCGCGGTAGGTGGCCTGGCCGGCACCGCCCTCGCGGCACGACTCGGTCGGCGCTTCGGCAATCCGACGCTGCTGCGCACGGGGCTGATCATCGAGCTGGCCACCCATCTGGTCCTGGCGATCACCACCACACCCTGGGTGGCGGCGCTCGTCCTGATCGTGTTCAGCCTGCACGGCATGGTCTGGGGCATCACCGTCGCATCGATCCGTCAGCGGCTGGTGCCGGCAGCGCTACGCGGCCGGGTAGGCAGCACTTACGCCCTACTGGATCTGGGCGGCGCTGCGATCGGATCCCTGCTCGGTGGCCTGATCGCCAGCACATGGGAGATCACCACGCCGTTCTGGATCGCCGCAGCGGCAATGACCGTCGTCACCATCGCCGCATGGCGTCCACTGCATGCGGCAGCCGGCTAGCCCGGCCCGCCCTGTTTCGGCGCAGCTAGATCTTGGTACGAAAGCGCCCCCGGAAGGGCAATTTCGTACCAAGGTCCAGCTGTGGTGGCCGGATAGAGTCGGGGGAATGGGGGATGTGGGGACGGCGGAGGCTTTTCGGGCGGCGCGTGGATTCGACAGTTCGCCGCTGTACCGGCATCTGCTCGCCGTGGTGGCAAACGAGCCGGCGTTGGTCGAGTTGGCGTCGCGTACGCGGCCGGGTCAGCAGCCGACGTTCGCGCTCTTCGGTGCCGTGCATTATCTGCTGTTGGGCGGCGTGACCGATCCGCTCGCCGCGTACTATCCGTCGGTCGCCGGTGCGCGGGCCCGGCCGGTCGACGCGGACGCCGGGCGGGCCTTCACCCGGTTCTGCCTCGCACATGCCGACAGGATCTCGGCGATCCTGGCCACCCGGCTGGTGCAGACCAACCATGTGCAGCGGTCCCTGGCGACCCGGCTGGGGCTGGCGCTGTTGCGCGAGGCCACGGCGGCGCCGGTCTGCGTCGTCGAGGTGGGGTGCAGTGCGGGTCTGAACCTGCGCGCCGACCGGTACGCCTACACCGTGGGCGGCAGCACCATCGGTGATCCCACCTCGGGCGTGCACATCCGTGTCGACGTGCCGGACGCTCGGCTACTGCCCGACCTCGCCCGACTGCCGGTCATCGCCGACGCCGTGGGCGTCGACCTCGATCCGCCCGACCTCGCCGACGCCGACGACCGGGCCTGGCTTCGCGCGTTGGTGTGGCCGGAGAACTCGCATCAGGCGGCCCTGTTGGCAGCGGCGATGCGGGTGGCGGCGGACGATCCACCGAGGGTGCTGCGCGGCGACGTCGCCGACATCGGCGCCGAGGCCGCGGCGGCTCTCCCAGCCGGGCTGCCACGTCTGGTGGTACACACCGCGACCCGGATCCATGTGCCCGTCGACCGGCGGCCGGCGTTCGACGCGGCGATGGCCGCCTTCGCGGCGGACGGGCCGGTGCTGCACCTCGCGCTCGAAGACGACCAGCGCATCGCCCCGTCCGGGCGACCCGGCATCGGGCTGACCGCCACCGACGCCACGGGCAGCCGGACCATCGCCGTGGCCGACGGCCACCTGGCCTGGCTGGAGCCCCTGCCCGAGCTGGCCACCCCGACCACGCTCGGCTGACGCGACCGTCCCCGAGCCTCCCGACCGACCGCTCCCGACCAGACAGCGCTTTCGACCAGACAGCGACGCCCAGGGCGGCCCGGGGACGGGCCGACCTGGGCGTCGAGGGTGGATCAGGCGAGGTCGAAGCGGTCCAGCTCCATCACCTTGGCCCAGGCGGCGACGAAGTCGTGCACGAACTTCTCCCGGGCGTCGTCGCTGGCGTACACCTCGGCCAGCGCACGCAGCTCCGAGTTCGAGCCGAAGACCAGGTCGGCGCGGCTGCCGGTCCAGCGGACCTCACCGGTGGCGTCCCGGCCCTCGAAGGTGTTCGCGTCCTCGGCGGTCGCCTTCCACGCCGTACCCAGGTCGAGCAGGTTGACGAAGAAGTCGTTGGTCAGGACCCCGGGGGTCGCGGTGAAGACACCGAGCTGCGACTGCTGGTACGTCGCGCCGAGCACCCGCAGGCCGCCGACCAGCACCGTCAACTCGGGCGCGCTGAGGGTCAGCAGGTTGGCCTTGTCGATCAGGAGGAACTCGGCCGGCAGGCGGTTGCCCTTGCCGAGGTAGTTGCGGAACCCGTCGGCGGTGGGCTCCATCGCCGCGAAGGACTCCACATCGGTCTGCTCCTGCGAGGCGTCGGTACGGCCCGCGGTGAACGGCACCTCGACGTCGACCCCGGCGTTGCGGGCGGCCTGCTCGACGGCGGCCGAGCCGGCCAGCACGATCAGGTCGGCCAGCGAGACCTGCTTACCGCCGGTCTGGGCGGCGTTGAACGACGCCTGGATGCCCTCCAGGGTACGCAGCACCTGAGCCAGCTCGTCGGGGTTGTTGACCTCCCAGCCGTTCTGCGGTTCGAGGCGGATCCGAGCGCCGTTGGCGCCGCCCCGCTTGTCGCTGCCCCGGAACGTCGACGCCGACGCCCAGGCGGTGGAGACCAGCTGGGCCACGGACAGCCCGGAGTCGAGGATCTGCCGCTTGAGCGCGGCGACGTCCTCGGCGTCGACCAGTTCGTGGGTCACCGGCGGCAGCGGGTCCTGCCAGATCAGCGTCTCGCTGGGGACCTCCGGGCCGAGGTAGCGCTGGATCGGGCCCATGTCACGGTGGGTCAGCTTGAACCAGGCCCGGGCGAAGGCGTCGGCGAACTCGGCCGGGTTGTCCAGGAACCGCCGCGAGATCTGCTCGTAGACCGGGTCCACCCGCAGCGAGAGGTCGGTGGTCAGCATCGTGGGGGCGTGGCTGCGCGTCGGGTCGTGGGCGTCGGGGACGGTGCCGGCACCGGCGCCGTCCTTCGGCTTCCACTGGATCGCTCCGGCAGGGCTACGGGTCTGCTCCCACTCGTAGCCGAAGAGGATCTCGAAGAAGCTGTTGTCCCAGGCGATCGGGGTGTTCGTCCAGGCGCCTTCGAGGCCGCTGGTGATGGTGTCGCCACCGTTGCCGGTGCCGAAGGTGTTGCGCCAGCCCAGGCCCTGCTCCTCCAGCGAGGCGCCCTCGGGCTCGGGGCCGACGTACTTGTTCGGGTCGGCGGCACCGTGGGTCTTGCCGAAGGTGTGCCCACCGGCGATCAGCGCCACGGTCTCCTCGTCGTTCATCGCCATCCGGCGGAACGTCTCCCGGATGTCACGGGCCGCGGCGAGCGGGTCCCCGCTGCCGTGCGGGCCCTCCGGGTTGACGTAGATGAGACCCATCTGGACCGCGGCGAGCGGGTTCTCCAGCTCCCGGTCACCGGTGTAGCGCTCGTCACCGAGCCAGGTGGACTCGGGGCCCCAGTAGACGTCCTCGTCGGGCTCCCAGACGTCCGCCCGGCCACCGGCGAAGCCGAAGGTCTCGAAGCCCATCGACTCCAGCGCCACGTTGCCGGCGAGGATCATCAGGTCGGCCCAGGAGAGGTTCTTGCCGTACTTCTTCTTGACCGGCCAGAGCAGGCGACGGGCCTTGTCCAGGTTCGCGTTGTCCGGCCAGCTGTTCAGCGGGGCAAAGCGCTGCTGGCCGGCGCCGGCGCCGCCACGGCCGTCGCTGATGCGGTACGTGCCAGCGCTGTGCCAGGCCATCCGGATGATGAACGGGCCGTAGTGGCCGTAGTCGGCCGGCCACCAGTCCTGCGAGGTGGTCAGCACCTCGGCGATGTCCCGCTTCACGGCGGGCAGGTCGAGGCTGGAGAACGCCTCGGCGTAGTCGAACTCAGCGCCGAGCGGGTTGGCCACGGGCGGGTTCTTGGCGAGGATCTTCAGGTTCAGCCGGTTCGGCCACCACTCGCGGTTGCCCCCGCCCTGGGTGGGGTGCGGGGCGCGCGCGGACGCGACCGGGCAGCGGCCCTCGCTCTCCTCCGATTGCATGTCTCCTACGACTGCGTCGTGCTTCTCAGCCACGGGGATCCTTCCAGGATTGCGGGAACGGGTGGTTCAGGAACTCTGGGTGGTCGAACAGGCAGGGCACAGGCCCCAGTAGATGACCTCGGCCTCGTCGACCGCGAAGCGGTTGTCGTCGGACGCGGTGAGGCAGGGTGCCGCACCGACGGCGCAGTCCACGTCGGCGATCAGGCCACACGACCGGCACACGGCGTGGTGATGGTTGTCACCGACCCGCGACTCGTACCGGGCTACCGAGCCGGGTGGCTCGATACGCCGCACCAGGGCCGCCGCCGTCAGCGCCCGGAGTACGTCGTACACGGCCTGGTGGGACACGCCGGGCAGGTCCCGACGTACCGCTGTGATGATCGAGTCGGTGTCGGCGTGCGGCTGTGCGTACACCGCGTTCAGCACCGCCACGCGGGGACGAGTCACGCGCAGTGCCGCATCACGCAGCAGCTGTTCGAGATCCCCGGGCGTCGGCATGCCGTGCAGTCTTGCCGCTTTTCTGGAATGAGTCAAGAAGAAATCTCACCCAGCATAGCGGTCGACGCCGAGCGGTCGGTCAGCGATGTCCCGGTGAGATCCCGGTCGGTCGGGACCGGATGACACGTGCGGTCTGGGTCCAACGGTCGGCAGGGTCGGTGCCGAATCGTCCACTGACCGAGGAGGTAACCCCATGTATCCCGCCACGACACCCGCCGGCCCGACCGAGGTGCCACCGCAGGCCGTACGCCCGAGACGGGCCTGGGCGATCGCCGGCGCGACCGGCGGTCTGGTCGGTCTGGTCGGCATCTTCGCCACGGCCACGCTGACCGCGCCCGCCGAACAGTTCCGCGCCGACAACGCCGGCTACGTCGCCGCTCTGGTCGAGCGCACCGGCTACGTCTGGGCACACCAGGTGGTGACCGTGATCGTCATCGTCTGCCTGGCGATCTTCGCCGCCGGCCTACGGCGGCACCTGGCGGCACAGGAGCCGGCCGACAGTCTGGTGCCGGCGCTGGCCGCGACCGGCGTCGGGCTGGTGCTGGTCGGGCTGCTCGTCGGCGGCGGCATCTCGACGGAACTGTTCTTCGCCCTCGGCGCGGCCGAGCAGTACGACCCCGACGTCATCGCCCCGCAGTTGACCATCTTCGCCACCATGACCTGGCTGTGGGGCGGGATCGGGCTGAGCGCCGGCGCCGTCGCGGTCGGCGGGCTGCGACACGGCTCGGTCAGCCGCTGGTTCGCGGTCTTCAGCGTGGTGATCGCCGTGCTGATCGCCGCCACCCAACTGACGCCGGTGCAGTACATCGCGCTGGTACCCGCCGGAATCTGGACGGTCGTGGCCGGGCTGGCGCTGGCCTTCGGTCAACGTCCGGAGCCCGGACGGGACTGACCGTGGAACTGCCGGGGTCACGGCGGCCGGCTCGGCGTGACGTGCGACGTGCCGAGCCGGTCGTCCGATCCGCCGAGCCGGGCGGGGCGTCTAGTGTCGGCGGCGCGATGATCAGCCACCACCCGGCCAGTGAGCGGGCCGACGCACCGGCGCACCCGGACCGCGACGTCCGCCTCGGCTGGGCGGGCCGGGCGGCGTGGCCGGTGTGCGTCACCACGTTGCTGCTGGCCGCCAGCGCGGTGGCGCTGGCCGTGCTCAACCGCGCCGCAGTCAACGACGTCACGCACCTGTTCCTGGTGGTGACGAGCGCGGTCGTCGGCGCGACGATCGCCGCGCGTCGCCCGGAGCACCCGATCGGCTGGCTGGCTCTCGCCAGTGGTTTCTGCTTCGCCTTGCAGGAAGCCTGCGGCCAGTACGCGGCGCACGGGCTCGTCGTCGACCCCGGCTCGCTGCCGCTGGCCGCCGCGCTGGCCTGGCCGCAGAACTGGCTCTGGGTGCCCGGTAACGCGGCCATGGCGCTGACCCCGGTGTTCTTCCCCGACGGTCGGCCGCCGTCGCCCGGGTGGCGACCGGTGATCTGGGCGGTGGTGGTCACCGGCACGGCGGCGATGGTCACCGGCGCGGTACGGCCCGGAGCCAACGAACAGGTCGCGCCGGTCGGCGCGGTCAACCCACTGGGCATCGCGGGCTGGCAACCGATCGCCGATCTGGCCGGCGGCGCGGCCACGCTGGCCAGCGCGCTGGTCTTCCTGGCGGCGGGCGCGACCCTCGCCTGGCAGGCCCGCCGGGCCCGCGGAGTGCGCCGCCAGCAGGTCAAGTGGCTCGGATACGCGGTGGCGCTCGCGGTCGCGGTGGTGGCTGCCCGGCTGGTGGCCGGGCTGACCGACGGGCGGCCCGGCCTGTTCCCGTACGGCAGCGTGTTCTGGGATCTGGCCGGTGGGGTCAGCGGTGCGCTGATCCCGATCGCGATCGGCATCGCCATCCAGCAGCACCGGCTGTTCGACATCGACCTGCTGATCAGTCGGACCGCCGTGTTCCTCGCCCTGTCGACCGCTGTCGGGGGGACGTACGTGCTGATCGTCGGCCTGCTCGGGGCCGGCTTCGACACCTCGGCCAGCCTGCCGGTCTCGTTCGTCGGCGCGGCGGTGGCCGCGCTGCTCGTCGCCCCGCTGCGGCACTGGCTGCAACGGCGGGTCAACCTGCTGGTGTACGGCGAACGGGACGACCCGTACGCGGTCCTGGCCCGGCTCGGGCAGCGGCTGGAACAGACCCAGGACGCCGCCGCCGTACTCGCCACCAGCACCGCGACCGTACGCGAGGCGCTGCAGCTGTCCTACGTGGAGATCGCGACCGTGGACGGTTGGTCGTACCGGCTGGGTGTCCCACCCGCCGAGCCGGTGCGGCTGCCGCTAGCCGCCGGTGAACCGGTCGGTCACCTGCTGCTCGGTCCCCGGGCCGGGGAGAGCACGCTCGGTGCCCGGGAGTTGCGGCTGCTGCGTGACCTGGCCCGGCACATCGGCGTCGCGGTGCAGGCGGTCCGGGCACTCGACCGCGCCCAGTCCCTCGCCGCCGACCTGCAACGATCTCGCGAACAGTTGGTGCTGACCCGTGAGGAGGAGCGTCGGCGGTTGCGGCGGGACCTGCACGACGGGCTCGGGCCGACCCTGGCCGGGCTGACCATGCGGGCCGAGGCGGCTCAGGAACTCGGGCCGGGTGAGGCGACCCAGCGGCTGCTGGAGGAGATCGTGGTGGACGCCCGTACCGCCGTGGCCGACGTCCGACGCCTGGTCAACGGTCTGCGGCCACCCGCGCTGGACACCATGGACCTGGCCGCGGCGCTGCGGTCGCACATCGCGACGGGGCCGGCCGACGGGCCACGTGTGCTCGTCGACGCCCCGGCGGCGCTGCCCGCGCTGTCGGCCGCCGCCGAGGTCGCCGCGTACCTGATCGCGGTGGAGGCACTGAACAACGCCCGCCGGCACGCCCAGGCCAGCAAGGTCGAACTGCGGCTGCGGGTCGACGGCGCGATGCTGCACCTTCAGGTACGCGACGACGGGCAGGGTCGCCGGCCGGGCCGCCCGGACGGTGTCGGCATGCACTCGATGCGGGAACGAGCCGAGGAACTCGGTGGTTCCTGCGTCGTCACCTCGACGCCGGGTGCCGGTACCCAGGTGACCGCGACCCTGCTCATTGGCACGAAGGGAACCGATGGATCAGATCCGGGTACTGCTGGTTGACGACCACGCAACGTTCCGCGCGGGACTGCGGGCGTTGCTGGCCACCAGCGCCGACATCGAGGTGTGTGGCGAGGCCGCCAGCGGCGAGGAGGCGCTGACCGTGTCGGGTCGGCTCCAGCCCGACGTGGTGCTGCTCGACCTGACCATGCCCGGCATGGGCGGCATCGCGGCCACCGAGCGGCTGGTCCGGATGAGCCCGCACGTGCGGGTGTTGATCCTGTCCATGGCCGACGACGACGATTCGGTGTTCGCCGCGCTGCGGGCCGGGGCGCGCGGCTACGTGCTCAAGGGCGCCCGCCGGCAGGAGATCATTCGCTCGGTACGGGTGGTGGCCGACGGCGAGGCCATCTTCGGTCCCGCCATCGCCACCCGCCTGATGGGCTACTTCGCCGGGCTCGCCCGCAACGAGCCGGCCTTTCCCGAACTCACCGCCCGGGAGCGGGAGATCCTGGCGCTGATCGCGCAACACCTGACGAATCCGCAGATCGCGGCGCGACTCGGGCTGAGCACCAAGACGGTCCGCAACCACGTCTCCAACATCTTCGCCAAGCTCCAGGTCGCCGATCGGGCGCAGGCGATCAGCGTGGCTCGGGAACAGGGGCTGTGAGCGGCGCGCGGCTCAGCGGGGCAGGCCGGCGAGCCAGCGTTCCAGGGCCTGCGGGGTGTCGAACAGCAGCACGGGCGGCCCGGACCGGTCCTGGTGCCAGGCCCGCATCCGTCGGCGTTCCTTGCCGTACTCGGTGAGGTGCCAGCGCAGCACGGAGTCCCAGGACAGCACGCTGCTCAGCGACTCACGGTTGCCGTTGCAGATCACCTCGCCGGTGGAGAGGCGACGCCTGGTGCGCCGCAGCAGCCACCGGAAGGAGAGCCCGCGCGGATAGTCCAGGCCGATGACCAGGTCGGCGCGGGCCAGCGGCACGTCCCGCCAGCCGTGGTAGGCACCGTCGAGGATCCAGCGTTCGCGCCGGCAGATCGCCTCGATCCGGCTGCGTTGCACGGCGACCGGCACTTCCACCCAGCGCGGTTCCCAGAGCAGGTCGTCGACCGGGTGCCAGGGCAGCCCGAGACGCTCGGCGAGCAGCTGGGCGAGGGTGGACTTGCCGGATCCGTGGACCCCGTAGACCAGGATTCGCGACGGCGGGTTCATCGCGGTGCAGCCTAGTCGAGGTCTGCTCGGGCGGTCGGGTCAGCGCCCGACCGCCCGATCGTGCGTCAGCGCTTGCTGGCGAGGTCGCCGCAGTCGGTCTCGTCGGGCAGCAGCGGCCGCAGGTGGACGGTCCACTGCTTGCCCTCGGAGACCCAGGGGGTCGCCGAGTTGGCGCTCGCCGCGGCGGTCAGCACCTGCTTGGCCTGGTCGCCGGTGGCGGTGACGCAGCCCAGGCCGAGGTCCTTGCTCAGTTCGGTGCCGGGCAGCGCCGGGCCCGGCCAGGCTGCCTCGGGCTGGTCGCCGATCTCGGAGTTGGTCACGTAGTTCTCGGCGACGGCGGCCACGGCGGTCGGCGCGTACGCCTGGGTGTCCGTGGTCGCCCTGCCCAGCGGGCCCGATTCCGCGGTCAGGGATTCGGCGAAGGCGCGCAGCTTGTCCCGGGCGGCCTGCTGGTCGGCGGTCACGCCCTGGCCAGCACCCGCGCCGGGGTCCGCGCCCACCTCGAGCGCGTAGACCTCCACCTGCTCGGTCCTGGTGCCGTCGAAGACGGTGAACCGGGTGGAGGGCACGTCGCTGACCGGCGGGCTGCCCAGGTCACTCACGCCGCCCACGCCGGCCTCCCGGGCCGCCTTGATCAGGTTCTCCAGTTCGGCGGTGCTGATGGTGCCGACCTGGAGATTGGGCAGGGCCGGGCCGGGGTAGACCAGGGTGACCGGCCCTTGGGTGATCACCCGCCCGTCGCCGTAGACGCTGACGGCGGGTAGCCGGGTCGCCAGCATGGCGGGTGTGGTGAACCCGCCGACGTGGTCCATCCGGAACACCACGGTGTCGGCGGAGTAGGACTTCTCGGGAGCGCCGGAGTCCCCGGCGCCATCGGCGCCGGCCTGCTGGCCGCAGGCCGCCGACGCCAGCAACAGCAGGGGCAGAACGGCCAGTCGCCCGTAGCGTGAGGTTGTCATGCCCGATCTGACGTAATCGGGCCCCTGTTGGTTTCGCCGATCCGCGACCGGATCCGGCCGGGATGGGGGCCGCCGGGCGGCGGCCCCCACCGACTCACTCGAACAGGGACAGGGTCAGCGTCGAGGTGTACGCACCCGCCTCGACATCCGCCGGAGTCCGCAGGAACAGATCCGCGTCAACGGTGTACTCGCCAGGAGTCACCGCACCCGAATCGAAGGTCGAGACCAGCAGTTCCTGATCCACCAGACCCACGTTGTTACCCGGCTGCGTCGGCTCGTCCAACACCGTCACGACCTCTTCACCCTCACTGACCAGACCGGTGTCCCCACCATCGATCAGCTTCGGCTTCCAACCCAGATGACCGGCACCGATCGGCGCCTGCTCGGCGTCACCGACGAAATCGGTCGCACTACCCAGCACCGCCCACGCCGCACCCTCCGGCACCTCGTCCGGCGTACGGGTGTCGGTGACCGTCACCGTCGGCAGGGTGCCGGTGAACTGGCGGACCAGCAGCGTCGACCCGTCCTCCGACAACATCACCGAGTCGGCGGCGACCGACATGGCGAGGACACCCGGTTCCCGGATCTCCTCGATCTCGACGGTCACCTCCACCCCGGCCTCGTCACCCGGCTCGGCGAAGGCAGGCGAACCCACCGCCACCGCACCGGCCAGCAGACCGACAGCGGCACCGGCCGCCAGCAGCTGCCTGCGTTTGCCTGTGTCCATTGAATGCTCCGTTTCTGCCCGTAGGTGTCAGGCGCCGCAGGTGGCGCCCGGGTGGTTCACGGTGTGGGTCGTGGTCACGGTCCGGCCGTCGATCGAGCCGGTGGCCCGGACCGTCGCCGATCCGGCCGCCACGGTCGCGGTACGCGTGTTGAACTGCTGGTACGCGTTCGCTCCGGGCGCCACGGCGGCGACCGTGCGCTTGCCGTACGCGGTCTCCAGCTCGATGTCGACCGGACCGTCGTGGCCGTTGCGGGCTTGCACCGCCAGGTACACGGTGCCGCCGATGCAGCGGGTCTGCACGGTGGCTGTCACCGGCAGTTCGGCGGTAGCGGCGGTGAACTGCCAGGTGTCGAGCTCGAAGAGGTCGGCACCAGCGGGGCCGCTGTAGGTGAAGTAGACGTCGTGCACGCCGGAGACACCGTCGAGCTGGGCGGTCAACTCCGTCCACTCGCCGATGGTGCTGTCGACCGGGATGGTCGCCACGACCGGGCCGGTCAGCTCGTCGAGGCGGACCTGGATCTGGCCACCGGCCACCAGCGGGCGCACGTTGGCGGTCACGCTGCCGGCACCGGCACCGAAGTTCACCGACGACAGGGCCGTCCAGTCGCCGTTGTCGATGTCGCGGACGACCAGGTTCGGGGCGGAGCCACCGAACTCGGCGGAGCCACCGTCAATCTTGACGGTCGCGATGCCCTTGCTCCAGCCGAAGGTCTCCGCCTCGAACACCCGGTACGGGTCGAAGTCACGGACCTGCTCGACGCCCGCGTACGTGCCGACCACCTGCTGGATGGTGCCGTCGGCGTTGAAGGCCAGTTCCTGGATGTGCGGGCTGCGGTAGCCCTGCGTGGTGTTGCCGTTGATCCGCTTGTTCAGCGTCGGGGCGTGGTACGTGAAGTAGTACTTGCCCTCGTACTCGAAGACCGACTGGTGGTTGTTGCCGCCGGTGCCGGTGCCGAAGAACTGCGACTGGTTGGGGAACAGCACACCGGCGTAGGTCTCCTTGGGCCACGACATCGGGTCGTCGGAGATCATGTAGCCGATCTGGCCGCCACCGGGGTAGCCGGGCAGCGGCGTCTGGTTGCCACCGAAGTCGTTGCCACCGAAGTGCGACGAGTAGGACAGGTAGTACTTGCCGTCGCGCTTGAACACCTGCGCGGCCTCGAACGCCACCGGAGCGTCCACCACGGCCGCGGTGCCCTCGGTCGACACCATGTCCTCGCCCAGCTTGATCGCGCGCAGGTTCTTCGGGTTGTTGAACCGCTCGGCCGCCGGCATGCTCGTCGACGCGGGACCGCCACCGAAGTAGAGGTACGGCTCGCCGTCCTCGTCGACGAACGGCGCCGGGTCGAACTTCCAGGCGACCGCCTCCGCACCGGGGGTGCGGCCGTCGATCAGGGTGCTGGTGCGCTCGCTGGTCCACGGGCCGATCGGCGACGCACCCGTGATCACGTTGCTGGAGCCGCCACCGTTGGCGTAGTAGAGGAAGAACTTCTCCTGGCCGTCGACGACCTTCTTGGCCATGCCGGGCGCCCACGAGTTGTTGGTGAACGGCGCGACACCGTTGGGGCCGGCGACCGGGACCTCACCGTGGTCGGTCCAGTTGACCATGTCCGTCGTGGAGATCACGGTGATCTGGTTGATGTCACCGTAGTTGATGCCCGGTGAGACTCCGGTGGTCGGGTTCGGCGCGTAGCCCTGGGTGTCGTTGGTCATGTACATGTACACCCGGCCGTCGTGGACGAAGCCGTACCCGTCGGCACCGAACTTGTGCCCGATCAACGGGTTGTGCTCGCCGGGCAGCTTGCCGACCACCTCGATGGTCTTCGACGCCGGCGGGGGCGGCGGGGCGCCGACCACCGAGACGTCGTCGAGCGTGAAGTCCATCAGGTGCAGGTTGGGGTCACTGGCCGGGTTGCTGGTCCAAGGCGTCTCGAAGAACAGCCGGGCCGTCGACACGCCCTGGCTGGCCGGGATGGTGAACTGGCCGTTGAAGTGCGCCCACTGGCCCCTGGTCGCGGTCACGCTGACCAGGTTGGTGTAGGTGCCGCCGCCGTAGTGCATGGTGGCGAAGAACTGCTTCGTCGCCGGTGATTCCGGGTTGTCGTACTTGATCCGGGCGCTGAGCGCGTACGTCTGGCCGGCCTGGACCTTGCCGGAGAGATCCTGCATCGGTCCGGAGCCGGTGGTCGCCCGGTTGGTGACGTGCACCGCGGTCGCACCGGAGTAGGCGTCGGTGGTGGGGGTGAGCGTGGCGGCGTCGGTGGCGTTGCCGTTGTTGACGAACCAGCCGGTCAGACCCTCCTCGAAGCCGCCGTTGACGATGAGGTTCGTGTCGGCGGCCTGGACCGGTGCCGCCGACACGAAGCCGGCCAGCAGCACGCCGGCAGCCGCGATCGCGGTGACCCGGCGACGGGTCGCCCTTCGCAAATGTGGTGTCACGAAATGCCCTCCTTCAACGTGGGACAGGGCCCCGGGGCCGGCGTGGGTCCGGCCCCGGGGCAGCTTGGGGTCAGCCGCCGCAGGTGGTGGCGGCGTGATCCGCGGTGCGGACGGTGGTCACGTCCCGACCGTCGAGGGTGCCGGTGACCCGGAAGGTCGCGGTACCGGCCGCAATGGCGGTCGCCCGGGTGGTGAACTGCTGGTACGCGTTGCCGCCGGGCGCCACGGCCGGGAAACTGCGCTCGCCGTACGCCGTGGTCACGACCACGTCGACCGGCCCGTCGTGGTCGTTGCGGGCCTGCACCGCCAGGTAGACCTTGCCGGCCACGCACCGGGTCTGCGCGCTGACGGTGACCGGCAGCTCGGGTGTGGCGGTACGCAGCACGCCGAGCCGGGCGAGTTGGTAGCTCAGGGCCCGCTCCGGCGCGTCGATCTGGTTCTGGGTGCCGAACTCACCGGCCCGAGCCGTGGTCGCGGCGGCGAGCGCGGCCCGCATCGCGGCCCAGGCGTCGGCCGGGTACTGCGCCTCGTCGAGCGTGCCGGCGTACCCGATGGCCGCGTCGAGCGCGGTGGTGTCCAACGGCCGGTTCTGCGCGGTGAGGGTGTCACTGAGCAGGAAGTGGTCGAAGTCGACCTGGCCGCCGGTCTGCTGGGTCGCGTAGTTGAACAGGCCCACCCGGTGGCCCATGAAGTGGGCGAGGCTGCCGTCGAGGGCCTGCGGACCGACCCGGTTGCCCAGTTGCGTCCAGGTCAATCCGTCCAGGCTGTAGTGGAAGGTGGTCCACAGCTGCCCGGTCGGCGCGGCGAAGTCCAGGTCGGCCTTGACGTGCACCTCGGTGGCGTCGCCCAGCGACACGGTCGTGCCGGGCAGGAAGTTCTCCAGGCTCGCCTGGTCGAGGTCGACGGCGAACGGCTGGCCTCGATTGACCACGCCGAGGGTGTTCACCCCGCCGGCCCGCTTGACCGCCACGTACGAGAAGCCCCGGTTGTAGGCAGCCAGCCCGGCGACGTCCCCATCCTTCATCCGGGAGATGTCCATCCTGGTCTCGGCGGACTGCCGGGGGCCGAACGTGCGCTGCGACAGCGTGTTGCGGGCCTCCTCGAACCAGGCCAGCTCGGCCCGGTTGGACAGCTTGGTGTAGACGTAGTTGCCGGTCACCACCTTGCCGGTGGCCAGCCGCAGCCAGCCGTCGCGGTCGGTGAGCGACCAGTACCGGTTGTCCGGGGCGTGGTTCCACTCCCAGGCCATGTCCAGCCGCGAACCGTTGGGCCGGATCTCCGCCTCGGTGGGGTGTTCGGTGGTGGAGCGCTGCCCGACGACCGACACGTCGTCGAGCAGGTATTCCACGCTGGACGAGGCCGGCTGCGGGTTGGCCCACGGTGTCTCCACCGCGAACTTGAAGTTGTTCAGGTTCGCCGAGGCCGGCACGGTGTACTGGCCGGTGACGGTGGTCCACTGCCCGGCCGGCACGTTGCCGAACGTCATCACCTGCACGCCCGAGCCCCAGTCGGCGACGAGGTTGAACCGGATGCTGCTCGGCCCCGAGGTGTACTTGATCTTCGCGGAGACGGTGTAGGTGACGCCGTGCTGCATCTTGCCGTTGAGGTACTGGTTGGGTCCGGAGCCGTTGAGCGTACGGTTGCCGACCTTCAGCGCCGCCGAACCGGTCGCCGCGTCGGCGGTATCCAGCGCGAGGGTCGCACCGAACTGCGCGGCCCACGGCGACAGCTCCCCGGACTCGAAGCCGGCGTTGTCCAGCAGTTCGACCCCGAGCAGCGACTCGTCGATGACCGGTGGCGTCGGAATCGTCCACTGCTCGTCCATGTACGCCTTGTGCGGCGCGTCGTTGGCGAAGTCGTCGGAGACGACGATGCTCTTCTGCCGCTCGAACAGTTCCTCCTCCGGGCTGAGCCGGATCGGCTTGTCGAACGCGCCCTCGACCGGCACCACACCGTTGGTGCCGAACGTCGGCCAGCCGTCGGACCAGGTGGCGGGGATCAGCGCCGGGATACGCCCGATCGGGAAGGTGTCCCGGAAGAACATGCCGTGCCAGTCGGTTCCGCCGCCGGGTCGGGCGATCGGCACCAGGCTGCCCTGGGCGAAGCCGTTGGAGTTGAGCACGCCGCGCGCCTGCCAGGTGTTCGCCCCGCCCGGGGCGGTGTGCCGGCCGAGCAGTTCCGGTGAGCGGAGCATGACCACCTGGCGGCCCTGACCGGAGGGCCAGGTGATGATGACCGCGTAGTACTGGCCGTCGATGTAGTAGAACTGGGCGCCCTCGAACAGGCCGCCGATGAAGGGCTGGCCGGCGTAGTCGTTGGCGCTGAACACGTTCGGGTAGTCGGCCACGATGGCGGTCAGCCCGGCGTTGAGGCGTACCGCGCTGATGGTGCCGTTGCCGTAGAAGATGTACGGCGTACCGTCGTGGTCGAAGAAGAGCGACGGGTCGTGCAGGCCCCGGCCCAACGCCGTACGCTGCCAGGCACCGTTCTCGATGTCGTCGGTGCGGTAGATGTACGCGCCGTTCAGGTTGTTGGTGTTGAAGGCGACGTAGAACATGCCGTCGTGGTAGCGCAGCGACGAGGCCCACTGACCCTGCCCGTACGAGTTCTGGCCGTTGCGCAGCGAGAACGAGTCGCCGATGCTCGCCCGGTCGAAGACGTAGTTGACGATCTCCCAGTTGACCAGGTCGTAGGACTTCATGATCGGGGCACCCGGGCTCAGGTGCATGGTGGTGCTGATCATGTAGTAGATGTCCCGGCCCTCGGCGTTCTCAGCGGCCGGCACCCGCTCCACGCTGATGTCCGGCACGTCGGAGCGCAGCAACGGCACGGTGTAGGTGCCGTCGCCCCGGTCCGTCGAGGTGTACGACGAGCGAGGCGACCAGGGCTCGGCGGCGTGCGCGGCAGCACCGGGCACGATGGCCCCGGCACCGACCAGCGCGCCGACCGTGGCCACCGCGAGCCCGCGTCGGCGTGGCCGCATCGCGGTGACGATGCGGGTCGCGGCGCGGGCGACGGCGAACAACGGGGCGGCGAGGCGAGGCGGTACGGACGCGGGGCGGGGGTCGGAGGCAGCGGCGACGGACACTTGCATAGCGAGCTCCAGACGCGAGCGTGACGGGGACCCTTATCGTGTTAGCGCTAACAACGATCGTCAAGACCCTGCTCGATACTTGCTTGAAATCTTCAAGCAACATCTCCCGGAAGGTCCGATGCGAGCGCTCCCACGGTCCGCTTCCGATGAGACGGACGCGAGGCCGTGTGGTCGGCGCGGCGGCGCGCGAGGGCCGACACAGTGGACGTCGAGGCGGTCAGCTCAGGTCAAGCGTGTAGTCGGCGGTGTGCACCTTCCCGCCGACCTGGAAGTCGAAGAAGGCACGGTACCGTCCGGCGCTCGGCACGGTCAGCCAGAACGTGACCGCCCCGTCGACCAGCTCCGGTTCGGGGTGAACGTGCACATAGCCCAGGTCACCCTCGCGCACCACGACCAGGTGCCCGAACGCGCCGAGGTAGGGCTCCAACTGCGCCGGCCCGGAGGCACCGGCGACCCGCAGCACGATCGGGGCGCTCAGTCCGATGGTCGGCGTACCCTCCATCGACACCGTGTACGGCCCGGCGGTGGCCTTCGGCTCCGGCGCGGGCAGCTGTGCCGGTGTGTAGACGCCGGGCACGTGGTGGTCGACGCCGAGCACCAGCGGCAGTTGCCGACCGTCGGCTGTGGTGACGGTGAAGTCGGCGTAGAGGCGGTAGTTACCGGCCCGGGCCAACTCCAGCGGGACGCTCCAGACGCCGTCGGCGCTCATGCTCGGGTGCAGATGCTGGTAGCCGCTGAGGTCACGACCCACCACGATGAGGTGCAGGGGCTTGTCGTGGACGACCGCGAAGTTCGTCGCCGCCCGCCGGTTGCCGTCGACGATGCGGAACTGGTAGTCCACCCGTACGCCGGGCGGCTGGGACCGCTGCACCGGTTGCAGGGTGTAGCCGGCGGCGCTGACCCACGCGCCGGTGGCCTGGTCCGTACCGTCACCGGCGTGCGCGTGCGCGCCGGTGCCCGGCGGGTGCTGATGCCCGTCGGTGGCCGAACCGGCAGCCGACACACCGACCCCGCCCGGCGGCGCGTCGGTGGCGCCGCGCCGCTCGCCGGTGCCCAGCCGACCGAGCCCGAATCCCGCCAGCAGAGCGATCACCAGCCCACCGACGAGCAGCGCCAGGCGGGTGTTGTTCGACCGGTCGGTGGGCGCCGACTCGTCGCCCGGCACCGTCGACGGCGCAGCCGGGGCGAGGTTCGCAGTGATCGCCTCGCCGTCCGACCGGCCCGCCGCGACGACTGCCGTACGCCGCCGGCCGGTCGCGCCGGGCCTGCCCTTGGTCCCCGAACCCGACCCGGTGACGATCCGGCCGGTACGTGCAGCCGGCCCGCCGGAGCGGGCCGTCGCGCTCTTCTTCGACCCGGTACGGGAGCCTGCACCGGAGCGGCGACCGCTTCCTGACCTGCTGCCCGATCGCCCGAGCAACCGCGCGACGGTCGCCGGACGGCGCCAGACGAGCAGACCGATCAGGACAGCGGCGACCCCGATCGCGACGGCGGTCCAGGTCCCGGCTCCGGGGCCGGCGTCCGAGGTCGGTGCCGGTGCGGCGGCCGGCGGGGCCGAGGCCGGCGGGGCGGCGGATGCGGGTGACGGCTCGGTGTCGTGTCCGTGCTGGTCGGCAGCGGCGACCAGGGCCGGGTCCGGCTGCCCGGTCGGCGGGTTCCACCCGGCCGGGGCCAGGGTCGTCGGCCCGGTGTAGCGGAAGCTCATCGTCCCGCGTACCGGCTCGCCGTCGGAGGCCACCGACAGGTAGCTGACCGTGTACCGACCCGTCGCGGGCAGGTGGGCGAGGTTCACCACCGCCGGGAAACCCGTGGTGTACTCGCGGGGCTGGAAGGTGCCGTCGACCAGGAAGTACTCCCGCACCGGCTGGTCGAGTTGCCGGGGCTGTCCGTGCGACCAGCCGTTGTCGACCCGGGTGCCGCCCGGCGCGGTGACCGCGAAGTAGGCGTTGGGCACCACCTGCTCGGTGAAGTAGAGCTGCACCGTGGTCAGTGGCTCGGTCACCGTGGCGTCGGCCTTCGGTGTGGACATCGCCAGGCTGCCGTGGGCGGTCGCCGGTGGCGCGTAGGCGAGGACCGCGACCGCCGTGGCGAGGAGCAGCGCGAGCAGACCGCAGGTGACACGCACCAGGGCCTGAGGGAGACGACGCATCAGTTCATCCTCACGACGGCGCAGCTTTGGCCAAGACGCATCTATCTTTTTGCATGAATGGCAAAAGTCAATACGCCTGCCGCCGTCACCCCGAACCCGCAGTCCGAATCTCCGCGTTCGCCGGTCAACTTCCGGTCGACGCGGGGATCGGCGCCGGAGCCGGTCGGGTGCCGCGCAGACCCGGGGTGAGCAGCGCCGTCGCGGTCAGGGCCAGCCCGGCCAGCAGGGCCACCGCCCAGTGCGTCGGTACGAGGTCGGCCAGCAACCCGGCCACCGCGGCGAACACCGCCTGCCCGGTCATCATGCCGTTCTGGTGCAGACCGAGCACCTGTCCACGCGCCTCGGCCGGCGCCCGGGCGATCAGCCGTTCCTGCAACGGCAGCGAGGCGGCGAAACCCACCGAGGCCACCAGGGCGACGAGCATCGCCAACGGCAGCCCCGGCCGCACCAGGAACACCAGGTACGGCAGGGGCAGCAGCAGCCGCAGCGGCAGCACCCACCGGTCCCGCGCGGACGGGGAGAGAAACCGTCCGACCAGGACGTCGCCGGTGAGCATGCCGAGCGCACCGGCGGCGAAGAGAAAACCGGCCCGCTCCCCCGCGTACGGCAGGAACAGCGCCTCGCAGCCGACCACCAGACCGCCGGGCAGCCACAGATTGAGGTAGAGCGACCGGCATCCCGGATCCCGCCACAACTGCCGGTTGACCCGCAGCGTACGGCGGGTCGACGCGGCCCCGTCCGCCCGCGCGGGCCGCTCCCTGAGCCCGAACCGGGTCACCGCGAGCGCCACCGCCCGCAGCACGACGGCCACCAGGAAGACCTGGTACGGACTCAGCCACACCAACAGCAGCCCGCCGGCCCCGAAACCGGCGATCTGCATGACCCCGACGCTGACGTTCATCGCCGAGCGACCCAGCACGTACCCGCCGGCCGGCAGCATGTCGTTGATCAGTGCCCACCGGGCACCGCCGACGACCGACCCGACGTACGCGACGACGAGGATGACCGCGAACCGGGCCCACAACGGCAGCCCGGGCACCGCCTGTAGCCCGGCACCTAGGAGCGCGACCAACCCGGCGAGACTCAACGCCCGACGTGGCGGCAGGCTGTCCGCCGCCGAGAGCAGGGTGAGGCTGCCGAGCACGCCCGCCAGCGGCGCACCGAACATGCTCAGCGCGGTGAGCAGGGCGGAGCCGGTCGCGGCGTAGGTCAGCGAGCCCAGCGCCAGCGCCGAAGTGGTGTGGGCGGCGATGCCGGCACAGTTGGCCACGAACAGATTGCGGAATTCGGCGACGGCGAACAGGTCCGAGTAGGTCCTCACCGGCACGATCCTCGTGGCATCCGAGGCGTACCCATAGGGTTACGGCTGGAGGCGAAACATGTCGATTTGGCGGGTACCGGTGGACCTGTTGGCGCGCAGCCGGTTCGTCGTCTCGCCGATGACCGACACGGTCGCCGCGCTACGGGCCCTGCACAGCCCCGCCCGCCCCTGGCAGCACGCCTGGCGACAGCCGCACCTCGGGGCGTACCGACAGATGCTGGCGCGGCGGGAGACCCTTCGGGCGTTGCTGGCGGTGGCCTTCCAACCACGGTGGACAGCTGATTTCCTGACCCTCGCTCCCGCGACGGCCGCACCGGACTTCGCCGAGGAACTGGCCGTCGTCGCCCGACACAGCGACGACCAGATCCGCGACGACCTGCGGGCGACCCGGCCAGGCCCACTACCGGACATCCTGTACGCCGACGGGCTGACCGCACAGGTGGTGTCCCTGCTGGACTGGGTCTGGGGGCACACCGTTCGGCCGGAGTGGCCGGACCGCCGACGTCGGCTACAGGCCGACATCGTGGCCCGCACCGCCCGGCTGAGCGCCGAGGGTTGGGCCGGTGTGGTGGCCGGCTTCAATCCCGGGATGCGGTGGTTGGGTGACGGCTGCCTGCGGGTCAACGACTATCCGGCGGCACCACTGCCGCTCGACCGGGCCGAGGAGTTGGTGTTCGTCCCGGCCCACTGCGTGCGGGGCTGGGTGCTATGGGACCAGCCGACCCGCTTCGGCATGGTCTATCCGGCCAGTGGCATCCTCGCCGAGACCGCCCCGACGGTGCCGGACGGACTCGACCGGCTGATCGGGGCGAACCGGGCGGCCATCCTCGTCCGGCTGGCCACACCGCTGAGCACCTCGCAGTTGGCCTCGGTCACCGGGCTCTCCCTCGGCGCGGTCGGCGACCACCTGCGGGTACTGCTCGACTCGGGCATGGTGACCAAGCGTCGCTCCGGCCGGGAGGTGCTCTACTGGCAGACCCCGCGCGGGGCGACCCTCTGCGGGCCGGCGGCTGCCGAACCCCGGTGACGGCGGCCTACGGCAGATCATCGCCAGACCGGCGAGGTCGGGTTACGCGCGCGGCCCCGGATGTGCGGGGCCGCCGGTCCCACCGGGCCGGTCTCGGGAAAGCGGAACCGGTGCAGTTCCTCGACGGCGAAACCGGCGGCGGTGATCGCCGCAACGGTGTCGCGGCCGGTGTGGCATCCGCCCACCAGCAGCGGCCAGACGGTCGCGTCCACCAGCCGTTGGACTCGACGCAGCCGGGTGCCCGGTGGCGCGGCGACATGTTCGAGGAAGCGCACCTGCGCGCCGGGACGCAGCACCCGACGCAGTTCGCCGAGCGCGGCGGCCTGGTCGGGCACCGTACAGAGCACCAGCGCCAGCACCGCCGCGTCGAACTCGCCGTCCGCGCCGGGCAGGGCCTCGGCGAGGCCGTCGACGACGGTGACCGGGACCGGGGCGCTGCGCGCCGCCGTGACCGCCGCGGCCCGCAGCCGGGGTTCCGGCTCGACGGCGACGACCTCGGTCACCTCGGGCGGATAGTGCGGGAACATGCGCCCGTTGCCGGCACCCACCTCGATGACCCGACCGGTCAGGCCGGCGGCCAGGGCCCGGCGGTACTCGGCGACGCCGGCACGGTCCAGTTGTGCGCTGAACCGCTCGTAGACCCGGGCGAAGATCGGGCGAGACACTCCGGCCATGATCAACCTCCACCCTGCGCGGACATGGCCGTCGGCGGCAGCGGCAGCGGCAGGCCGGGCAGCCCGTCGATGCTGGTGGCGATGTGCTCCTTGCCGGCGAAGTCGAGGTAGGCCACCGTCAGCTCGTCGAGGATCGCGAACGAGCCGGTCAGCCCCTTGGGCGAGAGGTTGACGGTGCCGTCGGCGGCCAGGGGCGCCGTGGCGCTGAAGAACATCGGCTGCGCCTCGATGAAGGCCCGCAGCCGGCCGGTGATGTGTGGATGGGTCTTCCCCATGGTCGCCACCTCCGCGTGTTCGCCCTGATCGGCGGGCTCTGCCGACAGCATCCCCCGGCTCCGCAAGCGCGGGCGAGGGCATCGCCGCCGATAAGCCGGAACCGGACACCGGGCCATCGGGACGGGTCGGTGGGTGTATCGAGGGCTCCCGGGGGTAACAAGCGCCGACCGGAGGCACCCGCCAGTCGCTCGCGTGGCGCCGTACCGCAGGTCAGGGGGTCGGGATGAGCCGCGTGCGGAACCTGCGGGTACGCCCCGACCTGCTCTACGTGGCCAGCGGCTGGAGCACCCTGGTCACGGACGTGCGTGGACGCATCACCGGTGTCGGCGCGCAGGGCTTCTTCGCCCGCAACACCCGGGTGCTCAGTGCGGAGCGGATCACCGTCGACGGTCGTGAGCCGGTGCCGTTCAGCACGGCGACCGTGCAGGGGCACGCCCAGTTGTCGTACGCCGAACTCGGCGACGGTGAGACGCTGCCGTCGCGGGCGGCGTACCTGGCGGTCGAGCGTTTCGTGGCGGCGGGACTGCGTACCAGGCTGACCCTGTTCAGCTACGCCGAGCAGCACCTGGACCTGCTCCTACGGATCGAACTCGGCGCCGACTTCGCCGACACGAGCGAGGCCGAGAGTGGCCGCCGTGTCCAGTCCGGTGCGGTCGAGGGCCGGTGGGATCCGACCGGGCAGGAACTGCTGCTGACCTACCGGTGTGACGGGCTCGACCGGGCGGTGGCGATCCGGGTCCAGGCGCAGGCCCCGGTCCGGTACGCCGACGGCGCACTCAGCGTCGACGTGGCGCTGACGCCGGGCGGACTCAGCCGGGTCGAACTCGTCGTCGAACCGGTCTTCGACGGTCGGCGGCTCGCCGCGCCGCCGCCGAGCTTCCGCGAACCGGGCGATGCCGCCGGCTCGGCACGCCGCCGGCTCACCGCTGAACTTGCCCGGCTGACCAGCACCAACTTCGACGTCACCGCGGCGTGGCGCTGCGCCCGCGAGGACTTGGCCGGACTTCCCCTCGGCGAGCCGGCCGGTCCCACCGCGCCGATCGCCGGCCTGCCCATCTACCAGGAGATCTTCGGCCGGGACACGATGACCGCATCGTGGCAGGCGCTGCTCGCCGGGCCGACGATGCTCGCGGACAGCCTTCGGCTCAATGCCCGGCACTTCGGCCGGCGGATCGACGACTGGCGCGACGAGGAGCCCGGTAAACCGCTGCACGAGGCCCGCCAGGGGCCGCTGTCCGAACTCGACATCGATCCCTTCGCCCACTACCACGGCGACTGGTCGACCGCGCCGGACTTCCTGATCTTCCTCGGCCAGTACTACACCTGGACGGGAGATCTCGACACGGTACGGGAGCTGCTGCCGGCCGCCGACCGCGCGCTGTCCTGGATCGATCGCTACGGCGACCTCGACCACGACGGTTTCCTGGAATACCACCGGCGGTCCCGAGCGGGCCTGAAGAACCAGGGCTGGAAGGACTCGGACACCGCCATCGTCGACGAGCACGGCCGGGTGGTGTCGAACCCGATCGCCACCAGCGAGGTGCAGGCGTACTGGTACGCCGCGCTGCGGCACGCGGCCGGGGCGTACGCCGTGACCGGTCATCCCGCGGTGGCGGCCCGGCTGGCCGGTCGGGCGGTCGCCCTGCGCCGCCGGTTCCACCGGGCCTTCTGGCTGCCCGAGCAGGGCTGCTACGCGATGGCGTTGGGGCCGGACAAACGGCCGGTACGCTCGGTCAACTCCAACGACGGGCACCTGCTGGCCACCGGGATCGTCCCGCCGCAGATCGCGCCCCTGGTCGCGGACCGGCTGCTCGCACCGGACATGTTCAGTGGCTGGGGGGTCCGGACGCTGTCCGCCACCCACCCGGCGTACAACCCGTTCAGTTACCACCGGGGCAGCGTCTGGCCGGTGGAGGCCGGCACCATCGGTCTCGGGCTGGCCCGCTACGGCTGCTGGGAACACCTGCACCGACTCGCCGAGGGAATGTTCGCGGCGTCCGCCCTCTTCGCCGAGCACCGCCTACCGGAGGTGCTCAGTGGGCTGCCCCGCGACGACGCCCACCCCCACCCGGGGGTGTATCCGAGCGCCTGCTCACCACAGGCATGGTCGGCCAGCTCGGTGATCGCGTTGATCCAGGCCCTGCTGGCGCTGCGTCCCGCCGCACCGTTGCGGACGATCTTCGTCGACCCGCACCTGCCCGCCTGGCTACCCGATCTGGTGCTGGAGGGGGTGCAGGTGGGTGCGCAGACGGTCGACCTGATCGTCAGGCGTCGACGGGGTGGCCGAACGTCCGTACGCACCCGGGGCGACCGGATCGCCGTGGTCCGCCGCCCGACCCGCAGGGCGATCGCCACCCGCCGCCGACGACGCTGACCCGGTGGGCGCGACCCGGCACCCTAGCGGCGCGCCCCGAACGGGGAATGTCAGCATGTCGGGATGGATATCTACGAGGACGAGCGCACCGTGTCGCGGGCGGATCTGGCCGCCTGGCTGCGTCAGGTGGCCAACCAGTTGGAGACCGGGCAGATCTTCTACGGTGCGGCGGGCACCCTCGCCGTGGCCGACCAGGTGCACTGCGAGCTGGAGATCGAACAGGAGGGCAAGGACGAGTACTCGGTCGAGATCGAGTTCTCCTGGACCAACCCGAAGGCCAGCCCGCCCGCCGAGCCGGCTGCCGAGGAGGACAACGCGGACGAGGAGCCGGCAACCGCCGCCGAGTAGCCCACATAAGGAAGGGCCCCTTGTTAACGCCTGGCGTAGTACAGGGGCCCCCTCTTAACGCGTACTGCGGCGGAGGTCAGCGCAGGCGGCGTCGGCCGCCGAACCAGTCGCGGGAGGCTCGGGTGTTCAGCGCCCAGAGCACCCAGACCAGCAGGCCCAACCCGACGCAGGTGATGGCGCCGAACAGCCCGAGCGAGGCCGCGGCCAGCAGAGCCGCCAGGGCGTACGCCGGAAAGGGCGCCCACGGGCGGCGGGCGACCAGGCCGGCGGCCACCAGCAGGCAGGCGACCGTCATCACGGCGAAGAAGACCGCGGCGCCCAGCGAGCCGCCCTCGGTCAGCAACCGATGGGCGGTGGCCAGGGCGAACAACAGCGACAGCAACGCGAAGACGAGCACGGTGATCCGTACCGGGGTCGGCATGACGGGGTACCGGAGCACTTCGGGGTAGCCACGCGCGCCCATACGGACAACGATGAGCGTCTACCTTTGCCGGCGGGTGGCAGTGTCGGCAAGGCGACAGCCCCCAGTACGCGTTCTAAGCTTCCGCCCATGGCCAGGTATTTCGACGTGCACCCGGACAATCCGCAGCCGCGCATCATCGGGCAGGTCGTCGACCTCCTGCGCCGGGACGGACTGATCGCCTACCCGACAGACTCCTGTTTCGCCCTCGGCAGCCAGCTCGGCAACAAGGACGGCATGGACCGCATCCGGGAGATCCGTCAGCTCGACAGCGGCCATCACTTCACCCTGGTCTGCCGTGACTTCGCCCAGCTCGGCCAGTTCGTGCAGTTGGACAACGCGGTCTTCCGCGCGGTGAAGGCGGCCACCCCGGGCCAGTACACCTTCATCCTGCCGGCCACCAAGGAGGTGCCGCGGCGGCTGCTGCACCCCCGCAAGCGCACCGTCGGCGTACGCATCCCCGACCACCCCGTCACCCATGCGCTGCTCGACGAGCTGGGTGAACCACTGTTGTCGAGCACGCTGCTGCTGCCCGGCGACGACGAGCCGCTGACCCAGGGTTGGGAGATCAAGGAACGCCTCGACCACGCCGTCGACGCGGTGGTCGACGCGGGTGACTGCGGCACCGAGCCGACCACGGTGGTCGACTTCTCCGAAGGCGAACCGGAGGTCGTCCGGGTCGGCGCGGGCGACCCGGACCGGTTCGCCTGACGGTTGCGCGGCGCGGCGAGGATACCTGATGATCTTCGCCCCGATCAGCGGCCCCCGGTTCCATCGAGCGGGCCCTCGCACCGAGACGGCAGGTGGAACCGCAGCTCGCACGGGGTTGCTATCGTCGCCGCCACACAGTTGATCTCGGGAGGGGACACGATGGGGCTCATGGACCGCCTTCGGGGCGAGTTCGTAGACATCATCGAATGGCTGGACGACAGCCGCGACACGATCGTCTGGCGGTTCCCCCGTTTCCAGAACGAGATCAAGATGGGCGCCAAACTGGTCGTCCGCGAGTCCCAGACGGCGGTGTTCGTCAACGAGGGACAGGTAGCCGACGTCTACCTGCCGGGCACCCACACGCTCGAAACCCGCAACATGCCGATCCTGTCCACCCTCAAGGGCTGGAAGTACGGCTTCAACTCGCCGTTCAAGGCCGAGGTGTACTTCGTCAACACCCGCCAGTTCACCGAGATGAAGTGGGGCACCCAGAACCCGGTGATCCTGCGCGACCCCGAGTTCGGGGTGGTCCGGGTGCGGGCGTTCGGCGCGTACGCGGCACGGGTGGTGGACGCCCAGCGGCTGCTGAAGGAACTGGTCGGCACCGACCCGCAGTTCCGCACCGAGGAGGTGCAGGAGTACCTGCGCCAGCTCATCGTGGGCCGGCTCGGCGGCGCACTGGCCAGGGCCGGGGTGCCGCTGCTGGACCTGGCCGCCCACCAGGACGCGATCGGCCGGCAGCTGGCCGGCGTGCTGACCGAGGAACTCGCCGAGGTCGGCATCGCGATCCCGAAGTTCGTCATCGAGAACGTCTCCGTACCGCCGGAGGTGGAGCGGGCGCTCGACAAGCGCACCGAGATGGGCGCGGTCGGGGACCTGGACCGGTTCACCCGGTACCAGGCGGCCACCGCCCTGGAGGCGGCGGCGAACAACCCCGGCGGCGAGGCGGGTGCCGGCGTCGGGATGGGCATGGGCATGGCCCTGGGGCAGCAGATGGCCCGGGCCATGTCCGGCGAGAGCACCGCACCGCAGGCTCCCGCGCCGCAGGCCGCCGCACCGTACGCCGCACCAGCGGTCGCGGCGCCGGGTGGCGCCGAGCCGCCACCGCTGCCGGGCCAGGCGCAGTGGTTCCTCGGTGTCGCCGGGCAGCGCCAAGGCCCGTACGACCTCGGTGGGCTGGCCGCACAGGCCGGTGCCGGCACGTTCGGCCCGGACACGCTGGTCTGGCGGGCCGGCATGGCGCAGTGGCAGCCGGCCGGGCAGGTGCCCGAACTGGCGTCCGTGCTGGCCAGCGTCCCGCCGCCGCTGCCGCCGCTGTGATCATCGGGATCGGGAGGGTACACCGATGAGTGAAACCGCTGTCTCGCCCCCGTCGTACGGCTGCGGGGGCTGCGGCGCCCGGGTGGAGCACGCGCCCGGCACCACCGCCCTGCAGTGCCCCTACTGCGGGCACCAGCAGCAGATCGCCGCCGCCACGCGGGAGGTGCGCGAGCACTCCTTCGACGGGCTGGCCACCCTGGCCCGCAAGCCGGCCGCCGCCGTGGGCGCGTACGTCTACCGGTGTCCGGGCTGTGGTGCCTCGACCGAGAGCGAGGCGCTGGCCGAGCGGTGCCAGTTCTGCGCCACCCCGCTGGTGCCGCAGCAGGCGGCCGACGAGCTGATCGCCCCGGAGGCGGTGCTGCCGTTCGCGGTGGACCGCAACGGGGTGCGCACCGCGCTGAGCACCTGGTGCCGCAGCCGCTGGTTCGCCCCGAGCAGCCTGAAGAAGGTAAGCGAGGCGGAGACGCTCAAGGGCACCTACCTGCCGCACTGGACGTTCGACGCGCGGACCGTCTCCGACTACCAGGGCAAGCGCGGCGAGCACTACTACGTCACCGAGACGTACACGGTGACGGTGGACGGCAAGACGGAGACCCGTACCCGGCAGGTCCGGCACACTCGGTGGCACTCGGCCAGCGGCACGGTGCGCCGGGACTTCGACGACGTGTTGGTGCCCGCCACCTCGCACCTGCCGACGGAGAAGCTCGACGAGTTGGCCCCGTGGCCGCTGAACGAGGCGGTCGCGTACGAGAAGGACTACCTGGCCGGGTACCACGCGTTGCGCTACGACACCGAGCCGGAGACCGGCCTGGTCGAGGCGAAGGCCCGGATGGCGCCGGTCATCGACCGGGACTGCCGCTCGGACATCGGCGGCGACGAGCAGCAGGTCGACGCGGTGGACACCAGCTACTCGGACGTGACGTACAAACTGCTGCTGCTGCCGGTGTGGATCGCCGCGTACCTGCACGCCGGACGGTCGTACCAGGTGCTGGTCAACGCCCGCACCGGCGAGGTCATCGGGGAGCGGCCGTACAGCAAGGCCAAGATCGCCGCCGCGGTGCTGGCTGCGCTGGCGGTGATCGCGATGGTCGTGTTCCTTCTGTCGCGGTAGGTCAACCGACGGAGTGGGTCGAGCGGGCACGGGCCCGCAGCCGCCGGAGCATCCGGGCGTCGGTGAAACCGACCGCCCGGGCCGCGGCCTCCACGGCGAGGCCGTGGCCGATGAGGTGCTCGGCCCGCTCGACCCGGAGCAACTGCTGGTAGCGCAGCGGCGTGAGCCCGGTCGACGCGTCGAACAGGCGGGTCAGGGTGCGCTCGCTCACCCGGGCCACACCGGCCAACTCCCCCAGCGGCAACGCCTCGGTGAACCGTTCGTCGATCACGTCCTGGACGCGGTGCACCACGTCGCTGAGGTGCGAGCGGTGGCGCAGCATGGCGCTGTCCTGCCGCTCGTGTCCGTTGCGTCGGGCGTACACCACCATCTCCCGGGCGATCCGGGCCGCCACCGCCGGACCGTGTCGGGACGCCATCAGGTGCAGCGCGAGGTCGATGCCGCTGGCGATGCCGGCCGAGGTGGCCACCCGGTCGTCGACGACGTACAGCCGGTCATGCAGCACGGTGGCCGCCGGATAGCGGCGGGCCAACTCGTCCTGGAGTTCGTGGTGGGTGGTGCAGCGGCGACCGGCCAGCAGCCCGGCGCGACCCAGCAGGTAGGCGCCACCGCAGACGCTGACCACCGTGCCGCCCGCCGCGTGGTGCGCGGCGAGCCGGCGCAGCGTGGCGGGCTGCACCGGCTCGGCGCGGGAGGCGGGTGACCGCCAGCCGGGGACGACGACCAGATCGGCCGGGCCCAGGTCGGGCCAGTCGACGTGGGCGCGCACCGGCAGCCCCTGTGCGGTCACCACCTCACTGCTCTCCGCGACGAAGGACTGCCGGTAGTCGAGCCCGGAGTCCGCCGCCGTGGAGAAGACCTGCGCCGGACCGGCCAGATCCAGCAGATGCAGCTGCGGCAGCAGCAGAAAGACGACCCGGCTCACGAGCGCCTCAGCGGTCGGCGCCGACCGGCACCAGGGCGGTCACCTCGTCGACGGTACGGATGGTGGCGAACCGACCCGACAGTGCGTACACGGTGCGCTCGATGATCTCGTCGGTGCCGAGGGTGCGCGGATCGGCGAGGATCTCGGCCATGGTCCGACCGGCCGGGGCGTCCGGGTGCTCGATGGGCATGGTGGCGGTCGCGTCGACGACGAAGGTGACCTCGTAGCCGAGGTCGACGGCGAGCCGGGCGGTGGTCTCGCAGCACTGCTCGGTACGGATCCCGCAGACGGTGATCCCCTGGACGCCGTGGACGGTGAGCAGTTGCTGGAGTCGGGTCGTGGTGAAGGGGTTGTGCACGTACTTGGTCAGCACCGGCTCGCCCTCGACGGGCCGCAACCCGTCGATCAGCCGGACGAAGCCCAGTGCCGGGTCGAACACGTCACCGCTGTCCGGCTCCGAGTGCAACACCCACACGACCAGGTCACCCCGGCTGCGGGCGGCGTCGACCAGCCGGTTCACCTGACCGACGACGTCCGGTTGCGAGCAGGCCGTCCAGCTGGCCCGCTGGCGGAAGGACTCCTGTACGTCGATCACGACGAGTGCTGCGGTCATGCGTTCATCCTGGCCGTTCCCGGCCGGGGCGCACCAGCCACGATCACGCACCGCTGCGGAACGATCCGGTCATCATGCTGAGGTCAGCGCAACAGCTGACGGACGAGTTCGGTGCGGTTGCGTACGCCGAGCTTGCGGTAGATGTTGCCGAGGTGGAACTCGACCGTCTTGACCGACACCGACAGCCGCCCGGCCACCTCCTGGTTGCTGAGTCCCTCGGCGACAGCGGCGGCGACCCGGCGCTCGGTGGCGGTCAGCGTGACACCGACGCCGGCAGGCGCTGACGACCCGCCGGGCCCGGCGGCTGCCGACCGGGGCGGGTCGCCGGCGCGGGGCGGCGGCGCGGTGGGGGGAACCGCCGGTTCGGCGACCGAGGAGAGGTCGACGGCGACGCGGGCGAGCAGGCCGGCGGCGCCGGTCGCCGCGTACTCGCTGCTGGCCAGTTCCAACAACCGGATCGCGTCGACGCGGCGCCCGGCGCGGGCGTGCCACGCGCCGAGCAACCAGGCCAGCCGGGCGCGCGAGAGCCGTTCCACCGGCCGGTTGAGCCCGGCGAGGGACCTCTCCAACCAGGCCATCGCCGCCGGGTCGCCCGGGTCGGCGATCCACGCCCGCCAGGCGGGCAGGGCCGGCGCGCCCGGCCAGTCCAGCGGCGGATCCTCGATGTACGCGGTGACCGCCTGCGCGGCGGCGGCATCGCCGCGCAGCGCGTGATAGGTGGCCAACTCGCAGCGGTGCTCGAAGAGCAGACCCGAGTTGGCGCCGACCGCGGAGCCGACCAGGCGCCCCACGACTCCGACCCAGGCATCGACGTCGCCACTGGCCAGGTGCAATGCGGCGGCGCATTCGGCGATGTGCGACCCCACCCAGGCGGAGCCGGATCGGGCCGCCAGCACCCGTGCCTCGGTCAGCCGGTCCCGCGCCTGCGCCAGGTCACCGCAGAGCGCGTCGCACTTGGCCAGCCAGGACACGATCTCGGCCTGAAGGTCGAGCCGGCCGGCTGCGACGGCGTACCCGTGGGCCCGGCGCAGCGTGACCCGGCCACGCAGCAGCTCGCCGGACCAGGCCTCACCCATGCCGAGCATGGTGGTCAATCGGGCCCGGCGGACCGGGTCGACAGCGTCGTCGACCAGCCACGGCTCGACCAGATGGGCGAAGTTGGGTCGGATCTGGTCGGGTCGCTGAACGCTCAACGTCGCGAGCATGGCGCACTCCACGTACAGCGGGTCGTCGTGCAGCCCGGCAGCGGCGAACAGGCGCAGCGCCTCGTCCGGATCGGCCCGGTCCAGGCCGGGTCGGGCGACCGACTCGCGCCGGGCGAGCCGCCGGCCGGTGCGGGCAGCGACCGCGCAGGCGATGGCGTGGTAGACGAAGTCGATCTCGCGCTGCCGGTCCTCCACCTCGCGGTGCCGGGACCCGACCTGCCAGGACGCAGGCCGTACGCGCAGGCTCGCCAGCCGCCGCACCATCGGCGGCAGGGTTGCCGCGTCGGCGGTACGGGACACCGCGAGAAATGCCTCAGCCACCATGCGGGCGGCGGTCACCGGTTCACCGGCGCGGTCGGCGGCGGCCAGCAGCCGGTCGGCCTCCTGGTGACCGGGAGCATGCCGATCGATGTCCACGTCCGTCACCTTCGTCGGGCGGGTGCAGCAGGCCACACCCTAGCTAGGGTTTCTCCCAGGCCGACGCGGGACCCGACTGATTGTCGACTCAACGTCGAGACGGGCCCCGCCGGGTGTGACCGTACGACGCATGACACTCCGTAACCGCAAGGGAGTGGCGATGGTCGTCGCTCCTCTGCTCGCCATACCCCTGGCGTTCATCGCCACCAGCACCGCCGCTTCGGCCGACAGGCCGTCGGAGCGGACCCGCCTGTCGTACGCCCGGCTCTGCGACCCGACCGGCTGCTACCTGTCCTGGCGGGTGATCGACAGCGACCGGGACGGTTTCAGCGACGCCGACGAGTTGGCCGCCGGCACCGATCCCCGGGACCCGCAGAGCACGCCGAGCCTTCAGGTGGCCGTGGAACTGGCCTCGGTCAACAAGTTGCCGACCTTCTCGTACGGACGCGGCAGCTTCATCGCGTTCCCCGAGGAGATCCTGAAGCTCAAGGAGACGACGACGAACCTGCCGACCATCGGTGTCTTCGCGATGCCGGTCCGGCAGGACGCCTACACCCGGCTGGGCGTCGACCTCAAGCGGTTCGACGAGTTGAAGCTGTCGGTGCAGCGTGACGGCGTCGCGATCGGCCGTGGCAAGATCTCGCAGTCCGTCGGCGACCCGCTGAGCGGCAGCCTGCTGACTCCGTTCGACTCGCACTTCGTGGAATACGAGCCCGGTGTGACGGGGCAGAGCCCCGCCGCGTACGGCGGTGTCGTGAAGACCGAGAAGGGCGGCTGGTTCGACGACTTCGACTACCAGCTGCACTACGCCGACGGCTCGCGCGACGTCGTCGACCTGGTGCCGGGCGGTTCGGTGCGGGAGCACTTCAACGCCGACGGCTCGCGCGGCAACACCGTCCTGCACCAGTACGAGGAGCGCGGCGAGGCGGGTGACCGCTACATCGAGGAGACCACCACGGTCTTCGACGTGCACGGACGCCGGGTCAGCGAAACCACGTCGAAGACCCATTCGACGAATGGGAACCTGGACACCTGGCTCGAAACGATCTATTACGTCTACGACGAGGACGGCAAGCAGGTCGGCACGATCAAGGTGGAGTCGGTGATCTTCAACAGCTCCACGCACACCTCCGGCAACCAGACCATCACCACCTGCGACGCGAACGGCAGCTGCGACGACGGCGTCAACATGCACTACGACTCCGACGACAACGACTCCGGCGGTGACCACGGCGGTGGCGGTGACCACGGGGACGACGGAGGTGACGACGGCAGCGGTGACACCGATCCGGAGAACGACCACGGCTACGTCGATCCCGACTACACCAGCGACGTGGTGTCGATCCTCAGCGGCAGCGACGGCTTCACCCGGATCGTCGGCACGAATATCACGCCGGTGCGCAACTGGACGCCGACGTACGCCGACGGCACCATCCCGGAGAACAAGCTGACCGGCATCATCTACGTCGACGACACCGCCAACGCCTACAACACGGTCTTCTCCGAGCCACGGATCACCGGGGCGCAGCCGGAGCACGTGCCCGGCCTGCCACAGCCGTGGCTGACCGGGCCGCCGCCGAACCCGGATGGCTGCAACGGTCTCTGCTGATCCCGCGTACCGAATGCGTAGCGTCGCCCGTCCGGTCCTTTCCGGGCGGGCGACGCCGCGTTCGGTGGTGAGGCCTCGGCACTCGGCGCACGTCCCGAGGCGGCGGTTCAGCTTCGGCGTACGACAAGTTAGCCTTGCCTAACTCCAGAAGTGAGGCACGGATGACGAAGACCCCTGCGGCGGCACCGACCGGCCGGCTGATCGGCGGGATGTTCCGACGACAACGCCGCGACACGGCGTTGTGCGCCGGCTTCTGGTCCCTGCACCAGGTGTGTGAGGCGCTCGTCCCGGTGGCGATCGGTCTGGTCATCGACCAGGCCGTGGGGACCGGCTCGACCTCGGCGATGCTCTGGTCGGTGCTGGGGATCTTCGCGCTGTTCCTGGCGCTCACCATGGGCTGGCGGTTCGGGTTCTGGTTCCTGTCCAAGGCCGTGGTCCGGGAGTCACACGACCTGCGCATGCAGGTGGTCCGGCGGGTGCTCACCGGACGTGGCATCCGGACCAACCGGCAGAACGGTGAACTGCTGTCGATCGCCACCTCCGACACCCAGGCCGCCGCCGAACTGCTGGAACTGGGCAGCCGGATGATCTCCGCGTTCCTCGGCCTGACCGTGGCGACGGTGGTGCTGCTGCGCATCGACTGGTCGCTCGGGCTCGGGCTGGTGGTCGGCGTCCCGCTGCTGGTGCTCGGGCTCAACGCGCTCGGGCCGGTGGTGGAACGGCACACCTCGGCACAGCAGCAGGCCATCGGCCGGGCCGCCGCGACCGCGTCCGACCTGCTGCGCGGGCTTCGGCCGCTGCGCGGGTTCGGTGGGGTCGACGAGGCCGCGCGCCGCTACCGGGCGGCCAGCCGCACCTCGCTGCGGGCCAACGTCGGCGCGGTACGCGCCGGCGCCACCTTCGTCGGTGTGTCGACGTTCACCACCGGCCTGCTGATCACCGTGGTCGCCGCGCTGGCCGGCTGGTTCGCCCTCCAGGGGCGGATCACCATCGGTGAACTCATCACCATCGTCGGACTGGCGACGTTCATCAGCGACCCGGTGCTCAACCTCGCCGACTGTGTCTTCCGGCTGGCCACCGCCCGGGCCAGCGCGGCCCGGGTCGCCGAGGTGCTCGCCGCGCCCGAGCCGGCCGGGTCCGGCGACGCGGCGGCGCAGCCGGGCACGCTGGTCCTCGACGAGGTGCACGCACCGGGCCTGGACGGCGTCAGCCTCACCGTACGGCCCGGCGAGATGCTCGGCGTGGTCACCGAGCAGACCCGCACCGCCGACGCCATCACCGAACTGCTGGCCGGGGCGCGGCCTCCCGAGCGAGGCGAGGTGACGCTGGCCGGCACGCCGGTAGGCGACCTCGACGTCGCCACGCTGCGACGGGTCGTCCTGGTCGAACCGCACGCGGTGGACCTGTTCGGCAGCACGTTGCGCGAGGTGCTGCAGACCGGCGACGAGCACGACGACACGGCGCTGCGCCGGAGCATGACCGCCGCCAGCGTGGACGTGCTCACCGACGGCGACGCCGGGCTGGACCGGGAGTTGCTGGACCGTGGGCTGGACCTCTCCGGTGGCCAGCGGCAGCGCATCGCCCTGGCCCGGGCGCTGCTCGCCGACCGGCCGGTCACCGTACTGCGCGATCCGACCACGGCGGTCGACGCGGTCACCGAACACGCCATCGCCGACGGGGTACGCGAGTACCGCGCCGGCGGTGACCGGGCCACCGTCCTGGTCACCACCAGCGCACCGCTGCTCGACCGCTGCGACCGGGTCGTCTTCGTGCACGCCGGTCGGGTGGCGGCCGTCGGACGTCACCGCGAACTGCTCGCCCAGTCCGCGTACGCCGAGGTGGTGCTGCGATGAGCGGCCCGACGTCGACGATCCTGCCCGTCGCCACCGGCCGGGCCGCCCTGGCGACCTTCTGGCGGGCGCTGCGCCGCCACCCGATGCTCGGCTGGGCCTCGATCGCGGCCTCGCTGGCGGCCAGCGCCGCCGCGGTCGTCGTACCGTTGCTGCTCGGTCGGCTGGTCGACCTGGTGGTGGCCGGCGGTACCACCCGGTCGCTGCTGCTGACCTCGGCCTGGATCCTCGGCGCGGGTTTCGCCGCCGCGGTGCTGACCGGTGCCGCCCGCTGGCTGGTCACCGAGTGGGGCATGCGGGCCTGCGCCGACCTGCGGGAGGAGGTCCTCGACCACGCCCTGCGGATGGACTCGGCCCGGCTGGAGAGCGCGGGCTCCGGGGATGTCGCCGCCCGGGTCACCGACGACGTGGAGCAGGTCACCGACTCGATCCAGTTGGCCGCCGGGGTCTTCACCGCACTGGTCACCGTCGTGGTCACGTTCGTCGGCTTCACGGCCCTGGACTGGCGCATCGCCGCCGCGTTCCTGGTCGTCTTCCCGGTGTACGCGCTGAGCCTGCGCCGCTTCGTCCCTGCGGCCAAGCGTCTGTACGCCGCCGAACGACAGGCCGCCGCGGTGCGCACGCAACGCCTGCTGACCACCTTCGGCGGGGTCCGGACGGTGCACGCGTACGGCATGGAGCAGCGGCAGAGCCAGCGGGTCGAGCAGGCCTCCCAGGAGGCGGCCGACGCCCGGCTACGGGCGGTACGCGGGTTCCTCTGGTTCGCGAACATGATGAACTACGCCGAGGCGATCGGCCTGACCGCCGTCCTGCTGGCCGGGTTCCTGCTGGTACGCGCCGGGGACAGCAGTGTCGGTGACGTGACCGCCGCCGCGTTGCTGTTCCACCGCCTCTTCGGCCCGCTCGGCATGCTGCTGATCTCGTTCAACGACATCCAGTCGGCCGGTGCGGCGCTCGCCCGGCTGGTCGGTGTCACCGAGGTCGACGTGCCGGCGCAGCGGACCGCCGAGACGCCCACCCGGGGGCCCGCCGGGGTCACCGCCAAGTCGGTGTCGCACCAGTACGCCGCCGGCCCGACGGTCGTGCACGACGTGTCGATCGAGATCGCCGAGGGCGAGTCGTTGGCGATCGTGGGCGCCAGTGGTGCCGGCAAGACCACCTTCGCGGCCATTCTCGGCGGGGTGTTCCCGGCCACCGACGGCGCGGTGTGGCTGGGCGGCCGGCTGATCGACGACCTCGGCCCCGACGAGTTGCGCCGCACCGTCGGCGTGGTGACCCAGGAGGTGCACGTCTTCGCCGGCACGCTCGCCGACGATCTTCGGCTGGCCGCCCCGCACGCCACCGACGAGCAGTTGCACGACGCGTTGCGCCTGGTCGGCGCGGACGGCTGGGTCGCCGCGTTGCCGGACGGGCTGGCCACCCCCGTCGGCGACGGCGAGCATCCGCTCACGCCCGGTCAGGCCCAGCAGTTGGCGCTGGCCCGGATCGTCCTGCTCGACCCGCCGATCGTGGTGTTGGACGAGGCGAGCGCGGAGGCCGGCAGCGCGGGTGCCCAGCAGCTCGAACTGGCCAGCCAGGCGGTGATCCGGGGTCGTACCGCCATCGTGGTGGCGCACCGACTCACCCAGGCGCACGCCTGTGACCGGGTGGCGGTGATGTCCGGCGGTCGGATCGTCGAGCTCGGTCGCCCCGAGGACCTGGTCGCCGCCGGTGGCCGGTACGCCGAACTCTGGGCGGCCTGGCGGCGCTGACCTGACCGCGGACCTGGCGGTGCCGGCGAGCACCGCCAGGTCACGGCAGGTCAGCGGGTCAGCAGGTGTTCAGCATCGAGGCCAGGGCCGACTTCTCCGCGCTGTCGACGGAAAGCGCGTAGTACCACTTCGTCTGGATCCAGGCCCGGGCGTAGGTGCAGTGGAACGCGGCGCGCGGCGGCTTCCAGGCGGCCGGGTCCTTGTCGCCCTTGGCCTGGTTCACCGTGCTGGTGACCGCCCACAGTTCGGGGCCACCGAGGTCGTTGGCGTAGGTCTGCCGCCGCGAGGTGCTCCAGGCCCAGGCACCGGAGCGCCACGCCTCGGCGAGCGGGACCATGTGGTCGATGTCGATCTGCGTCGGGCTGGTCCGGGTCAGCCCGTCGTACGGGCTGTACCAGGAACCGGAGGTCGGATAGCAGCTCGCGTCGACGGTGACGTTGGTGCCGTCACGCTTGAGGACCTGCTCCCGGGTGTTGCAGGTGCCGGTGACCGTGCTCCAGTGCGGGAACAGGTCCCGGTTGTAGCTGGACTGGTGGGATTCGGCGGCGACGGTGAGCGCGTTGAGGCGGCTCAGCGCCGTGGCGTACGAGGGGATGTTGGGCGGGGTGGCGTGGGCCGGCCGTGGGACCAGCACCAGGGACAGGGCGAGGGCGACCACCATGGCGAGGGCGGCCTTGCGTACGTGAGCCACGCGGCGACTCCTGACTGTCGCCTGCCACGGCGGGTGGGGGTGGCCCGCTGACGGGCGTGACCGGCGACAGTCGGATTCTCGCAAAGATCGTGATCAATGAATACGCCGGCGAACGAAACGATCGTTAAATCCGGATGAAGAGGGGCCTACCCCTGGCGGATGGCCTCGCCGGCGATCTCGATGCGAACGGTGCGGCCGACCAGTACGCCGCCGCTGTCCAGGGCCACGTTCCAGACCAGGCCGTAGTCCTCCCGGTTGAGTTCCGCCGTGGCGCTGAACCCGAAGATGTCCTGCCCGTACGGGTCGCGTCGGGCGCCACCGAACTCGACCTGGCAGTCCACCGGGCGGGTGATGCCCTTGACGGTCAACTCGCCGGAGAGCACGAACCGGGCGGTCACCGGCCGCGTCGGCGGCGCCGGCTCCTCCACCACCGCCCGGCGACCGAGCCGGTGGTTCTTCAGCTTGGCCCAGAAGAAGATCGGATCGGTCTTGTCCAGGGCGGTGATGCCGGTGCTGCGGTACTCCAGGGTCGGGAACTGCTCCACGTCGAGGAAGTCGGCGCTGCGCAGGTGGGTGTCCCGGTCGACGTTCGCGGTGTCGATGCTGGCGGACTGGATGGTCGCCACGATCGTCGACTCCAGCGGATCCTCGGCGACGGTGATGCGGGCGGTCGCCTGGCGGAACTCGCCACGGACCGGGCTGACCATCATGTGCTTGGCGAGGAAGCCGATCCGCTTGTGCCCGGCGTCAAGCTCGTAACTGCCGGGTGCGGGGATGGACATGCCGTTCCAGATGCGCGTGGAGCCGGTCATCGCTCGCCACTTCCTCCCCCGCCTTAACTCAAGGCCCAGACCGGCACCGGACGGCCGGACGATCATCGACGCCAAGCATAGGGAGGTCAGAGGGGGTTTCCCTCCCCCGACCAGTGGTGATCGTGAGGACAATCACCAGGCCGGACGCCCCGGGGGACGGCGGGCGGCGGGTCACGCCCGCGGAGAACCGTTTCGGCGACGGCTGCGTCCTAACCTTGCGTGATGGATTCAGACGACGCGGCGTTGCTGCGCCGCGTCGGTACGGGCGACCGCCGCGCGTTCGACGTGCTCTACGCGCGACACGCACCGTGGTTGGTGCTGCGGCTGCGCCGCCGGTGCCGCGACCCGGAGTTGGCCCAGGAGTTGCTCCAGGAAACGTTCCTGACCGTGTGGCGGGCGGCGGCCGGCTACCGGGAGGACGGCGCGGTGACCGGCTGGCTCTGGGCGGTGGCGTCACGCCGGCTGATCGACGCCCACCGGCGCATCGCGGCCCGTCCGTCCACGGTCGGGGCGGTGACGCCGGAGTCGGTGCCTGCCTGGTCGCCGTCGGCCGAGGACGAGGCGTTGGCCGGGTCCTACGACGCGGCCCTGGAACGGGCGCTGCACCGGCTGTCGCCGGAACTGCGGGCGGTGTTGCAGGCCACCGTGCTCGACGGGTTGACCGTACGGGAGACGGCGACGCTGCTGGGCGTACCGGAGGGAACGGTCAAGACCCGGGCGATGCGGGCCCGCCGGGAGTTGCGGGAGGCGCTGTCGTGACAGCTTTTCACCTGGACGCCCGGACGCTGGCGGCGTACGTCGACGGTGATCTGGACGACGTCGACGCCTGGTCGGTGGAGACGCACCTCGACCGGTGCGCCGCCTGCCGGGGCAACCTCACCCTCGACGATCCGACCCGGCGGCTGGTCGAGGCGGCGGCGGTGGCGGTGGCCGCCCCGCTGCCACCACCGGGCCGGGTACGCCCGGCGACCCGCTGGCGTCGGATCCGGGTCCTGGTGGGTGCCGGCCCGGCCGCCCGGGGTGCGTGGCTGGTGGCGGTGGCGTTGACCGGGCTGGCCGCGCTGGGGCTGGCGGTCAGGCCGGAGATGCTGCCGCCGTGGCTGCTGTTGTTGGCCGCGCCGATGCTGCCGGCGGTCGGCACCGCCCTGTCGTACGGGTCGTGGTCGGATCCGCTGCACGAGATGGTGGCGTCGACACCACAGGGCGGGCTGCAGATCATCCTGTGGCGCACGCTCGCGGTGCTCGCGGTCACCGCGCCGGTCACGCTCCTCGCCGGCGCGATGACCGGCGTCGGTACGCCGATGGTGTGGCCGCTGGCCGGTCTCGCGCTCACCGCCCTGACGCTGGCGCTCGGCTCGCTGATCGAGCCCGGTCAGGCGGCGGCGGTGGTGGCCGGTGCGTGGGCGGTGATCGTACTGGCCCCGATCGGCGAGTGGGCGGTGCTGATGCAGGCCGGTCCGGTGTGGCTGACGGTCACGGCAGCGGCCGTGCTCGTGGTGTGGACCCGGCGGGATCAAGTAGGGAGACGAACCGCGTGAGCGTGACGGTGAGCGTACGAGGGTTGCGGGTCAGCTACGGCCGACGGACCGCCCTCGACGAGTTGGATCTCGACCTGGGTCCGGGGGTGCACGGCCTGCTCGGCCCCAACGGGGCCGGCAAGACGACACTGATGCGGGTGCTGGCCACCGTGCGGCGACCCGACCGGGGGCAGGTGCGGCTGCTCGGGCAGCCGCTGTCCGACGCGGCCGGGCTGCGGTCGGCCCGTCGGCAACTGGGTTACCTGCCGCAGTCGTTCGGGTTCTATCCACGGTTCACCGTTCGGGAGTTCGTGGAGTACTTCGCCTGGCTGAAGGAAATGCCGGCGGCGCAGATCCCGCTGGCGGTGGACCGGGCGATCGAGCGGGTCGGGCTGCTGGACCGGGCCGACGACCGGATGAAGCACCTCTCCGGTGGGATGCTCCGCCGGGCCGGCATCGCCCAGGCCATCGTCAACGATCCTCGGTTGCTGCTGCTGGACGAGCCGACCGCCGGCCTGGACCCGGAGCAGCGGGTGGAGTTCCGTGCGCTGCTGCGGGAGTTGGGACTGGATGCCGTGGTGCTGGTCAGCACGCACCTGGTCGAGGATGTCGTGGCGGCCTGCACCCGGGTCAGCCTGATGGACGCGGGACGGCTGGTGTTCGACGGGCTGCCCGCGGAACTCATCGCGGCCGGTGGGGCCGGCGACAGTGGCGACTCCCCGATCGAACGCGGCTACGCCGCTGTGCTGCGCGACGCCCGGGCGGCAGCCCGGTGAGGCGGATCCTGCGTACCGAGTTGCGTCGGGGCACGGCGCCGTGGGCGGCGGCGGCGATGTGTGGCGCCGGGGTGTGGATGCTGGCCGTACATCCGGAGGATTGGGGTGGCCGGTGGGCCGGGCTGGTCAACTACCTGCGCACCTCGATGCTGATCCTGTGCGCGCTGATGGTCGCGGCGGGCGTGTGGCAGGCCGGCCGGGAGCGGCGGCGCGGCATCGACGAGATGGTGGGTTCCACCCCGCGTCCCGGTTGGCAGCCGATTCTGGTGGCGTGGCTGGCGGTGACGCTGGCCGGCACCGTCGGGGTGCTGGTGGCCTTCGCCGGGGCGGGGGTGCTGGTCGCGCGGGTCGCGACGTACGCCGGGGACGGCTGGTGGTGGACGCTGCTCGTCGGGGTCCTCGCGTTGGGCACGGCGACCGCCGGTGGCATGTGCGTCGGCCGGCTGGTGCCGCTGCGCCTGGCCGCACCGGTCGCCGGGTTGGCCGCGTACCTGGCGCTGGCGATCCTGACGTACGCCGACACGAAGGGCGCGGTGTGGCTCACCCCGGTGCAGGGCGGTCAGGCCGCGTACCAGGTGGTGCCGGGCCGGGTGGTGGCCTGGCAGGTGGGCTGGCTGCTGGCGTTGACGGTCGTGCTGCTCGCGCTCGCCGCCCGGCGCTGGTTGGCCGCCGCGCTGGCCGGTGTGCTCGCGATGGGTGTCGCGGTGCCGATCGTCACCGGCCCCGGCCCGTACCGTCTGCCCGTCGACCCGGACGCGGTCGCGCTGGTCTGCACGGACACCGGCCCGCAGGTGTGCGTGGCCCGGATCCACGCGTTCCTGCTCGACGAGGTGACCCCGGTGGTGCAGCCGGTCCTGGCCCGGATCGAGGGCATCCCCGGCGCCGCCCACCGGGCGGTTGACGACGCCGCCCGGCCGGTCGACCAACCGCAGCTGCCCGGTGACGGGACGATCTGGCTGCACCTCGACGGGCAGCCCACCGTCCGGGGCGGCCTGGCGAAGCAGGACTGGCTGGAGACCGACCTGCGGGCGGTGACGGGGTTGAACTGCACCTACGACGATCATGACCGCGAGGCCGAACGGGCCTACCTCACCGGCGGGCTGGCCCACGCCTGGCTGTTCGAGTTGCCGGCGAGCCCCGAGGTCCCGGTCGACTGGCTCTACGCGCTGCCGATGCCGGCGCAGCGGGCCTGGTTCGCCGACTACCTGCGCGCGGCGGCCGCCTGCGACCTGCCCGCGCTGACCCGGCTCAGGCAACCCCGGTGAACGGCCGCAACACCGACCAGCCTCGATCGCGCCGCAACGCCGTTGACCGTCCTCCGGCAGCCACCGTGCCCGACGGTGGTGGCGCTGTCGCCTCCCGGGCCACGTCCGCTCGTCGGGCCACGTCGACCGGCCGTCGGTTCGCGCTGCATCTGACCGCGCGCGGTGGGCCGGCATTCCTGGTCGGCCTGGTCGTGATCGCGGTGCTGGCCTGGGCGGCGGGCAGTTGGCTGGCCGATCGACCCACCTTCGGCGGATCGGTCGCCCGTATCCCGGTGGTCGCCCTCGCTCCCCTGCTGGCTGCCGTGCTGCTCGGTCCGAGTCTGGCCGGTGCCGACGAGGAACTGGAACGCGGCACGCCGCTGCCGTGGCGGGTGTGGCGGACGGGTCATGTGCTGCTCGCCGCCGTCCTCAGCGCGGCCGTGCTCAGCCTGGCCGGGCTGGCCGACCCGCACACCTTCGGCGCGTACGCCCTGGTGCGCAACACGCTCGGACACACCGGTCTGGTGGTGGGCGCGGCGGCGCTGCTCGGTGTCCGCCTGGCCTGGCTGCCCGCCTTCTGCTACGGCTGCGCCGTCTACGCCGCCGCCCCGCGCGGCACCGACCGGGTCACCGCGATCTGGGCCTGGCCGGTGCAGCCCTCGTCCGCCACCGTCTCGTGGCTGGTCGTCGGGGTGTTGTTCGTCGCCGGCATCACCGGCTATGTCCTGCGCGGTGCCGGCGGCCGGCACGGTCGGTGGCCGGTCCTGATCCGCTCCCGACTCAGCTGGCGGTGAGCAGCCCGCGCGCGGCTCAACTGGCGGTGAGCAGGCCGCGGGCGGCGCGGACCTGGTCGACCGCGTGGCCCAGCGCCGCCACCACCCGCTGCTGCACCTGCTCGTTCAGGCGGGCCGCCGGGATGGAGAGGCTGATCGCGTCCACCGCGGGGGTGTGCAGGGGCACCGCGACGGCGAAGCAGACGATGCCCTCGGTGTTCTCCTCGTGGTCGACGGCGTAGCCGCGTTCCCGGCTGGCCGCGAGGTCGGCGTGCAGGGCCGCCAGGTCGGTGATGGTGTGTCGGGTCAGCGCCGCCGGGGACGACCCGAGGATCGTGTCGACCTCCTCGGCGGCGCGTTCGGCGAGCAGCACCTTGCCCAGGGCGGTGGCGTGCGCGGGCAGGCGTCGTCCGATGGCGCTGTAGAGCCGCAGCGGATGCGACGATTCCCGCTTGGCGGTGTAGACCACGTGCGCGCCGTCGAGTCGGCCGAGGTGCACGGTCTCGCCGAACTGCCGGGACAGGTCGTCGAGCACCCCGGCGAGCAGCCCTACCGCGTCGTCGGTGTCCAGGTACGCGGCACCGACCTGGAGGGCGCGTACGCCCAGCCCGAAGCGGGTGCCGGTGTCGTCGGCCTCCACCCAGCCGCGCTGCATCATCGTGCGCAGGATGCCGTGCAGGCTGCTCTTCGGGATGCCCAGGTCCCGGGCCAGGTCGCCGAGGGAACGTCGCCCGCCGGAGGCGGCCAGCGTTTCCAGCACCTCCAGCGTGCGCCCGGCCGACTTGACCGGTTGGAAGCCCTCGGCGGATGTCATGGCGTCACTGTAGCGGGATTGACATTGCCCGGATCAGCAGTAGGGTCACATATGTGACTGCCGTTCATCCTTCTGAACAGCCCGCCGACGTCTCCGAGACCATCGCCGCGGGCCGGATCCTGCCGGTCGTCGTGCTCGACGACGCCCGTGCCGCCGCCCCGCTCGGCGCCGCGCTGGCCGCCGGTGGCCTGCGCAGCGTGGAGGTGACCTTCCGCACCGACGCCGCCGCCGAGGCGATCCGGGCCATGTCCGAGGACCCGCAGCTGCTCGTCGGCGCCGGCACCGTGCTGACCCCCGGCCAGGTGGACGAGGCCGTCGCGGCGGGTGCCCGGTTCATCGTCTGCCCCGGCTTCAGCGCGCGCGTGGTCGCCCACTGTCAGCAGGTCGGCGTGCCCGTCTTCCCGGGCGCCGCCACCCCGACCGAGATCCAGATGGCCATCGACGCCGGGCTGGACACGGTCAAGTTCTTCCCCGCCGAGCAGCTCGGCGGCACCACGATGATCAAGGCGCTGGCCGCGCCCTTCCGGTCCGTACGCTTCATCCCGACCGGCGGGGTGAACACCGGGAACCTGCGCGACTACCTCAGCCTGCCGCCGGTCCTCGCCGTCGGCGGGACTTGGATGGTCGCCCCCAGCCTGCTCGCCGAGGGCCGGTGGGACGACGTGACCGCACTGACCGCCGCTGCCGTGACCGCCGCCCGGGAGATCTGATCGCGATGTCCATTCTCGACCTGCGCCCCGCCGAAGCGTGCCGCTACGACCTCGTCTCGCTCGGCGAGGTGATGCTGCGCCTCGACCCCGGAGAGGGGCGGGTACGCACCGCCCGCAATTTCCGGGCCTGGGAGGGCGGCGGTGAGTACAACGTCGCCCGGGGCCTGCGCCGCTGCTTCGGGCTGCGCACCGCCATCGTCACCGCGTTCGCCGACAACGAGGTGGGACGGCTGCTGGAGGACCTGATCCTCCAGGGTGGCGTCGACCCGTCGTTCATCCGCTGGATGCCGTACGACGGCATCGGTCGCAGCGTGCGCAACGGCCTGAACTTCACCGAGCGGGGCTTCGGCGTACGCGGCGCGGTCGGCACCTCGGACCGGGGCCACACCGCCGCCAGTCAACTGCGCGCCGACGACGTCGACTGGGACCACCTCTTCGGCGACCTGGGGGTGCGCTGGCTGCACACCGGCGGCATCTACGCGGCGCTGTCGGAGACCACGCCGGAGACCATCGAGGCGGCCATGGTCGCCGCCCGCCGACACGGCACGATCATCTCGTACGACCTGAACTACCGGCCCAGCCTCTGGAAGGCGGTCGGCGGGCAGGCCCGCGCACAGGAGGTCAACCGGCGACTCGCCCGGTACGTCGACGTCATGATCGGCAACGAGGAGGACTTCACCGCTTCCCTCGGCTTCGAGGTGCCCGACACCGACGCCAGCCTGTCCGAACTGGAGGTGACCAACTTCCAGCGGATGATCGAGGAGGTCACCAAGGAGTTCGACAACTTCCGGGTGGTGGCCACCACGCTGCGTACGGTGCGCAGCGCGACCGTCAACGACTGGGGTGCGATCGCCTGGGCCGGCGGCCGGTTCGTCCAGGCCACGCACCGGCCCGGCCTGGAGATCATGGACCGGGTGGGCGGCGGGGACAGCTTCGCCTCCGGGCTGATCTACGGCCTGCTGGAGCAGCACGACCTGGCCACCGCCGTGGAGTACGGCGCGGCGCACGGCGCCCTGGCCATGACCACCCCCGGCGACACCTCGATGGCCAGCCGCAAGGAGGTCGAGGCGCTGATGCGCGGCGCCGGAGCCCGAGTCCAACGCTGATCCGGCCACCCGGTGTCAGGCAGTGCCGTCGCCCGACTCCGACGCTGATCGGGGTCGGGCGACGGCTCACGCCAGGGCCGGCAGGATCACCTGCTCCAGCAACGTCGCCGGGATCCGCCAATCCTCGGGATCGTCGTAGTTGCCGGCGGTCACCGCCACGCTCAGGCCCAACTCGGGCAGGACGAACAACCGCTGTCCGCCGTTGCCGATGGCGGCGACGACTCGACGGCCGGCAACCGACTCCAGGTACCAGTGATAGCCGTAGCCGGCATCCCAGGTGGTCCGCGTACGCGGCGTGAGCATCGCGTCCAGCCACGCGGCGGGAACGATCCGGCGCCCCTGCCAGACGCCCCGGGCCAGCACCAGCTCACCGATGCGGGCCAGGTCGCGTGGTGTCAGCCGCAGCCCGGACGCGGCCGAGGCCACCCCGTCCGTGCCACTGGACCACTCGACGTGGGTGATGCCCAGCGGTGCGAACAGCGTCGCTTCGGCGTACTGCGGCAACGGCTGACCCGTCCCCTGGGCGATCAACCCACCGAGCAGCGCGGTGGCGCCTCCGCAGTAGCTCCACCGGGTGCCGGGTGGTTCCAGGATCGGTTGCTCCAGGACGTAGCGGTACCGGTCCGGTGCCAGCTCCATCGCGATCTCGGCGTTCGCCGGACTGTCGTACGGCACGTCCTCACGCCACTGCAATCCGAGCGTCATGGTCAGCGCGTGCTCGACGGTGAGCCGGGCCCGGCCCGGTTCGGCGGCCAGGTCGGCGTACGCCGGGAAGTGGCGCAACAGCGGGTCGCTGAGGGCGGGCACCCGGCCCTCACCGAGCGCGATGCCGTACAGCAGCGCGGTCACGCTCTTGGTGACCGACCGTACGTCGTGCAGTGTCCGAGGTTCGAACTCGATGATGCCCAACGCCTCGCCCCAGGCGTGATCCGCGCCGGTGCCGTAGTGCTCCAACAGGATCTGGCCGTCCCGGACCACCGTAGTCGCGTGCAGGCCGTTCAGCCGGCCGGCCCGCAACGCCTCGGTCAGGAGATCACTCAGCTGGGTGGTCATGTCACCTCTCGCCACCAAAGGGGATCGACAGGACCAGTTTCGCCAACGCCTTCAAGCGCCAGTTCGCCACCGCACCCGGCAGGTACCGCCGGGTGCGGTGGCGACGGCGTGCAGGCCCGGACAGCGCACGAATGAAGAAGCACGACGGCGGACCGGATGTGATCGTGGCTGCGCGGCGTCGCTCACGCCGCCCCGCGCGGGCAGCCGTCCTCGGTCGGGCCGCACCCCTCGGTGAGCGCCGTCCGGGCGGGCCACGACGCACTGCTGAAGGGCAGGACGAGCATGGCGCACATCGATCTCGGAATCGATGAGAAGCAGTTCCCCGGCATCACCGGTCCGATGCGCTACCGCCCGGAGACGGCGAAGCCGCTCAACGAGTTGGCCGAGGTGCTGCTGCGCGCCCCGCACACGCTGCCGGCCGGTGAGCGGGAGCTGATCGCGGCATACGTGTCCGGGCGTAACGAGTGCAACTTCTGCTGCGCCTCCCACTCGGCGTTCGCCGCCGCACAGCTCGACGAGGGTTATGACCTCGTCGACCAGGTGCGTGCGGACCTCGACACCGCCCCGATCTCGGCCAAGCTGCGGGCGCTGCTGCGCATCGCCGGCGCGGTGCAGATCAGCGGCCGTAACGTCACCAGCGAGCTGATCGCCGACGCCCGCGCGGAGGGCGCCACCGACCTGGAGATCCACGACACTGTCCTGATCGCCGCCGCGTTCTGCATGTACAACCGGTACGTCGACGGGCTCGGCACCTTCGCCCCCGCCGGCCGCGACGCCTACGCCGAGACCGCGCGTCGGGTCGTCGATTTCGGTTACGGAGCCGCTGTCTCGGCTGACTGAGCACACAGCACGGACAAGGGTGCCGCTCCCCGATCCCTCTGCGATGGTCGATGGACATGCCTGGCCAGGCCCGTCACCCGCGAGTACGGAGGGATCGATGGACCACGCACGCCGTCTGCGCCACGCCGCGAACAAGCTCCAGGCAGACATGGTCGACCAGCTGGGCACCCTCGTCGCGTACGAGTCGGCACCGGGCTCGCTGCCTCATCTCGAGTCCTGTGCCGACCTGCTCGCCGGTTGGGGAGAGGAAGTGCTCGGACGCCGCGCCCAACGGGTCGTGCTCGATGGTCTACCGCATCTCTTGTGGCCGGCGGCCGATCAGCGGGTGCTGCTCCTCGGTCACTTCGACACGGTCTTTCCGGTCGGCACGATCCGAACCAGACCCTTCACCGTACGGGGGAATCTCGCGACAGGCCCCGGCGTCTGCGACATGAAGGCCGGCATCGTGCAGATGTTCACGGCCCTGCGCCTGATCGAGGACACCTCGACGATCGGGGTGCTGCTCACCTGCGACGAGGAGAGCGGATCCGTCACCTCCCGACCGCTGATCGAGCGCGAGGCACTGCGCTCGGGCGCGGTTCTCGTCTGCGAGGCGGCCACTCCCGAGGGACATGTGAAGGTGGCCCGCAAGGGCGGCTCGGTGTACCGCCTCACGGTCCAGGGCCGCGCCGCGCACGCCGGCGTGGAACCCCAACGCGGGGTCAACGCCACGGTCGAGGTCGCCCATCAGGTGCTCGCGCTGGGCGCGCTCGGTGCGGCGGACAGCGGAGGCACCTCCGTCACCCCCACCCTGCTCTCCGCCGGTACGACGACGAACACGGTGCCGGAGAGCGCCAGCCTGGCCGTTGACGTACGGGCCTGGACCAGAGCCGAGCTGGAACGCGTCGACCGCGCCATTCGTAAGCTGGAGCCGTACCTGTCCGAGGCGACGCTGGCCGTGTGCGGCGGGATCAACCGCTACCCCATGCCCGCCGAGCTGGCCCGACCGCTGCTGGAGCTGGCCCAGTCCACTGCTCGGGCACTCGGCATGCCGAAGCTCGTCGGCGCGTACGCCGCCGGTGCCTCGGACGGCAACTTCACCGCCGCGCTCGGCGTACCGACCCTCGACGGCCTGGGTGCGGTCGGGGGCGGGGCACACTCCGCCGACGAGTACGTCTGCCTCGACCGGATGCCGGAACGAACGGCGCTGCTGGCCGGGCTGTTGGCATCGGTGTCCTCGATGGAGGGTTTCGGCGCGCAGGCTGTCAGCAGAATCCCGTAACCTGCTCACCGTCGGCAGAGGGCCGGCAGCGAGAGGTCGGCGGTGGCATGACTGTGAGAGAGCGGCCAGGAGCAGCCGTCCCCCTGATCGGCGTCGAGGAGGAGTTCCTCGTCGTCGACGCCGATCGGGGCGAGGTCGTTCCGGAGGCGGCCACCGTCGTCGACCGGGCCCGCCCGACCCTCGGGACCAGGGTGGGCGGCGAGATCACCAAGCTGCACGTCGAGACCCGTACCGACCCGTGCCTGAGCCTGGACGACCTCGGGGCGCAGCTCACCGAAGGCCGGTGGGCGGTCCAGAACGCCGCCCGGTCAGCGGGGCTGCGGGTGATCGCGAGCGGTTCCCCGGTGCTCGGCCGGGCCGTACCACCGCCCATCACCGAGGGGCCCCGCCAGGACCGTGGCAACGCCACCTTCCGGGGCCTGCACGACGAGCTCGCGATCTGCGCCGTACACGTGCACGTGGAGGAGCCCGACCGGGACCGGGCCGTGTTGATCGGCAACCACCTGCGTCCGCACCTGCCGGTGTTGCTCGCGTTGACGGCCAACTCGCCGTACTGGTGCGAGCGCGACACCGGCTACGCGAGCTGGCGCAGTGTCACCTGGGGCCGGTGGCCGGTGGCCGGCGCCCCGCCGTTCCTGACGTCCGCGCAGCAGTACGACGACCACATCGACATGCTGCTCGAGGCGGGCGCGCTGGTCGACCACGGCACGATCTTCTGGGATCTGCGCCTGTCGGCGAACCACCCCACCCTGGAGGTGCGGGTGGCCGACGTACCGATCACCGCCGCCGAATCCGTGGCGTTGGCCGCTCTGGTGCGGGCGTTGGTGGTCGTCGCGGGCCAAGCCGTCGACACCGGCGACGAGGGGCCGAAGCCGATCCCCGATCTGTTGCGACTGGCGTACTGGCGGGCCGCCCGCGACGGGATGGGTGGCCACGGCATCGACGTGGCCACCGGTCGGCTGCTGCCCGCTGCCGCGCTCGCCGAGCGACTGGTCGAGCTCGCCCGACCCGCCCTGGACGAGGCGGGCGACCGGCAGCGGGTGCAGGACTGGCTGGCCTGGCTCGCCACCGACGGCGACGGGGCGACCCGCCAGCGGGCCGTCGCGGCGCTGCGTGGCCGCCTGACCGACGTGGTCGACGAGATCGCCGTCCGCACCGCCCCCGCCGTGCCGGTGAGCCAAGAGGGCACGCTTACATAACGACGAAACGCACCTGCCTCCGCAATGCTGGATGAACCGAACGTCGCGCGGCGGGCATCGCCTCCCGGCGGCGACCGGTCCACCTGTTTCAGGGGAGGCCACAGGTGACTGACACGAACCTGCTACCCAGGGTTGCGATCCAGCACCTTCGTAGACGACCGGCGGACATGATCCGTGATGCGGAGGCGTTCGCGGAGCGGATGGCGCAGCGTCGTTCTGTGCGTGACTTCGCCCCCGACCCGGTGCCGGACAGGGTGATCGAGGCAGCGATCCGGGCCGCGTCGACCGCACCCAGTGGTGCCAACGTGCAGCCGTGGCGCTTCGTCGTACTGACCGATCCGGTCCGCAAGCGGCGGCTACGCGAGGCGGCGGAGGCCGAGGAACGCGAGTTCTACGACCGCCGCGCCTCGCCGGAGTGGCTGGGCGCGATCTCCGGGCTCGGCACCGACTGGCGGAAGCCGTTCCTGGAGACCGCACCGGCCGTCATCGTCGTGTTCGAGGTGCACCAGGGGCCACACAGCCCGAAGCCGTACTACGTCAAGGAATCCGTCGGCATCGCGGTCGGCGTGCTGATCACCGCGCTGCACCACGCCGGCCTGGTCACCCTGACCCACACGCCGAGCCCGATGCGGTTCCTCAACGAGGTGTGCGAGCGGCCACGGGAGGAGCGCCCGTACGTGGTGATGCCGGTCGGCTTTCCCGCGCCGGACGCCCGCGTCCCGGACCTGGCCCGCAAACCGCTCGACGAGGTCATGATCCGTTGGTGAGGTCCTTGGTGAGGAACTCGACCAACGGCTCGACGTGCCGGTCCGGGCGCCGCCACTCGGCCAGCAGATCCTCCAGCAGGTGCAGCTCGGCAAGCATTTCGGTGCCACGGTAGCGCCGGATCACCGGGTGGATGAAGGCGCTCTCCCGGGCCCGGTCGGGGGTCGGATGACGCTCGATGGCGAAGACGTCACCGTAGTCGTCGCGGCCCCACCGCAGCGCCAGCGTGTACCACTGGGTGGCATCGGCGAAACGCTCCACCGCGTAGTCCTCCGGCAGGTCCTCGTAGTGGTTGAAGTCGCCGGTGGCGTCGTCGCGGACGAACACGTCGCAGAGGTACTCGAACTGGGTCCACAGTGCCGAACTCCAGTTGACCCGGTCGAGCATCAGCTTGGTCAGCGAGGCGGCGTCGGCGGGTGTCGTCGCGTACGACAAGGGCACGTTCTCGTAGCGCTCCCGCAGCAACCGGGTGAAGGTACGCAGATTGTAGCGGAACCCGTCGATGAACGGCGACGACGCGTGCTTGACGTCGCGGGCCTGGGCGATGGTGCCGGCGAAGTACAGGTCGTCGACGTTGGTCGACTGCCAGTCGGGACGCAACCCGGGCATCCGGTCGTCGCGCACCATGTCGGGGCGGCAGGTCTCGTCGAACAGCGTGGTGTCCATCTGGAAGCCGGTGCATCGCACCACCTTGTGGTAGTCGAGCACGGCGGTCTCGCCGTCGGCGTGGGTGTAGGTGATCGACACCTGAAACCGCCCGTCGACCGGCCGGATCTCGTCGATGGTGCAGTCGAGCACCGAGTGCAGCGTCTTGAACTGGTAGCTGTCGAGGATCGCGCCGTACTGGCCGCGTACGTCGCCGGGGTGTTTGGTGTTCCAGGCCAACTTCAGCGGGTGTCGGCTGGCCAGGTGCACCATCGACGCCCGGCCGAGGATGGCCGAGGCGGTCTCGAAGGCGGAGTTGCCCTTGCCGATGATGAGGACCCGCTGCCCCTCGTACGCCTCGGGGTCGATGACCATGTCCTCGTAGCCGATCGCGTGCTCGATGCCCGGGATGGCCGGCACGAACGGCTTGCCCCAACCGGCGGCGACGACGAGGCAGCGCGCCCGCACCTCGCCCTGGTTGGTACGCAGGGTGAAGCCGTCGGCGGTCCGGGTGATCCGCTCGACCGTCGTGCCGAAGGAGATGTTGAGCTGGTAGTGCCGCTGGAACTCGGCGAGGTAACGCACCAGGTCGTCGGCGGACGGCAGGTACTCCTTGCTGAAGTTCGGGAACAGCAGGTCCGGGGAGTCGTTGAGCAGCGAGTTCCAGTCCCAGCGCAGCCGGATCTCGGGATCGGTGCTGTCGGTGTGCACCTTGTTCAGCGAGATGAGCCGGCGGTGACGGGGGAACCGACGGAAGAACCCGCCGGGTGAGTCACCACTTTCGAGCGTCAGGTAATCGGCGCCGTGCTGCTGAAGGTAGTAGCTCAGCTGAACACCGGCAGGGCCGGCCCCGACGATGACGTACCTGTGCTCGTTGCTGACCATCCTGCGGCCCCTTCGACTGAGAGATGAATCCATTGACCATGGAATGCATGACGGCGCGTGTCAATGCCACCGCGTACCGTCGCGCAAACCGGCCTGTGCCCGAACTGTTGCCGGAGCGGGTGAAAGCGTGCTGGAATGGCTCACATCGCCGCAGCGTGGGGGCAACCGCGCTGGGAACGGCAGCACGGGAGCATCGCGTTACCGGCAGCGCGCCAACTTGGCGGACGCTCGCGCCGCAGCGCCGGGCCACTGCTCGACCGGGCATCTTTCCTGGGTACGTCCCGCCAACTCAGCAGTACCGGCGACGAGGTGAGAAGCAGTCATGGTTTCCCGAGCAAGTTTCCCGGGGTGGTACCGGCACCGTTACGTGTGGGTGGCGGCGATCCTGCTGACCGTGTCGGCCGGCACGGTCGTACTGGTCAAAGCGGCCGGCTCGGAGGCCGAGCCGACGGATCTGCGGGGGCAGATCATGACCCGGATGCGGACCACGCTCGAACAGGCCGACCCGGAGCAGCACAACCACGCCGGACACAACCTCCAGCAAGTGGCCAACGGCGACCAGGCGAAGCCGGCGGTGATCTGCGGGGTCCACGTCTACGGCTTCGAACCGTCCGAGGCGAGCAGGCTCGCCGACGTGCAGACGGTCTACGGGTTCCATCTCTGCGGGGTCGCCGAGCAGAAGCGCACCTGGGACTGGGCGGTCAAGTTGGCCGGCCCGGTAATCATGGATCTGTCGACGGACCCACCGGGCATCCAGGTGGTCGAGGCGACCGAGGACGTCATCTTCATCGACCGACTGCGGCAGATGTTTCCCCCCAAGTACGCGGAGCCGGCACAGAAGGAGGCGCTGTCCCCTTCGGAAATGGCCGACCTGCGCCGCCGGTACGACGCCGCGGCGGGGCTCTGACCGCCGCCGTCCATTCGGTGCCGGCGCTTATGCATCAATCGACACGTCACCGGCCCCGGCCAATTGGCCGGGGCCGGTGATTTCATGTGCCCCTACGCCGGAGAAATGCCTTCGGCAAAGTCGTAGAGGCTCTTGATGTCATCGTCGAAATAGGGGCCGTCGAATTGGCCGTTGCCCGGGTTGTCACCGTGGCTGACGACACTGTTGATGTATCCGTACCCGGTGCTGTCGTTGTATTCCTGGAGCCAGGGTCCGCCGCTGGAACCGTAGGTCATGTTGCACCACATCCGGATCTGCTGGCCGCCGGCGTTCCAGGTGGTGCCCTGGCAGTAGTACTGGCTCTCGCCGCCACCGAGGTTGGACGGGTAGCCCAGCGCGGTCACCGAGACGCTGTAGCCGTAGTTCCAGCGCAGGCCGTGACCACCCACCGTGTCGACGACCTTGAGCCCGTAGGAACCGCCGTTGTTCATGACGGCGATGCCCATGTCCTCCGCGAAGCTGCTGCTGTTGATCCACGCGGTACGGGTGTTCAGGCTGGACGCCACGAAGGTGCCGAACGGACGGGCGCCGTCACGGTAGCGCGGGACGAACTGCCAGTTGCTGTACCACTGCCCGCCGGCACCCCCGTGCACGCAGTGACCCGCGGTCACCACCAGCCGCCGCTTGCCGCTGGCGACGGTGCTGGCCGAACAGGAGGCGGTGCCACCGCCGGGGACGGTGAAGTAGACCTTCCCGACGGCCAGCGACTCGTTGACCATGGTCCGGACGTCGTCAGTGCCGGCGATCCTGGGCGCCATGGGCGCCACCGCGCCCGCCGGCCCGGTGGGCTTCGGCGCACGGGCCGGTGACTCGACGGCGCCGCCGGGCCGGGCGAAGGTCAGGTCGACGGCCGAGGCCATCCGCTCCGGCGTCCAGAACTCCGCGACCTCCTTGGCGATCTTGTCGTTGGTGATCGCGCGACCGTCGAGGGTACGGGCGACGGTGCTGGTGTTGCCGTTGCTCTCGGTGGTGGTGGGATTTGCACTGACGGCCGGTGCGCCCCCCAGGACCAACGCGATCGACATTCCCGCGATCGCGGTCCAGCGCAGGGTGGATTTCAAAGAGGACCTCCCTTGTCCTTGGCTTCCCGAGCGGGAATAGACGCAGCATATTGATTGATGAGCATTGATCGCAATGAACGAGAAGTGACAGTTTTTGGACTAGCGCATGAAACGCCTCCCCACCAGGCACTTGCAGGATTCGGGCGCCACAATTGCCCCTGCAACTCGCGCTTTGACGCAAAGCTGTCACAGTTCTGACGTAATTGGTTTTCACCGCAGATGACAATTGCGACCCAAGCTATTTGAGGGCATCGCCATCCGCCGGATCGCACCCCGAGCGGGAGGTCGGCCTCGCCACGGCCGGCACCCACCCCGCTCCGCCCGGTGCCCAGCCCTGCTGCCTACCTGCCTACCTGCCTGCCTGCCTGCCTGCCTGCCTGCCGTCAGTAATCCAGATCAGTTACAGGAAGCGTTGACGTATCGATTGTTACCGTCTGCCGACCGACTTTCGAAGGGGGCCTGCCGTGACGATCCTCGCGCCGACGACGGCTCCTCGGCCGGATCGCCGGTCCCGGACGGCGCTGTCCGTCACCGCGCTGCTGGTGCTTGCCGGGCTGGTGAGCGCCGCTGCGGTCGTCGTGCATCGCAGCACCGGCCGATTCTGGGAGGATCTCGCCGTCTACCGAACGGCCGCGATCGCCGCCGCCGGTGGTGACGGGAGGCTCTACGACGCCACCCACCAGGGTGCCGACGGCATCGTGCTGGGCTTCACCTACCCACCGTTCGCCGCGCTGCTACTGCAACCGCTGGCGTACGTCGGCGCCACGACCGGGATCGGAATCTGGTCGATGGCCTCGGTCCTCGCGTTGGCCGCCGTGGTACGAGCGTCGCTGCGGGCCGCCGGCGCGGGTACCGGCGCCGGTGCCGTCCTGGTGGGCACGGTCGCGGTGCTGCCGGTCTTCCCGGTGGCCGGTCACCTGCAGACCGGCCAGGTGGGCCTCTTCCTGATGCTGATCGTGTTGCTGGACCTGACCGGGGAACCCGACAGCCGCTGGCGTGGTCTGGGTGTGGGCATCGCCGCCGGCATCAAGCTGACCCCGCTGATCTTCGTGGCATACCTGCTCTGCCTGCGCCGATGGCGTGCGGCAGGGGTGGCGACGGCCGGATTCGCCGCCACCGTCGGACTCGGCTTCGGCTGGCGGCCGGTCGACTCGGCCCGGTTCTGGGGCGGCGGCCTGTTCGACACCACCCGGGTCAGCGGCGACCCCCGGACAGTGCTGAACCAGTCGTTGCACGGCGCAATGGCCCGGCTCGGCGACACTGCCGACGTCACCGCCGTCTGGCTGCCGTTGGCGGTACTGACGGCACTGGCCGGGCTCGTGGTCGCGGTCCGTTGTGTCCGGGCCGGTGACCAGTTCCTCGGCGTGCTGGCCTGCGCGACGACCGGCCTGCTCGTCTCGCCTGTCTCCTGGCACCACCACTGGGTGTGGTGCGTACCCGCACTGGTGCTGCTGACGGTACGCGGCCGGCAGGCCGGTGACCGGGTCGCGGTGGTTGCCGGCGCACTGCTCTGGGCCGGCTTCGTGGCCAGTGCAGCCTGGGTTCTCATCGGGCTACGCGGCACGGATCTGCACTTCCGGGGCCTGGATCTGCTGCACACCAACCTGTACGTGCTGGTCGGGGTCGTGGCGCTGGGCTGGCTGGCGCTGCGTCCGAGTGGCGGACGGGCCAGCCTCGACGACACCAAGGGGTGGATTCGGTGAGGGTGTCGGTGGTAGTGCCGAACTACAACAAGGAGCGGACCCTGCGCGACTGCCTGTCGGCGGTCTACGCCCAGACGGCACCGCCGGCCGAGGTGATCGTCGTCGACGACGCGAGCACCGACCGGTCCCGGCAGATCGCGGCCGATTTCCCATGTACCGTGCTGGCCTTCCCGGTCAACCGGGGAGTCTCGGCGGCCCGCAACGCCGGTGCGGGCCGGGCGACCGGTGAGGTGCTGTTCTTCGTCGACTCGGACATCGCCCTGGCACCCGGGGCACTGGCCGCCGCCGTAGGAACCCTTGAGGCGTACCCGGACTGCGGTGTCGTGCAGGGCATCTACGATCTGCGTCCGCTCTACGACGACGGCCCGGTCGAGGCGTACAAGACGTTGTTCGAGCACTTCTGGCGACGCCGGGCCACCGGGCTGACGACCACCACCATGTTCGCGCTCACCGCCGTACCCAGGGCGGTCTTCGAACAGGTCGGCGGCTTTGACGAGCGGCTGCGCGACGCCGAGGACGTGGAGTTCGGCACCCGGCTGCCGCAGCGGTACACGATCCGGGTCAGCGACGAGATGGTCGGACGGCACGACGACGTGGACCGGCTGCGGCCGTACCTGTCGGAGCTGTTCCGCCGTGCGGTGACGTACGCCGGTGCGGTGGTCGCCACCCGCTGGGAGCGTCCGGCCGCCGGATCGGGCGGTCGGTCCGGCGACCCGTCGGACGGCCCGGGGCGGACCCCGCACCGGGTCGACCTCGGCTCGGTGGTCGGCATGGTCTCCAGTGGCTTGACGGTGGGCACCGCGCCGCTGGTCCTGCTGTCACCCTGGCTGGCCGCGCTACCGGTGGCCCTGGTCGGCGCCGCTGTCGTGGCGGACCGGGAGTTGCTGGCGTTCGCCCTGCGGCACCGTGGCCCACGGTTCCTGCTCTACGCCGCCGGCCTGCGGTGGCTCACCCACCTCACGGAGTTCGTCGGGATGGGGCTGGGGGTGTCCGGCGCGCTGCTGCGGCGGGCCCGGGCGGCAGGCTCGCGGCAGGTCACCGTGGAGTCGCGCCGGTGAAGGGCCGCTGGTGGCGGCTGGTCAACCGCGCGTTCACCGTCGTCTTCGTGGTGGCCCTGACGGTCGGTCTGGTGCTGTTCGTACGCTCTCAGGACTGGGCTCCGGTGGCGGAGTTGGCCGGCCGACTGGACCCGTGGCGAGTGGGTGTCGCCCTGGCCGGTGCCCTGCTGATCAACGCGGTCGGACTGCTGCTGGGAATGGTCTCGTGGCGGGCGATCTTCGTCGACCTCGGGGCGCCGGTGGACCGGTGGACCGCGTACCGGCTGTTCTTCGTGGGGTTCCTGGCCAAGTTCGTGCCCGGCCGCTTCGTCGCGCTGCCCGTGCTGCTGCGGATGGGCAAGGAGATCGAGGTGGGGCCGGTCCGGCTGGCCGGAGTGTTCCTGCTCAGCTGGGCGGTGGTGGCGATGACCGGGATGACGGTCGCGCTGGCGGCCGGGCCGGCGTTGCTGTCCGGGGCCACCTGGTGGCTGCTGCTGGCCACGATCCCGCTGATCGGGCTCGTGGTCCGCCCGGATCTGCTCAACCGCGGGATCGCCCTGGCCGCCCGGCTGCTGCGCCGACCGCCACCGCAGGTCGTCGCCTCCCCGGCCGGCCTACGTCGGGCCGTCGCCGCGCAGTCACTGTCCTGGGTCGTTTCCGGGCATCACCTGTGGCTGCTCGCGGTGGCCGCCGGCGCGCCGCCCCTCCGGTCGTACCTGATCTGCGTGGCGGGGTTCGCCGCCGCCGCCGTCGCCGGCCTGGCGGTGGTGGTCGCCCCGGACGGCCTGGGCGTACGCGAGGCGGTGCTGATGCTCGGGCTGGCCACCGTACTGCCGGTGGCCGTGGCCACACCGGTGGTGCTGATCAGCCGGCTGGTCTGCGCGCTCAGCGAGGTGGCCGTCGGTGGTGGCGGACTGCTGCTGGCCCAGTACCTGCACCGGCGTCGACTGCGGCTCGAACGGCACGTCGACGCCGGGCCGCAGCAGAGTTCGGTCGAGCGGGCGGCACCGGTCGGCTGACCGCACCCCACGCGTTCACAGCTGCCGGTCCTGACCGGCAGAGAGAGGTCGGTGACATGGTGTCGAAGCTGAGGACGATCGCAGGGCGGATCGGTGCGCCGGTCCGGACGCTGGTGCGGCGCAGTCCACGGTTGAACGCGGCGCTCTGGGACGTCCAGTACGCGCTGGGTTTCTGGGGCTACCTCGACGAGGCCGGTGGGGGCAGCGTGCCGCTGTCGCTGATCGAGGCGTGGGCGCCGCACCCGACGATCCTCGACCTGGGCTGCGGCACCAGCGCCAACCTCGCGCTCTCGTCCGGCCGGTACCGGCATTATCACGGCGTGGATATCAGCCGGCGGGCGATCGAGACGGCCCGGTCGCTCAACCGAGCGGACGCGTCGTACGCGGTGGCCGACATCCGGACGTACGTCCCACCGGGCCGATACGACGCCATCCTGCTCCGCGAGGTGATCTACTACCTCTCCGTGACGGAGGCGGCCGAGCTGCTGCACCGGTTGCCGGGGCTGCTCACTGCGCGCGGCAGGATCCTCGTGCAGATCTACGACGTGCAGCGGTCCCGGCAGTTCGTGGAGGTGATCCGGGGCTGCGGGCTGGACGTGGCCACCTGGCAGCCGCCGGGGGCCGGCGACGGTGCCCCCGACGCGTTCTTCGTGCTCACCCCGGCCGCTGTCGAGTCCTGACGGTCGGTCAGACCCGGACGCGCCGCTCCCACCACGGCCACACCGTGACCGGCTCACTGCGCAGCAGCCGGCGATGCAGGTCCTGGAGCCGGTGGCCGGGTTCCACGCCGAGCCGGTCGGCCAGCGTGGTCCGGGCGTCCTGGAAGGCGGTGAGCGCCTCCGCCCGCCGGGACGTCTGCCCGAGTGCGACGAGCAGCAGCTCCCACAGCCGCTCCCGCATCGGATGCTCGGCCAGCATCCAGCGCAGTTCGGCGACGACGTTCTCGATGTCGCCCAGCAGGAGCCGCACGCCGGTCATCTCCTCCAGCACGTCCTGGCGAAGCTCGGCCAACCGGATCCGTTCGGCCTCGGCCAACGGGCCGGTGGCCTCGTGCAGCGCCCGACCGGACCACCGGGTGAGCGCCCGCTGGAACAGGTAGAGCGCCCGGGTCAGATCCTGTTGGGAACGGGCGGCGCGGGCGCTGCGTACGTCCTGCTCGAACCGGACGGTGTCCACCGCGTCGGCCGGTATGTCGAGGGTGTAGCCCGGTCGGGTGGAGCGCAGCACCCGGGCCAGCGCCGGCCGATGGCCGGGCGGTTCCAACGCCCGGCGCAGGCGGCCGATGTAGGTGTGCACCATGTTCTCCACCGAGTCGGGTCGCCGGCCGACCCAGATCGCCTCGACGATCTGGGCGACGGACATCACCATGCCGCTGCGCATCGCCAACACGGCGAGGACTTCCCGTTGCCGGGGTGTGCCCAGGTACAGCGAGGTGTCGCCCCGGCGGGCCCGCACCGGCCCCAGGAGCAGTATGGACAGTTCATCTTGCGACATCAGGTGTCTCTCCCAGCCAGCTCAACCGGGTTGTGAAGACCCGGTTCAGCGCTCATCGACGGCTCTGTCCTGGCACCGGACACCCACGGCTTCGGGGGTGCTCCGGCTGACCAGTGAGTCGACGGGTTGACGTGTGGCGGTCCGGCCCCGTGCCCGGGCAGGCCATGACAGCGTCCACGGCAGCTACCGCTGGTCCGGGACGGTGACGAAGCGGAGGCCACGGTCGGTCAGGCGCGGCAGCACCTCGGCCAGGGCAGCGATGGTCTGCGACCGGTCACCGCCGCCGTCGTGGCAGAGCATGATCTGCCCAGGCCGGGTCCGGGACAGCGTCCGAACGATCCGAGGGACGCCGGGACTGCGCCAGTCACTGGGGTTCACCGTCCAGTCGACCGGGGTGAGGCCGAGCGCGGCGGTGGTCCGCAGGACCGTCGACGACCAGTTGCCGCCGGGCGCGCGGAACAGCGAGGGTGTGACCCCGGTGGCGTCCTCGATCTCGCGCTGGGCGTGCTCGATCTGGGCCCGCAGGTCGGGCCGGGTGAGCGCGGCGAACGGCTGCGGGTGCGACATCGAGTGGTTTCCGATCAGATGGCCGGCGGCCAGCACCTCGCGGGCCAGGTCCGGCCGCTCCCGCACCCGGTCACCGATGAGGAAGAACGTCGCCCGCACGCCGTGCCGGTGGAGCAGGTCGAGCAGCGGCGGGGTCCACTCCGGATGGGGGCCGTCGTCGACGGTGAGCGCGATCTCCGCGCCGGCCAGCCCGAACACCGGCCAGTGCGGGCCTCCGGGTGTCGGTCGGCGGCGCAGCGTCTGGTGACCACGGTAGGCGAAGAGCAGGTAGTGCAGCGCCTGTGCGTGCAGGTGCGCGCCCAGCCGAGCGACGGGTCCTCGACGGGTGTTCATCGGGACGTCTTCGCGATGCGCGCCCGGGTCGGTCCGAAGTCGCGGTCGGCGAGGTGGCGCAACCCGCCCACGATCGCTCCGCTGACGACGGCGAGTTGGACCAGCAGATGCACGCCGAAGAAGAAGCCCGTAAAAGCGGGACCGCGCCGGCGCAGGACGAACCGCAGCAGAGCCGGTTCGGCGACCGTGAACAGTACGAGGAACAGCAGCGACAGTACCGGCCAGCCGCCGGTGAGCAACGCCGTCGGCAGGGCCGCCGGCACCAGCGTCGCGGTGAGCAGACCGGCCCGGGTGTTGGCGCGGATGCCGGCCGGCCCTCGTTCGGCCCGGGCCACCGGGATCAGCATCTGCGAGCGGTGGAACTGTTTGCGCAGCAGTGCGCCGAGCTGACTGTCGTCGTCGTGCCGGCAGACCACCGTGTCGGTGAGGACGATGCCGTACCGCCCGCCCATCCGGTCGCCGAGTTCGACGTCCTCGGAGGCGCGCAGCTTCTCGTCGAACAGCCCTACCGCGGTGAAGACCTCACGCCGGATGAGACAGACCGCGAAGAGGGTGGTGCGCACCCGCCCGACGTTGCGCAGCCGCCAGTAGTGCCCGTGCAGCAGCCGGTACGCCTCGACCGGGCCGTCGTCGATCAGGGGTTCGAGCGCGTAGATGCCGTGTACGCAGGCGACATCCGGCTGGTCGCGGAGGATGGCCAGGGCGTTGCCCAGCGCGTCCGGTTCCGGTGCGCAGTCGGAGTCGAGGAAGAAGATCAGATCTCCGGTGCTGGCCCGGATGCCACGGTTACGGGCGGCAGCCGGCCCGGCGTTGCGGTCGGTGACCAACAGCCGGCAGGGGAACCGCCGGGCGACCTCGCGGGTGTCGTCGGTGCTGGCGTCGTCGACGACGATGACCTCGGTCACCGGATGTCGCTGCCGCTGGATCGCCTCAAGGCACGCAGCCAGGGTCTTCGAGCTGTTGTGGGTCGGAACGACGACCGACACCGTGGGCGGCATGACGGGCACCTCAATGGGGTTTCGATAATGCTCGAAGAATTGATCTGCGGCAATTGACTTGCGCCTGACCAAGTTATCGAGCGGCAACCCGACACGCAAGGGTTGCCTTGCGTAGTCAAGGTTGCATCCAGCGAGAGTCCAGGAAAGATCGCGGGGCAATAGTTAGCGTCGCAACATGCCCAATCTCGTCAGTATCGAGGAATGCGAGCGGTTCACCGTTCGTGAGGTGCACGATCTCTATCGGCAGTACGTGAACGCGAGCCAGGTCAATCTGATGACGTCGTTCGGGTTCGGCCGGGATTTGGTGGACAGCGCCGAGGGCGCCTACCTGACCTTAGGTGACGGCCGACGGATCCTCGACCTCACCGGCGGGGTGGGGGTGCTCAACCACGGCCACAACCATCCCCGGATCCTGGCCGCCCGCCAGCGGTTCGCCGAACGCCGGCGGATGGAGGTGCACAAGACGTACTTTTCTCCCTATCTTGCCGCACTCGGCCACAACCTGGCGCAACTGCTGCCCGGCGACCTCTCCATGTCGTTCCTGCCGAACTCCGGGGCCGAGGCGGTGGAGGGCGCCGTCAAGCTCGCGTACAAATACCACGGTGGCCGCCGAGCAACCATCCTTCGGGCGGACTGTGGTTTCCACGGAAAGTTGCTCGGCTCGGGCGGACTCACCGGGCAGCCGCACTTCAACTTCCCGACAATTCCGGGCATCGCCACATTCACGTACGGAGATCTGGATTCCGTTCGGTCGGCTATCGAGCAGCATCCCGGCGACGTCTATGCCCTCATCGTGGAACCGTTCAGCGCCTCCACCATTCAGTGGTGCGACGAAGACTTCCTCCGAGGCGTACGCGAACTGTGCGACCGACACGACATCGTGCTCATCTTCGATGAGATCTACACCGGTTGGGGCAAGACGGGCAGCCTCTTCTACTTCATGCGCTACCCCGACCTGATCCCGGACGTGCTGACCACGAGCAAATCCTTCGGCGGCGGCAAGTCGTCCATATCGGCCTTCGTGGCCCGCAAGCCGGTGTTCCGCAAGGCGTACGACAACCTCACCGACGCGCTGTTGCAGAGCACCAGCACCACGTACTACGGCATGGGCGAGGAGTGTGTCACCGCCATCGAGGCGATCAACATCGTGGTGGAGGACGACTACCCGGCGCGGGCACGCGCGTTGGAGCGCGTCCTCGAACCCGCCCTCGACCGGCTGGCCAAGGCGCACCCGGAGGCGGTCGGCCGGGTGGCGGGTGCCGGAGCGCTCTGGGGCGTGCACATCGACGGCGGGCCCCGGATCCTCGATCTGGTCGCGCGGCTCGCCCCGGCGGGCATGGCCCGCGACCCCCGGTTCAAGGCCAAGCTGGTGACCTGCGCCGTCATCAACGCGCTCTACCGGGACCACGACATCTTCACCTACTACACCCTCAACGGACTCAACCCGCTGGTCATCGGACCGTCGCTGGTCACCGAGCCGGCCGACGCGCAACGCGCGGTGGAGGCCCTCGACGAGGTTCTCAGCCAGGGGCTGACCCGGCTGGTCACCCGGTTCGTCGCGCAGAAGGTGGGGACGCTGTGGTGATCGCGATCACCGGTGCCGCCGGCATGCTCGGCTCCCGGCTGGCCGAGCGTCTCATCGCCGACGGCCACCAGGTGCACGGCGTCGACCTGCGGGCCGAGAGCACGGTCAGCCACGTCGGGGACATCCGCGACCCCGGCCTGTTGGACCGGGCCTTCACCGGAGCCACCGTCGTGATCCACTGCGCGGCGGCGCTGCCCAGCTACCCGGCCGACCAGATCCGGTCGATCATCGTCGACGGGACGGGCAGCGTCTTCGACGCCGCCCGACGGGCCAGGGTGCAGCGGGTCCTGCACGTCTCCTCCACCGCCGTCTACGGGCTGCCGAAACAGGTGCCCACCCCGGAGGAGTACCCCCGGACGCCGGTCGACGCCTACAGCGCGGCCAAGGCCGCCGCCGAGGAGATCGCCGAGCGGCACCGGGCCGACGGCCTGCCGGTGGCGGTGCTGCGCCCCAAGACCTTCGTCGGCCCCGGACGCATGGGCCTGTTCGCGATGCTCTTCGAGTGGGCCGAGGAGGGCCGCAACTTTCCGGTCCTCGGCCGTGGCGACGTGCGGATCCAGATGTTCGCCGTGGACGACCTGGTGGACGCGGTGATCGCCGTGCTGGGCGCCGACGACGACGTCGCCAACGACACGTACAACCTCGCCGCCGAGCGTTTCGGCACCCTCCGGGAGGACTTCCAGGCCGTCCTGGACGCCGCAGGCCACGGCCGACGGGTGGTCTCGCTGCCGGCCCGGCCGGCGCTCGTCGCCCTCAGCCTGCTGGAACGCAGCCGTCTCTCACCGGTCTACGGGCGGCTGCTGCACAAGCTGATGGCCGACTCGTACGTCAGCATCGACAAGGCCCGGCACCGGCTGGGCTTCCATCCGAAGCTGTCCAACCAGGACGCGATCCTGCGCACCTACGAGTGGTGGCGGGCCGAGCGACACCGCAACCAGCCGACCCGCGACGGCCGGACCAGCCGTGATCCGTGGCGGCAGGGTGTCCTCGCCGCCACCCGGATCTTCTTCTGACGACGGCCACGATGACCGCCGCCGAGACCGTGGTGGAGCCGGTCGCCCCGGTCGCACCCGACCGCGTTGCGCGCCTGCCTCTGCTGCCGCGCCACCTACTCGTCCTGGCCCGCCCGGGCCACGTCGTCAAGAATCTGTTCACCGTCCCGCTCGCCCTGGTCGACACCCCGGTCTGGACCGCCTCGGCGCTGTGGCGGTGCGCGTGGGCGGTGGCCGCCTTCACGCTCGCCTCCTCGATGATCTACGTGGTCAACGACATCGCCGACCGCCACCTGGACCGGGCACACCCGCAGAAACGGCACCGGCCGATCGCCGCCGGGCACGTCCCGGTCCCGGTGGCCTGGGCGTACGCGGGCCTGCTCGCCGCCGCACTGATCGCGCTCACCGTCAACGCTCCCCCGATGACCTGGTGGCCACTGGTCGCCTACCTGTTCCTGAGCACCGCCTACAGCAGGTGGCTCAAGCACCTGCCGCTGCTCGACGTCTGCGTGGTCTCCGCCGGTTTCGTCCTGCGGGTGATCCAGGGCTACGCCGCGACCGGCACGCCACCGGCCAGCCTGCTGCTGACCGCGGTGTTCAGCGGTTGCCTGGTACTCATCCTCGGCAAACGCCGGCACGAACTCGCCGCCCTGGGCACCGGGCACCGGCCCGCCCTGGACGGATACAACCTGCTGCTCGCCGACCACCTGCTCGGTCTCACCACGACCCTGGCCGGCACCACCTTCGTGCTCTACCTGAACATCGACGCGCCGATCGAGGCCTACCCACCGATCGTGCTGGCGCTCGTCGTACCGCTCGGACTGCTGGCCGCATTCCGGTACCTGCAGGCGGTACTCGTGCTGCGCACCGGCGGCGATCCGATCCGGATCCTGCTGCGCGACCGGACGATCGTCGGGTGCGCCCTGCTGGCCGGTGCCCTGCTCGCCGTGGCACAGCTCAACGCCCGCTATCCACACCTGCTGACCTGGACGGAAAGATGAGCCCTCCCCTGGTGTCGGTCATCGTGCCGAACTACAACTACGCCCGCGCGCTGCACCTCTGCCTCGATTCCCTGCGGGCACAGACGTACCCGCAACTGGAGATCATCGTGGTGGACGACTGCAGCACCGACGACTCGGTCTCGGTCGCCGAGGCCCACGGGGCCCGGGTCGTGCGTACGCCGAGCAACAGCGGCCCCGCCGCGGCCCGCAACCTCGGCGCGACGGTTGCGGCGGGCGAGATCCTGTTCTTCATCGACTCCGACGTGGCGGCCCGCCCCGACGCGGTCGCCAACGCGGTCGACCTGCTCACCGCCGACCCGGCGATCGGGGCGGTCTGCGGCAACTACGACCCGGTGCCGCTGATCCGCGACAGCCTGCTGGAGGAGTACCGCTGCCTCCAGCAGTCCTACTGGCTGATCGCCGACGAGGGCCGGATCAGCACGCTCTACACGGCGCTGCTGGCCATCCCGGCCCGGGTGTTCCACGAGATCGGCCCCTTCAATCCCCGGCTGCGGGAGACCGAGAACGCCGACTACGGCCTGCGGCTCGCGGAGCGCTACGAGATCCTGCTCAGCCCCAGGGTGCGTGGTGTACACGACCACGACCACGAACTCGGGGTGCTGGTCCGCAAGGTGTTCACCCGCACGGCGTTGCACATCCCGATGTACGCCCGCAAGCCGGAGTTCCCCGGCGGACTGCGCAGTGGCCCACGCGCCTGGGTCAGCATCGCCGCCCCGCTGGCCGTCCTCGCTCTCGTGCTGCCGCTGCTGCTCGGCCCGGCGTACCTGCTGGTGCCGCTGGCCGCGTCCGCCGCCTTCGTCGCCGGTGACCTGCCGATGTACCGGTTCGTCCGGGCCGAACGCGGATGGTTGTTCCTGGTCTACTTCGTCGCGATGCACTTCTTCCTGAACCTGGTCATCGCGGTCGCCGCGGCCTCCGGCGTGATCGCCTGGCTGGCCTCGCGCCGCTTCCGCCGGCTCTACGACCGTCCGGAGGTCGTCACCCGATGAACGCGCTTCCACTGGTCTCGGTGATCGTGCCGAACTACAACTACGCCGAGTCCCTGGATCTGTGCCTGCGGTCCATTCTCGACCAGACCTACCCCAACATCGAGTTGCTGATGGTCGACGACTGCAGCACCGACCAGTCCGTGGCGGTGGCCGAGGCGCTCGGTGTCCGCGTGCTCAGCACGGGCTCCAACGGCGGCTGCGGCACCGCCCGCAACGTCGGCGCCGCACACACCGACGGCGAGCTGATCTGCTACGTCGACTCCGACCTGGCGCTGGCACCGGACGCGATCGCGAGCGCGGTCCGCATCCTGCGGGCGGAACCGGCCGTCGGTGCGGTCTGCGGCATCCAGGATCCCGAGCCGTTGCTCCACGACACGATGGTCTCCCGCTACCGTGGCCTCCAGTACCACTACTGGTCGCTGAGCTCGGAAGGTGACGTGTCGTTCCTCTTTCCCGCCGTCTGCATGATCCGGCGGACCGTGTACGACGAGATCGGGCCGTTCAACCCGGCCCTGCGGCAGACCGAGGAGGTCGACTACGGCTACCGGCTGACCCGGCGCCACCGGATGCGGCTCACCTCGGAGGTACGCGGGCGGCACGACCACGACCACGAGTTGCGCGGACTGCTGCGCAAGCTGTTCCACCGGGGGCGGCTGCGCATCCCGCTGTACGCGCGGGCCCGGCGCTTCGGCAAGGGCTTCGAGACCGCCTCCCGCGCCTGGGGCAGCCTCGCCGCGTTCCTCAGCCTGCCGGCGCTGGCCGTACCACTGTTGCTGGGGCCGTGGGGAGCCGTGCTGCCGGTGCTGCTGCTCGTCGCCTCACTGGCCTGCGATGCCGGGATGTACCGTTTCGTCCTGCGTCGGCACGGGCCGCTGTTCCTGCTCGCCTTCGCCGGGCTGCAGTTCCTGGTCAACGTGACGATCACGGCCGGGGTGGCGACCGGCGCGGCGCAGTGGCTGCTGTCCCGGCCCTTCCGCCAGCTCTACGACGCCTCGTTCCCCATCGACGGTAAGCCGCAGTGGAATTCGGCGTGACGACAGTCGCTCCGGCCGACACCGCCGCCGACCAGACCTCGCCCACCCGCCCGGCCGGGCGGGGCTGGCCGACGGGGGTCCTGGTCGGCGGCGCGGCGCTCTGGCTGGCCTTCACCGCCGCGCACCTGGTGTTCAGCGGGCGCTGGTGGCTCTGGCTCGCGGTGGACACCGTGCCACCAGTGGCCTTCCTCCTCGTACCCCTGGCGTTGGGTGTCGGCGCGGCGGTGAGCCGCCGCCGCGCCGTGGCGCTGCTCGCCGCCGCCGGGCTGCTGCTCGGCGCGGGACTCGGCGGGGTGAACGTCCGGTGGTGGCAGGGCGGGGACGGCACCGCCCCGCCCGACGCGCTGCGGGTGTTCTCCTGGAACACCGGCTACTGGGACGAGTGGGGCGAGACCGAGGCGCTGTACCGGGTGCTGCGCGACGCCGACGCCGACGTCTACCTGTTGCAGGAGTACTGGTACGAGCAGGGTCGGCCGACGGAGGAGACCATCGGCCGACTGCGCGCCGAGTTTCCCGGTTTCCAGGTGGTGGTCGTCGGTGAGCTGGTCACCCTCTCCCGCGTGCCGGTGCTGCGGCAGGTGCCGGTGGAACCGGTCGGCCTGCCACCGGAGGTCGCCGAGGCCGGCGACGAGTGGCGCTACAAGAGCCTGCGTACCGACCTGGACATCGGCGGTGGGCGAGTGCTGTCGGCGTACAACGTGCACCTGCCGGTGCAGCTCTCACCCGAGCACGGCCCGTTCGACGGCGACTTCTACCGGATCATGCGCGAGCAACGCGCCCAACGGGAGCCGCAGTGGCGGGCGCTGGCCCGCGACGTGGCCGACAACCCGCACCCGGTGCTGCTCGCCGGTGACCTGAACACCACCCCGGCAATGGGTGACCTGCGTAAGGTGCCCGACGGCCTGCGCGACGCGCAGTACGCCATGTCGTCGCCGTACCCGGCGAGTTGGGCGTACCGTCCGGGCTGGCCGCACTGGTGGCGGCTCGACTGGGCGTTCGTCTCGCCGCAGGTGCGGGTGCATTCCTACCAGTTCGGCGACGCGCGTGGCGCCTCCGACCACCGGCCCCAGGAGCTTCTGGTGTCGCTTCGGTGATCCAAGACACGCTTCGTGCCGCACCGGTCACCCTCTGGTCAGGCGGAACATTCCTGGATGTCCGCTCCGAGCCTCCTCGGTCTCCCCGTCACCGTACGCACACCCGTTGCCAAGATCGTCAACATTCCATCCTCGGAAGTTCTGCTATACGGTCGAGGGGTGAAAACCGAGCGTCACTGGTGGAACGGCAACCGCACCGTGCGCGGACGTCGCGACGTGTACATCCGCACCGACGGCGAGTCGTGGGAGGTGGAGGCCCGTGCCGGCGGCGAAGCCGGCCGATCGAAGATCCACCAGTGCCCCGGCCGGCAGTCGGCGGAGATCCTGGCCCGGGCATGGATGGACGAACAGAGCCGCTGGCAGGTGGTCTCCCCCTGATCGGCCGGGCGCGTGCCCGTCGGCCACGTGTCGGCGGGCAGCGGGGCCCTGGGAGCGGCTTCGAGTAGACTGACAGCACGGCCCGCCCAGCACGGCGGCCGGGTTCGATGTCCCACGCCACGCGCCGCGGCCGAACGGTCAGCGCCGGGCGGGACGTCCCTTCGACGTTCGGAGCCTTCATGGCGGCACGCCGCCCACACCAGAGCACCTCGCCCGACTCGCCCACCTTCGCCGACCTCGGCGTACCCGACGCACTGAACCGCGTGCTGGCCGCGAGCGGGGTCGACCGACCGTTCCCGATCCAGGCCGCGACGCTGCCCGACGCGCTCGCCGGGCGGGACGTGCTCGGCCGGGGGCGCACCGGTTCGGGTAAGACCTACGCCTTCGTACTGGCGGTGCTGACCCGCCTGGCGGCCACCGCGAAACCACGGCGGGCCGGGCGTCCCCGGGCGCTGATCCTGGTACCCACTCGTGAGCTGGCGACCCAGATCGACAGCGTGATGGCGCCGCTGGCGCAGGCCCTGTCGCTGCGCACGATGACCGTCTTCGGCGGTGTCGCCGCGCGACCCCAGATCGCCGGGCTACGCGCCGGAGTCGACGTCCTGGTGGCCTGCCCGGGTCGGCTCGCCGACCATGTCGGAACCGGCAACGCGCACCTCGACGCCGTCGAGATCACCGTGCTGGACGAGGCCGACCACATGGCCGACCTCGGCTTCCTGCCCACCGTGCGACGACTGCTGGAGCAGACCCCGCGCAGCGGGCAGCGGCTGCTGTTCTCCGCCACCCTGGACGCCGGCGTCGATGTGCTGGTACGGCGGTTCCTCACCGAGCCGGCCGTGCACAGCGTCGACACGACTCTGTCGCCGGTCACCGCGATGGCGCACCACGTGTTGCACGTGCACGCCGAGGACCGATTCGAGGTGCTGGTCGAACTGACCGCCACGCCGGGCCGCACCGTGGTGTTCACGCGCACCAAGCGGGGCGCGAAAACCCTCGCCCGCCGGCTGGTCGCGGCCGGGGTGACCGCCGTCGAACTGCACGGCAACCTGGCCCAGGGCGCACGCACCAGGAACCTGCAGGCGTTCTCCGACGGGCAGGCACACACGCTGGTCGCCACCGACATCGCCGCCCGGGGCATCCACGTCGACGACGTGGCCCTCGTCGTACACGCCGACCCGCCGGTGGAGCACAAGGCGTATCTGCACCGGTCGGGCCGTACCGCCCGGGCCGGTGCGGCCGGGACCGTCGTCACGCTGATGACCGACGGACAGGTGCCCGAGGTGCGGGAACTGACCCGCAAGGCCGGCATCAAGGCGACCACGACCCGGCTGCGCCCGGGTGACGCGCTGCTACGTGAACTCGCCCCGGGCGAACGGACCCTGATTCCCCGGCCGGTGACGCCGGCGGCCGACGTTCGGCACGAGGCACCGCCCACCAACGGCGGCCGGGGCCGACGCGGAGGCAAGCCGGCCACGGCGGCGGCACCGTCGACGCGATCCGCACCGGCGCGCGGTGGCGTGGCTGCCTTCTCCGCCCGGGCCCGGCCCAGCGCCCGCCGCGGCGGGCGCTGACCAGCCCGGACAGCGGGCCGAGAACGCCGGTCACCTGGTGAAGCGACGCGCCGCTTCACCTCCCGGATGTCCTCGGGGAGACGACGCTCGCAGATCACCGGCAGCAGACCTGGGCTCGCCCTCGCCTGACGGCACGGTGGGCGACCCGGTACGGCACCCTGATGAGGTGTACGCCGAAGAATCCGCCGATACCGTCCGATTACCCCGGGCCCAGGCCGGGTCCAGCCCGCAACACCTGCTGGCTACCCTGCTCGGCGAATATCTCGACTCGTCGGACGCCGATCTGCCGTCGACCGCGGTCATCGCCATGCTGCGGGAGTTCGGGATCAGCGAATCCAGCGCCCGGGCCGCGCTGTCGCGTCTGGTCAAGCGCGGGTTGATCGCCAGGCGTGGGGACGCGCGGCCGCCGGTCTACCACCTGACGCCGCAGGCGATCGCCAAGCATCGCTCGCGGATGCAGCACTTCCTCGACTTCGGTGCCCGTCCCCCGCAGTGGACCGGCGCCTGGGTGCTGGTGTCGTTCTCGATTCCGAGTTCCGGTCAGACGTTGCGTCACGCCGTACGCAGGTCGTTGAGCGCGCTGCGCTTCGTGGGCCTGTACGACAGCGTGTGGATCCGACCGGGCTCCGATACCGCGGCGGTGCGCCGCGCGTTGGACGAGTTGTTGCAGCACGTCGAGGATGCCCGGTGGTCGGTCATGCACGTCCGGTTCGACGAGGAGTCCGGGCCGCACGGACCCGCGAGCGCGTACGACCTGGCCGCTCTGGCCGCCGGGTACTCCCAATTCGTCCAGCAGTACGCCGAGCTGCGGGAAGCCGCCCGCAACGGGAAGGTGGACCCGGTCGCAGCGCTGGTGGCCCGCACGTCCGCCATGGACTCCTGGCGTAAGTTCGCGGACTCCGACCCCGATCTGCCGCAGCATCTCCTCCCGCAGCCGTGGCCGCGTCAGCAGGCCCGGGACACCTTCCTGGACATCCACAACGCGCTCGGTGCGCTGGCGCAGGCCCGCCTCGTCGAGGTGGTCACGCCGTACTGGCCGGACGCCGTTTCGTGGGTCACGCACTTCCGCGCGTCGAGCGACCCCGCGCGACCGGAGCCGGTCCGTGCAACGCCGACCGGCCCGCCGTCGCAGGCTGACCCGAATCGTTCGTTACATTGACACTTTTCGTTGCGCTGGTAATAGTTACTGCACACACCGCTCCCCTTTTCAGTCGCCTGTGGGGACCGCAGCCGGGCGGTCAGGGCAGCCACATCGACTCGCGGCCGGTGCCGACCTTGGTCAGGGCACGGCTGGACAGCGGCCACCGCCACCGCAGGGAGTGCCACCATTGACATCCCCTGGAGGGTGCATGAAAAGGAGATCGAAGGTCTACGCGGGACTCGTCGCCCTCGTCGTCCCGGTCACCTCTGTGATCATGGCGATCAGCGTGAGTCCGGCCAGTGCCGCAGTCGGCGGCTCCGGCCCGTACCCGGCCGACTACGAGACCTCGCCCAGCCTGGCCAACCACACCATCTACCGGCCGCAGAACCTCCCGGCCGAGCGGCTGCCCATCCTGGCGTGGGGCAACGGCGCCTGCTCGGGCAACGGCCTCTCGCAACACAACTTCCTGCGTGAGATCGCCTCGCACGGCTTCCTCGCCGTGGCCAACGGGGCGCCGAACGGCTCCGGCTCCACCAACGCCCAGATGCTCACCCAGACCATCGACTGGGCCGTGGCGGAGAACTCCCGGCAGGGCAGCAAGTACTACAACAGGCTCGACACGACCAAGATCGCCGTCGCTGGTTTCTCCTGCGGAGGTCTGGAGGCGTACGCCGTCTCCAACGACCCGCGCGTCACCACGACCGGCATCTTCAACAGCGGTCTGTTGAACGACGCCGACGACTACCAGCTCCGGCGGCTGACCAAGCCGATCGCCTACTTCATCGGCGGGCCCAGCGACATTGCCTACCCCAACGCGATGGACGACTGGGGCAAGCTGCCCGCCGGGCTGCCCGCCTTCATGGGCAACCTCAACGTCGGGCACGGTGCCACCTACGACCAGCCCAACGGCGGCGAGTTCGCTCGGGTGGCGACGCTCTACTTCAAGTGGCGGCTCAAGGGCGACACCGCGGCCGGGGCCAACTTCGTCGGCGCCAACTGCGGCCTGTGCGGCAGCCAGTGGGTCGTCCAGCAGAAGAACCTGACGCTCGAGGGAGATCCGCCCCCCACCACTCCGCCCCCCACCACTGCCCCGCCTACCACGCCACCACCCGCCAGCCCGCCGCCCGGCGGAAGCGGCTGCACGGCGGTCTACACCGTGCAGGACCAGTGGAACGGCGGCTTCGTCGCCAACGTCAACGTCACCGCGGGAAGCACCGCCCTCAACGGCTGGACAGTCACCCTGAACCTGCCGAGCGGCGTGTCGGTCAGCAACGTCTGGAACGGCGTGTCCACCGGCAGCAGCGGCATCATCACCGTGAGGAACGAGCACTACAACGGACAGGTGGGCGCCGGTCAGACCACCAGTTTCGGTTTCCAGGGCACCGGAAACGGTAGCGGAACCGCCGCCGTCTGCAGCGGTAGCTGAGGGCACCGGTAACCAACCAGGGCCTCGAACGGGCCGGTGCCACGGCACCGGCCCGTTCGAGCGTGGTTCCGCGCCACGAGGCCGGACTCAGGTTGGGACGCCGCTGGTTGATTGACCACGCGGCAGGCAGGCGGGCAGCCGGAACGAGACATCCGATCCCGGCGTGCCTCTTTTCGGTCACCGACCGCCGGTCGGCGTCGTCGGCGCGACCATGGCGAGACCTGCCGCCTCGGCGCGGTCGAACTTGTCGTCGATGACGACGACCTCGCGACCGGCGTTGGCCAGCAGCGACGCGCCGGCGGTGGCGCGGTAGCCCGATCCACAGTGCACCCAGACGGTGCCGGCGGGCACGTCGGCGAGCCGCTCGGGCAGGTCAGGTAGCGGGATATGGACGGCCCCGTCCACGTGGCCGTCGCGCCACTCGTTGGTCATCCGCACGTCGAGGACCACGTCCGGGGCGGGCAGTCCGGCCGCGAGGCGTCCCTCGCGGGCGGCGGCGAGGGCCCGGAAGTCGGCCATCGGCAGCTCCCGCAACTGCCCGGGCTCGACCGCCCACCGCTCAGCCTCGCCGGTGGCCTGCGCCACTGGCCGGTCGATGCCGATGCGGACCAACTCTCGCTGGGCGTCGGCGATCTGCTCCGGGGTTTCGGCGAGCAGGGTGACCGGCGCACCCCAGTCGATCAGCCAACCGAGCCAGGTCGACATCGGGCCGTCGAGCCCGAGGCTGACCGTACCGGCCAGGTGGGTGGCGGCGTACGCCTTGCGGTGCCGCAGGTCCACGATCCACTGGCCGGCGGCGATGCGCTCGCGGAGTGCGGCGGCGTCCGCCCGGGTCACCGGGGTGAGGTCGACCGGGGCCGGTCCCGCGAGGTTCGCCACGCCCATGTGGGCGTAGTACGCCGGGTAGTAGTCGAGGCCGGCGAGGGTCTGGGCGACGAACTCATCCGCCGCCAGGCGCAGCACCGGGTTCACCTGCTTCTCCCGCCCGATGGTCGAGTCGGGGGCGTCGGCCTGGCTGGCCGAACAGAAACTGCCGAAGCCGTGTGTCGGCCACACCTGCACCCCGTCGGGCAGCAGGTCGGCCAGCCGCTTCGCCGAGGCGTACTGCTGGTGGGCCAGGTCGTTGGCGTACTGCTTGCCGAGCAGGTCGGTGCGGCCGGTCGTACCGAACAGCAGCGATCCGCCGGTGAAGACGCCCACCGGCCGCCAGTCGCCGCCGGTGGCCTCGTCGAGGACGTACGACAGGTGGTGGAAGGTGTGGCCCGGGGTGGCGATCACACGCAGGCGCAGGTGGTCCGAGACGGGTACCACGTCGCCGCCGGAGACCGGCATTCGCGCGAAGTCGACCTCGTCGGCCGCGGCGAGCAGGTACTGCGCGCCGGTCACCCGGGCGAGTTCCAGGCCGCCGGAGACGTAGTCGTTGTGGACGTGCGTCTCCACCACGTGGGTGATCCGCACCCTCTTCTCGCCGGCCAGATACAGCACCCGGTCGATGTCGCGCTGCGGGTCAACCACGACCGCCTGTCGCCCGTCCGAGGCCAGGTAGCTGCGGTCGCCGAGTGAGGATGTCGCGATGACGTGTACGTCTACTGCCATTACTCGCTCTCCCTTCCCATGTGCCACGTATGCCGAGGGGGTGTCGTGCGCATGGAGACTTCTCAGCATGAGGTGACTACCCGTCCATGCCCCCAGCACGCGCCGACGGGCCATGACACCAACGACAAAAGCCGCTTTACCGCCTCATTTCCGGACACCTCCGGCGACGACCACCGGGCCGCACACTCCTACTAGCCGTGCTAGTACTATGCTTCATAGTACTAGGCTTTCTAGTAGTTGTGGATCGGACTGGAGGAGGCACCGATGAAGCCGTCCCGTGGGGGTGCCGGGAAGACCCCGCCGATTCGCAGGGCAGCCGGCTGGCTGGGTCCCGTCGTGGTCATCGCGATCGTCGCGGTCCTCGCGATCATCGCCAGGCCGACCGACAAGCCGTCCGGCCCGGCTGCCGGCGCTGCCGGAACGGCCGGCGGCCAGGAGGAGAATCCCTTCGCCGGTCTGGCCCGGCGCGCACCCGGCGATCCGGTCGCGCTCGGCGAGCCCGATGCCCCCATCGTGGTCATCGAGTACGCCGACTTCCAATGCCCGTTCTGCGGCAAGCATGCCCGGGAGACCGCACCCAGGCTGATCCGGGAATACGTCGACCAGGGGCTCGTCCGCATCGAGTGGCGTGACCTGCCCTACCTCGGCGACGAGTCCCGGGCCGCCGCAGCCGCCGCTCGGGCCGCCGCAGCCCAGGGGAAGTTCTGGGAGTTCCACGACGCGCTGTACGCCAAGCAGCGCCGGGTCAACAGCGGAGCGCTCAACGATGCCGCCCTGCGGGACATCGCTTCGCAACTCGGCCTGGACCTGGCCCGTTTCGACGCCGACCGGGCCTCCGCCGTCACCCGGGAGGCCATCGACCAGGACCGGCGGGAGGCCGCCTCGATGGGCCTCACCGGCACACCGGCCTTCATCGTCGGGGACACGCCCATCATCGGCGCCCAGCCGTACGAGGCCTTCAAGCAGGCCATCGACAAGCAGCTGGACGCAGCGTGAGCCAGGTCGGTTACCTGGCCGCCCTGTTGGGCGGGGCACTCGCCCTGCTCAGCCCGTGCAGCGCCATGCTGCTGCCGGCCTTCTTCGCGTACGCCTTCCAGAACCCGCGTCGGTTGCTCGCCCGCACCGGCGTCTTCTACCTCGGCCTGGCCGCCGTCCTGGTGCCGCTCGGCGTGGGGTCCTCGGTGGTGGCCAACGCCTTCTTCCAACACCGCGACACACTGATCCTGGTCGCCGGATGGTCGATCATCGCGCTCGGCGTCGTGCAGTTGGCCGGCAAGGGGTTCGCCTTCGGGCCGGCGCAACGGCTGCTGGGCCGGATCACCGGGAACTCCCCGCTGTCGGTCTTCGCGTTGGGCGCGGTCTACGGGCTGGCCGGTTTCTGTTCCGGTCCGATCCTGGGTGGAATCCTCACCGTGGCCGCCACCTCGGCGCGGCCGGCGATCGGGGGCGCCCTGCTGGCCGTCTACGCGCTGGGTATGACCGTGCCCCTGCTGCTGCTCGCCCTCGTCTGGGACCGGTGGCGCATCGCCGAACGGCGCTGGTTGCGGGGCCGGTCGTTCGCGGTGGGTCGGCTGCGTCTGCACAGCACGTCGACCCTCTCCGGCCTGCTCTTCATCGCGCTGGGCGGGTTCTTCCTGGCCTTCGACGGCACGGCCGGCCTGGCCGGCGGCTTCGGCCTGACCGACATCGAGAGCACCGCGCAGGAATGGGTCACCGGCACCCTCGGCGGCGTACCGGACGAGTTGGTCCTCCTGGTCGTGGGGCTGGCCGCGACAGCCGTCCTGGTACACCGCCGCCGCCGTCGCAGCGCCGCCGACCCGGCGGCCGGCCTGGAGAGCACCACCGCCGACCCGGCGACACCGGCCGCCGCGTTGCCGTCCGCAGCCGGGCTGGCCGGGGTCGACGTGACGCCCGGCCGGGCGGCCTGGCCGGCTCGACGATGGTTGGTGGCGATCCTCGGCGCCGTGGTGACCACGGTGGCGATCGCCGTTCCCACCGCCCTGATCGACACCCCCTTCTTCGGTCGCGAGGTGGCCGTCACCTGGTGGGCGTGGCCGGTGCTGGTGGTGACCGCAGTACTGTCCGGGCTGCTGCTGGCGACCTACGTCGGGCCCACCGGGCCGGCTGCGGGCCACACCGGGACGCGGACCGGCGTGACCGGGGCCGCCCTGTCCCTGTTCGCCGTCGGCTGCCCCGTCTGCAACAAGATCGTCCTGATCGCGCTGGGCTACAGCGGGGCGATGAGCTGGTTCGCTCCGGCGCAGCCCGTACTCGCCGTGGCCTCGATCGTCCTGCTCGCCTGGGCGCTGCGGCGTCGCCTCGCCGGCGAGCGTGCCTGCCCGACTCCGGCCGGGTCGAAGCTGCTCGCCACCGACGGTACGGTCGACCGGTGAGCCGAGATCGACGGAAGGACCCGGGCAACGACCGCCCACTGGGTCCGCTGGAATCCGTGGTGATGGACGCGCTGTGGGCAGCGGCCGAGCCGCTCACCGTGCGGCAGATGGTCGACGCGATGGCGGACCGCCACCTCGCCTACACCACGGTGATGACGGTCCTGGACAACCTGCACCGCAAGGGCTGGGCGGACCGCGAACTCGCCGGCCGGGCCTACCGCTACCGCCCGAAGGCCAGCCGGGAGGAGCACGTCGGACAGCTCATGGCCGAGGCGCTCTCCTCGGCCGCCGACCAGCACGCCGCACTGGCCCGGTTCGTGGACGCCATGCGGCCCGAGGAGGCGGCGGCGCTGCGCGAGCTGCTGGATCAGCGCGGAAGGCCGAGTTCGTGACCAGTCTGGTACTGCTGGCCTGGGCGACCTCGGTGGCGCTGCTGGCCCGTCCTGCCCTGACCGGGCGGTGGACGACCTCCCTGCCGCGCCTCACGATCGGGCTGTGGCTCGGTGCGGAACTGTCCGTCACCGTCGCCGTCCTCTCCGCCGGGCTGTTCGTCGCCGTACCGCCGGCTGCGCTGGCCGCCGGCCTGGACGGCATCGTCACGGCGTGCGTCCGGGCGTTGGCGGGAATGGGTGCACTGCACGGGGCCCTCGCGGTGACCGCGCTGCTGGCCACCGCGATCCTGGTCGCCCGCCTGCTGGTCAGCTTCGTCCGCACGTTCGTCTCCGCCCGCCGCTGGCGTCGCCGGCACCTGGCCGCGCTGCTGCCGCTGAGCCGGCAGGACGCCGATGGTTGGACGATCGTCGACCACACGGAGGCGGCGGTCTACTGCCTGCCCGGCCGTCCGGGCAAGGTCGTCGTCACCAGCGCCGCGTTCGACGCCCTCACCCCCGACGAGTTCGCGGCCGTACTGCGGCACGAGCGCGCACACCTGCGCGGCCGGCACCACCTCCTCGTCGCCCTCGCCGCCGCGTTTCACCGCGCGCTACCGGGACTGCCGATGGCCGAGACCGCCGAACGGGAGATCAGGCGGCTGGTGGAGCATCTCGCCGACGACCGCGCGAGTGAGCACCACGGGCGGCAGGCGGTCGCCACCGCGATCGTGCGGCTCGCCGACCGCACCCCCCGGCACGCACTCGGCGCCGCGACGGGTGCGGTCGAACGGGTACGCCGGATGCTGGCCCCGCCGGCCCGCCCCCGGATCCGCCATCGCCTCGTTGCCGCCACTGCGATCGCACTGCTCCTGGCCGGGCCGTCGGCCGTGACGGTTGCCTCCGCCGGTGTGGCACTTCAGGGCGCCACCTGTCCGATCGGCTCACAACCGTCCGGCGGGAGATCAGTGTTCGAGAAACAGGATGAGGCGGAATGGCCATCGACGGGGTGACCGCCAAGCGCGCGGACGCGCGCCGCAACGTCGAGTCGATCCTTGACGCCGCAACCGCCCTGCTCGCCGCCGACCCGGCGGTGAGTGTCAACGAGATCGCGAGGGCTGCGGGCGTAGGCCGGGTCACGCTCTATGGTCACTTTCCGTCCCGCGCGGCGCTGGTCGAGGCGGTCAGCCTCCGTGTGATCGCGAGCACGAACCAGGCCCTAAGCGCGGTCGACCTCGACGGTGATCCACGGGACGCGATGGCCCGCCTGCTAGAGGCGACCTGGCAGCTCACGTACCGTTTCGGCGCGATCGTGCTAGCGGCGAGCGACGCGCTGACGCCGGAGGAGATGCGGCGCGTGCACGAGGAGCCGGCGCGCCGGATGCACGCTCTCGTCGAACGCGGTCGGGACGAGGGGGTGTTTCGCCGTGACATGCCGCTGCTGTGGCAGCTCACGACCATTCAGGCGGTGCTGCACGGGGCGGCCGGCGCGGTGCATCGGGGCGATGTGACGGCGGACGACGCCACTCGGCTCGTACGCGACACCGTGCTTGCGGCGCTTGCCGTCACGCCGTCAGGGTGACAACGAGTACGCCTACCCCGACCAGCACGTCCAGTACGCCACAGAATTCCGCGAGGGAGCGCACGACGACGCGCTGCGTACGGTGATGCCACACATCCCAGGCCGCGTGCGCGAACAGGGCGACACTGACGATGATGCCGCCGGTGACGTGGTCGGCCCGCACGGCGAGCAGCGCCGCCGCCGCGAGCACGAGCATCGCCGCTGACTGCATCGGCAGGGACCACACCGGCCGCAGGCCCGCCCGGAGGGCCCCGAAGGCGGCGAGGGCGCCGGCGGCGACGCATATCCACAGCACGGGATCGAATGCGGTACGAAGGCCGAGCCCGATGAGAACGAAGGTGACACCGAACGCCGGCCACGCTGCGCCGGGACGTCCGACGGCAGCTGCCGCGAGATAGACGAACCCCGACGCCGCCACGACGGAGGCGATCTCACCACCATGGTCGATCCCGAGCACGGTACCGACCGCGACCAGGATGCCCAGAGCCGCTGGCCACCGTCGCAGGAGCTGCTCGCCGGTTCTGGCCACGACGTCCCCAATCTCGAACATTCATGTTCGAGATAAACCGTACGCCGTTGTTCGAGTTATGTCACGATGTCGACCTGCGGGGCGGGTTGGGTGCTGGCGGTGACCATCCCCGCAGTGACCGGGGAGGGCCGGAAGCCCCTGACGATCAGGTAGACGCCCAGCGAGAACTCCCAGACGGCGATGGGCAGGGCCCCGATCGCCGTCACCGGCGACAGGCGGTCCCAGAGACCGAACAGTACGCACACGTCGGAAGCGAGGAGCAGGGGCGCTCCGACGAGCCCGAGCACCGGAAGAATCCGTGGCACGAGGCGTGACTGGTACAACAGGGAACCCAGCAACAACGCGTTCAGGACCGGGATGAAGCTCTGGCTGACCAGGAAGACCGAGTCGTAGAAGGCAACCAGCATCTGACCGGTGACCACCGCCTCCGCCCCGGCTCCGCCCCGCCGCAGACCGACGATCGTCAGGAGAGCCGCGACGCCGACGAAGATGCAGGCTGCTTCGAGGACCCGGACGCTGACGAAGCCCAGCGCGCGGGCTGCACCCTGCCGCTTGACCACCGGGTACAGCACGACGGCGGTGCCGATGCAGGCGAGGGCAACGATCAACTCAAGAGCACCGCCGACGAGGACCGAGGTTTCCGAGGTGGTGCCGACGATGTAGTCCGCCTCGCGCACCGGATCGTAGAGCGCGACGGTCGGAATCGAGACGAAGGTGAGCACATAGAACCCACCCGCGACCAGTGAGGTTTTCCTCAGCGCGTCCATCGCGGCTCCTTCGATGCGGTCAGTCAATAGACGGTCGTCACACCGTCACCCTCCTGCCGGTCGATGCGGCAGCGGATCGGCCACTCGGACAGTCCTGCGGTGCCAAAGGAGGACAGTTCTCGCAAGGCCGGCACGACAGCCATCGTGGCCTGCTGATCGTTGCCGAAGTCCGCACGATCCAAGAGGCCTGCCGCGCGTTGACCTCCGATGCTATGTGCGCGGAACAGAGCACGACGGAAGGACGATCGACATGGCCAACCTGCACAGCCGCGAGGCACTACCGATACATACGACGAAAGCCCGGCCACCGGTGCGGGCAACCCTGATCGCCGTCCTCGGGGGAATCCTGCTGGCTGTCGTGTGGTCGTTCGAACTCGTCGACTCGGTCATCGGCGACACCGTGGCCAACGCGGCGCTCGGCCACGACGCCAAGACCACTCCCATCACCGGGACGGCTGCCGGCCTTCTCTTCGCCTTCGTGTCCGGGCTGGCCGGCACCTTCACCGCCTGCAACATCGCCATGATGGCGTCGGTCGGCCCGCTGACCCAGGCCAGTACGGAACGCACCGGGATCGTCCGGCACACCGTCGCCGCGCTCCTGCGCCCGGTCGCCTGGATGACCGTCGGAATGGTGTCCGTGTCCGCGCTGTACGGCGCGATCGGGGTGATGCTCGGTGACCGGCTGCCGCAACTGTCGACCGAGGTCGTCGGCGAGATGCCGGTCCGGCTCATCCAGTCGTCCGTCGTCTTCGGCCTCATCGGGCTGGCGTTGGCCTACCTCGGCCTGGCCGCCCTCGGCATACTCCCCGACGTGTTCGCCCGTCGCCCGGTGGCGCGGGTGGTCACCATCGGTGCCCTGATCGGCGGCTTCCTCATCGGCAGGCCGTACCCGCTGTTCAACAAGCTGTTCCACTGGGCCGTGGACACCGGGAACCCGCTCAACGGGGCACTCGCGTTCGTCCTTCAGTCCCTGGGCAACATCCTGATCGTGGCAGTTCTGTTCGCCATCATCGTGCTCGTCACCCGGGGTCGTTTCCTGCAGTGGGCGGCCGACCCCTCGCGCAGCGCCGTGGTGACCGGAGCGTTGATGCTCATGCTGGGCGTCTTCACCGTTGTCTACTGGGATCTGCGAGTCCCCGCGATGTTCGGGGTGGGCTGGTTCCCGATGATGCCGTACCGCTGAGGGGAACCTCCGGCGTCGAAGGTTGACGCGAGGTCCGATCGCGTCGGACGCGGTCGGACCTCGTCGGCTCAGGGCCGGGGGGCGGCGAACAGCTTCGGGAACCGAGCGGTCAACGCGAGGTCGCCGCGAGTCTGCAGTTTGCCCTTCATCACCAGCATGATCGCGTGCGCGTTGCCGGTGACCAGGCGGACGAAGTCTGCGGCAGCGAGGTCCAGGGTCAGCTGCGGCTTGCCCTCGGCGCGGGGCGACAGCGTACAGACCCCGTCGGCGATGACCATCTCGTAGCTGTCGACCCCACCATCGGGCCGGTCGCCGATGCGCCAGTGCACCACCGCCCGGGTCCGGCCGGCGACCTCTGGCCGGAATGCGGAAGGCATCCCGCCGATCAGGTGGTCGAGAATCTCCGTCCGCCGTTCACCGTTGAGGACCTGACGAAGTTCCTCGATCGGGGTGCGCTTGACCAGCCGGGCGAACTCGACCGGTTCCATGACGTCGACACGTACGTCGTGGATGGACATCGGACTCCTTCGGGCCGGCGGGCTGGTCCATCTCATCGTCGCGGTGCCGCGCTGATCACGGCATCTTCCATGCTGCCCAGCTCCGCTCCGTGGCCGACGCGCGCCGTACCGCCGGTCGCTCTCAGCCGCGACGACGGCGGTAGTGGTGTACGACCAGCGCGACCGCGGAGGCCAGGGTGACCAGTCCGAACCCGGCGCCGATGAGTACGTTCGCACCGGCGAACGACATGGTGGCGTTGGTGGCGGCGCTGACGATCAGCAGCAGCCACAGCACCGGACGGAGCAGGTTACGTCCGCCCTCCGGCGCGGCGACGGTCTCGGCTTGGGCGATACGTTCGGCCATGACTGCTCCCTGGGGTGTGGTTGACGATGACCACAACGCTAGGTGCCCGGTAGGCCGCCGACGATCCAGTCAGCCACCCGACCCGGGTACAGCAGGCTGTACCTTTCGCACCGTCGTGGGCCGGCTCCGACCGCCGTCGCCTATCGTCTGGTGCCGGGGAGGTGCACATGCCGGGCACAGACGCTGGTGGGGATTCCGTGGCAACCTCCGCCGTGGCCGGGCCGGATCGCGAGCGCGCGGTACGGCGGTACGTGCGCGAGCGCGTACGGATATCCGTCGACGCCCTGGAACAGCTCGTCGGTGGCCTCGGTACGGCGATCCTGGCGTCGGCGGCGTTGCTGCTGCTGGTCGTGGTGGCGCTGGCCTGCGTGGTCGGCATCGGCCTGCTGGGGATCCCGTCCGCGTTGAAGGCGGTGCGGTCGGCCGCCGGACGGGAACGGGCCCGGCTGTCACGGTCGGGGTTCCCGCTGCCCGAGCCGCCACCGGTACCCACCGGAGCGCGGGAAGCCCTGCGCGATCCGTGGATGCGGCGCGAGTGTGTGTTCGTGGTCACGCACGGCACGGTCGGCTTCGCGCTGGGCGTGATCGGGTTGTCGCTGCCCCTCTCGGCCGTGCAGAACCTGCTGTTCCCGCTCTACTTCTGGTTGCTGCCGCCGGACATGGGTGGCCCGGGTCTCGTCGTCTGGCGCATCGACGGGCTGCTCGACGCGCTCGTGGTCGCGCTGATCGGTGTCGGCTGGCTCGCCGTGGCCGTGGCGCTCGGCCCCAGGATGGCCCGCCTACAGGCGTTGCCGGGACGACGGTTACTGGCACCGCCGCGCGACGTCGACGCCTCGTTGCGGATCGCCGAGCTGACCGCCACCCGCGCCGCCGCGCTGGACGCGCATGCGGTCGAGTTGCGCCGCATCGAGCGTTCCCTGCACGACGGGGCGCAGAACCGGCTGGTCGCGGTCACCGTGCTGCTCGGCGCCGCCCGGCGGGCGCTGGCCCGTGATCCGGCGCAGGCAGCGGAGGTGCTGGACCGGGCCCAGGACGCGGCCGAGTCGGCGCTCGCGGAACTGCGTACCGTGGTGCGCGGCATCCTGCCGCCGGTGCTCGACGACCGGGGGCTCGCCGGTGCGCTGCACGGACTGGCCGCCGGCAGCGCCGTGCCGTGCACGGTCGAGGTCGACGTACCGGGCAGGTGCGCCGCATCGGTCGAGGCGACGGCGTACTTCGTGGTGGCGGAGGCGTTGACCAACGTCGCCCGGCACAGCGGAGCCGGCGCGGCGGCCGTCACCGTCCGGCGCGACGCCGACCGGTTGTACCTGTCGATCACCGACGACGGTCGCGGCGGTGCCGACGAGCGTCGGGGCTCAGGGATCGGCGGCATCCGACGGCGGGTCGAGGCCCATGACGGCCGGTTCACCCTGACCAGCCCACCCGGTGGGCCGACGACGATACTCGTGGAGCTGATGTGCGGATCGTGATCGCCGAGGACGACGCCCTGCTGCGCGAGGGGTTGGCGCTGCTGCTGCGGGCCGAAGCCCTCGACGTGGTCGCCACCACCGACTCACCGGCCACGTTCCTGTCGGCCGTGGACACCTTCCGGCCGGACGTGGCGATCGTCGACGTCCGGATGCCACCCACGCACACCGACGAGGGCATCGTCGCCGCCGTCGAGGCCCGCCGCCGCCATCCCGGCCTCGCGGTGCTGGTCCTCTCGGCGTACGTCGAGCAGGCGTTCGCCACCGACCTGCTGGCCGAAGGGGCGACACGGCTCGGCTATCTGCTCAAGGAACGGGTCGGCCGGGTCGAGGAATTCCTCAGCGCGCTGCACCGGGTCGCCGAGGGCGGCACGGCGATCGATCCGGAGGTCGTCAGTCAACTGTTCGCCCGGAGCCGTCCCGACAGTACGCTCAGCCTGCTCAGCGCACGCGAGCGCGAAGTGCTCGCCCTGATGGCCGAAGGACTCGGCAACACCGCGATCGCGGAACGGCTCTTCGTCACCGAAGGTGCCGTGCACAAGCACATCCGCAACATCTTCGCCAAGCTCGGCCTCGCGCCGGACGACCGTGCCGACCGGCGGGTGACAGCCGTCCTGCGGTACCTCAAGGACACCCAGGGCCGTAGTTAGTACAGCCTGCTGTACCACGGTTGGCCCGTACGCTAGATCGATCATCGACCGGTATCGCCATAGCTTTTTCGTGTACTCAACCTGCTGAGATACACGGAGAGGCCGATACTCATGCCCGCCTACGTTGGACAATCCGCCGAACCGGCGGTCCGCGTCGGACAACTCACCCGCACCTACGGCACCGGCCCACAGGCGGTCACCGCGCTCGCCGGCGTCGACGTGGAGTTCCACCGTGGCACCTTCACGGCGGTGATGGGGCCGTCCGGCTCCGGCAAGAGCACGCTGCTGCAGACCGCGGCCGGTCTGGACCGGCCCACGTCCGGGCAGGTGTGGATCGGTGACCAGGAGCTGTCGCGACTGTCGGAGACGAAGCTGACCAAGCTACGTCGCAGCCGGATCGGCTTCGTCTTCCAAGCCTTCAACCTGATCGGCGCGTTGACCGTCGAGGAGAACATCCACCTGCCCCTGCGGCTGTCCGGCGCTCGTCCCGATCCCGGGTGGCTCGGACAGGTGGTCGAGCGGGTCGGGCTCGCCGATCGGTTGCACCACCGGCCGGCCGAGTTGTCCGGCGGGCAGCAGCAGCGGGTCGCGATCGCCCGGGCCCTGGCGATGCGCCCAGAGGTGATCTTCTGTGACGAGCCGACGGGCGCACTGGACACGCAGACCGCCGCCGAGGTGCTGGCCCTGCTGCGGTCGGTGGTCGACGAGAACCAGCAGACGGTGATCATGGTGACCCACGACCCGGTGGCCGCCTCGTACGCCGACCGGGTGATGGTCCTCGCGGACGGCCGGATCGTGCAGGACATGCCGCAGCCGGGTGCGGAGCGGATCGCCGAGCAGTTGGCGCTGCTCGGGCGTCGTCAGCTCGTCGCGCAGGGGAGCTGAACCATGCTGGGACTGGCTGTCCGGATGCTGCGGCACCGGATCGGAAGTGCGGTCGCCACCCTCGTCGCCCTCGCCTGCGGCGTCATGATCCTGATGTCGATGGGCGTGCTGGTCGAGTCCGGGTTGCGCTACACGCCCGCGACCCAGCGGTACGCCGCCGCCGACATCGTCGTCGCGCACCGCGACATCACGATCACCGGTAAGGAGTTCGACGGTACGACCATCACGACGACGGTGCCACTGCCCGAAGGTGGGACGGTGCCGGTCGCGTTGGCCGAGCAGCTCCGGCAGGTGCCCGGAGTCGCGACCGTCGCCGTCGACCACTCGCTGCGGGCGGTCGTACCGACCGTGGCGACGCAGGACACGGTCGCCCACGGTTGGAGCAGTGCCGCGCTCACGCCCTACCGGACCGTCGCCGGCGGCCGGCCGGGCGCGGACGACGAGGTCGCCATCGACATCCGGCTCGCCAAGGCGGCCGAGGCCGAGGTACGCCCGGGCGACCGGATTCCGGTCCTCGTCCGTGGTGGAGTCCAGGAGTACAAGGTCAGTGGCGTGGTGGAACGCGCGGTCGACGGCGACTGGCCGTCCGCCCTCTTCTTCACCGACCGCCATGCCGCCACGCTGAGCCCGCACTCGGGCCAGGCCGCAGCGATCGGGATCGTGACGGCACCCGGCACGGACCCGTCCGCCGTGGCGACCGAGGTCCGAGAACTGTCCGCCGAGGCCGGGGCGAAGGTGTACATCGGCGCCGAACGCGGGAACCTGGAGCAGGCCGAGGCCCTCGCGGCGCGTGACCTGCTGGTCCAGCTCGGCGCGATCTTCGGCGGCTACGTGGCGGGGCTCGTCGTGTTCGTCGTCGCCGGCACCGTCGGGCTGGCGGTCCGTCACCGCCGCCGCGACCTCGCCCTGTTGCGGGCGATCGCGGCAACGCCGGGCCAGGTACGGCTGATGATCCTCGCCGAAGTCGTGCAACTGAGCATCGTCGCGGTCGTGCTGGGCATACCCGCCGGGCTGTTCGTGACCGACCGGGTGCACCGGCAGTTGATCGCGCGGGGGTTCATCCCCGACGGCTTCCCGCTCAGCGGTGGCGTGCTCTCCGCCGTTGCGGTGACGGTCGCGACGGTGCTGGTGGCGGTGACGGCGGCACTGATCGCCGCCCGACGCACGGTACGGATCCGCCCGACCGAGGCACTCGGCGAGGTCTCCGTGGAGCCGCCGCGCAACAGCCGGATCCGGCTGATCGTCGGACTGCTCACGCTGGGCGGTGGGGGCGCGCTCACCATGGTCACCACGGCTGCCCGAGGACCGGCCGCACTCGGTGCGGCGCTCGGCATGGTGTACGTCCTCGTACTCGCCGCCGCCCTGCTCGCGCCGTGGATCAACCGGTACGCCGCGCAGGCACTCGGCCCGGTGTTGCGTGCCGTCTGGCGAGACAGCGGATATCTGGCCGCGGCGAATCTGCGGGCGAACGCGCAGGGCATGGTGACCGTGTTGACCGCGCTGGTGCTGTCGGTGGGCTTCGGCGGTTCGGTCTGGTTCCTCCAGGACAACCTGCAACAACAGACCATCGCCCAGAGCCGTGACGGGATGCTGGCCCAACACGCGCTGGTGTCGGCGGTCGGGCTTGCGGAAACCGCCGTGACGGACGCCCGCAGGGTGCCCGGAGTGATCGCCGCGACCGGCATTCGGCGTACCTCGGTGATCACGCGGGTGATGGGTGAGCCCCAGGCCGTCGGTGCGCAGGGCATCGACCCCGACGGCGCCGACGAGACCTTGGACCTCAAGGTCACCGAGGGCCGGCTCGCCGACCTTCGTGGCGCGACCGTGGCGTTGTCGACTCTTCAGGCCTCGTCTCAGGGGGCGAAACTCGGCGACCGGGTCTCGATGTGGTTGGGCGACGGTACGCCGGTGACGTTGCGGGTCGTCGCCCTCTACGAACGCGGCCTCGGCTTCGGTGACGTGACCCTCAACCGGGAAACGGTCGACGGTCACACCGCGACCGACCTCGACGACCAGGTCCTGATCCGGACCGAGGCGGACGCCACCGCCCTCGCCGACCTAGTCGACCGTCACCCGGGCAGCGCCCTGATCGACACGGCGGCGATCAACGGTGAGCTGGCGAAGGATCTGGCGATCAGCGCCTGGCTGAACAAGTTGCTCATCGGCGTCATGGTCGGCTACGCCGCCCTGGCGGCCGCCAACACGATGGTCATGGCCGCGCTGGCCCGGGGCCGCGAACTGGCCCTGCTTCGCCTGGTCGGCGTGACCAGGCGTCAGGTCAAGCGGATGGTGCACGCCGAACAGGTCGGCCTGCTCGGCACGTCACTGCTCATCGGCGGCGCGATCGCCGCTGTCACGTTGGTCTCGGTGGTCCGGACGCTGACCGGGCAACCGGTGCCCTACGTCCCGACCGCCGGCTGGATATCGATCATCGGTGGCACCGCGCTGCTCGCGCTGGCCACCACCGTCCTTCCCATCGGCGCCCTCCTGCGCACCCCGCCGGTCGACAGCATCGGCGTGAAGGAGTGAACGCGAGTCAGGACGGCACGGAGTTCGTTTCGCGGATCGATGCACGTCGCGTCCGATCCGAAAATTCCCAGGGAGGTTCTGTGTCACCGCAAGCTACCGAGAAGTCCGGCGCCCGACGCAAGGGGGTCCGTGCCGCCCGACGGGGCACGGCGCTGCTGGCGGCCTTCGCAATGATCGGGTTCGGCGTGGTCGGCGTACGGCTCGCTGATCCGGCGGCAGCCAAACCGCAGAAGGACACCATCCAGGCGAGTCTGAACGAGTTGGTGCGGGCCGGTGTCGCACCCGGGGCACTCGCCTCGGTACGTGACCGCAACGGTCGGATCACCAACTACACCGCCGGGGTCGCCGACCTTCGCACCAGGGCGAAGGTCCCCACCGACGGGTACGTCCGCATGGCGAGCAACACCAAGATGTACGCCGCCGTCGCCGTCCTCCAGCTTGTCGACGAGGGCAAGGTCAGCCTCGACGAGCCGGTCAAGACGTACCTGCCGGGGCTCGTTCGCGGCACGGGCTTCGACGGGCGGAACATCACGGTCCGGCACGTGCTGGACCACACCAGCGGTCTGCCCGGCTACGACATGCCGCACGTCTTCGAGTGGCGCGACCGGTACTTCGAGCCGCGCGACCTGCTCGACTCGGCATTCGCCAAGGAACCGACGAGCCCGGTGCCCGGCACGACGATGCACTACAGCAACACCAACTACATCCTGGCCGGCCTGCTCGTGCAGAAGGTCACCGGACGGCCGATCAGTGAAGTGATCACCAAGAAGATCCTCGACCGGGCCGGGCTGCGGAAGACCTACTGGCCGGGCGTCGGCGACCAGGGCATCCGCCGGCCGCACGCGAACGGTTACCTCCCCCACCCCGAGACCGGGCGTTGGACCGAGATCACCCGGCTGGATCCCTCCATCGGCTGGGCCGCCGGGCAGATGATCTCCACGCCGAGCGATATCAACCGGTTCCTGGTGGCGTTGCAGAACGGCAAGCTGATCAAGCCGGCGACGCTGGCACAGATGCGTACCGGCAACCCGTTCTACCCCGGCGGCGAGGCACTGCCCGACCTGGTGTGGCACTACGGTCTCGGCACCGTCGGCTTCGACCTCAGCTGCGGCGGTCGGGCGTGGGGACACGGCGGCGACATCGACGGATACTCCAGCCGCACCGCGATCACCGCGGACGGCCGCGCCGTGACCCTCGTGGTGACCGCCGACTCCAGCCCGGTGGAAGACGGCATCTTCCAGGTTCTCGACGCGTTCGACGCCGCGCTGTGCGCCGGCCGGTAGCCGTACGCTGACCCGCCGCCCCTGCGTGACCCGCGCAGGGGCGGCTGCGCTGTCTCGTCAGGGGTGCAGAACCGCCTTGATCACGTCCTGCCGCTGGTCGAACCGTCGATAGAAGTCGGGGGCGTCGTCCAGGCTGCCGTGGTGGGTGATGATCCTGCCGGGTCGGGCCCGGCCGGCGGTCACCAGGTCACGCAGCAGCCGGGTGTAGCGGCGATCATGGGTACGCCCGAATCGCACCGCGACGCCCTTGGCGAAGAACGTGCCCCACGGTGCGTTGAGGTGCCCGTCGCTGGTGCCCCCCGCCTGGGGTGTGAGGTCCTTCTCCGGGTAGACACCGGCGACGGCGATCGCGCCACCCGGATCGACCAGGCGGGCCGCGTCGGCCAAAACCTGGTCGGCGCGCTCCCGGTCGGGGTGGGCCCGGTCGTGGGCCTGGAAGCCGACCGCGTCGATCACCTTGTCCACACCCGGCAGCTTCTCCTCCCCCAGCGGCAGGCCGTCGCGGGCCCGGTCCGCGCGGATCTGCTCGACCGGATCCCCCTGGCGGAAGTCGATGGGTACGGCCCCCAGTTCTTCGGCCTTGTTCAGCCGGGCGTCGACGTGGTCGACGCTGTACACGGTGCGGGCGCCGAGCAGGCCGGCGGAGTACGCGGCGAGCAGTCCGATCGTGCCGGCGCCGAACACGGCCACGGTGTCCCCGGCGTGGACGTCGGCGAGGGTGGCCGCCGCGTGCCAGCCGGTGACGAACGCGTCGGCGAGCAACACGAAATCGTCCTCGTACGCGTCACCCGGCTCGCCCGGCACGGGCAGGCAGTTCGCGTCGGCCCACGGCACACGCAGCAGTTCGGCCTGTGCCCCCGGATACGGGCCCATGCCCACGTAGCCGTAGGCGGCGCCCGGACCGCCGGGCCGGGCCCGAAGGCACAACGCGGACAGGCCACGGGCACACATGGCGCAGACACCGCAGAACAGGTGGGTGGGCACCACCACCCGCGTCCCCGGACGCACCGTCTGCACCGCCGATCCCACCCGCACGACCACACCCAACGGCTCATGACCGAGGACGAGGCCGGGCTGGGCGCCCGTTCGCCCGTCGTACATGTGCAGATCCGTGCCGCACAGCGCGGTGGAGGTGACCTGCACGACCGCGTCGGTCTCCTCCTGCACCGTCGGCTCGGGTACCTCGCACACGTCGACACTGCGCACGTCGCGGTAGACGACACCTCTCATCCTCACGCCCTTCTCATCGCTGGACCGCAGCCGTCGGACCAGCGGCGAGGTGCAAAATGTATGGGCTAATCCTGATACAGATGGCGAGGCGGTCGGGCGATATCGGCTCAAGCCAGCCACGATGGGTTGGTCAGTGCGGCATGGCGGTTCGCGCCGGTGCATCAAGGAGGACGCGATGCAGGCAATCCAGAAGGTCCGCCATCGACAGGCCGACGTCGACGGCCTGTCGGTGTTCTTCCGCGAGGCCGGGCGGCCCGACCTACCGACCGTACTGCTGCTGCACGGGTTTCCCAGTTCGTCGCACACGTTCCGCGCGGTCATGCCCACCCTCGCCGACGTCGCGCACGTCATCGCGCCCGACCTGCCGGGTTTCGGTATGTCGTCGTCGCCGACCATCGACCACTACGACTACACCTTCGGCAACCTCGCGCAGACGATCGAGGACCTCCTCGACCAGCTCGCGGTCGATCGTTTCTTCGTCTACCTGCACGACTTCGGCGCACCGGTGGGCTACCACCTGGCCACCCGCTCCCCGGCACGGATCCGCGGCCTCATCGTCCAGAGCGGCAACGCGCACGACGACGGCCTCGGCGAACAGTGGGACAGCGCCAGGGCGTACTGGGCCGACCCGACCGAGGACAACCGCGCCGCTCTGCCGGACTGGTTGAACTTCGCCGGCATCCGCGACCAGTACCTCGCCGGGCTGCCCGAGAACCTACGCACCCTGTACGCGCCCGAAGCGTGGCACCTCGACTGGGCGCGCATGAGCCGTCCCGGCAACATCGACGCGCAGTTCGCGCTCTTCACCGACTACGCCAATCACGTCGCCCGCTTCGACGAGATCGCCGACTACCACCGCACCCACCAGCCGCCGGCGCTCGTGCTGTGGGGACGACACGACCCGTACTTCGACGTCGACGAGGTTCTCGCCTACCACCGCGCCCTCGAACGCATGGACGCACACGTCTACGACAGCGGACATTTCCTGCTGGAAACCCATGCGGCCGAGTGCGCCGAACTCATGCGGGCCTTCGTGCTCGACAACGCCTGAGCTGACTGCCGTTGTCGGCTACTCGGCCGCCCGGGCCTTGGGTGCTGCCCGGACGTGCACGCGTTCGCCCTGCCGGCCGACGAGGCTGAGGTACTCGACCGGGCCGGCGCTGGTGGCACCGAACCAGTGCGGGGTGAGAGTGTCGAACTCCGCGGCTTCTCCGGGTCGGAGGATGAGGTCGTGCTCGCCCAGGACCAGGCGCAGGGTGCCGTTGAGGACGTAGACCCAGTCGTAACCCTCATGGGTGCGCAGGTCGGGCTCGGCGTCGTCGTCCCCTGTCGGGAGGATGAACTTGTAGGCCTGGATGCCTCCGGGCCTGCGGGTCAGCGGCAGGATGGTGGATCCGTCGCGGCAGGCGATCGGGCGCAGATTGATCCGAGGGTTGCCGGTCGGCGGCGCGTCGACGAGTTCGTCGAGGGTCACCCCGTAGGCACGGGCGAGCGGCAGGAGTTGTTCCAGGGTGGGCCGCCGCAGGCCGGCTTCGAGGCGGGAGAGCGTACTGGTGGAGATGCCCGTCTCGGCGGCCAGGTCGGCCAGGGTGACGTCGCGGCGCTGTCGTAGCTGCTTCAGCCTCGCCCCGACCGCGTCGAGCGTGCGGTCCGCCGCCTCGTCCATGCCCCCAGTTTGCCATTCGGCAACGGGCTTTGCCGTCCGGCTTCGCGCTTGTCACCATCGCCGAAGCAGGCAGGACGCACGGAGGAGGACGACCCGATGACCCACGGCTTCGACAAGGCGTACTGGGAGCAGCACTGGCGGCAGGCAAGCGCCGCCGGCACCGGATCCATGGCCGCGAACCCGCCGAACCCGTACCTTGCTCGGGAGACCAGCGAACTCGTGCCGGGTACGGCGCTGGACGCGGGGTGCGGTTCCGGTGCCGAGGCGATCTGGCTCGCCCGACGCGGATGGCAGGTGACCGCAGCCGACATCTCCTCCGAGGCCCTCGCCCGTGCCGCCGAACGCGCGGCCGCGAGCGGCGTGTCCGAGCACCTGCGGTGGGTCGAGGCGGACCTGAGCGTCTGGCATCCGGGCGAGCGGTTCGACCTGGTGACGACTCACTACGCCCATCCGGCGATGCCACAGCTGGAGTTCTACGACCGGATCGCCGGATGGGTGGCCCCGGGCGGCACCCTGCTGATCGTCGGCCACCTGCACACCCACGACACGACCGACGGCGCCCCGGGGCACGACCACGACCCTGCACACGGCCACGGTCAAGGGCACGGCCAGGGGCACGGGCACGGGTCCGGGCAGCACCCGCCGGCTGAGGCGTCGGCCACCGCCGCGGCCGTCACGGCTCGGCTGGACGACACCGCCTGGGAGGTCGTCACTGCCGAGCAGTGCCACCGGACGCTCGTCGGCCACGGAGGGCGGGAGGTCCGCCTCCACGACGTCGTCGTACGCGCTACCCGGCGCCCTTAGCCAGCGGCGCCCAGGAGTCTCTCGTCGACGAATGGCAGCAGGCCAGGTGGGCCGGCTGCACGGGCGCTGATCGACTCGGTCACCGAGCTGCCGTACACCGCCATCGGTGCCTGCACCGTCGGCCGCCGCGCCATGACGACTCTCCCCCGGCCACGTCGACGCCGGTGGCGAAGACGGTCGTGAACCGCTGTCGCAGGGACGGCGGTAGGGGTGCCCTGCTGACGCAGCGACGCAGCCGGGGCAGGGTCTGCCGGCCCCGTGCCGCGTCGAGCAGGGCCGCGTACATCGCCGGCGTGCCGTGGAAGACGGTGACCTCCTCGCGGAGCATGAGGTCGAGCGCCGCCGGGCCGGTGAAGCGGCTCAGCAGCACCAGCGTCGCCCCGGCCCGGAAGGTGCCGGTCAACGCGACACCCTGGCCGAACCGGCCACCCAGCGGCAGACAGCTGAGCACCACGTCGGTGTCGTCCGGTTCGGTCTCGGTTGCGCCGGCCGGGTCGGCGTCGACGTCCGGGAAGGCGGTGGCGCGGCCGGGAACCGGGTCACCGAGGTCTTCCAGCCGGGGTACGCCGGACGGGCCCCGGGCCGGGCCGACGGTGAGCAGCGGCACGTCGGCCCGTGCGCTGACCCGCCGCCCGGCGGCCAGTTGCGAGGTGTGACAGACGAGCACCCTCGCGTCCCGTGCCAGGCGGACCGCCTGCGGCCCGGCGGGCACACCGATCGGCACGGCGAGGGCACCGGCGGCGAGGGCGCTGAAGTAGACCCGGGGAAAGTCGACCACGTTCGGTGCCAGCAGGGCCACCCGGTCACCGCCGCGTACCCCTGCGGCACGCAGCCCGGCGCCGTAGCAGCGGGCCTCCCACCACAGTTCGGCGTACGTGACGCGGACCCGACCGTCGACGACGGCAACGGTGTCGGCGTGCCGAATGGCGGCCCCGGCCAGCACGGTCGCCGGGGAGAGCGCGGTCATCGGGGCGGTTCGGTGTACAGCCGGCTCACCGTCTCGGCCACGCAGACCGGCTTGCCGCCACCGTCACTCTCCACGGTCGCCGTGGCGACCAGCTGCGCCCCGCCGTCGAACGCAGTGACCTGGTCGATGGTGGCGACGACCCGCACCGCGCTGCCGACGCGTACCGGCGCGGGAAAGCGGACCCGGTTGAGGCCGTAGTTGATCCCCATCCGTACCCCGTCCACCCGGTACAGCTGACCGACCAGGGCGGGCAGCAGGGAGAGCGTCAGGTAACCGTGGGCGATGGTGCCGCCGTACGGCCCGACCGCCGCCCGTTCCTGGTCGAGGTGGATCCACTGGTGGTCGTCGGTGGCGTCGGCGAACAACTCGACCCGGTGTTGGTCGACCGGGAACCACGGGCCGGGGCCGAGCCGCTCACCGACCGCGTCGGCCAACTCGTCGATGCTGGCGAAGCTCCTCATCCCAGGTGTCCTCCGAGTTTGGTGTAACCGCGCAGCAGGTCACGGGAGATGATCAGTCGTTGCATCTCGTCGGTGCCCTCGAAGATCCGATACAGCCGCACCTGCCGGTACCAGCGTTCGATCGGCAGTTCCCGGGTGTAGCCCATGCCGCCGTGGATCTGCATGACCCGGTCGACCACCCGGTTGACCATGCCCGCGCCGTAGAGCTTCGCCATCGAGGAGGCGTGCCTGGGGTCCATTCCGGCGTCGACCGTCCAGGCGGCCCGCAGGATGAGCCAGCGGGCGGCTTCCAGTTCGGTCTCCGAGTCGGCGATCATCCACTGGATGGCCTGGTTGGTGCCGATCTTGGTGCCGAAGGTCTCCCGGGTGTTGGCGTGGTCGATGGCCATCCGCAGCGCGCGTTCGGCGATGCCGACGGCGTGTGAGGGGATGGTGTAGCGGCCCTTGCCGATCCACTGCATGGCGAGGGTGAAGCCCTGGCCCACCTCGCCGAGGATGTTGCGGTGCGGTACGCGTACGTCGTCGAAGAACAGCGACGCCGGGCCGCCCTCGCCCATGGTGGGGATGAACTCCGACCGCCAGCCCATCGCCCGGTCCACCAGGAAGGCCGTCGCCCCGCCGTCGCGGGCACCCCGCTCGGGGTCGGTGACCGCGATGACGATGGCGAAGTCGGCCTCGTTGCCGCCGGTGATGAAGGTCTTCTCGCCGTTGAGGATCCAGTCGTCGCCGTCACGGCGGGCGCGGAAGCGGATGTTTGCGGCGTCCGAGCCAGCCCCCGGCTCGGTGATGGCGAAGCAGGAGTTCCGTTCACCGGCGATGGTGGGCAGCAGGAACTCCTGCCGCTGCTCCTCGGTGGCGTAGAAGAGGATGTTGTCGGCCTCGCCACCGAAGCGGAACGGCACGAAGGTGCGGCCGATCTCGGTCCAGATCAGCGACTGCATGACGGCGGGCAGGTCCATGCCGCCGTACTCCTGCGGCGTGGCCAGGCCCCAGAAGCCGAACTTCTTGGCCTTGAGCTGCAACTCGCGCAGCTCGGAAGGTTCCAGGCCGGGCTGGTGGGCCCGTTCCCGGCGCAACAGTTCCTGCTCCAGCGGCATGACCTCGCGGGTGATGAAGTCGCGGGCGGTGTCGCGGATGGCCCGTTCCTCGTCGGACAGCCCGAAGTCCATGTGCTCACGGTTCCTTTCGGTCAGAAGGCGTTGACGCCGGTGAGCGCCCGCCCGATGAGTAGCTGCTGGATCTGGCTGGTGCCCTCGTAGAGGGTGGTGACACGAGCGTCGCGCAGGTATTTGCCGACCGGGTACTCGTCGATGTAGCCGTACCCGCCGAAGACCTGGATGGCGTCGTTGGCCGCACGCACGGCGGCCTCGCTGGCAAACAGTTTGGCCATCGACGCCTCGGTGGCGTACGGCTGACCCCGGTCGATCAGGTCGGCCACCCGCCAGACCAGCAGCCGCGCCGCAGCGGTGTCGACGGCGATGCGGGCCAGCAGTTGCTGCACGAGTTGGTGTCCGGCGATGGGTTTGCCGAACTGGGTGCGGGTGCCGGCGTAGTCGACGGCGGCGTCCAGGCAGCCCTGGGCGATGCCGACACATCCGGCGGCGACCGACATGCGTCCCTTGGCGAGGGTGCCCAGCGCCAGCCGGAAACCGGCACCGCACTCGCCGAGGCGGGCGGTGTCGGGCACCCGTACGCCGTCGAGGACGAGTTCGGCGGTGGCCTGTCCGCGCAGGCCCAGCTTGCCCTTGATCTCGGATCGGGACAGACCAGGGCTGTCGGTGGGCACCAGGAACGCGGTGATGCCCCGGTGACCTGGGCCGCCGGTGCGGGCGAAGAGCAGCACGACGTCGGCGGTGGTGCCGTTGGTGATGAACGTCTTGCGGCCGGTGAGCAGCCAGTCGTCGCCGTCGCGGACCGCGCGGGTGGTCAGCGCCGCCGCGTCCGAGCCGCTGTCCGGTTCGGTCAGGGCGAAGCAGCCGAGCGCAGTGCCCGAGCAGAGCGCGGGCAGCCACTGTTCGCGTTGCTCCGGGCTGCCGTGAGTGGCGATCGACTTGGCGACCAGGCCGAGGGAGACCGACACGATGCCGCGTACGGCGGAGTCGCCTCGGCCGAGTTCCTCCAGCACCAGGCAGTACGCGAGATGGTCGCCGCCGGATCCGCCGTACTCCTCGTCGATGGTGAGGCCGAGGAAGCCGACGTCGCCGAGTTTGCCGACGATGCCGGGGTCGACCGCCTCGCGCCGGTCCCAGGTCGCCGCGTGCGGCACCACCTCGCGGTTGACGAAGTCGGCGGCGAGTTCCCGGACCGCGACCTGCTCGGCGGAGAGGTGAAGGTCCATGCGATTAAACTAGCGCTGCAAGTTTTATGCTGTCCAGACCCCGGTGTGCGACAGTTCCCCGCGAGCCACCGATCCGAAGGAGGACGCCCATGCCCCGGCCTCGACAGGCGCTGCTCAGCCGGGAGCGGATCGTCGAGACCGCCGCCGCGTTGATCGACGCCGACGGACTCGACGCGTTCTCCACCCGGCGGCTCGCCGCCGCGCTCGGCGTACGCGGGCCCTCGCTGTACAACCACTTCGCCACCAAGGACGAGATCCTCGACGCGGTCGCGGACAGCATCACCGGCCAGGTGGACGTGTCGTTCTTCGGCGAGGTCGACTGGCGGGAGGCACTGCGTCGCTGGGGGTACGAGTTCCGGGCCGCCCTGGCGGCGCATCCGAACATCGTGCCGCACCTGGCCCAGGGTCCCGGTCGACGTCCGGCGGCACTGGCCATGGCCGACGCGGTCTACGGCGGGCTGGTCGCGGCGGGTTGGCCGCCAGCCCGGGCGACGCACATCGGCGCGCTCATGCGCTACTTCGTGACGGGTTCGGCGCTCGGGTCCTTCGCACGGGGCTTCGTGGAGGACCCGGGGCTCTACGCCGAGCAGTACCCACACCTGAGCCAGGCCCACCGCCTGGCCGAGCACCAGCAGCGCGTCGACGAGGGCGCGTTCGCCCTCGGCCTGGAGGCACTCATCGAAGGGCTGTCGCACACCTACGAGCGCCTCGTAGGTCCACTTGCACCCCTCCCGCCGGAGGGCCGGACGCACTAGAGTCCAAACTTGCACCGCTAGTTTTAGGTCGAGGTGGAGGCGCATGGAATCCGTACGGACCGATTTCTACCTCGACGGAGGCTGGGTGCCCGCCGAGGGCCGGCAGTCGCTGGAGGTGCACAACCCCAGCACCGAGCAGGTCATCGGCACGGTCCCGGCCGGCACGGCCGACGACGTCGACCGAGCGGTGGCCGCCGCCCGGGCTGCCTTCGAGGGCTGGGCCGCGACCGACCCCGCCAACCGGGCCGCCCACCTCGACCGGCTGCACGCCGAGTTGACCGCCCGCGGCGACGACATCGCCCGCACCGTCGCCACCGAACTCGGCACCCCGCTGAAGATCGCCACCCGCGTCCAGGTCGGACTGCCACTGACCGTCCTGCGCAGCTACGTCGACCTGGCCGCCCAGCCGCCGGCGCCGCAGACCGTGGGCAACTCGCTGGTGGTCCACGAACCCGTCGGCGTGGTCGGGGCGATCACCCCGTGGAACTACCCGCTGCACCAGATCGTCGCCAAACTCGCCCCCGCGCTCGCGGCCGGATGCACGCTGGTGCTCAAGCCGAGCGAGCTGACCCCGCTGACCGCGTACCTGCTCTTCGACGCCATCCACGCCGCCGACCTGCCACCGGGCGTGGTCAACCTGGTCACCGGCACCGGGCCGATCGTCGGCGAGGCTCTCGCCGGCCACCCCGACGTGGACCTGGTCTCCTTCACCGGCTCCACCGCCACCGGCCGACGCATCGCGCACCTGGCCGCCGACCGGATCGCCCGAGTCGCGTTGGAACTCGGCGGCAAGTCGGCGAACGTCATCCTCGACGACGCCGACCTGACCGCCGCGATCAAGGTGGGCGTCGGCAACGCGATGCTCAACTCGGGGCAGACCTGCACCGCGTGGACCAGGATGCTGGTGCACCGCGACCGCTACGACGAAGCCCTCGACCTGGCCGCCACGGCGGTCGCCAGCTACCGGCTCGGCGACCCCTTCGACCCGGCCACCCGACTCGGCCCCCTGGTCTCCGCGCAGCAACGCGACCGGGTACGCGAACACATCGCCCGGGGCCTGGCCGACGGCGGCCGACTCGTCGCCGGCGGACCGGACGCCCCGGTGCCGCAGCGCGGCTGGTTCGTCGCCCCGACGATCATCGCCGACGTCGACCCGGACGGCGCCCTGGCCCAGGAAGAGGTCTTCGGGCCAGTCCTGGCGGTCATCCCGGTCGACGACGACGACCACGCCGTACGGGTGGCCAACAACTCCCGCTACGGGCTGGCCGGTGCGGTCTGGTCCACCGACGAGGAACGCGCGGTGCAGGTGGCCCGCCGGTTGCGCACCGGCGCCGTCGACATCAACGGCGCACCCTTCAACCCCCTGGCACCGTTCGGCGGCTACAAGCAGTCCGGCCTCGGCCGCGAGCTGGGCACCCACGGGCTGGCGGAGTTCTGCGAGCTGAAGGCGATCCAGCGGTGAGGGGCCTCGTGGCCAGGGCCGCTGGCACTCCCCCGCGCGTCGAGCAGGTCGACCTGCCCGACCTCGACACCGGGCAGGTACGGGTAGCGATCCGGGCGGCCGGCGTCTGCCACTCCGACCTGTCCATGGTGGACGGCACCATCGCCGCGCCGTACCCGCTGCTGCTCGGCCACGAGGCCGCCGGCGTGGTGACCGAGGTCGGCGACGGCGTCGACCGGGTCGCGGTCGGCGACCACGTCGTGCTCAACTGGGCGCCACCCTGCCGCACCTGCTGGTCCTGCACCCACGGCGAACCCTGGCTGTGCGAACACACCGGCACCCCGGCCACCGATGCCGGGCACACCATCGACGGTGAGCCGCTGCACGTCACCCTCGGCCTCGGCGCGCTCGCCGAACAGGTGGTGGTGCCGCAGCACGCGATGGTGGTCGTACCGGCAGACCTGCCCTTCCCCACCGCGGCGCTGCTCGGCTGCGCGGTGCTCACCGGCGTCGGCGCGATCCGGCGGACCGCCGCCGTGCGCCCCGGCGAATCGGTCGCCGTCATCGGCCTAGGTGGCGTCGGCCTGTCGGCGGTCGCCGCCGCCCGCGCGGCCGGGGCCGCCACCGTCATCGCGGTCGACGTCTCCCCCGCCAAAGCCGACCTGGCCCGAGCCGCCGGTGCCACCGACTTCCTGCTCGCCGACGACACCCTCAGCCGCGCGGTGCGAACCCTGACCGGCGGTCGCGGCGTCGATCACGCAGTGGAGTGCGTCGGTCGGGCCGCCACCATCCGCACCGCCTGGCGGGCCACCCGCCGCGGCGGGCAGGTCATCGTGGTCGGCATGGGCGGCAAGGACGACATGGTCGCTCTCAGCGCGCTGGAGATCTTCCACTCGGCCCGGACACTGCGCTCCTCGGTGTACGGCTCCTCCGACCCGGACCGGGACCTGCCGGAACTGGCCCGCGCGGTGCTCGACGGCAGCTTCGACCTCGACTTCCTGGTCAGCGACCGGGTCAGTCTCGACGAGGCACCCGAGGCGCTCGCCCGGATGGCTCGCGGCGAGGGCGCCCGCACCGTGGTTCTGTTCGACTGACGCGCCTCCGGCTGCGAGGGGATCGATGTGGGCGTTGACCAGGAAGGGCTCTCGGCTCATCACGGTCGACGGTGTGGTCCACAGGTGGCGGGTGCGCGGGCGACCAACCTACGCCCAGGCACTCGGCTTCATCTTCACTGCGGCCTTCACGAGTCACCGCTCCCCTCTGTGCTGGGAGGCGCGGGACGGTTGACCTTTGGCTGCCACTCGTTACCCATAGCTGGACGGAGCGCGAACCAGTAAAACAAGGGCGTCCAGACAACCAACCAGACCAAGAACTCTGCTACTGGATTGCCTCGGTCGGGGGCAAGCCACACGAACAGGAGTCCTCCCGCCACGCCACTAGCAATCGCTATCGCCGTGTTACGCCATTTCTTCATCCCAAGATGATGCCTCGCACCCGGATGCAGGGGCCTTCCCTGCCTTGGTGTCTACCACGGCCAATGCGTGACCAGGTGGGCCGGATCGTCTTCCGGCGACACCACGAACCCGTGCTCGCATGCCCCGAACCGGTTCCTCCGACCACTCTTCCGATGCGAAGGGCACGGCGGCAGTATGTCCATGTGGTATCGACAAAGACAGAACAGCGGGCCCTTCAAGCGCGAGCGGCTTTAATTTTGGCAGCTCGCCGTCGCTCGCTTGTGACAACGTTGACCCCGTTCACGTCCGGGTCCTTGATGCCATCGCCGGTGGCTCACTCCCGCCTCGCCCGGATGGCGAGGACCAGCTACCCGGAGTCGCACTTCAGTCTCAACTTGAAGAACAGTTCCCCGATCTGGCCGCAGGTATCGTGCCGCTGATGTCTGCCCTTATGCGGCACGGCCTGGCGGAAGAGCGACTCAGCCACGCCGACGACAACGCTGCCTGGGCTGTGACACCCTTGGCCGAACTACCTGCCCTATCTACCAGCGGGAACGGGCATCGGCACCTGCTCGGAGCGCATCTCGCAGTACTGCGTGTGAGGGCTACAAGCCGAAGGGGCACCCGCGTTGGACGAGCAGCGGCTGACTTGCTGGGCGGAAGCGATCGAGGCGGCCACCGAGTGTGCGTTACGTGACGTCGTGTCGAGGTATCCGTTCAAACCGGACAAGCACACCGTGGGTCCGCCGGCATCGGAGTCGGATCTCGCCGCGCTCCGGCAGCGACTGCCGTGGATACCCGACGCCCTCCTCGCCGTCGCCAGATGGGTGGGCGCGGTCACCTTGCCCGACATCGCAAACGGCTACTTCATGTTCTCGCCGAGCTACATCCAGGGCATGCTGTACCACGACGACGGGATCCCGGACCGCATCGGCGAGCCGTTCGACGAGGACGTTGACGTGGTCATCTTCGGTGCCGACGGCGGCGGCGCCCTGTACGCCATCGCCGTGAGTGACGTCGGCACTGTCTACCGGCTGCGGGAATGCGGATACGAGCAGGGCACCTATTCGGGGTCCGCCGACTTCGGCGTCACCGTCGTCGCTGAGGACCTGGACGACTTCCTGGCCGCACTGCTGGCCGCCGTGGCTGCCTTCGCCCTCAACGGCAGCATCACCGACCTCTGAGTCAACCTCGCGAGCAGTCAGATCACGACTGCAACCCGCATCGTTCCAATATGCGCCCGACTCGACATCCCCTTCTGCCGCAGACAGCGCGCGGCTTGCTGATCGGCCTGTCAGTATCCGGAGCCGCCGATCGTGGCCCTGCCGGACCTTGTGTGGGCCATCCGCGTCCTTGCAGCCCCCGGCCCCGATCCGCCGAGGACGCCTAGGATGCTCTCGATGACCATTCCCCAAACCCGACCGGACGGTGCCCCCACCGACGGAACCCGGGTCGAAGAGGCCCTGCGACTACTCTGCGGCCCGCCGATCGAAGTCGATGTCGCCGTCAATCGGCTGAGCCGTGGCAGCGGTGTCTACGCCTGGTGGGCCGGTCCTTCGATCCTTCCCGACCTTCCCGGGCCACCGAACGAAAACGTCCCGTCGCTACGGCTGCTGTACCTCGGACGGGCAACCAGCCTGCGCGGCCGGATCCTGCGCAACCATCTGAGGCGTTCGGGCAGCTCGACTCTGCGCCGCACCTTGGCCGGGCTGCTGGTGTCCGAGGGATACCAGACGACCTGGACCGACCGTGTCGTCCTGATCCCTGAGGACGAGTCGCGGCTAACCGCGTGGATGTCCGCGCACCTGCGTTTGACCTGGGCGGAAGACGCAGAGCCGGCGACCATCGAGGCCGAACTTGTCCGGCGTTTGCACCCGCCGCTCAACGTGCGCGGCGTCGACCCCGAGCACCTCCAGGCGGCCGTGGTCGCCGCCAAGAACTCATACAACGCCAGCAGCCACCCGGACGAGCCCTCACGAACGCCGTAACCATCTACTCGACACCCGCGCCGGTGCGCTCTTATGGCCGAGCGGGCACGCAAGGCGGTTCGCACACTGCCAACCAAGGGCTCACGTATACCCAGGTCAGGGACTATCGGGGGACGATACTGGGACGAACCAGTGACCTCCTCGGTGTGAACTCACGGTGAGCCGGCCGGCTCGGTTTCGTGCGAGGTCATCCGGGCTGCTGGTGCTCGGTTCGGCCCGCTTCGGCTGACACGGTTGCTGTACTTCGCTGCTGGACTTCTTCCAGCGCTCGGAGGACGTCGGTCACCGACGCCCCGCACACCGGGCACCAGACTTCCTGCCCTGTCTGGGCGCGGTGGATTCGCCGGGCCGTGAGGGTAAGGCGGTTGCGGATCTGAGCCAGGGACAGGAATGGCGCGGTCATCTAGACCACCCCGAGGTCAAGAGCGAGCTGCGCGATCGTCGCGGGGGCGTCCGGGTCGCGGGCGACCTGGGCGAGCAACTCGCGTGCCGCCGGTCGGTGTCGGACCTCGGCCGACGCGATGCTGTCGGCCTGTATCAGCAGCCGAGCCGCGTTGGCTTGGTCATCGATCTGAAGGTACGCCCGAGCGGTGTCGACAAGGTGTGCGGCACGGTGTTCGACGGGTAGCCACCGCCAGCCGTCCCGCTCGACCGCCTCGGAATGTCGTGAAACCGCCCCGGGTCCGTCGCCCAGTTCGACAGCGGCGGCGACCCGGGCCAACTCCACGGCGGTCGGCCCGAACGCGGTCCGGTAGTAGTCGTTTCCGTCCCCGACCTGGGCAGCCATCTCGGCGGACTCGTCCAACAGCTCGCCAGCCACACGCTCGTCACCCGCCCCGGCCGCGATAAGTGCCGCCTGCACCAGCAGCGATCCACACAACGACAACTCCTGCGGTGATCCTGTCTCAAGGTCAGCAGGGGCAATCTGGTACGCGGCAGCCAGCATCACCGACCTGGCCCGCGCCGACGCCCGAAGGACCTGGCCGAGTTGCACCGCCGCACACGCCAGCAACACCCGGTCACCTGTCGCTGCCGCCATCGCGCGGTCCGCGGCCAGCCACGCAAGGTTCACCTCACCCAGCTTGACCAGCAGCGCCGCCGTCAGCCGGTACGCCTCCATCACAAGCACCCGAGCAGCTTCCGGGCCATGCGCCTGGGCGCGGTGGACCTCGGCCAACAGCGCCGGTATCAGCTCGACCAAGTGTGGGTACCGGGCGTACTGGTAGGTGATCCACCCGTGCTCAACTTCCCGGGCCAGCAGATCCGGCGACATCACGTCGCGGCGGGACCGGCTGCCCAGGGCCATTTCGTACGTCGCCAGCGCCGCCCGGATCCGGGCCACACCCTCACTGCGTTCAGCCAACTCAGTGGGCTTGACGTCACGACCCAGCAGGGTTGCGGTATCGACCCGCAGGACGGCGGCAACGTCCCGGATGGTCGACACCCGCTCCAACGACCGCACCCCACGCTCGACCTTGTCCACCCAACTCTTCGACTTGCCCAGACGATCCGCAAACGACTGCTGCGACAACTTCCGCCGCACCCGCAGATACGCCACGCGCCGACCGATCGGCACCGAGTCACCGGCCACCACGCCACCGCCGATCCGGAATCGCCCGAGTCGTTTCCTCGGCCGGTACCCGTTCTGCCTCGGCCTGCGCGAGAATCCGTTGCTTGGCCGCCTCCCGTTCCGCCGCCTGGATCTGCTCACCCCGGCTGCTGGACGAAGTGTTCTCGCTCATCCCCACCTCCGCTGGTAGGGGCGCGATGGTGCGCTTTACAAAAAAACCGATAGCGCCGCGCCCGGCTCCGAGCGGGTCATGCACTCTCGGTGTTTATGACCGTCGCAACCCGCCTCGGCCACAGCATTGGGTGATCAGCCGGTTACGATCCAGATGGCGCGCGTCCGGTCACGTGTCCATGGACGCGGACAGGCTGCGGACAAGAGCGGACAATCGACCGGACCGGTTCCGCGCGGCGATGGCCCGGACTCGCTCCAGCGACTGAGCCGCAGCGTCCCGCTCGTCAACGGCGAGTTGCGCACCGGCCAGGTGGTACACGTAGGTGCCGGTCCAGTCGGCCGAAGCCGAGTCGGCGCCCAAACCGGCGAGGCCGGCAGTCAACAACTCCACCGCCTGCTCGTGTTGACCCAGCGCAGCCCGGGTCGTTCCGGCCTCCAGGTCAAAGAACGCGCGGTCCCGGTAGTAGTCCCACGGCGGCATTTCGCCTACGTATTCCAGCGCAGCAATCGCCCGCTCGTCGGCTGCCGTCGTGGTGTTGATCGCCGTCCGCCGATCGCCAGCAAGGGCATACGCGCGGGCCAGTTGATAGTGGTCGTAGGCCACCTGCCCCGGCGATATACCGGTCTTCGACACAACTGCCCGAGTCACGCCAAGCAGCGCACCGACATCCCGCGTCTGCTCGGCCAGATAGGCGCGGAAGGACAACACCACACCCAACAGCGCATCGTGCCCGCTCTCCACGGCCCACTCCAACGCCTGATCAAGCCAGCGCCGCGACCACGCATGATCACCAGAGGCAATGCCCAGCCAACCTGCGAACTGCGCCCATTGCGCCGCCTGATGGACCAACCGCCCCCGCAAATCGTCGTGCGCCTCACTGGCTAGACGACTGACGAGATCCAGATTGGCCTGCACCGCTGGCATGACAGCAGCAGCACCGAGAACATCGTCAAGACGGCGCTGACTGGCCAAAAGATCCGCGAGCGCTTCGACCGTCGCCGGGTCAATCCGGGTCGGAAAACGAGCGGCGAAGGCAATCCGGGCGGCCCCATCGTCGGGCAACTCGGGCGGACGGGCCAACGCGACCAATCGACCACCCGCGCCGAGCGCATCGTCCAACCGTCGTGCCACGTCATCGCTCGGCTGTCGTCGCCCAGTCTCCAGGTCGTGAAGCTGGCTCTTGCTCTGGTACACCACCTGCGCGAGAACCCGAAGCGAAATCCGCGCTCCCGCACGCAGCCGGCGAAGCTCCGCACCGAAGCGCGGGTCAGCAATGGACGACACGGCGCACTCCCAGGTAGAGGGCTGGGGCGGCGGTCCCGCCGGCCTCTACCCCGACGGGCTGCCACACCGGACGGTACACCTCGATTCCACAATGGGTGACCACACGCGCCGACCGGACAACACCTAGGTCCGATGTTGTCACCATTGCTGTCGGCAGGGCTTGACCCTCCCGAGGGTTGTCCCGGCTACAGCAACCTTGCGATGCCCTCGCCCGCAGCCTCTTGTCGATTACTGCTCAGGCTGAACAGCGGTTTACGGTCTGTCGGGCTAGCAGGCCAACGGACGCCTGCAGCGGCCAACTGGTCGCGATCGACGACGTTACCGCCCAGGACTGCGGCGAGGATATCGGCCTGGACGGGTTCCAGTTCGACTAGCCGGGTCAAAACGGTGAGTAGATCGATAAACTCGCCGGTCCAACTCGACTCCCAGGCGACTACGTGTACGTCATCGAGTGGGGATCCCCGCCGCCCGCCCGGGTCCTTTTTTCGGTAGTTGAACCAGGATTTGACAATGTTTCGACCACCGACGGCGTAGTCCCACACCTCGGCCCGGACCGGCCCGAACTCGCCGTCGCCAACGACGATCACCTGGCGTTGCAGGTCATAGCGCATCGTCTCTGGCACCGCCGTCACTGATACCAGCGACAGCGGCTGCCGCGCGTCACCGGAGGGAAATCGAATGGAACCGGCCGGTCGATCTGGAGCAGTGAACGTTTCGCCGTAGGTGTGCAGCCACAGAACTTGGCAGCCGACCTCGACGGCAGAGTGCCAGAGCTTGGCGTCGGTGGTGATGGGTATTCGGACGCCAGGCGTAGCCAGTTCGTCGGCGAATGTGGCAGTGAAGGCTGGGTGAGCAGTGATGCCAGCGATGTAGGCGAGGACGTCTGCGGCGGTGATCTCCGTGCCGAGTCGTTCGGCGAGTGCCGCCAGAATCCCTGGGGCGAGGTTCGGAGCACCGCCAGGGTGAAGATGCGGCAGGGAACGACCGCCACGATTGTTGAAGTTGTGAAAGTCGGGGATCAGCCCTGAGAAAATTAAGGCAGGACCGCTCGCGATAGGGTTCGAGTGCTGCTCGATGACAAACACTTGGCCAGGCATGCGGGCAGACCAGAGGTCACGGCGGGGCATGTCCATGAGGCGTGGATCGGCGAGCAACCATTGCCGGTCGAAGGCCCGGTAGCCAACGCGTGCGAGGGCGACAGTCGGTCCAACTTCCTTGATTACCGGCACGCTTGGATTCGGGTGTGTGTCATCGCCGGGAAGCTTCGGCTTCACCTTCATCAGGTTCGCGTCTCGGCCTTCCTTGAATAGCTCAGCCTTCCGCTGCCGGTCCGTCTCACCGACAAGCATCGCCCACCGTATTTTCAGGACCTCCGCGCTGGGCGCGTAAACCCACGTGCGGGTGGGAAACACTCCCGGGGAGTACCAGGGCATTAGGTCGTCAAGCGCGGGATAGGCGTCCCAATCACTGACCGCGGCCGGGGTGAGCGGAGCGTCCCACTCGCTTCGACAGTCTCGCCACCCGTCGTCGTCAAGCAGCACCTCGGCCAGTGCGGCTAGCTTGTCTTCTCGGCGGCCGGTCAGTGTGCGGTGATGGACCAGCGCAGGCTTGTCGCGGGTGGCGTCGGCGGTTCGGACGAAGATGCCGATGGCGAGCGGTTGTCGGACGCCGGGAAAGATCCGGGTGGGGATGTCCGGAGTCTGCCCCTCCGGGGTGAGGTCAATGATCCAGCCCTCGGAGGCGTAGCGGCGTAGGTATGCGCGCATCCCGGTAAAGGCTGGTCCGGAAAGGTAGCCGGAGGTGGTGACGAAGCAGATCACCCCGGCGTCGCCGTCGACCTGGTCGCGGGTCGACTCCCACACTTTCCATGTGGCCCAGCGCCAGAAGTAAACATATAAGTTCTTCAGCTTTGCCTTGAACCGACCGATACCTGACGCGTACCAGTCCTCTAGCGGTGCGGAAGCCTTTCGTCTGCTGTCGAGGCCGGCCGTGCCGTTCTCCACCCAGCCGCCCTCGCCATTGGCAAGCTCCTTATAAGGAGGGTTGCCGATGACAACGGTGACGTTCGCACGAGCCTTGATCTCGTTGGCCTTGCGTCGGGCGCGGGCGATGAGCTGCATTCCTGACCCAAGCTGCACATCGTTGGCATGGGGGTCATCGAGAGTGTTGGTGACGAAGAGCTTCATCCCCCCTGGAGGGGCTGCCGCCTTATGTGACGCGAGCAGGTCTGCGGCACGCAGCTCGGCTACCGCATACGGACCCATCTGAAGCTCGAAGCCGACTACTCGTTCAGCGGCCAGGCTCACCGCGCCGGCCACTGCCCCCGGCCCGTCGTGAGCTTCGGCGACCTTGGCGATCCGGTCAAGGATGGTTTGCAGGTACGTGCCGGTACCCATCGCTGGATCAACGGTGAGCACGTCCGGGTCGGCGAAGCCTCGGGGCTTGTCCAGCCGGGACACGAGGACGTTCTCGGTTAGTCGAACCATTTGCTCGACCAGCTCAATGGGGGTGTAGTACGACCCAGATGCCCTACGTAGCTCCGGGTCGTACTCGTCGAGGAAGTGCTCGTACAGGTGCAGGTAGGTGTCTCGGCGGCCTCTACGGACCCTCGTCCAGTCGACGGCGTCGACGACCCGGGCGAGCAGGTCGAGGGTTACCTTGAAGTCAAGGGCGAGGTCGTCAGTGAGTAGCTGCAACGCTCGGCCCATAAGCGAATGTTCGGCACGAAGCTTCTCGCCGATGGTGTGCAGCGATTCGCCTGTAACGGTGATCGAGTTGGTACGGGCAAGCAGCAGTGCGAACGTCACCGTCTGCGCATATCCGTCGGCGAAGGTGCTGTCATCGGCTTGCGGGAACAACATCCGCCGCCAGTCCTGCGCTAATCCCAGGAACGGTTGAATCTCGCGCTCGGCACCACCCCGGACGGCCTTCCGCTCGGCGGCGAGCTGGTCTAGGACCTCGCCGCGCAGTAGCCGCGTGAGCGGGGCAATCGCACATACGAGCGCACCAACACTCGTGATCGGAGCTGGCCGCCACTCCAAGAACTCGGTGAGCAGTTTCTCGAAGGCGGGCGGGGCGGTGAGGATGCCGTCGTCGAGGCTGCCGGTTAACCTCACCGGCGCGTCGACTAGCTCCCGATCCCGGTACAGCCGCCATTCCGTGCCGTTGGTGTAGAGGAGGTTCGGTAGGTCGCGTTGGCGCTCCCACTGCACCCGGTCATGACCACGTAGCCCACTCGGGTCGATGCTCTTCCCAGGTGCCTTGACCTCCACATATCCCGTGATCGCGCCGCCCACGGTGACGCCATAGTCGGGCCGGACCTGCCGCGCAGTATCACGGACCTCATCGTGGAAGACGGCCCTCACACCCATCTGCTTGCCAGCAGCTCCGAGAAGCTGCTCGATCGGGCTCCGGATCGCGGCTTCGCGCTCGCCAGGACCTGCCAGTTTGGAGGCGCAGGATGCCCCAAACCGCCGGACTGCCTCATTCAGCCACTGTGCCGATCCAGACACCCGTACCCCCACCGGCTCCCCGATCACCGCGCAGTCCTGTCCGGACTGACCTGTGTGGACACGCTACCCGAAATGTGAATACTCGTCGGGGGTCGCAATATCGTCTCAACGGGTGCGGCTGGGACCAGATGGAACGATGCGTCGGTCGCGGCCTCAGCCCAGTGCGCGAGCCAGTTCGGTGCGGGAGCGGATGCCGAGCCGGTGGTAAATGTTGCGCAGGTGGTGGTCGATGGTCCGGGTGGACAGGAACATCTGCGTGGCAACCTCCCGGTTGGTGGCACCGGCGGCGACCAGTTGGGCGATGCGCAACTGCTGCCCGGTGAGCAGCCGCACCGCCTGCCGGTCGGGCGTGCCGACGGACTCTCCCGCCGCGCGCAGCTCCACGGTGGTCTGCCGCGCCCACACGTCGGCACCGAGCAGGACGAAGGTCTGCCGGGCCCGGTGCAGGTGGTCGCGGGCGTCGCGGGGCCGCCGGTTGCGGCGTAGTTCCCGGCCGTAGAGCAGTTCGGTGCGGGCCCGTTCGAAGGCGGCGGCGTCGGCCGGGTGCAGGCACAACGCCCGGTCGAAGTGTTCCTCAGCTTCGGCGCTGCCGCGCGGGGCCAGCAGGGCGTGGCAGCGGGCCGACAGCGCCCGGCGCAGCGGGCTGGCGGTGCTGCCCGCCCAGCGGTCGAAAACGGCGAGCGCGGCTCGGGCCCGGGCGGTCCTGCCGTCGTGGGCGGCGGCTTCCACCAGGTGGGGTGTGGCCATCACCTGGACGAGCACCTGGCCGCGCCCGGTGCCGGGTCGGGCCAGCGTGGCCAGCCGGTCGGCCGCGTCGGCGTACCGGCCGTCGACCAGGTCCAGCACCCCGAGGGCCCACTGGGCGAGGGCGTACGGGCGGCTGCCGGGTGCGGCGGTGTCGCCCAGTTCGGCGACGTGGCCGAGGCAGGCGTCGTGGTCGGCCCGCACGGCCGACAGCACGGCGAGCAGACCGAGGTGTACGCCGGCAGTGGCGTGCTGTCCGGCGGCCCGGGCCACCCGCAGTCCTTCCTGGCAGCTTTTCGCTGCGGCGTCGTGCCGACCCAGCCAGTATTCGCTCATCGCGCGTAGTTCCAGCGCCCTGGGCAGCAGCGACACCTCGCCTCGGTCGGTGGCCAGGTCGACGGCGTCCTCGGCGAGCCGGTACGCCGCGGCGTCGACCGCGACCAGCAGGCCGGCCACGGCCGCACCGGTCAACGCGGTCGGGGTGAGTGCGGCACCGGTCAGCCGGCCACCGAGGGCCACCGCGCGGCGCAGCAGTGGGCCACCGTGGGCGTGCTCGCCTCGCAGGGTGGCGGCGACTCCGGCAACCAGGTTGGTCAGCAAATCCGCCCATGGTGGATCCCCGGCGCGGCGCAGGGCCTGCACCCGGCGGGCCACCTCGGCGTAGCGGTAGTGGTCGCCGGAGAAGCAGACGGCCTCACCCGCGCGGACCAGGGCGACCAGTGCCGACTCCCGGTCGCCATCGGCCAGCGCGGTGGCGGCGGCCAGCAGGGTCGGCAGGGCGGTCGAGGGGCGACCACAGCGCAGGTGCATCTCACCCCGCAGCAGTTCGGCCAGGCCAGCCGTGGCAGCGGTCACCGGCGGGCTAGCGGCGCTGCGCCCGGTCGGCGAGGGTGAGGCCATCGGCAGGCCAGCGGCGCTGCGCCCGGTCGGCGTGGGTGGGGCCTGGTGTGGCGGTGCGCCGGTCGCGTCGGCGACGCGGTGCAGCAGCGCCTGGGCCCGTTCGGGGTGCCCCGCCTGCCAGGCGTAGCGGGCCGCGGTGACCTGCCGGGCGGTGGCGAGCGCCGGGTCGTCGCTGAGTTCGGCGGCCCGGGTCAGCGCGGTCGCGGCGACGGAGCGGTCCTGGTGGGCTGCCGCCGCGTCCTCCAGCTCGGCGGCCAACGCCGGATCATCTCCGTCGGTCGCCGCAGCCCGGTGCAGGGCCCGACGCAGCCGGGAGCCGGGGCCGTCGAGGGCGGCGGCGAGCAGCAGGTGGGCGTCGCGGCGGGCGGCGACGGAGGCGGTGGCCTCGATCATGCTGCGGGCCAGGGGTCGGGGAAAGTCGGCGCCACCGGGTGTGGTGATCCGGATCAGGCCAGCGGCCTCGGCGGGTACGAGTGCCTCGACGCCGCTGCCGGCCGCTCGCAGCGCGCGGCCCAGGGTGAGCGGGTCCACGGCGGCGGCGCGGCCGGTCGGGGCCGGGGTGGCGAGGTCGGCTGCGGCGATGGCGGCCAGCAGCAGCGCGCTTCGGGTGTCGTGTGGCAGGCGGGCCAGCAGGGCGCGGTAGGTCCGGCCGAGGGTGCCGTCGGCCGGTGGTGTCGTCGGCAGGGCTTCGGTGCCGCTCCACTGGTCGGGGGTCAGCGAGTCGGCGAGGTCGACGAGGGCCTGGGGGTTTCCGGCGGCGAGGGTGGTCAGGGCGGCCAGCACCGGCTCGGGTGGTGGTGGGCCGGGGCGGCGGGCGGTCAGCAGGGCGAGGCTGTCGGAGGGGTCCAGGGGCAGCAGTCGGCGGCCGGGTATCGCCTCCGCTGCGGTGTCGTTGCCGGCGGTGAGCAGGAGTACGACCGGCAGCTGCGGCAGCCGTCGGGCGACGAAGGTCAGCACCCGTGCGGTCGGGGTGTCGCCCGCGTCGAGGTCGTCCATGGTGCACAGCAGCGGGCCGTCGTGGGCGGCCTCGGCGAGCAGTCCGAGGACGGCGTGGGAGAGGATGAGCTGGTCGCGGTCGTGGCAGCCCTCGCCGGTCAGGGCGTCGCGCAGCACCTGCCGCTGCCGTTCGGGTAGCACGTGTGCGCGGTCGCGCACGGGGTCCAGCAGGCGCTGCAATCCGGCGTAGGGCAGCATCGCCTCGTCGGCCAGGCCGGCGGCGGCGAGCAGGCGGCGACCTGCGCGGTGGCGGTGGGCGTACGCCAGCAGGGCGGTGCGCCCGGCGCCGGGCTCGCCGTGCAGCAGGAGCGCTCCGCCGGCCGGTGCGGCGAGCAGTGAGCGGATCTCCCGGCACTCCGCCTGCCGGCCCCGTAGCAATTCTATTTGCACTGCTGATGCACTAACCATGCATCGAGTCTCGCCTATCGGACAGCGCTTGAGAAGAGGTAGATGCGGAACTCTGCGGCAACCGCCCCAGGTCACCCGCCGTCGCGGTGCCGGCCGCGACCGTCAGCGCCCGGCCACCTGGCCCGTCAGCGCTCGCCAACCTCGGCCAGCAGCGCGCCGACGGTACGGGCCATCACCGCCCGGGCGGCGTCCACGCCCAGCCCGAGGCCGTCGCGCAGGGTCGACCAGGCCGGCCAGGTGCTGGCCGCCACCACCGCGTTGACCACCTGGTCGCGCGCCGCCCCGGCCCGGTCCAGTTCCTCGGCGAACAACTGCTCGACCTCGTCGCGTACCCGGGCGATGTGCTTGAGCCGGTTGCGGCGCAACTGCGCGGAGAACGGTTCGCGCATCTGCGCGGCCCGCGCCGACGGGGCGATCAGTTGCAGCAGCTTCGCCCGCTGCCGGCAGAAGGCGTCGACCCGCTTGGCCAGCGGCAGGGTGGGCGAGATCGGCCGCCAGGCGGCGTCCTGCTGGCGGAGCAGTTCCGCGCCGCTGGCCTCGAACAGCGTCTCCATGTCCTTGAAGTTGGTCCAGAGCGTACGCAGGGAGATGCCGGCCCGCTCGGCGATGCGCTCACCGGTCGGACGCAGGTCGCCCTCGGAGATGAGCGCCAGATGCGCCTCGACGATCGCCGCACGGGTGCGTTCCGCCCGGGCGGTGCGTCCGTCGACCCGACCGGCCGCCTCGGCACTGACCATCCGCGCCCGTCTCCTCACCTTTACGGTTCCATTCGCGCCAGCCGAGTCTAGACGCGCGCCGGCACGGCACCTTCGTCCCGATACCGGCGCAGCTCCCGGCGCGCCAGCGACTGCCGGTGCACCTCGTCGGGGCCGTCGGCGATGCGCACCGCGCGGGCCCGCGCCCAGAGCCGGGCCAGCGGGGTGTCCTGGCTGACCCCGGCCGCGCCGTGAGCCTGCACCGCCCGGTCGATGATCCATTCGACCGTCTCCGGCACGGCGATCTTGATGGCCTGGATCTCGGTGTGGGCCGCCCGGTTGCCGACGGTGTCCATCAGCCAAGCGGTCTTGAGCACCAGCAGGCGGGCCTGCTCCAGGCGTACCCGGGCCTGCGCGATCCAGTCCCGCACCACCCCCTGCTCGGCCAGCGGCGCACCGAAGGCGTGACGCTGGCTGACCCGCCGGCACATCAGTTCGACGGCCCGTTCCGCCATGCCCAGCAGCCGCATGCAGTGGTGCACCCGGCCCGGTCCGAGCCGGGCCTGCGAGATGGCGAAGCCGGACCCCTCCGCACCGATCAGGTTCGTCGCCGGCACCCGTACGTCGACGAAGTCGATCTCGGCATGGCCGCCGTGGTCACCGTCGTCGTACCCGAAGGCCGTCATGCCTCGACGGACGGTGACGCCGGGGGTGGCGCGCGGGACGAGGATCTGGCTGTGCTGCTGGTGCCGGGGTGCGGAGGGGTCGGTCAGGCCCATCACGATGAAGATCGCGCACCGTGGGTCCATCGCGCCGGTGACGAACCATTTGCGGCCGTTGACGACGTACTCGTCGCCGTCGCGTTCGATCCGGGTGGCGATGTTGGTGGCGTCGGAGGAGGCGACCGCCGGCTCGGTCATCGCGAAGGCGGACCGGATCCGGGCGTCGAGCAGCGGCGTCAGCCACCGCTCGCGCTGCTCCGCCGAGCCGAACTGGGCGAGCAGTTCCATGTTGCCGGTGTCCGGGGCGGCGCAGTTGAGCGCCACGGGAGCGAGCCACGGACAGTGCCCGGTGATCTCCGCCAGCGGCGCGTACTGGAGGTTGGTCAGGCCGGCGCCGTGCTCGCCGGGCAGGAAGAGGTTCCACAGCCCGCGTCGACGGGCCTCGACCTGTAGTTCGGCCACCACCGGCGGCACCCTCCACGGCTCGCCCGGTACGCGGGTCTCGGCCTCGAAAATCGGCTCGGCCGGGAACACGCACTCGGTCATGAAGTCGCGCAGGCGCTCGCGCAGCCGTTCGGTGGTCTCGTCGTAGCGGAAGTCCATGTCATCCCTTCCGGATGGTGGTCAGGCCCTCGGCGATCAGCGGCGGCACCTGTGCGCCGATCCGGTCGAACCCGTCCCCGACGGTTTTGCCCTGCACATAGCGGTAGTGCACGCCTTCGAGGATCACCGCGAGCTTGAAGGCGGCGAAGGCGAGATACCAGGGCAGGCCGTCGACCGACCGCCCGGTGCGCCGGGCGTACCGGGCGGCCAACTCGTCGGTGCCCGGTTGGCCCGGCGCCGCCACCCGGCGGGCGTAGAGCAGCGACAGGGCCAGGTCGGCCAACGGGTCGCCGACGGTGGACATCTCCCAGTCCAGTACGGCGCGGACGGCACGGTTATCGCCGAGCAGGACGTTGTCCAGCCGGAAGTCGCCGTGCAGCACGGCCGGCGAGCGGGTCTCGGGTGCGGCGGCGGCCAGCCGGTCGTGCAGTTCGGCGATGCCGGGCAGGTCCCGGCTGCGGGAGGCGTCGAGTTGGCGTTTCCAGCGGCGGACCTGCCGGGCGTTGAAGCCGTCGGGGCGACCGAAGTCGGCCAGGCCGATCGACGCCGGGTCGACCGTGTGCAACACGGCGAGCAGGTCGATCAACCTGAACGCCAGGTCGCGCACCTGCGACGGGGACCAGCCGACAAGCTCCTCCGGTTCCCGGTGCACCCGGCCGGGTACCTGCCCCATCAGATAGAACGGCACGCCCAGCACCGCCGGGGCGGCACAGTGGTGCACCATCGGCGGCACCGGAACGGCGGTCGGGGTGAGCGCACTCATCACCCGGTACTCCCGCCCCATGTCGTGGGCCGTGGCCAGGACGTGACCCAGCGGCGGACGGCGCAGCACCCAACGGGCCTGCCCGTCGGTCACCGCGTAGGTGAGGTTGGACCGCCCGCCGGTCAGCAGTGCGCCACGCAACGGCCCGGCGACCAGCCCGGGAACGCTGCGGTTCAGGTAGGCCGTCAGCCGGTCCAGGTCGAGTCCGGGCAGGGCCCCACCGTCGTCCGGCGCGGCACCGTCTGCCGGGTCAGTCATCGCGGCGCTCGGTCTGCTGTTGGAGGCGGTTCATTCCGCGCAGCCAGCGGTCCGGGTCGGCGGCCCGGTTGGCGTACCAGGCGGCTACCTCCGGATGCGGCAGCACCAGGAACCGATCGTCGGCCAGCGCCTCCAGCACGCAGTCGGCCACCTGGGCGGCGGTGACGGCCGTGGCGTCCAGCAGGGCGCTGCTCATCGCGTCGCCGGCGGCCAGCATCGGGGTACGCACACCCTGCGGGCAGAGCGCCTGCACGACGATGCCCCGGTGCGCGTACGTGGCCCGGAGCCACTCGGCGAAGCTGAGCGCAGCGTGCTTGGTCACCGCGTACGGCGCGTTGCCGAGCATGGTCAGCAGGCCGGCGGCCGACGCGGTCACCAGCAGCCGTCCCCGCCCGGCAGCGAGCCAGTACGGCAGCAGTTCGCGGGCGGCGTGGACGTGGGACATCACGTTGACCCGCCAGGCCGTCTCCCACGCCGCGTCGTCGGCGTCGCCTGCGGGTGCCACGCCGGCGTTGGCGCAGTACAGGTCGATTCCGCCGAGGCGTCGGCGGGCGAAGTCCACCAGCTCGGCGACACCGGCCGGGTCGGCGGCGTCACCGGGGCAGGCGTGGCCGCCGATCCGAGCGGCCACGGCCTGTGCCGCCTGGGCGTCGAGGTCGTTGACGATCACGCGGGCCCCGGTGGCGGCGAACCGCTCGGCGAGGGCCGCACCGATGCCGGAGCCGGCACCGGTCACCACGACCGCCGCCCCCGACAGCCACCGTGCTCCTTCCGGCATGCCGGCGGTCGCGCCGTCGGTGGCCGGGTCGGCTGTCGACATCGGACTCCCGTCTGCGGTCGGGCGTGGTCCGCACCCCGTACGCAGGTGCGGACCACGCGGACGTGTTGCTCAGGCGGTCGGCACGCCGTTGACCGGTGGCGACACCGGCGGTGCGGTGTACTCGTTGACCGGTCCGTCGGACTCGTCGGTCTCGTACGTCGGGCCGAAGTAGCTCTGCGCTCCCCCGCTGACCCGGCTCAGCCGGCCCCCGCCGTAACCGGAGTGGTCGGTGGCGGAGAAGCGCAGCGGTGCGACGCCGGGCCCCTGGTAGCCGCCCTTGCGGACGGCCTCGACCAGCGACTCGCGGGTGAGGTCCTTGCCGGCGGCCAGCAGCACCTGCACGAACAGGTAGCCCACGGCCATCCCGTAGACGGTGTTGCCGTCGAACTCCGCGCCACCGTTGTGTTCGGTGTTCACCTTGGTGAACAGCTGGATCCACGGGTTGTCGGTGTCGCCCTGCATCGGCAGGTAGTTCAGGCCGACCATGCCCTCCAGCAGTCCGGCCGCGTCGCCGAGTTGCCGGGCCAGCGTCGGGTGGTCGGCGCCCACGTTCGACACCACCCACTGCGGGCGGAAGCCCAACCGGGCGGCGGTGCCGACGGACAGGGCGGTGAAGCCGGGCACGGTGGCGAGGATGACGACCTCACAGCCGGCCGCCTTGAACGCACCGATCTGGGGGGCGACGTTGGTGTTGCTCGTCACGTACGTCTCGCGGGCCACCACGCCGTCGGCGCCGAGCACCTTCTCCACGCCGGCCAGGGCGTCCTGCCCGAAGTCGTCGTCCTGGCCGAGGAAGCAGACCTTCCGATCGGGCAGGGTGGTCTTCACGTGGTTGGCCAGGATCTTGCCTTCGACGGTGTAGTCCGGGTTGAAGCCGAAGGTGTTCGGGTAGCGGTCGGGCTGGTCCCAGTTGCGGCTGCCGGAGGCGACGAAGAGGTCGGGCACCCGGTTGGTGTGCAGGAAGTCCAGCACGCCGGTGTGGGTGGGGGTGCCGAGGCCGTTGAGGACGGCGAAGACCTTGTCCTGCAGGACGAGTTGCCGTACGACCTGCTGGGTGGTGGCCGGGTTGTAGCCGTCGTCCATGATCTTGTAAGTGATCTTGCGACCGTGCACGCCGCCGTTGGCGTTGACGTAGTCGAAGTAGGCCTTCGTCGCCGGGGCGATCTTCGAGTAGCCGGCGGAAGCGGGCCCGGTCAGCGGCATGTGGGTACCGACGACGATCTCCGTGTCGGTGACGCCGGGAACCGGCTCGCCCGAGCCGGGACCGTCGTCGGAGCCACAGGCGGTGGAGCTGAGCAAAAGGGTGAGGGTGGTGGCGATCACGAGACCGCGCCGTGCCGTGGTTCGCATGGGACACCGACCTTTCATCGGTCCGGTTGTGCGAGGTGGGTGGTTGGGGTGGGACGGTTACGAGCGCCCGGCCGGCCAGCGGGCGCGCAGCGCCCGGGTCAGTCGGGACAACAGGCCCTGCACGCCGCCGGGCGCGGCGATCATGACCACGATCAACGTGGCCCCGAAGATCGCCAGCGGCAGGTTGCCCTCCAGCCGCTGTGCCGCCGCCGGCGAGAGGGTGAACAGGTTCGTCAGGGAGTGCGTCAGGTCGGGCAGGGCGACCAGCAGGAAGGCGCCCCACACCGCACCGGCGAGCCGGCCGAGACCGCCGATGACGACGGCCATCAGCAGGAACAGCGACAACGTCAGCCCGAACGCGCCGGGTGACACGCTCTGCGCGAGCACCGCCAGCAGGGCGCCGCCGAGACCGGCGCCGGCCGCGCTGACCACGAACGCGATGACCTGCGTACGGGCGACGTGGATGCCGGCCAGCCGGGCAGCGACCTCGTCGTCGCGTACCGCCCGGAACAACCGGCCGTACCGGCTGCGGACCAGGTTGGCGAGCACCACCAGGCAGAGCAGGGTCGCCCCGGCTGCCACCCAGAGCTGCCACCGCTCGTGCGGGAAGTAGACACCCAGGCCCTGCGGTGCGGGCGCCAGCGGCACCGCCAGACCCTGCTCCCCGTTGAAGACGCCGTCGAAGGTGACGGTCAACGCCGGCACCACCACCGCCACCGCCAGGGTGAGCCCGGCCAGGTAGGGGCCGCGCAGCCGGGCTGCGGCGACGCCGACGACCAGGCCGACCGTCACGGTGACCGCCACGGCGGCGACCAGCGACAGCAGCAGCACCGAGCCGGAAGTGACGCCTCGGTCGAAGAAGGCGCTCTGGCACAGCGCGACCGTGTACGCGCCGGTGGCCATCAACGCCCCGTGCCCCAGGGAGAGTTGCCCGCAGAGCCCGGTGAGGATGGTCAGCCCGGCGGTGGCGCAGAGGTAGGCGGCCACGGTGGCCAGTTGGAAGTTGCGGTACGAGTCGAGCTGGTAGCTGACCAGCAGCACCACCAGTGCAGCACCGGCGGCGACGGCGAGGTGGCGGATCAGGGTCGGCACCGGCCGGCCGGGGCGGACGAGATCGACGGCGCGGTGCTGGTGGGGCGGCGCCGACGCCCGGGTGGCGCTCACACTCGCCTCGCGGTGACCGGGGCGAACAGCCCGCCGGGGCGCAGCAGCAGCACCGTCAGCAGCAACGCCAGCACCGCGAGCGGGATGAGGTCGCCACCGGCGTACCCGCTGACGTAGGACAGCAGCAGACCGACACCCAGGCCACCGACGACCGCGCCGGGCGGGCTGTCCAGCCCGCCGAGCACCGCGGCGGTGAACGCGGAGACGAAGACCAGGTCCATCGCGTGCGGATGCAGGCCCAACTCGGTGGGGATGACCAGCATCGCGGCCAGGGCGCCGACACCCGAGGCCAGTGCCCAGCCGAGGGTGAGCATGCCGCCGACGTTCACGCCGAGCAGCCGGGACACCTCGGGTGCGAAGGCCGCCGCACGCATCCGGAGCCCGATCGCGGTCCGGGTGAAGATCCAGACCAGGGCCGCGCCGACCACCCCGACGGCCGCGAAGACGAACAGGTCGTACGGGGACAGCACGGCGGTGCCGCCCACCGCCAGCGCGGTACGGCTGAACGGGGCCTGCGCGGGCCGGTACTCGTTGCCGTACAGCATGCCCAGGACCGCCTGGATCAGCAGGACCAGCCCGAGCGCGACGATCACCGGGTTGAGTGGTGAGCGGTGGTCCACCAGCCGCATCACCGCGATGTCGACGACCGCGCCGAGCAGCAGTCCGGCGAGCAGTGCCGCGCCGAAGCCGAGCCAGTACGAGCCGGTCGCGGCGGTGACGCTGTAGGCGACGTACGCGGCGGCGACCGCCATCGCGCCCTGGGCGAAGTTGACGATCCGACCGGCCCGCCAGATGAGCACCAGGGCGAGGGCGAACGCGGCGTAGACCGCGCCCCTCGACAGCCCGTCGAGGGTGAGGAAGAGGAAGCGGTCCACGGTCCTCCTAACGTTGATCAGAATCCGAGGTAGGCGTGGCGCAGGTCGGCGTCGTCGCGCAGCCGCTCGGCCGGGGCGGCCAGGACGACCCGGCCGAGCGACATCACGATGCCCTGGTCGGCGACGGCCAGGGCGCTGCGCACGTTCTGCTCGACCAGCAGCACGGTCAGCCCGGTGTCGTCGCGCAGCCGGCGCAGCAGCGCCATGGTCTGGGCCACCACGCGGGGTGCCAGGCCGAGCGACGGTTCGTCCAGCAGCAGCAGGCGGGGTCGGCCGACCAGGGCCCGGCCGAGGGCCAGCATCTGCCGTTCGCCACCGGAGAGCTGGTGGCCGAGGTGCCGCCGCCGCGAGGCCAGCGGCGCGAACAGCTGGTAGACCTCGTCGAGGGCGCGTGCGGCGTCGCGGCGGTCGCGGCGCCACAGCGCGCCGAGGCGCAGGTTCTCCTCCACGGTGAGTTCGCCGATCACGCCGCGCCCTTCCGGCACGTGCGCCACACCACGCCGGACGAGCTGCTCGACCGGGGTGCCCCGCAGGTCCTGACCATCGAGGAGGATCCGGCCGGCGGTCGGGCGCAGCATGCCCGACAGGGTGCGCAGCAGGGTGGTCTTGCCGGCGCCGTTGGCGCCGATGACGGCGGCGATGGTGCCGGCGGGCACCCGCAGGTCGACGCCGTGCAGCACCGGCACCGGCCCGTAGCCGGCGGCCAGGGAATCGGCGGTGAGCAGGTCGGCGGTCATCACGCGGCCTCGTCGACGGTCGCGCCGAGGTAGGCGTCCACCACGGCCGGGTCCTCGCGGACCGCCTCGGGCGGCCCGGCGGCGACGACCCGTCCGAAGTCGAGCACCACGATCCGGTCGCAGACCGCCATGACCAGGTCCATGTGGTGTTCCACCAGCAGCACGGCGCAGGGGTCGGCAGCCCGGTGCGGCAGCCCCCGGATCAGCTCCGCGAGGGTTTCCACGTCCTCGGCACCGAGGCCGCCGGCCGGCTCGTCGAGCAGCAGCAGACGGGGACGGGCGGCCAGCGCGCGGGCCAGCGCGACCCGTTGGCGTACGGCGAAGGGCAGGGTGTCCGGCGCGGCGTCGGCGTACGCCACGATGCCCAGCTCGTCCAGGACGGCGCGGGCGTGCTCGCGGAGCCGGCGCTCGTCGCGGTCGCTGCGGGGCAGCCCGAGCAACGCCGGCAGCAGGCCGGTGCGGGCGGTGTGGGTGGCCCCGGTCATCACGTTCTCCAGCACGGTGAGCCCGCTGAACAGGCCGGTGCCCTGAAGCGTGCGGGCGATGCCCAGCCGGGTCAGCCGGTGCGGTCGTGGGCGCAGGGGCCGGTCGTCGAGGGTCAGCGTGCCGGTGTGTGCGGCGACGAAGCCGCACACGACGTTGAACAGCGTGGTCTTGCCGGCGCCGTTCGGGCCGATCACTCCGACCACCTCGCCCGGACCGACCCGCAGCGAGACGTCGTCGAGGGCGGTGAGGCCGCCGAAGCGGACGCCGACCTGGTGCAGTGCGAGACCGTCCGTCATCAACCCGCCCCTCGCCGTGCGGCCAAACTTATTACACTGGGAGTGTACGTTTCTCGCGTGTTTCGTCAACACCTTCAATGCCGCGTCCTCAGCGGACGGCAGCGCCGGACGGGCCGGTGGCCGTGACCGGTGGCGGCAGGTCGACCAGCCGGGCCAGGGCGGCCCGGTGCCGATCGGCGGTGCCGAAGGCGATCGCGGCGCTCTTGGCCCGCTTGAGGTACAGATGCGCCGGGTGCTCCCAGGTGAAGCCGAGCCCACCGTGCAACTGCACGCAGACCTCCGCCGCCCGCACCGCCACCGGCCCGCAGTACGCCTGGGCCAACGCGGCCGCCAGCGCCGCCTCGGGACCAGCCGCGCCGAGCCGGTCGGCGGCGTACCGGGCCACCGCGCGGGCCTCGGTCAGCTCCACCCAAAGGTCGGCCAACCGGTGCTTGACCGCCTGGAACGAGCCGACCGGACGGCCGAACTGGTGGCGCTGGCGCACGTAGGCCACCGTCGTGTCCAGACACCACTGGGCCAGGCCGACCTGCTCGGAGGCGAGCAGCGCCGCGCCGGCGGTCAGCGCCGCCGTCAACGCGTCGGCCGCGGCGGCGCCGGTGGCGATCGGACGGGCCGCCGCACCGGTGAACTCTATGTCGACGAGCGGTCTGGTCGCGTCCAGCGATACCACGGCGGTCATCCGCACCGCCGGTTCGGCGGCGTCGACGACGTAGAGCGCGTCGCCGGCCGGGACCAGCAGCAGGCCGTGCGGCGCGGCGTCGGCCACACCGGTCACCCGACCGGTGAGCGTCGGTCCGGGACCGACCGTGACCGGATCGGGGCGGGCATCGGGCGCGATGGCGGAGCCGGGTGCGGTGGCGAAGTCGGGTGCGGTGGCGAAGTCGACCGCCACCGTCACGTCGCGGTCACCGGCGGCCAACTGGCGCAGCAGGGTGTCCTCGGCACAGGCGAGCAACGCCCGGGTGGCCACGGCGGCGCCCAGGAAGGGCACCGGCGCGACCGCCCGACCCAGCTCCTCCAGCACCACCGCGACCTCGCGGAAGCCGGCGGCGGCGCCACCGTGCTCGGCGGGCACGGCCAGCCCGGTCACCCCGAGCTGGTCGACCAGCCGGCGCCACAGTGTCGCGTCGTACGGGTCGTCGTCGACGGCGGCGAGCGTGCGTTGCCACGGGGCGTGCGCGGCCAGCAGCGCGCGTACGGTGTCGCGCAGCGCCTCTTCGTCGGCGTCGTAGAGCAGGTCGCTCATCGGTCCACCCGGGGTTCGGTGGGCAGCCCGAGCACCCGCTCGGCGATGATGGTGCGCAGGATCTCCGAGGTCCCGCCCTCGATGGAGTTGCCCCGGGCGCGCAGGTAGCGGTAGGTGGCGGTGCGGCCGAGCAGGTCGGGTTCGGTCGGGCGACGCATCGTCCAGTCGTCGTGCCGCAGCCCTTCGGCGCCGCGCAACTCCACCTCCAGCCCGCTGATCCGCTGGCTCAGCTCGGCGAAGGAGAGCTTCACCGCCGAGCCTTCGGGGCCGGGCTCACCGGCGGCGATCAGCTGCCGCAGCCGCAACGCGGCCAGCCGGGCGGCTTCGGCGCCCACCCAGGCGCGCAGGACCTCGTCGTGCAGCCCGGCGGTGCGCAGCTCCGGGCGTTCCCGCCACAGCCGCGCCAGCACGCCCACCATGCCGCCCTCGCGGGGCAGCGGTCGGCCGCCGATGGCGACGCGTTCGTTCATCAACGTCGTACGGGCGATCTGCCAGCCCTGCCCGACCGCGCCGATGCGGTGGGCGTCGGGCACCCGGACACCGGTCAGGAAGACCTCGTTGAACTCCGCTTCGCCGGTGGCCTGCCGCAGCGGACGCACCTGCACTCCCGGTGCGGTCATGTCGCAGACGAAGTAGGTGATGCCGTGGTGCTTGGGCGCGGCCGGATCGGTACGGGCCAGCAGGATCGCCCAGCGCGCTTCGTGGGCCAGCGACGTCCACACCTTCTGACCGTCGATGACCCAGTCGTCGCCGTCGGGCACCGCCCGGGTGCGCAGGCTCGCCAGGTCGGAACCCGCCTCGGGCTCGCTGAACAGCTGGCACCACACCTCTTCACCGGTCCACAGCGGTCGCAGCCAGCGTCGGCACTGGGCGTCGCTGGCGTGCCGCAGCAGGGTGGGCGCGGCCATGCCGAGCCCGATGCTGTTGCGTCGGGGCCGGTTGTCCGGCGCGCCGACCGCGGCGAAGGCGTCGTCGACGACCGCCTGCAACTGCGGCGGCGCGCCCAGGCCACCGCGCCCGGGCGGGTGCTGCACCCAGGCCAGCCCGGCGTCGAAGCGGGCGCGCAGGAAATCGAGGCGGTCACCGTTCGGGTCGTGCGTGTCGAGGAACGCGGCGACCAGCGCGCGCAGCCCGTCGGCCGTGTGGTCGGACACCCACCACCTCCATAATTTTTGCACTGTCGATGCAATATACGGCCGCCGGTCCTCGGGACGGAAGACCGGCGGCCGAACGATCCGGGGCAGCCTGAGTCGCGGCCGCCCCGGCAGGACCGTCAGTGCGGGCAGGTGTTGCGGTACTCCTCCACGGCCAGGCCACTCGGGCCCGGGCAGAGGAACTGGTCGTAGCGGGTGTCGTCGTCGACGAACCGCTTCAGCCAGGCCACCATCTGCTTCGCGGTGGGGGTGTTGACCGTGTTCGGGAAGAAGTGACCCTCGTTGTTGAGTTCCAGGTACGCCTTCTCCGCCGAGGCCGGGATGCTGTTGTAGAACGGCTCGGAGTGCGTCGAGACCGAGGCGACCGAGTCGGTCTCACCACCGATGATCAGTGTCGGCACCCGCAGGTTCGACCAGTTCTTGGTCAGGTTCCACGGGGCCAACGGCACGGCGGCCTGCAACGACGGCCGGCTCGCGGCGGCCTCCAGGCTGCCGCCGCCGCCCATCGAGTGACCGGCCACGGCGAGCCGACTGGAGTCGATACGGCTCCGCACCGAGCTGCGCTCGGTCAGGTAGTCCAGCGCGGCCAGCAGTTGCCGGCCCCGGCTGCTCGGCTGGTCGAGCCGGGTGATGGTGTCGATGCCGATGACCACGAAGCCGTGCGAGGCGATCCGCGGGCCCAGCCAGTCCAGGCTCGACCAGGAGGCGGTGTAGCCGGGCGAGATGGCCACCGCGCCGAAGGTGCCCGCCGTGGTGGTGGTCGGGTAGTAGATGACACCGCCGCCGAAGCCGCTGACCAGTGAGGAGACGGTCGTCGACGAGGTCGCGAAGGGGCCACGGCTGGCCTCCAGGATCGCGTTGGTCGGCGCCGGTCCCCGCTCGTACGGGTTGGCGGCCTGGGCGGCGGACGAGGTGGCGACGACGCCACCGGCGGCCAGGACGGCGGCCATCGCCAGCCGGGCCAGGACAGAGACGGAACGGGGACGGGTGGTGGTGGTTGATCGCACGTCGGATACTCCCTTGGGTTGGAGCGGTATCGACTGCGATCAGTGTTTGGGGCGTTCCGTCAGCGCCGCATCGGCAGAATCACCAGTCACCCGGCACCAGCCCCGCCGGCAGAGCACGACGAGCCCACCCCCGCGCCGGGCGGATCGCGGCAGGCGTACGCACCTGATCGTGGCTGGCGTCGGTCGAACGAGCTGCCGGTCAGTCCGAGGCGGTCGCTCGAACTCCGTACCTCTCGGCCGCGCGGGCCTTGGCCTTGGCAGCCTCCACCTCGCGGTCGCGGGGAGGCGCCTTCGTCACGAGGCTGTTCACGAGGGTCCGGGTGGCCGCCGTGATGACGCGGACGGCCTCGTTGAAGGCCTCCTCGTTGGCCGCTGACGGCCGCGTCGCGCCGCTGACCTTGCGCACGTACTGGAGGGCGGCGGCCTCGATCTCATCGTCGGTCGCAGGCGGTTCGAAGTTGTGGAGCACGCGTATGTTCCTGCACATCCCTCCACAATGCCAGGCCCGACCAATACCGGTGGCCGGGCCAGTCGATCGTGCTCTGTTCAGGAAACCCATGTCGATGTGAACCATGGCCGGTTGCGCGCCGTGGTACCCGCAACCAGCCATGGATTTCGAGGAGCATCGTTCATGACCTCACGTAACGTGAGCCGCCGACGGCGTGTGCGTGTTATCGCGACCCTGACCTGCTGGGCGGCCGTGGCCGGCTTGGTTGCCGCACCGTCGGCGATGGCCGGCTCGGCCGCCGGAACGTCGGCGACGGCCGGCTCCGGCGCACCGATCGTCGGGGTGGCCGGGAAGTGCGTCGACGTCCAGTGGTCCGGAACTGCGGACGGCACGACCGTCCAGCTGTGGGACTGCAACGGCACCGACGCGCAGAACTGGGCCGGGGCAGGTCAGCGGGGCTCGCTCCGCGCGTTCGGCAAGTGCCTGGACGTGGCCGGCGGCTCCCACAGCGACGGCGCACGGGTGCAGCTGTGGGAGTGCAACGACACCGACGCACAGAGTTGGTCGACGGACGACGGGCGGCTGATCAACACGGGGTCCGGCAAGTGCCTGGACGCGTTCGGTGGGACGGCGACTGGGACGCCGTTGCAGATCCGCAGCTGCTCGGGCACCAGCACGCAGGCATGGGCGCCTGGCGGCGCTCCGGCGGCAGCCGGGCCGACGACCAAGAAAGGCGTCGCCACGTGGGCGTTCCCGCCCGGCGGCGACGGAATCCGCGACGTGGGCGCGGCCTGGTACCACGACTGGTCCACCTCGAACAGCGACGTGCGGGCGCCGGCCGAGTTCGTACCGATGATCTGGGGTGCCGCGTTCGTCAACGACGCCGAGTTGGCCGCCGCGCAACGGTCCGGCCGTACGCTGCTCGGCTTCAACGAGCCGGACCTGCCGTCGCAGGCGAACATGTCGGTCGAGCACGCACTGGACCTGTGGCCCCGACTCCAGGGCACCGGCATGCGGCTGGGCAGCCCGGCTGTCGCCTTCGGCGCCGACACCCCGGGCGGCTGGCTGGACCGGTTCCTCGCCGGCGCCCGTCAGCGCGGGCTGCGGGTCGACTTCATCGCCCTGCACTGGTACGGCTCGGACTTCGGCGACGACGCCGCAAACCACCTGATGCAGTACGTGCAGGCGGTCCACGAGCGTTATGGCCTACCGATCTGGGTCACCGAGTTCGGCCTGATCGATTTCAGCCAGGGTGCGCCTCGTTACCCGTCGCCGCAGCAGCTCGTCACGTTCATCGGCAAGGCGACTGCCGCATTGCAGGCCGCGCCGTACGTCGAGCGGTACGCCTGGTTCGCCCTGCCGGCCACCGGCGAGCACGCGGCGCACGGGCTGTACCGCGAGGACGGCAGCGCCACCGAGGCGGGCGCGGCCTACCGGGTGGCGGGCCGTTCGTAGGTCTCGACGGTCGACGGCCGCCGCCGCAGGGGTGGCCGTCGACCGGCCCGGGTGTTGCGGGCGCCGGGTTTCAGCCGGCTGCCGGCGCCCGGTCGACAACGAGAGAACAGCTGGCTGCGGTTACGGACAGCCCGGCGAGCTCACGCCGGGTTGGTCCGGGTGGGCAGCGAATCGTAGTAGGGCTTCATCGCCGGGTAGTAGTCGTTGAAGCTCGGCGTGGCCGCGCCCTCCCGCGCCGCCACCAGCATGTCCAGGTAGTACTCCCAGCCGGGACCCAGCTCGCCGATCTCGTCGGTGGTGTCGAGGTGGTGCACGAGCCGGAGCTCGGTCTGACCGCCGCTGTGCGACAGCAGTAGCTCGATCCGCCAGTTGCCGGACTCGTCGGTCGTCGACAGCGCCAGGCGCCGCGGCGGGTCGCACGCGTCGATCCGTACGTCCAACCACGGCGCCTGGTCCTCGTAGGCCATCTGCATCTTGATCATCCGACCGGGCGCGGCGTCGCCCTCCCACGCTCCGAACCATCGGGCGGTGCGATCGGATTCGGTCACGCTGGCCCACACGTCATCGATGGTGGCCCGGAACGTGCGGCTGAGGACGAGGTCGTGGCCGTCAGCGACCAGAAAGAGCCGGCCGCCGGGTGCATTGATCATGCCGTTTTCTCCTGCCGTCGATCCGCCGTGTCGCGCCGGCGGCGCTCGCGACGGGTGCGGTAGTCCTGACCGCCTGGTCGGCACCGGCCTACTCCAACGCCGACCGATCGAAGACCGTCCGGTGGCCACCGCCGTCGACCAGCCACCCGCCGAAAGTCCCGGCCCGACTCCGTAGCCTTACGCTGGTGACAGAGGTACGGCAAGGGATCAGGGCGGTTCTCGCCGGGACGGTCGACTACGAATCAGGGCTGGACGCGCTGGCCGTCGCAGGGTCGGCCGAGGTCGACCCGGAACTGATGGCCGCGAAGGAAGAGGCGTGCAAGCGGCTGTGGCGGGGTGGGTGGCAGCCGGCCGAGTTGCACCGGGTGGTCGCCCGGCGGGGTCGGCCGCGCCAGGCCGACCTGGTGATCGACGCGGTCGCCGCGCAGCTGCGACGTTTTCCCCGGGCCACGGTCGACGGGCGGTGGCTCGCGCAGGCGGACGCCCTCGGCGCGCGAATCTGGTGGACCGGCGACGCGACGTACATCGACGAACTCGCGGCCCGCTGGCGGCTCGACCGGGTGGCCGTACTCGATCTCGTGTTGGGCCTGCTCGTCATCCTGGCCACGCTCCCCCGGATCGAGGTGCTCGTCCCCCCGCCCGGGTCCGCCGCCGCACCGGACGACAGGCCGGGCGCCGTCGGGTCGTCCCGGATCGACGCCCGGCTGCTGGACCGGGTACGCGCCCTGCTCGCCAAGGCGGAGTCCACGACCTTCCCGGCCGAGGCGGAGGCGTACACCGCCAAGGCCCAGGAGTTGATCACCCGGCACAGCCTGGACGAGGCGCTGCTGGCCGCCCGAAGCGGTGACCCGACGCCAGTGGTGCCGTACGCGCGGCGGATCGGCGTGGACCACCCGCACGAGAAGGAGAAGGCGTCCCTGCTGGACGCCGTCGCCCGGGCCAACCGCTGCCACACGGTGTCGTCACCGGAACTGGCGTTCAGCACCGTCTTCGGCTTCGACACCGACATCGACGCGGTCGACCTGCTCTACACCTCCCTGCTGGTGCAGGCGCACCGGGCGATGGCCCGGGCCGAGCCGCCGGGCGGCAAGGCCGGTCGGAGCCGCCTGAAAGCGTTCCGGCAGTCCTTCCTGGTGGCGTTCGCGGTCCGGATCGACGAACGACTGGCCGGCGCGGCACAGCTCGCGTTGGCGCAGGCCACCGGCCGGGGCGACGCGACGATGACCGACCCGGCCGAGCTGCTGCCGGTGCTCGCCTCCCGGGACGAGCAGATCCGCGAGACCATGCGGCGGGTCTTCCCGCACACCGTCCGGGCCCGAGCCAGCCGGGTGGACAGCCGCGAGGGCTGGGAGTCCGGTCGGCAGGCCGCTGACCGCGCCGCCCTGCCGACCGACACCACCCGGGGCAGATAGACACCTGCCGCACGGGGAAGCTCAGCCGGTCGCCGGACCCGGTTGAGGCCCGCCCGTTCCGCCGGTGCGACCTGTCGTACAGCTGCCAGGGCCGTGGCGAGATGACCGCTATGCTGGGCTTCGTGGTGCCCGACACGAGCCTCAAAGACCGCTACCGGTTGGGCCGGTTCCCCTTGGCGCACAAGGGAATGGGCGAGGTCTGGTCCGCACATGACGCGCTGCTCGACCGTCCCGTCATCGTGAAGTTCGTCAGTCCCGCCATGGCGGAGCCGGAAGTCGTGCGCCGGTTCCGCCGCGAGGCGCTGTTGACCGCGCGACTCGACCATCCCGGCGTGCCCGCCGTCTACGATCTCGGCGAGCAGGACGGCCAGCCCTACGTGGTTCTTCAGAAGATCGACGGGATCACGCTCACGGATCTGGTGGCCGAGCAGGGTCCACTGCCGATCGCCTGGGTGGCCGCCATCGGCGCGCAGGTCAGCAGCGTTCTTCTCGCGGCACGACAGATCGACCTGGTGCACCGCGACATCAAGCCGAGCAACGTGATGCTGGACACGCACGGTGCGGCGAAGGTGCTCGACTTCGGCCTGGCGGTGATCCGCGACGACGAACGCTACTCACGGATCACGCAGACCGGGCAGAGCATGGGCACGGTCGGCTACATGTCGCCCGAACAGATTCTCGGTGAGCACGCCGACCACCGCAGCGACCTGTATGGGCTGGGCGCCACCCTCTTCGACCTGCTCACCGGCCGCCCACCGTTCCAGGGCGTCACCACGATGACCACCCTGCGGCATCAGGTGACCGCTCCGCCGCCGCGCCCCACCCAGTTGCGACCGGACACCCCCGCAGCGGTCGACGATCTGGTGCACTCGCTGCTGGCCGTTCATCCCGACGATCGGCCGGAGAGCGCTGCGGAGGTCTACGCCGTACTGGCGCCGCTCGCCCGTGAGTTGCCACCGATACCCGGCGTCCTGACCGACACCGTCGAGGCGGTGCGGGCGTACGCCGCGATCGTGGGACGGGTGCCCCGCCCGGCCCTCCACCCGTCGCCGACGACGGGCATGCCCACGACGCTCGACCTGCAACACTCCGTGCAGCAGGCCGAACACCTGCACGCGGCGGGCGAGTTCCGCGCCGCCGCACGACGCTGGCGGCAACTGGCTGAGCAGCACGAACGGTTGTACGGCGAAGGCCATCCCGTGGTCTTCGACCTCCGGCTCCGGGCCGCCCGCGCGCACATACCGCTCGGCGAGCATGACCGTACGTTGCGTCAGCTCGACGTGCTGTTGCAGGAGCGCTTGCGGGCGGCCGGGCCAGAGCAGGCCGTGGTGCGGGAGTTGCGCCAGGAGATCGCGCACCTCATTGAGCAGCGGCGGGCCTCACCCCACTCTCGATCAGGCGGACCAGCCGCGGATCGCTGAACGCCGGCGCCAGCAGCGCGGCTTTCTGTTCGGGAAAGCGGTCGGCGCCATAACGGAAGATCCGGGCACAGTTCTGCCCACGCGTCTCGGTCGCCAACGCTCGCCCGGCCAGCCACGAGTACATGCCGCTGTGCTTCAACCAGGCCGCTTCCTCACCGTGTCGGTCGAAGCCACGGCCGCTGGCCGCATGCCCGAACACGTCGTGCACGGCCCGGAACATGTCGTTCTCCCCGTCGCTGAGATACGGATGCGGATTGCCGCTGGCCGCGCTGGCCCACACCCGCAGCCGGCGCTGCCGCACGTCGTCGACCATCGACGCGACATCCGGATACGGGTCTTCGTCGACGACGGACACCGACATGCCGAGCCCACCGAACTCCGCCCGGCCGACCAGGAAGTGATACTGCTGCACCGTCTCTCGACAGAACGCGGCGTATGCGGGGTAGGCCCGCTCGTCCCGGATCGGCGCCGCCACGTAGGCGTCGGCGATGGCCATGCCGACATCAGGGTCAAGGCGCACTCGTGGGTACACCTGGGGACCTGAAGGGCGGGTTCCGAAGCAGTAGCGTGCCGCGCCCTCGCTGACGTAGGCGACCGGTGGAAACCACGGGGACGAGCCGGTGGACGCTGCGGATACGAACAAGGGTGCTCATGGTCCTCCTTCGATCGACGGGGTCGGTCAGGTGCTGGTCAGCGAACGGCCGAGGGCCGCTGCCGTACCGGGGCGTCGGCATCCCGGGTCGATTGCTGCTCACGGCGTAGCAGCTCACCGAGAAGGCGCATCTCGGACCTGCGACGGTCCTGGTAGACCTTCGCGATCTTTCCGATGGTGGTGCTGTAGCCACGACGGGGCATGACTCCTCCAACGCTGTGAATCGGAACGCCATGAACGATAGCTGTCTGTGAACCGAGTACACAAGTGTCATCTATATGCTAACGTTCACGCGTGACGAACGAGTCGAACGCGACCGCCGAAACGGCAACGCTGACCGCCAGCGGCATCGCGCGACTGGCCAACGTGGGCCGAGCGGCGGTCAGCAACTGGCGACGCCGGTACGCGGACTTCCCGAATCCCGTCGGCGGCACCCCGACCAGCCCATCGTTCGACGTCCAGGAAATCGAGCACTGGCTGCGCCGGCACGGTCGACTGCACCAGGCCAGCATCGAGCAACGGACCTGGCGGCACATCGAGAGCTACCAACCTGCGGCGCAGATCAACGACGTCATCGGCATCGTCGGCGCCCACCTGCTCGTCCGGGCCCAGCAGTCCGATGACCCCGACGACAACCTGCCGACCCCACGACAGCTCGTCGCCCGCCTGCGCACACTCGACGCTGCACTGGCCACGATGGTCGCCGACGTGTTGCCGAGGCAGTGGAGCACGCAGCTCACCACACTCCTACGCGCGGCTGATCAACTCAGCTCGGCCCGCGGTGCCGAGTCCGCCTTCGAATACCTGCACAACCAGTACGCCAACTCCACCCAGTCAGGGTCCGGGCTCGCCGGCACACCTGATGCGGTGGCCGAAGTGATGCTGGCCCTGACCGGAGTCGGCACCCACACCTTCGACTTCACCAGCGGCACGGGGTCGATCCTGCGCATGGCCGCCGACCGGGCGCTGCGAACCGGCACCCCCACCCGATGCTTCGCCCAGGAGATCAACCCGCAGTACGCCCTGATCACGCTGCTGCGGCTGTGGTTCGTGCAGCTACGCGCCCAGCAGGCAGGACACCGCACACCGCCGCCCGTCGTCCACGTCGGCGACAGCCTGCTCGCCGATGCCCTGCCCGACCTACGCGCCGACGTGGTCGTCGCGAACTTCCCCTTCGGCATCCACGACTGGGGCCACGACCGCCTCGCCTACGACCCCCGCTGGACGTACGGTCTGCCCCCACGCACCGAACCCGAACTCGCCTGGGTGCAACACGCCCTGGCGCACCTCTCCCCCGACGGCACCGCCGTCGTGCTCATGCCCCCGGCCACCGCGTCACGTCCCGCCGGCCGCCGCATACGCGCGGAACTGATCCGCCGCCACGCGCTACGCGCGATCATCGCCCTGCCCGCCGGACTGATGCCGCCGGCGAACATCGGACTGCACATCTGGGTCCTCACCCAACCCGACCCGCAGCATCCACGCGCCGGTGAACTCCTCTTCGTCGACGCCACCGCCGCCACCGGTCGAGACCTCAGCGACACCATCGGCACCGCCTGGGCCGCCTACCGGTCCCACCAGTACGCCGAAACACCCGGCGTCCACCGCGCCCTGGCCGCCATCGAGTTGCTCGACGACGAAGTCGACCTGACCCCCCAGCGTCACCTACCGCAGGCCGCCGAACTCTCCGCCGACCCGGCGCAGATCATCGCCAACCTCGGTGACTTCGACCGACTACTCGAACAGCTACGGCACAGCCTGCCCGCCGTACACCAGACAGACACCGCGCCGCTGCGCCGAGCCCCCCACGCCGACATCGCCGACCTCATCCGATCCGGCAGCATCTCCGTACAACGGGCCACCTCCCGCAGGCGATCCACCAACGCCACGGTCGGCGCGCTCGTACTGACCGCCGCCGACATCATGGCCGGCGGCCCCGCCACCGGCTCCACGGCCCGCGCCGCAGATGAACCGGCAGGACCGCGAGTACGCGCCGGTGACATCCTCATCTCCGTCATCGGCCACAAGATCAACGCCCGGGTGGCCACCTCAGCGCAGCTCGACGCCGAACTCGGACCGGGCACTCAACTGATCCGCGTCGACACGACCCGCTTCGACCCATGGTTCGTCGCCGGTGTCCTGTCCCGCACCGACAACCTCCGCATCGCCGGCAGGGCTGCCAGCACCATCAACGGCACCGCACGCATCGACCTCAAACGACTCACCATTCCGGTGATGCCGCTGAACGAACAGCAAGCCTACGGGGACGCCTTCCGTCGACTCGTCGAATTTCGTACCACCCTCGACCGGATGACCGGATCCGGCGCCGTCCTGGCCCGGGAGATCGCCGACGGCCTCACGACCGGCACCCTCGGCCTCACACCACCCGTCAACGCTGCACAAGCCACTGTCGACTGAGCGGAGCTCCACCTGTTCAGCCGTTGAGGTACGCCAGGACGGCGAGGACACGCCGGTTGTCGTCATCTGAGGGCGGCATGTCAAGTTTGGTGAATATGTTGTTGATGTGTTTGCTCACGGCTTTCTCGGTGATGCGGAGCTTGGCCCCGATCGCCGCGTTGGAGCGACCTTCGGCCATTTCACCGAGCACTTCCCGTTCTCTGGGGGTGAGCACCGCCAGCGGCTCTCGGCGGGCGAGGAGTTGCGAGATCACCTCGGGGTCCATGGCGGTACCGCCGGCGGCGACCCGGCGCACGGCGTCGACGAACTCACCGACGTGGGACACGCGATCCTTGAGCAGGTAGCCCACACCGCCGTGCGGCGTGCTGAGCAGTTCGCGGGCGTACAAGGGCTCGACGTGCTGGGAGAGCACGAGGATGGGCAAGCCGGGAATCTGGGTACGAGCCGCGATCGCGGCCTGCAGACCTTCGTCGGTGAACGTCGGCGGGAGGCGGACGTCGATGACCGCCACCTGAGGCCGGTGGGTGATCAGGGTGGGCAGCAGGGCCGGGCCGTTGTCGACGGCGGCGACGACGTCGAAGTCGAAGGCCCGCAGGATTCGGGTCAGCCCGTCCCGGAGGAGCGCGTGGTCCTCGGCGATGACAACGCGCACGGCAACTCCATGGTGATGACGGTAGGCCCCCCGAGCGGGCTCGACAGGGCCATCGTGCCATCGAAGGCGGCGAGGCGGCGTTCGATGCCCCGCAGACCGGTACCGGCCACGGGGTCGCCGCCGCCCACGCCGTCGTCGGCGACCACCATCGTCAGCGTTCCGTCCGCGTGCCGCAGGGACACCGATCCGGTGCGGGCGCGGCTGTGCCGGACCATGTTGGTCAGCGTCTCCGCGACGGCGAAGTACGCGGCCGACTCGACGGGTGTGTCGAGTCGGCCCGGCAGGTCGACATCGACCGTGATCGGCACGGGCAGGCTGAGCGCCAGCGCCCGCACCGCGCCGTCCAGTCCGCGTTCGGCCAACACAGGTGGATGGATACCACGGACCAGGTGCCGCAGCTCGACCAGTGCGGTGCCGCTCGCTGCACGCGCTTCAGCGAGCATCTCGTGGGCTGCGGCCGGGTTCCGGTCGATCAGTTCGTCGGCGAGACCGATCGTCATGCCCAGCGAGACGAGCCGCGCCTGGATGCCGTCGTGCAGGTCGCGCTCGATGCGGCGCAGCTCGGCTGCCTGGGCGTCCACCGTGTCGGCGCGGGTCACGGTCAGCTGGGTGACCCGCAGGCGGAGTTCGGCGGCCTTGGTCGGTGCGAGCAGGAGTCGGGCGAAGTACGCGTCGACCCGCCGTAGCCACGGCGCCACCCACAGACCGCCGGCCAGGATGGCGGCGCCTTGCGGCAGGCAGATCAGCCCTTCACTGAATGTGTCGATGGACCAGACGGCGCCGTAGCCGTACCAGTCGGTGCCGAGCCAGATCCACAGCGGGGTCAGCGTCAGACCCATGATCCCGTACAGCGGCACGGCCAGCGAGATCACGCCGAGGGCGGCCCCGACGATCCCGCCGGGCAGGAGCCAGGCGAGGTCACGCCAGGTGGCCGGGTCCGTCACGATCCACCGGAAGCGCCGCCAGCCGCCGGCAATGCCCCGCTCCGGAGGCGAGCGGTAGGGACGTGGCACCGGAACCCCGGCCCATGCGGCACGCCTACGTTCGAGATCCGCCCGCTTCCGGACCAGCGTCGTCGTCCAGGACACCAGCGCCATGCCGAGCAGCGGCACCGGGACCAGGACCAACGCCAGCAGCGATACGCCGAGCAGCGCGACGTTGGCCAGGGCCAGGCCGATCGCGGCCAGACCAGCGAGCACCGCGCGCACACCCCGCCGCGCCCACTCGTACGTCCGCTCGTCAGGCCCGGCCATGTCCACGAATGCCATTGTGCCCACGCGATCGCCGTTTCTCGGTGGTGCTAGCACCCCCTTCCAGCGGGAAGGCAGCGCTCCTGACAGCGCCCTTTTGAGGCGGTCTGCTGGAATCATGATGACTACCACGAGACCGTCGCAGTCGACGACCGGCAGTGATTTCGCCATCCTGTCCCGCCGGATCATCGACGCGGGGTTGATGCGCCGCCGGCCCGCCTACTACGTCGTCCGGCTGAGCGTCGTCACGCTGATGTTCGTCGGCGGCTGGGCGGCCTTCTTCGCCATCGGCTCCTCGTGGTGGCAGATGATCACCGCCGTGTTCCTCGCCGTCACGTTCGCCCAGGTCGCACTCGTGGCGCACGACCTGGCGCACCGCCAGGTGTTCCGCACCAGACGTCCGAGCGCGGTCGCCGGACTCCTGGCCGGCAATCTCGGCATCGGAATGAGCTACGGCTGGTGGATGGACAAGCACACCCGTCACCACAACAACCCCAACCATGACGACCTCGACCCGGACGTGGCCCCCGAGGTGCTCGTCTGGGCCACCGAGTCGGCTGTCGGCCGGCGCGGGCTGAAGGGCTTCATCACCCGGCACCAGGCCGCACTGTTCTTCCCGCTGCTCACGCTGCTCGCCGTCAGCCTGAAGGTGTCCAGCGTCAAGGCGTTGCGCAACGGCACGGTGAAACAGCGGCGTGTGGAGAGCGCACTGCTGATCCTGCACGCCGTCGGCTACCTCGGCGCGCTGGTGCTCGTACTCTCGCCGCTGCAGGCCGTCGCCTTCCTGCTGCTGCACCAGGCACTGTTCGGCGTCTACCTCGGCATGACCTTCGCCCCCAACCACAAGGGCATGCCGCACCCGACCGGCGCCGAGGACTATCTCCGCAAGCAGGTGTTGACCTCCCGTAACGTTCGGGGGAACCGGCTGGTCGACGCGGCGCTCGGCGGTCTGAACTACCAGATCGAACACCACCTGTTCCCCGGCATGCCGACGCCCAACCTGCGCAAGGCACAACCGATCGTGCAGGCATACTGCACCGAGATCGGCGTCGCCTACGTACAGACCAGTCTCGTCACCTCCTACCGCCAGGCCCTGCGACACCTGCACGAGGTGGGCGCACCCGCACGCGCCGAACACGCGCGGCGCTGATCCAGCCGCCCCGCCGGTGTCAACCCCGTCACGCCAAGATCCGCCTCACCTCCGGCCGTCGTCGTCAGGCCGCAAGCCGGGAGATGCGGCCACCCGGCGATGCCGCGAGCATGAAGGTTCCGGTGCGACCCGTCACTCGGCTGTTCCGCGCCGCCATCGAGCGGCGCGCCCACGACCGCGCCGCCTGAAGACCCAGGAGACTCTTATGCGCATTCTCTTCCTGACGTGCCCGGGCAGGACGCACCTGTACTCGTTCGTACCGCTGGCCTGGGCCCTGCAGACCGCCGGGCATCAGGTCCGCGTCGCCAGCCAGCTCGATGCGACCAACCTGACCGCCGCCGACATCGCGCACACCGGCCTGCCCGCGGTCGTGATCGGGGACGAGCTCGACACCTCCGCCATGCTGGCGGAGGCCCAGCAAAAGGCTGCCGCCGAGGGGAAGGCATCGGACGCACCGCCGCCCCCGCCGCCCGCCCCTGCTGGACCGCGGCGCAGGCCGGCACAGCGCGAATACGCCGCCGAGGATCCGTACGCCGAGCTCGACGGCCTGGCCCGTCAACACTTCCCGTTCTTCAACTCCCCCTCGGTGATCGACGGCGCGGTCCGCTACGCCCGCCGGTGGCGACCCGACCTGGTCATCTGGGACACGATGACCATGGCTTACGCCGGCCCGGTCGCCGCGCAGGCGGTCGGAGCCGCGCACGCCCGCTTCGTGTTCGGCGCGGACGCGCTGGGCCAACTGCGGATCGCCGCGCAGCACCAGGGGGATCCGCTACGGGCCGCCCTGGAGCCCATCCTCGACCAGTACGGCCTGGCCTACAACGAGCACACCTTGACGGGTCACTGGTCGATCTTCCCCATGCCGACGTGGACCTGGACTCCGCCGGGCATGGACTACCTCTGGATGCGACCCGTGCCGTACAACGGGCCGTCGGTGGTCCCGGACTGGGTGCTCGACGAGCAGGAGCGCAAGCGCGTCTGCATCACCCTGGGCGTGACCTTCCGCGAGCTCGACGCCGGCGCGTCGACCAGCGACCTGCTCGAGGCGGTCGCCGACCTGGACGCCGAAGTGGTCGTCACGCTCGGCCGGGATCCGGCGGAGCTGCCGACGCTGCCCGCCAACGTCCGTGCGGTCGACTTCGTCCCGCTGGCGGCGCTGCTGCCCTCCTGCTCGGCCGTGGTCCACCACGGCGGCTACGGCACGTTCGCCACGGCGCTGGAACACGGGGTGCCGCAGTTGGTGGTCCCCGGCAAGTTCGGCAACGACAGGTTCTGGGGCCCGTACGCCTATCTCCCTCACATGGAGGACGAAGGCGCCGCCGTCTACGTCAGCGACCACGACCAGCTGACCCCGGACGTGCTGCACGACAGCCTGCAACGGGTGCTGAAGGATCCGGCGTTCGGCCGCAACGCCGCCCGGATGGGCGCGTTGTCGGCGGCGCTGCCGACGCCGAACGACAGCGTGCCGGCCATCGAGCGACTGACCGCCCACTACCGTTCCTGAGTGTCGCCCCTTTACCGGGGCCCGTAACGCTGGGGTGCTGCCCCGCGGTACGGGCCCCGGCCGTATGCGTCCCTGCCCCGGCGCTTGCCGGGGGCAGGGGCGAATGCCCTGGCGGCTCTGGATCACCTGCACCTACTGGCTGGCGGCGAGCAGGTCGTCGTGCGTGCCGCAGTCCATCCAGGGGTAGCCGCGGCTCAGCCGGACGAGCTTGGCCCGGCCCTGCCGCATGAACTCGATGTTGCCATCGGTGATCTCCAGTTCACCGCGGGGCGATGGCATCAGATCGCGGGCGAAGACGGTCAGCCCTGGACCGAGCCGGCCGCGCGGTGCAGCACGTGCCAGAAGCCGGCGCCGTGGAACAGGTTGTCACCGAGGATCAGCGCCGAGGGGTCGTTTCCGATGTGGTCCGCGCCGATCAGGAACGCCTCGGCGATGCCGCGCGGCTCCTTCTGCTCGGCGTACGACAGGTTGAGGCGACACCAGGGATCTTCTGAATTGCCGAGCGACGGCGCCGGGACCGGCGCCGTCGGTCAGTCCGTCGGCGCGAGCAGCTTCTTCTTCTCGTTCTTGAACTCCGGGTTGTTCACCTCGTGCCACGCCCGGCTGCGAATCTCTTCCAGAACCTCCGCCGGCACGAGGGTGTTGACCATGTTGGCCTTGTAGATGTTCATCCGGTCCGGGTCGAAGTCTTCGCTGAAATGCCCTCCGGCGACCGCGGCATCGTAGAGCGGGGAACCGGGCAACGGCACCACGATGAAGAAGCCCGCCGCGTCCAGGCCGTACGACATGTGCTTCTTGGCGGCCTCGATGGTGGTCTCAATCTCTTCCAGCGTCTCGTCCGGATACCCCAGCATGTAGTTGCCGTAGATTTTGAAGCCGTATTCCTTCATCGCCACGATCAGGGATTCGATATCCGCCTTCTCGATATTCAGCTTGTTGCTGGCGTACTTGCGCATGATCCGCAGGTTGCCCGTCTCGAACGGCAGGTTGATCTGTGTGAACCCCGCTCCGGCCAGCGCCTCCAGGATCTCGTGGTCGGCCTTCCAGCGCTTGAGCAGGTGAATGATGTTGATGCCGTTCACGTCGCAGATGTTCAGCCCGGCGCCCTGGATCTTACGAAGCAGGCGTAGGCCTCGCTTCTTGTCGCCCAGCAGCGAGTCGTCCTCGATGAAGACGTTGTCGACGCCCAGGTCCTTGAGCATGGCGATCTCGTCGAGCACCCGATCGTCGGACTTGATCCGGAACTTACCGATAGGTCCGCTGAGCGAGCCTTCCTGCTCGCCGGCGATGTGGCAGTACGAGCAGTGAAACGGGCAGCCCAGAGACGTCATCATCTGGGCGTACCGCAGCTCGACACCGGGCTCGAACACCCCGGCGTGCGGCCGGGCGATCTTCCAGTACCGCTCGTTGGCCAGCAGGTCCCAGGCGGGCATCGGCAGCTTGTCCAGGTCCCAGACCACATCCTGCGAACGGGTCGGCCTGATCCGGGTGGTGCCGCCGGCGTCGACGTACGCGATCCCGTGGATCGACGAGAAGTCCGGCCGAGCCGACCGCCGCACCTCGTTGACGATCTCGACAATCGTGCCCTCGGCCTCCGACAGGCAGACCGCGTCGAACCCGGCCGCGAAGAACCGGGGCAGCCGCGAGCGCGCGTTCACCCCGCCGGAAACGAGGATCTTGTCGGGGAAGGCCGCCCGGATGAGCCGCGCACAGTGCAGCACCATTGTCTCTTGATCGGTGAAGATCGACGTGATTCCGACGATGTCGTAGTCCGCCACGACATTCAGGATCCGCTCGTCGTCGACGCCCATGCGCACATAACCGCTCGGCAGCGGCATTGGCTTGTCGAACATACTGTCGACAATTGGGTCGTCGGCATCACCAACGCAGGCGTCGTAAATTCGCACGTCTACGCCGTGGTCGCGCAAGGCGCCCGCCAGATTGGGGTAGGCGAGCGACGCATTCGGCTTACACACCTGCCCCGCAGCAGTTTGCATGGGTGGGTACAGCAGCAGCACCCGACCCTCTCGCATATTCATAGGAGTAGACTATCTGACTGCGTCGGAGAGCTCAATTAGTTGAGCATTCTAGAACAAAGGCGCCGCCGATTCGAATCCAAAACGGACGCGGAGGTGCCGCGAGTGCCCTGTTATGCGGTCCAGCCGAATACACGCGGCGCACAGCAACCCGCACGCACCGCCGTCGCGCGGCCACGCGCGTGAAACTCGAGCGGAGCAGCCGCGCGAGGGCCGGCATGGTGCACAGGTCAGAGGCCACGCTCCGAAACGGAGACCTGGCCTCTTTGACCGAGCTGGCCCGCGCCAGCTACCCGGTCGACGTAAAGGCCCGCCGCCTGCTGATCTGTCTCCGCGGGCCAGCGCCGCCGGAACCGGAGCCGTCAGCTCACCGGTGCTCGATCGTTGCCGCGGCCACCGTGGCGTTGGGGTTGACCTCCGGCCCAACCGACCATTCCGGACTCAACTTCCTCTTCTTGCTCTTGAAGTCCATGTTGTTCACCTCGTGCCACGCCCGGTTACGGATCTCTTCCAGAACGTGTGGCGGCACAGCGGTGTTGGACATGTTGGCCCGGAAGATGTTCATCTGGTCCGGGTCGAAGTCTTCGTTGAAATGCCCTCCGGCGACCGCGGCATCGTAGAGCGGGGAACCGGGCAACGGCACGACGATGAAGAAATGCACCGCGTCGAGGCCGTAGGACATGTGCTTCTTGGCGGTCTCGATGGTGGTCTCGATCTCTTCCAGCGTCTCGTCCGGGTACCCGATCATGTAGTTGCCGTAGATCTTGATGCCGTACTGCTTCATCGCCACGATCAGGGATTCGATATCCGCCTTCTCGATGTTCAGCTTGTTACTGGCGTACTTGCGCATGATCCGCAGGTTGCCCGTCTCGAACGGCAGGTTGATCTGTGTGAACCCCGCTCCGGCCAGCGCCTCCAGGATCTCGTGGTCGGCCTTCCAGCGCTTGAGCAGGTGAATGATGTTGATGCCGTTCAGGTCGCAGATGTTCATGCCGGCGCCCTGGATCTTACGAAGCAGGCGCAGCCCTCGCTTCTTGTCGCCCAGCAGCGAGTCGTCCTCGATGAAGATGTTCTCCACGCCCAAGCCCTTGAGCATGGCGATCTCGTCGAGCACCCGATCGTCGGACTTGATCCGGAACTTGCCGGTCGGTCCGCTGAGCGAGCCTTCCTGCTCGCCGGCGATGTGGCAGTACGAGCAGTGAAACGGGCAGCCCAGAGACGTCATCATCTGGGCGTACCGCAGCTCGGCTCCCTGCTCGAAGACGCCGGAGTGCGGCCGGGCGATCTTCCAGTACCGGTCGTTGGCCATGAGATCCCAGGCCGGCATGGGCAGCTTGTCCAGGTCCCACACCACATCCCGCGAACGGGTCGGCCTGATCCGGGTGGTGCCGCCGGCGTCGACGTACGCGATCCCGTGGATCGACGAGAAGTCCGGCCGAGCCGACCGCCGCACCTCCTCGACGATCTCCACGATCGTGGCCTCGGACTCCGACAGGCAGACCGCGTCGAACCCGGCCGCGAAGAACCGGTTCAGTCGCGAGCGCGCGTTCACCCCGCCAGAAATAATGATCTTTTCGGGGAAAGCCGCCCGGATAATCCGCGCACAATGCAGCGCCATCGTCTCCTGATCGGTGAAGATCGACGAGATTCCGATGATGTCGTAGTCCGCCACGACATTCAGGATCCGCTCGTCGCCGACGCCGATGCGCTCAAAACCACTGGGCAGTGGCGTGCGCTTGTTGTACGTATCCTCGAACGGATCGCCCTCGTCACCGACACAGGCATCGTAGACTCGCACGTCTGCACCATGGGCGCGCAAAGCGCCCGCCAGATTGGGGTAGGCGAGCGAGGCGTTCGGCTTATACGCCTGCCCAGGGGGGTTCTGCAACGGCGGATTCAGCAGCAGAACCCGGCCCTCAGGGGTACTCATGGCGCAAGGCTAGCCGACACGATCGGACAGCTCAATTAATTGAGCATTCTCGAACAAGACAAGAATTCTCGATCAAGACCAAGGCTCAGGCAAAGTGGTGGAATGTCCGCTGTGAATATCTTGAGTGGATACTCCTAATCACGGCGATATGAGGCCAGCCGCGGCCGCTCGGATCATCCAGGTGCCGAAGCTGAAATGGATCAATCGAGGACCGCGCCCGTTGGGATCATTATCGCCGATCGGTGTGCTGGCTGTGCACGCGGATCAGGTCGTAGTCGTTGCCCGCGTCGTTGAGTCTGGTAGAGGCGTTGGCCGTGGTGCCGGACCGGCGTGATCCGCGGGGTGTGGTGCATCCGCTTGCCGGTGTCCTGGCCACCGCGGTCGCCGCGGTGCTGACCGGAGCCCGATCAGCGGCCGCGGGTCGCGGAGTGGGCGAGCAATGCTCCTCTCGGTCAGGTCGGCAGTGGTCCGGCGAGAACGGCTCCGCCGAGATAGGCGTAAACAAGTAGCATCGACCCACATAACCCGCCCCTGGGTGTCAGCCGATTGTCTTGGCGGTCGTGGTCGTCCAGTTGCTGGCGATCTGGACACGGCTGTTGAGACCTCCGGCGCCGTTGCCGGGGTAGAGCCAGACGTTGTTGCTCGTGTCGACGCCGACGATGTCCGGCTTGCCATCCGAGTTCATGTCGGCCAGTGTCACCCGGTAGCTTGACCAACCTTGTCCGATCGATCGCGGAGCGCCCAGCATCGCTGATCCTGCCTGGCCGGTGTTCGGGTAGAGCCACAGCTGACCTGAGCCGTCGATGGCGACGATGTCGTCACGGCCGTCGGAGTCGAAGTCCGCCGGGTAGATGCGAAAGTTCGTCCAGCCAGAACTACCGACGAGCATCTTGCAGCACCCGTCAGGGTAGTAGAACAATTCACCTGTCGACCTTCTGATCCCGAAGTGGTCCGGACTCCTGTCGCCATCGGCATGCCCGGTGGCGTGCGTGTAGCCGGACCAAGAGACGCCGATTTGACGGCGCTGTGCGGAGCTGGGCGCGCCGTTGATGTTGGGGTACAGCCAGAGAATGCCGTCTGTGGGGATTCCGAGGACGTCAGCGCGTCCGTCCAGGGTCCAGTCCCGGATGTTCCACCGGTAACTCGCCCAACCGGTGCCGATCTTGACCGGTGAGCCGAAGGTGGACATGCCGCCGTTTCCGGTGTTCGGGTGCAGCCACAGGTTTCCGGATGAGTCCGCGGCGACGATGTCTGCTCGGCCATCCCCGTTGAGGTCGTGAGCCGCCGGCTCCGGGCCCAGCGTCGCCACGTCCCACGCCTGGGTCAGGGAGACCTCTCCACTCAGGTGACCACCATGGCTGGTCGATCCCGTCTTGACGGCACCGATGCGAAAGCCACGGGCGGCGGTCCAAGTGTTGCCGTGGGCGGCAGAGGCTACGTTACGGCCGTCCACGAAGAGAAACATGCTGTGCAGATTGCCGGCGGCCGGGCTGAACACCGCGGTCAACTGCGTCCACACACCGAGTCGAGCCGAACGCGCGCCGGCGCTGGCCGTGTCCCAGACCGGGCTCGCCACGTCGCTTCGTGACATGGCGAAGCGCCATGATTGGTCGCTGGACTCGGCCCAGAGCTTGAACCCGGCGGTGTTCGCGCCGTCCTGCGACACCACCGTTCCGCCATGGGCCGCGAGCTTAACCCAAGTGGAGACGGTGAAGGCCGCATTGGTGGGTACGGCCGGGGCGCTGGTGGCGAGGGTGCCGCTGGTGCCGTTGAAGGCAACGTCCGGGTCGAACAGGTCGCCGCTGCTCCAGGTGGCCCCGTTGGTGCCGGTGGCGTGCAACGTGCCGACGATGTCCCTGGCGGTGGTGACCGTTCCGGTGGCGGCATCGTTGAGCTGCCAAGCGTGCTTGGCGGTGATCAGGGTGATCGTGGGCTGGGCGGTGATGGTCGCGGTGCCGTCGGCAGGGTTGCTGACGTGCCATTTGGTGGTCTGGCCGCCGTCGGTGGTGGTCCAGAGGTCCGGGGTGCCGTCGGCGTTGATGTCGGCCGCTCGTAGGTCGAGGTTGACGCCGGTGTTCCAGCCGTCGTGCCGCAGCAGGTGGGCGGTGTGGGTGAGCTGACCGGTGTTCTCGTCGTAGGCGAGTGCGGTCCACAGGTGCAGGGCCCCGGTGGTGCGCTCCCAGAGGAACATCGCGGTGCCAGTGGCGGTCTGGGTGGTGGCGATCCGCCAGTCGTCCCAGTTGGTGCCCCCGCTGGGAGTGAGGGCGGTGGTGGGGTGGGTGAGGAGATACCCGCCGGGTACCCCTAGGTTGGGGTGGTAGGTGAGGTGGTAGCCGTGTTCGGCGCTGCCGTTAATGCCGATCAGGTCGGGCAGCGGGGAGCCGGTCGCGCGGGCGTCGCCAGCGTTGACGAGCTGCTGGGGTGAGTTGCCGTTCTCGTCGCGAAGCTGATCGGGCACGATGGTCTGCTGGACGCCGCTGCGGAGGGATTCGATCACGGAACCGTCTCCGTTACCACGCAGGATGCTGGCGCCTCCGGCGTGTGCACCGCTGCCGTAGTAGACCAGGACGTCCTGGAAGCCTTCGCCGAAGAAGCGACCGGTGACGGCCTGGCCCTCGTTGAAGTCCGCTGGGTTGTTGCTGGCCGGGTTCTCCGGGCTTGTCGTGCCGGAGACCCCGTTGCCGCGGGCGCCGATGTTGGTGGCGACGATGTTGCCCCGCTGGTGGCCGCCGTGAGCAAGCCAGAGTCCGGAGGGTAACCCGTGTCGGCCGCCGACCGAGAGCAGGTCGGCCAGATCGTCGCCGGTCAGGTCGCCCTCGGCGGCGTTCGCTGCCGGCGTCGAGTTGAACGTGACGCTGGAGGTGTCACCGAAGTTGCCGCCGGCGGACACGCTGGTCACCGAGAGGGTGTTGACGAAGCGGGTTGGCGCGGCGGTGATTGTGGCGTTGCCGGCGGTGTCGGCGGTCACGTCGACTGGTGGGCCGGCGTTGATCTGGTAGACGTAGCTGCTCGGAACGGTGGTCCCCGGCGGCGGTGCGACCGTGAAACTCCACGGCTGCCCGACTACCGTCTCCCCGTCGTTGGGCTGGCTGACCGTTGGTGAGCCGGGCCGCGTTGGATCGTAGGTGAAGGTACAGGTATCCGACCAGTCGCTGGAGGACCGGAAGTCTGTGGTCTGTACCTTCCAGGAAAAGCCGGTACGGGTGCCACCGGCAGCGCTGCGCAGGGTGGCCACCGGAACGACCAGCACGGCCGTGCTCCCCGACGGGTAGGTCAGCAGGCTGGGATTGGACGAGGCGAGGGCCGTCTCCGTGGTGTCGCTGGCCCTCCAGAGCTTGAACGAGACACCCAGCGTGCCGCCGTTGCGATCGGACACCGGCGCGTACAGCGAGACGCCGCTGTCGCCGACGAAGGAGGCTCCGGCGCAGGCGGTCTTGGGAGAGGTGGTCAGGTTCGCGGGCTTGGTGGGTGTGTGGTTGTAGAGGATGGTCAGGGTGGGACTGGTCTGGTGAAACTCCTTCCAACTCTGGGTGTCGTTGGCCTCGTTGGCGGCGACCATCCAGAGGGTCCGGGTGGCCCGTTTGCTGGTGACGTCGGTGCGGATCCGGCTGGTGATGTCGAAGGAGACGGCGGCGGGGTCGCAGTCGGTGTAGCCGTGGGCGAAGCTTCTGGAGGCGATGGCGGAGCCCTTGCTGACGCCCTCCCAGTGGTTCCAGGTGGCGTTCGATGATGTCAGCGTGGTGCTCGGGCCGTAGATGTGGACGGTCTTGTCGTTGCAGTTCCAGGACCGGGTGTTGGTGATTTTGAAGGTGGCGGAGCTGATTTCGGCATCTGCGAGGGTGCCGTGCGGTACGGGAAAGTTGATCAGGGTGTTGGAGCGTTGGCTACCGGAGTTGCCGACCTGCATCCGGCCGAGCGGGTCAGGGGTGTCCTTCCAGTAGTTGGTGGATTGGTGGTGGTAGGAGATGCTGGCCCAGCCGGACATCTTCGGGCCGACCGGTGTCCAGGTGAAGGTGGGATCGATGTAGACCGGGAAGACCGTCTCTGCTGAGGTCAGCAGGTCGCGGTCGGGGGTGAGCGCGAGCCTGCCTCGACCGATCGTGACGCCGATGGGGGCGGTACGTGCGGTGCGGCCCGGGGCGCTGGCCTCGGAGCCGACCTGCTCCCGGGCGTTCGGTCCAGCGGCGCGGGCGGAGGTGGAGTCCCACATCCTGGGCGCGGGCGCGGTGAGCACCGTAGCGCCGGCGCGGTCGCGGCCGACGATGTTTCCGGCCCGGTCGGTGGTGAGGGTGACGCCCGTGGTGGTGGTGGTCAGTTTCAGAGCAGTCAGTTGCGGGTGCGCGGCGGCCTGCCGGGTCTTGACGACGAACATGTGGGAGAAGCCACCCTCAGGGGTGACTCGGACGTTGAGGTCCACCCCGGGCAGCACCTCCCGATACACGGCGGTTGGGCCGTGCAGGGTGGGGGCCGGTAGCGGTATCGGCGCGGTGAGCGCCACCACCCGGTCGCCGCTGGTCAACTCCGCCATGGGGCCGGTCCCGCCGGGGGACAGTCGGACCGTGTTGGTGGTGACCGCAGCGGTGATGCGGCCGTCGGCCTGGCGGACCAGGGTCGGGTCCAACGCCTGCCAAGCCCCGCCGACCCGTTTGCGCGTCGGCACCGCCGTCTGTGTCAACTCCATGAGGCCGTCCGGCCGGGCGGTAAGGATGGATGTCGGCGTGCCCGCAGCGGTCGCCTCCACAGGCCGGCCGGTTCGCCGCGCCGCGTCGATGGCGGCGTCCGCGTCGAGGGGGCCGGCAGGCCCCGAGGTGGCAGCGGGTGGTGACGCGGCGGCCGACGCGACTGGAGCCGGCAGGCTGGCGATCAGGACGGCGCCGGCGGTGACACCGATGGCTCCGATAAAGAGTGAATGTACTCGGAACCGGACTTCGAATGTGGGTAGCACGATACCTCCCCCGTGTGATGCCACCAGATCGCGTAGCCCGCGACCCGCTGACGGCCACATTGAAGCAGAGGACCCTTCGGGCAAGGGACCCGCGACCATAAAAGACCATCCGATTCATGTGGTTTGAGAATGAATTGATGCCTCCTAACGTCGGCTAATTGCCATGTAGGTGCCACGTCGACCATTGACATGCGACATTGTTGTCGCCACGGGGGTGTGCAGCTGAGCACTTGAGCGTGGCCTGTTGTCGATCTTCGCTTGAGGTGAGGTTGCATGAACAGGCTCCGTCGATCAAAAGTGTCCGCATTCGGACGAAAAACCGTCGCACTCGCCGCCGCCGCTTCGCTGGTGGCAAGCATGCTGACCGCGACGCAGGCATCGGCCGAGCCAAAGGATCCGGCTACCCCGGCCGCCTCGCCGGGCGCGTGGGTGCAGGGCGTCAAGCCGTTGCTGACGAAGTTCGTGACGCCACCGGACGCGGCGAAGGGCACCTACCGCCCGACCCAGACGACCTGGCCGGCTGCGGTGACATCGCGCCTCGAGTTCGCCGCTACCTCCACCCAAACGACCACCCCGCAGCCGGTACGTGCTGCGGACACGCCAGTATGGGCACAGCCGGTCGCTCGTGACGGCGTCTACCGGGGCCCCGGCCAGATCGAGGTAGATGTCGCGGACCGGGCGGCCGCGCAAGCGGCCGGTGTAGACGGCGTGCTGCTGACGGTGCGGGCTGGTGCCGCCGAGGCGAGCGGAGTGGTGCGGATCGGGTTGGATTACGCCGGGTTCGCGGAGGCGTTCGGCGGCAACTACGGGTCGCGGCTGGCTCTGGTGCGACTTCCGGCCTGCGCATTGACCACCCCATCGATACCGGTGTGCCGGTCAGGCACGCCATTGGTGTCGTCGAACGACGCGTCCGACCAATCGGTGTCAGCGGAGGTGTCCCTGTCGCCAGGCGGCGCGGGTTCGCGCTCCGCCGACAGGGCGGCAGTGGTGTTGGCGGCGGTGGCAGATGCCGGCGAGGAGGGCGGCAAGGGTGGCACCTACGCGGCCACGGACCTCAAGCCATCCGGGTCATGGACCGGCGGCGGCAGCTCCGGCTCGTTCACATACTCGTACCCGATTGCGGTGCCGCCAGCGGCGTCGGAGCTGGTGCCCACGGTGGACCTGTTCTACAACTCGGCGAGTGTGGACGGTCAGACCGCGTCGACGAACGCTCAATCGTCGTGGGTGGGTGACGGCTGGTCGACCGACCGCTCCTTCATCGAGCATTCGTTCGCGTCATGCCAGGACGATCCGGGTGGTAAGGCGTCGCCAGTGAAGACGTACGACCGGTGCTGGGACGGGCCGATGGTGACAATGTCGTTGAACGGATCTTCCACTGCGCTGGTATGGGATGCCGGCAAGAAGATCTGGAAGCCGGAGTCGGACAACGGTGAAGTCATCACGCGCGTCACCGGTTCGAACAACGGCTCCGGCACGTACAACACCGACTACTGGCGGGTGACGCTGCGCGACGGGACCGTCTACGAGTTCGGTCGCAACCGCCTCCCCGGTTGGACGTCGGGTAAGCCGGAGACGAAGTCGGTGGACCACACGCCGGTGTTCTCACCACATGTGGGGGATCCCTGCTACGACTCGGACGGGTTCTCGGCGTCGGTGTGCACGATGGCGTACCGGTGGAACCTGGACCATGCGGTGGACGTGCACGGCAACGCTATGGCGTACTACTACGGGCAGGACACCAACCGTTACGGGCGGAACAAGGGTGCCACCGACGTGTCCTACATCCGGGACTCGTGGCTGAGCCGCGTCGACTACGGATTCCGGGACGGTGGCGCGTACGCGACGGTGCCGAACCGGGTGGTGTTCCACACCGGGGATCGGTGCCTGTCGGGTACGTGTCAGCCGCTGAACTCGGCGAACAAGGCGAATTGGCCGGACGTGCCGTTCGACCTGATCTGCGCCTCAGGCACGGACTGCGACAACTGGAGCCCGTCGTTCTTCTCCACCGTGCGGCTGACGTCGATCGAGACGCAGCAGTGGCACATCGGCACCAGTAGGCACGAGAAGGTCGACACCTACGCCCTGGGTCACACTATGCCGGCGACCGGGGACGGCACGTCACCGACGCTGTGGCTGTCGTCGGTGACGCGGACCGGGCACGACACGGGTGCCGGCGGGTCGCCGGGGTCGATCACGCTGCCGTCGGTGAGTTTCAGTGGGATCAAGTTGCCGAACCGGGTGGATACCGCAGGTGGGCTGCCGTCGTTCTACCGGCAGCGGATCTCGGCGATCACCACGGAGAGCGGGTCGGTGACCGCCCCCAGCTACGAACTTCCGGTGCCCTGCACCGCACCGGTATCGCAGTCGCCGTCCTCGAACACGAAGTCGTGTTATCCGGTGTACTGGACGCCGGACGGGTATGTGGACCCGCACCGGGACTGGTTCCACAAGTACGCGGTCACCCGAGTGACCTCCACCGACCCGACCGGTGGCGCCCCCGCGCTGACCAGCAGCTACAAGTACCTGGGTGGTGCGGCGTGGCGATACGACGAGAACGAGGTCGGCAAGGCCAAGTATCGTAGCTACGGCCAGTTCCGCGGCTACGCCAAGGTGCAGACCTTCACCGGTGACGGGGTCAACGACCGCCGCACCCAATCCGAGGCCACTTACTACCGGGGCATGTCGAAGAACAACTCGACGACGGTGGTGAACGTGACCGACTCCGCCGGCGGCGTGCACGAGGATGTGGACGAGTTCGCCGGCCGGACGCTGGAGACCACGGAGTACCTCGGTGAGAACGGTCGCGTCGACTCATCGACGATCACGTCGTACTGGGCCTCCGGAGCTACCGCGACCCGCACCCGTACGGGTCTGCCGGCGCTGACCGCGCAGTGGGTGCAGGCGGTCAAGACGTACACCCGGGAGGCGGTGACCAGCGGCGCGTCACCGGAGTGGCGGTACACCGCCACCGAGCACAGCTATGACGCGAGCACCGCCAGCGCCACGCTCGGATCGCTGAAGCACACCTACACCTACACCGTGCCGACCAACCCGGCCTACGACCAGTGCACCAGCTACACCTACGCGTCGCCCAACACGGCCAGGAACCTGATCGGCCTGACCGCCCAGGTCGAGACCGTCGCGGTGGCCTGCGGCGGATTCACCCCCGGCAACCCCGCCTCGAAGCCGGGCAGCGTGAACACGCTTACCGCCCCGGCAGCGGTGGACCGGCCCGCGCAGGTGGTCAAGGCCGAACGGACCTTCTACGACGACACGACGTTCACCGAGACGTTCCCGCAGCCGGCTGCGCCGTCCAAGGGCAACGTGACAATGACCCGTACCGCCAAGGATCACGTCTCCGGGGCGTACGTCTGGCAGACCACAGGGCGCAGCACCTACGACGCCTGGGGGCGGGTGGTGGACAGCTACGACGCGAAGGGCAACAAGTCGACCGCCGGTTTCACCATGAACGCGGTGGGCCTGGTGACCGGCACGTCGACGACGAACCCGTTGCAGCAGACGTCGTCAACGACGGTGAACCCGCGCCGGGGCAGCACGCTGACCAGCACGGACGCAAACAATGTGGTGACCCGCCAGCAGTACGACGCGCTGGGTCGGTCCACCTCGGTGTGGTTGCACTCGCGACCGACGAGCAGCCTCGCGAACCACACGTTCTCCTATACGGTGTCGAAGACCGGTGTCACGGCGGCGACCAGCCGCACGTTGAACAGCGTGAGCGGCTATCAGACGTCGGTGACGCTGTACGACGCCCTGTTGCGGGAGCGGCAGACGCAGGCGGTCACTCCGCAGGGCGGTCGGATGATCACCGATACGTTCTACGACACCCGGGGCTGGAAGCGGGCGTCGTACAACGGATGGTGGGACAACAGCACTCTGCCGATGGTGAGCAGCCCGGTGTCGGCGGCGGAGTTGAACAAACAGGTGCCGAACCAGACGTTCACCACCTACGACGGTCTGGGTCGGGCGGTGATTGTCGCCGCCGCGAAGAACGGGGTGACCGTCTCGACCACGACCACGGTGCACCACGGTGACCGCACCACGGTCATCCCGCCGGACGGAGGGACGGTGGCCACCACCATCACCGACCCACTCGATCGGAAGACGCACCTCGTGGAGTACCCGGGGCGGCCGACGGTGACGGCACCGTCCGACACATTCACCGGCACGTTCACCGTGACCGGCGGCACCACCACGACCAGCAGCTACGGGTACGACGTCCGGGGCAACCAGACGACGTTGACCGATGCGAAGAACAACGTGTGGACGTCGACATACAACCTGCTCGGGAAGGTGGTGACCAAGTCAGACCCGGACGCCGGTGACAGCAGCCTGTCCTACGACGCCAACGGCAACCTGGCACAGGTCACCGAAGGCCGGGGCAAGACTTTGTCGTACACCTACGACGCGCTCAACCGCAAGACCGGCGAGTTCGCGGCAACGGTGGCGAACCAGTCCGCCGCCAACCAGCGGGCGAAGTGGGTGTACGACAACAGCAACGACGTAGCGGGGGTCACCCACGCGATCGGTCAACTCACCACCACCATCGCCTACCGCAGTGGGCATGCTTACCGCACCCAGCAGAAGGACTTCAACGTCTACGGCAAGAGCCTCGGGCAGACCGTCACCATCCCCGACAGCGAAGGCACCCTGGCCGGCTCCTACACCTTCGGGCACACCTACACCAACGTGCTCGGCCTGCCGCTGACCGACAGCTACCCGGCCAAGGGCAGCCTGCCGGCGGAGACCGTCGTGCACGGCTACGCCGGGGTGCTGGACCTGCCCACCACCCTGGGCGGCCTCGCCGGCTACAGCCAGAACGTCAGCTACGACGCGTGGGGCCGGGCCAACCAGCAGAAGATCGGCTCCGCAAGCAGCTTCGCCCTGGTCACGAACACCTACGACACGCACACCGGCCGGCGGATCAACCAACTGGTCAGCAAGGTCACCAGCAGCACGACGGCTGTCCCGCTGGACGAGCAGGAATACCGCTACGACCTGTACGGCAAGATCGACCGGAAGGTCAGCAAACGCAACGGCGCGGCGGCCGAGACACAGTGCTACGGCTACGACGGCCTGAACCGGCTCGCCGAGGCGTGGACCGCCACCGACGGCTGCGCTGTCATCCCCACCGCCGGCGACCGATCCATGGTTGGCAACAGCGTCGGCGGGGGCAGCGCGTACTGGACCAGCTGGGAGATCGACGCGATCGGCAACCGTACCAAGCAGACCGAGCGCAACCTCTCCGGCGGCGGCGACGTCACGACCGGCTACATCTACGACGGCCAGGGCAAACCCCACACCCTTGCCGCCACCAGCGTGTCTGGCGGTGCAGGCCGTGCCACTGCGTACGCCTACGACACGGTCGGCAACATGACCGGGCGCGATGCCGCCCAGGGCGCTCAGATCCTCACCTGGGACGACGCAGGAAAGCTCACCGAAGTCAGCGGCGGTACCAGCGGCACCAACGCCTTCCTCCACGACGCTGACGGCAACCTGCTCATCCAACGAGAACCTGACAAGACCACACTCTACCTACCTGGGCAGCAGCACACCCTTCACACCGCAACCGGCGCCATTGACAGCAGCCGCTACTACACGTTGCCTGGCGGAAACACCTGCATCCGCTCCGGCGGCGGCAACGACTACACCTTCGCCCTTGTCGACCACCAGGGCACACCCACTCTCTACCTCGACCGCACTGCACAAACGCCCACCTGGCGCCAGTACACCCCCTACGGTGCGCCCCGTGGTGCCACCGCGGACTCCCCCGACAACCGTGGCTTCCTCAACAAGCCGATGAGCGCGGCCGGACTCATCAGCATCGGCGCTCGCGCGTACGACCCCACCACCGGCCGCTTTGCTTCCGTCGACCCCATTATTGACACGGCCGACCCGCAACAGTGGCACGGGTACAGCTACGCCAACAACACACCGATTACGATGAGCGACCCTGATGGCCTACGGCCGATGTTCACCGACACATCCTGGGGCGACAACCAAATTTTCCGCAAAACCGGGCAGAAGTTTGTCAAAGGGAGCAACGGAAAGTGGCGCACACCTAAGCCGAAGAAGCATTATCCCTGCCGCGTACTGTGGGAGGATTGCAGTGCGAAGAAAAAGCCGGAGGGGAGCAAGAAGTATTGCACCCACCCCTTTGCAGGGGACCCCACGTGCCTCCCGAACCAGACTCGATACCTCAATCCACCCAAAAAGCCGTTCCAGTGGCCGGATTGGCCGAATAACGAGGGGAGCCATACTCAGTGCATCGGTGTCGGGGCACAGGCCGCTGGCGCGATATCTGTCGAAGGTTGCATTGAGGTTGATGCCAAGGGCATCGGCCTTGGCGGTGGCTTCAAACGGGGTGTGGGAGTGGGCGCTGGAGTGGACTTGAGTAGAAGCAGCAACTATTCCACTCAGCAGATCGGACAGAAAGACGGCTGCTCGGACTACTATCAGGCATCGGGTGGAGTGGGGAGACTTGCTAGCATCGGCGTCGGTGTTGAAACCGACAGGAATGGCAACTATCAGGGCGGCGTAAGTGGCGGCCTGGGCATCGGCACGGCCATCACATCGTCGATGGGAGTCTCGTGCTCCGATTCCTTTTACATTCCTTTTTTGAAATGGGACTGACTTACACCGTCGGCGGATCCGCATCGGTGCCGAAGGCTTTCGACGCCGACCCGGCTGACCTGAGCGAAATCATCGACGCTCTCCTCGATCCGACGTCGACGACGTCGCCCTCGGACACGAAACCAAGCTGCGCTGGAAACCCGCTGAGGAGTGGATCTACCCCGGAGCGTTGGCGCACGAACCGCTGGTCGATGATGAGACCTTCGCCCGCGTACAGACTCTGCTGGCCAGTGCGGGCAGACGTCCCGACGGAGTCAGGAAGCCCCGCGCCAGCAAACGCAACTACCTGCTGTCCGGACTACTGCGCTGCGGCATCTGCCAGCGACGCATGGTCGGCAGCTTCAACAACGACCGCAACAACTACCGTTGCACCTACGCCGCCGAGTACGCCGACGCCAACCGCGTCGCCCACCCCCGCAGCGTCTACGTCCGAGAGGACCACATCCTCGAACAACTCGACCCATGGCTCACCCGAGCCTTCTCACCCAGCCGACTCACCGCCACCATCCAAGCCATGGCCGAAGCGCAACACGACGACATCGACCAGCAGGCGATCAAGGCGGCACGGGAAACGCTCGCCACCTGCGCGACCCGGCTGGACCGCTACCGCGCCGCCCTCGACAGCGGCACCGACCCCACCATCGTCAGCCGATGGATCGCCGACGTCCAAGCCGAACAGGTCACCGCCGAAGCCACCCTGCGCCGCCTCACCGGACGCCGGACCATGACACCGGACGAGATCCATCACATGGTCAAAGCGCTGGGAGACATGGCCGCCGTCCTCCGTGACGCGGACCCCGCAGACAAGGCACTCATCTACCGCGAACTGGGGCTGACCCTGACCTACCGGCCGACCGCCCGCACCGTATCCGCTCAGGCGAACCCTTGGATCATGTACTAGATTGTGTCCGAGGGGGGACTTGAACCCCCACGCCCTATACGGGCACTAGCACCTCAAGCTAGCGCGTCTGCCATTCCGCCACCCGGACTTGCTTGTCCAGCCTACCCTGCCGGTCTCGGTGGTCCACCATCCGAAGGCCGCTCAGCGAGCCGCACGGGGAGTTACTGTACACGCCGCAGATGGATCATGCACATCGGCATCCACGGCCCGATTCACGCCGGCTTGGCCAGGGTTCCCGACGTGGGCGCGGCGGCTTCACGGGTCGGGTAGCGGCATGGCGGCGACACCCGGCAGCATGGGCCACGTGCCCCATGCCTCTCCCCTGGCCGTCGCCCAGCAGCGTGCCCTCGCGCTGCGTGGTGCGGGCAATCTTGCCGCCGCCCGTGACCTGCTGAGCGACGCGTTCGAGTCTGCCCGGCCGCCGTTCGGCAAGGATCACCCGGACGTACTCAGCACCGCACACCTGCTGGCTCGGCTGCATCGGGAGGCGGACGACCCGAGCGCCGCCCGCCGGGTGTTGGAGGAGGCGTTCGCCGCCGGGGAGCGCCGGTGGCCTCATTCGGACCCGCTGATGCTGGCCCTGTCGTACGAGCTGGGGTCCGTCGCGGACGAGCTGGGCAACCGCCATGAGGCTCGACGGAACTACACCCGCGTCGCGATCGCGGGCCCCGCCGTGCTCGGGTTGGATCATCCGGCGGTACGCACGGCACGCGAGTATCTCGGCGATGCCGCACCCGCCCTTCAGCCTGCGGTCCCCTCTCCCGGTCAGCCGACGGCGGTCGATCAGTCCTCGCATGGGGCACTTGCGGAGCCGACGGTGTCGCTGGCCGTCCTGTCGACCGCCTGGAAACCGCACGACGCGTCGACCGCTACGGTGCCGTTCCGCTCGGTCGCACCCGCTGCGTCCGCGACCCCGAGCGTGTCGTCCGCGCCCGGAGTTCCCTCGCCTGCACCGACCATCCCACCGGTGCCGCCGATCCCTACGCCACCAAGCACCACCCCCTCAAGCATCTCGCCACCGGAGCCGTCCGCCGCCACGCCGCCGACCACCACGCCACCGGAGCCGCCGACCATCAGGTCGACGCCGCCAACCCCCGCGCCGCCCACGCTGGCGATGCGGCCGGTTCCGGCCCCGCCAGCGGCACCCTCGATGGCTCCGCCGGTCGTCAGCGCACCACCGGTCACCAGCATGCCGCCAGCCACCAACGTGCCGCCGGCTCCGATCGGCGCCGCACCGGCGATGCCGGCTGCCCCGGTGGTACCGCCACCCCGGGCCGCTTTTCACGATGAGCCCAGGCGGCCGGGCGAGCCAGCCCTGGCGTTACCGCCCGACGCAGCGCCACCCGGGCAGTCGTCGCCCGGAGCAGCTTCACCAGCGGCAGCGTCGCCGCAGTCGACGGGCGCCACCGAGGTGATCGGCGTGGCGGCGGCTCCGGCGGAGTCCAACGGCCTGCCGGCGGTGGTCGGACGACCGCTACCCGCCGATCCGCCGGCACAGGACGCCGACCGGCCCGCACCATCCCAGCCGCAATGGGCAAACCCGACGATCGCGGTACGTCAGATCGGGCCGCTGTTGGCGGAGGAGGCGACCCGCAGCAGCTCTCTTGCGCAGGCCGCGACGCCGGCCGCCGCCACGCCGCCACCCACCAGCGGACCACCGAGCGCTGCGTCAACTACCAGCGGAGCCCCGGTCAGTGGGCCACCGATCACCACACCACTCGTCAGCGCACCACCGGTCAGCGCACCACCCGTCAGTTCCCCACCGATCACCGGGCCACCCGTCAGCGGACCACCCACCAGTGGACCCGCCGTTGATCTGCCCCGGCCACAGCCTCCAACGCATCGGGTGCCGGGTGCCGGGGTCGCGGGACACCTCGCGCCGGTGGACCCGGTGGCACACGAGTTGACCGCGGCGCTGCCCCAGCCGGGACCGACCAGCGGGCCGCCGGGTCAGGTGCCGTTGCCGTTCAAGGCGGCCGGGACGCTGCCCGGCCAGCGTGGCACGATCGCGCCGGCCAGCGTTCCTCCTGGTGTCGGCTCTGCTGGCGCGACGCCGCACCACGGACCGACCAGCGCGACGCCGCACCACGGGCCGGTCAGCGGCCCACCTGTCAGCGGCCCAGCTGGTTCGGCCGGCGGCTTGGCCGGCTACGGCCTGGCGTGCGGACCGCAGCAGCACGGTGAACTCGGTGGCGGCCACCCGCAGGGGGCGGCCCAGCAGTACCCGCCCGCGCCGCCGACTTACCCACCGCCCGCACAACCCACGCCACACGTCTACCCACCGCCCACGCAGCCTGCGCCGCAGGCCTACCCAACGCCCGCGCAAGCCACGCCACACGCCTATCCACCGCCCGCGCCACAGACCTACCCGGCGTCCGCGCAGCCCACCTATCCCCCGTCCATGCAGCCCTCGGCCATGCAGCAAACGCCGCAGGTCTACCCGCCGCCCGCTCAGCCCGTGTCCGGGACGCCGGCCTACCCGACGGCTGGCTGGGGGCAGCAGCCGACCGGTCAGCCGCCGACGGCGGTGCCGGCTCGACCGGCGGTCGCGCCGCCGTACCAGGGTGCCTTGGTGATGCCCACGGCGGAGCCGGCTCCCGGCCGTAACCGGATGGTGGCGGTGGCGGTGGTGATCGTGTTGGTGTTGGCTCTCGCGGCGGTGATCGGGGTCGGGCTGTTGCTCCTCGACCGGCGCTCCGCCGCGCCGCCGGTGGCGCCCGAGTCGTCGGCGCAGCCGCAGGGCGGTGCGCCACCCGGCGAGTTGAAGCTGCGCGATCGAACGACCACGATCACGTTGACCTGGTCCGATCCGGCGGACGGGCTGGTGCCGTTCATGGTGGCCGGTGGGCGGGTCGGTCAGCCGCTGGGCGTGATGGCCACCGTTGATCCTGGGGAGACCAGCTACACGGTGAACGGGCTGAATTCCCGAGTGGACTACTGCTTCACTGTGCTCGCTGTTTACGGTACCGACCAGTTCGCCACCTCCGGTCAGGTGTGTACGTCCCGGGACGGCGGCGACGCGACCAATTGACCGGCGTACCGTCGCGGCCCGACAGTGGTGCGGGGACACGCCGACGACACGCCACGCTGGGTGTCCACAGGCGGACAATGCGGGTTCCCGGCGTCGGTAGCGTGACCATATGATGGCTCCCGGCTCAGGGGAGGGGTCGCCTTACGGGGGGCGCCACCTGCCAGGACGACACGGGAGGCGCCAGCTGTGGCGAGCATGGACGAGGTCGTTCCGACCCGCACGACCCGCTCCCGGTCTCGGCTGCGGGGTGGTCTGGTCACCGTGGCCACGGTGCTGGCGTTGCTGGCGGCGATGGGTCTGACCGTGCTCGGCCTCGGCTCGGCGGACAACGCGGTGGCCAACTACGACGCGAGTTCCTGGTTGTGGAGTGCGGCGCGCAGCGAATTGGCCCGGGTCAACGGCGTGACCGCCCGGGTGGACACCCGGATGGAGGTACCGGCGGCGCGGCGGCATCCGATGCAGGTGGTGCAGACGGACCGGGTGCTGGTGCTGCGGGATCTGCACAGTGGCCAGATCAGTGCCCTGGACCTGGCCACGCTTCAGATCACCGCGACCACGCCGACCGCTCCCGGGCTGGGGGTGAGTGTGGCGCTGCACGAGGACGCGGCGTTCGTGGTGGACGCGGTGCAGGGTGTGGTGCGGCAGTTGGATCCGCAGTCGCTGGTGCCGGTGGGTGAGCCGGTGCGTTATCCGCCGGGGATCACCGGTGGCACGTTCGACGGCAAGGGGCGGTTGTGGATCGCGGTGCCGGCCGAGGGCACGGTTTCGGCGATCACCGCAGCGCGGTTGCCGTCGTCGCCGGCAGCGGATGCGGCGGTGTCCCCCAGGCAGGTCGAGACTCATGACGTGGCCGAGCCCAGCCATGAGCTGGTGGTCTCCACGCTGGACGACGGGGTGGCGGTGCTGGACCGCACCGCCGGGGCGTTGGTGACGGTGGTGCAGGGCACCACACGTCGTACCGTGTTGGGTGAGCAGTTGGCCGGGCCGGGCACGTTGCCCGTACGCACCAGTGGGCCGGTGGTGCCGGTGACGGTGGCCGGGCAGCGGCAGGTGCACGCGATCACCGACGGTGCGGTGCGTTCGTTCACGGTGCCGGGCGAGGGTGACCGGTTGGGTGCCGCGGTGGCCTGGGCGGGTCGTTTCTACTGTGCCGACGACGCGGCGGGGGTGGTGTACGCGTTCGACGCGACGGGCCAGTTGGTGGAGACCATCCGGGGCCGCTGGGGTGGGCCGCTGGAGCTGGAGGTACGGGAGAACCACCTGTTCATCAACGCGCCGGACGCGGCGACCGCCCGGGTGGTCAACGACCGGCACGAGGTGCGTGAGGTCGACAAGTACGCCAACGACGTGCTCGGCGGCGACCCGCCGGTGGAGCCCCCGCCGCCGCCTCCTCCGCCGAAGAAGCCGCAGGTGAGCAAGCCGGGTGCGCCGCGCAGCGTGACCGCGGCGGCCGGTGACGCGCAGGCGCGGGTGAGTTGGCAGCCGGCGGCGGGCAACGGCGCGGAGATCATCCGCTATGTAGTGGAGGGTGCCGGGCAGCGCCTGGAGGTGGGCGCGAACCAGCGGTCGGTGCAGGTCAAGGAGCTGACCAACGGGGAGACGTACAAGTTCTCCGTGCACGCGGTGAACGCGAAGGGTGCGGGTCCGTCCCGGAGCAGCAATCCGGTGACGCCGACGGCGGAGGTGCCGGACGCGCCGACCAGTGTCTCCGCGCAGGCTCGACCGGACGGCACGGTGGTGGTGAGCTGGCCGGAGGCGAACGGGCAGGGCAACAAGATCTCCCGGTACGCGGTGACGGCCACGTCGGCGGGCACGAACGCCCCGGCCGGTGAGTCGGAGGGCACCGAGTTGGTGATCGCCGCCGGTGAGTTGGAGTACGGCACGCAGTACGCGTTCACGGTGGTGGCGGTCAACGACAAGGGTGCGGCGTCGGAGGCGTCGCCGGTCAGCGACACGGTGGTGCCGTTCACGGTGCCCGGTGCACCGGTGGAGTTGACCGCGAGCACGGTGGCGGATCAGCCGGGCACGGTGGCGGTGCAGTGGGCACCGGCGGAAGCCAACGGTCGGCCGGTCACCGGGTACGTGGTGGAGGTGGGCGACAAGCGCAGCGAGGTCACCGACACCCGGACGACGGTGGGTGGTCTGGGTGACGGGCAGAACGTCACGGTACGGGTCCTGGCGGTCAACGAGGCCGGTGAGGGTCCGGAGGCGACGACGACGGCGCGGACGGTGGCCCCGCCTCGGGTGACGGTGACCGGTTCGTCGGCGACCGCGACGTCGGCGACGGTGGCGTTCACCGTGGATGCCGGTGGTGGGCAGGCGACGTGCACGCTGGCCCGGTCGGGTCAGCCGGCGAAGAGCGGGCCGTGTTCGAGTATCACGATGAGTGGGTTGACGCCGGGCACCGGCTACACGTTCACGGTGACGGCCACCAACGCCGCCGGGTCGGGTACGGCGACGCGGGCCCAGGCGACCGATGCGCTCTACGGCATCGCCACCTGTGTCAACGGCACCGAGCCGGAGCAGCGCACCTACTGTGACCGGGACCGCGACGGCCGCAACGGCAACGAGATCTTCTCGGTTCCCCGGCAGGACAACGACCGGCAGGTCGGCTGGGCCAGACCCGGCACCCGACTGAAGGCGCTCTGCAAGGTCCGCGGCGAGGAGGTGTACGCGTACGTCTACAACGACAACAAGCGCAGCACCTGGTGGGTGCGGGTCGAGTACAGCGGGCGCAACTACATCCCGTGGGTCTGGTTGAACCTGGAGGACGGCGACAACATCAACATCCTGCCCACCTGCTGATCCGCCCCAGGCAAGGAGCACCACCGTGAACAGCCAGGAACCCCTCAACCACCAGGAGGTGCAGGGCTTCGCCGCCCTGGCCGCCCGGCTGGCGGAGAACGTCAACGCGGTGGTGCTCGGTAAGCCGCAGGTGGTCCGGTTGGCGTTGACGGCGCTGTTCGCCCAGGGGCACGTGCTGCTCGAAGATGTGCCGGGGGTGGGTAAGACCACGCTCGCCCGGGCTATCGCGGCGACGGTGAAGGGGCAGTGGCGGCGCATCCAGTTCACGCCGGACCTGTTGCCGTCGGACGTGTCCGGGGTGACCATCTTCAACCAGGCCACCCGGGGCTTCGAGTTCCATCCCGGTCCGGTGTTCGCCAACATCGTCATCGCCGACGAGATCAACCGGGCGTCGCCGAAGACGCAGTCGGCGCTGCTGGAGGTGATGGAGGAGCGGACGGTCACCGTGGACGGCGTACGCCATCCGGTGCCGCAGCCGTTCCTGGTGGTGGCGACGCAGAACCCGGTGGAGATGGACGGCACCTACCGGCTGCCGGAGGCGCAGCTGGACCGGTTCCTGGTCAAGCTCTCCGTCGGCTATCCCGACGAGTCGGTGGAGGTGGAGGTGCTACGCGGGGCCACGGTCCGCTCCCCCGAGGCGCTCGCCGCGATCACCGACACCGCCACGATCGGGGAGATGGTCCGGATGGCCCGCCGGGTGCACATCGCCGAGCCGCTGTACGCGTACGCGGTGCGGCTGGCTGCGGCCACCCGTACTCATCCGCAGGTCCGGGTCGGGGTCAGCCCGCGTGGGGTGATCGCGTTGACCCGGGCGGCGTGTGCGTACGCGATGATCGACGGCCGGGGCTGGATCATGCCGGAGGATCTCAAGACGCTCACCGAACCGGTCTTCGCCCACCGGCTGCTGCTCACTCCCGATGCCCAGGTGCGCGGTGTGACCGCCGGGGACGTACTGCGCCAGGCCGTCGCATCGGTGCCGGTGCCGCTGCCGTCGGGGCAGCCGGCGCCGGCGCACCCCTGATCGGCGCGGATCGGCGTGGGGATCACGGCCCGGGGCATCGGTCTGCTCGTCGCGGCGGCGCTGCTGCTGGGCGCCGGTTTCCGGTTCGGATACCCGGAGTTGACGTTGCTCGGTGCGGCGGCCGGCGTCGCCCTGACGGTCGCGGTGCTGACCGCCGCCTGGCGGCCCAGGTTGCAGGTGCACCGGCTGGCGGATCCGGACCGGGTGGCGCGGGGTGAGCCGGCAACGATGACGTTGACCGTCCGTAACTCGGGTCGGCTGCGTTCGGCGAGTCTGCTGGCCGCCGACCGGTGCGGCGACCAGGTGGTGCCGGTGCCGGTGCTGCGACTGCGCCCGGGGGCGGACACCGAGGTCCGTTACGACGTGCCGACGGGACGTCGCGGGGTGGTGCCGGTGGGCCCGCTGCGGGTGACCCGCCGTGATCCCCTCGGCCTGGTCGTGTTGGCCCGTACCTACGGCGACAGCGTGCCGGTGTGGGTGCACCCACGGATCCATCCGTTGCACGCGGTGCCGACCGGTGCCGGCCGCAGTCTCGACGGGCGGGTCGACGCGGTACCGCACGGCTCGATCACCTTCGACTCGTTACGGGAGTACGTCGTCGGCGACGAGTTGCGGCGGGTGCACTGGCGTACCAGCGCCCGGGTCGGTGAGCTGATGGTGCGGGAGAACGTGGACACCAGCCTGCCCCGGATCGTGGTGCTGCTGGACAACCGGACGGCGGCGCATCCGCAGCGGGTGCGTGGGGTGGCCGAGTCGTTCGAGGCGGCGTGCGAGGCGGCGGCCTCGGTGGTCACCGCGGCGGTGCGGGAGGACCTGCCCGTGGTGCTGCTGTTCGTCGCCGCGTCGAGCGACCTCGCCGGGGTAAGCACCACGGCGGCCCACGACGGCACGGCAAGTCACGGCAGCACGGCAGGCCACGACGGCACGGCGGCCCACGGCAGCACGGCAGGTCACGGCAGCGGGGCCGGCGAGGCTGGACCATCCGGGCCGCTGGACCGGTTGGCGGCGGTGTCGCTGTCCGACGACGGCACGCTCGACGCTGCGGCGGCCCGGCTGCGCCGCGACCGTCTCGGCGACACCCTGGTCGTACTCACCGGGCCGGGTGGCCGTGACGACCTGGGGCACGTCGGCGCGCTGCGCGGGGCGTACCCGTCGGTGGTGGTCGGGGTGTTCGGCGCGGCGGAACCGACGCCGCCGGGTACGGGCGGCCTGCTCGTGGTGGACGCGGCCGACGGGGCGGCGTTCGCCGCCGAGTGGGACGGGGTGCGCCGGTGGTGAGGCTGGTGCGGGCGGTGCCGGTGCCGGCGGCACTGGTCGGCATGGTCGTCCTGGCCGGGGTGACGCTGGACCGGGTGTACGCGGGATCGCTGCTGACCGTGCTGGTGGCCGGTGCCGCCGTCGGGTCGGTGCTGGTCAGCGTCGCGGCACGGCGGCTGCCGTCGTGGCTGGTCGCGCCGGTGTCGGTGCTGGCCATGCTCGGCTGGACGGCGTGGTGCCTGCGGCTGACCGCACAGCGGGCCGGTCTGCCGGGCGGGTTCGTCGAGGTGGCCGGCGATGCCGCCACGAACGGCATCCCCCGGTTGCTGACCGCGATGATTCCGGTGGAGCCGACCCCGGACACGGTGCTGGTGCCGCTGGTCGGTGCCTGGCTGGCCGGGTTGGCGGGCGCGGAGGTGGCGCTGCGCGCCGGGCGGGTGCTGCTGGGTTACCTGCCGCCGGTGCTGCTCTACACGGGCGCGGTGTACGTGGTCGGGCCGAACGCCGAGCCGGCGACCGGCCCGACGGTGGCGCTGGTGGTGGTGGCGGGGCTCGGACTGGCCGCCTCGGCGCGGCGCGGCGGCGGCGACCCGGTCGACGGGTTGGCACCGGCGGTGCGTTCGGGGGTGCGGGTCCGGCTGGCGATGGCCTCGGCCGCCGGTACGGCGGTGGTGGTCGCGGCGGCGACGCTGCTCGGCCCGGCGGTGGCCGCGCTGGTGGAGGCCCGCCCGGTGGACCCGCGCCGCTACGTCGAGCCGCCGCAGGTCGAGACGCTGGACGAGAACCCGCTGATCCGGATCTCCGGTTGGGCGCTCAACCCCGACCAGCAACTGTTCCAGGTGAACACCGAGGCCGCCGGAGCTGGAAGCGGTGGCGGCGCCCGGATCCGGCTGGCCGTGCTCAGCGACTACGACGGGGTCACCTGGCGGGTCGGCGCCACCTACCGTAACGCCGGCCGGATCCTGCCGACCGTGGAGCCGGCACCGCAGGCCACGGTCGAGACGGTCCGGCAGGAGATCATCGTCGGTGACCTGAGTGGACGGTTGTTGCCGGCGGTGGCCACCCCGCGTGAGGTCACCGGCGCCCGGGTGGCGTACGACCCGGGCACCGGCACGCTGATCCGCCCCGACGGGCTCAGCCCGGGGCTGCGCTACACGGTGACCTCGGCCCGGGAACGCCCGGACGTGAACCTGCTGGCCACCGCGAACACCCCGGCCGGTGACGAGGTGGCCCGGGTGCTGCACGTGCCGGACGGGACACCCGAGCAGTTGCGTCGCCTCGCCGCGCAACTGGCGCAGGAGAACGGCGCCCCGTACGCCCGGGCGGCGGCGATCGAGCAGTGGCTGGCCGAGCACTACCGGCTGGTCGCCGACGCGCCCAGTGGGCACGCGTACCCGAATCTGGCGTTCTTCCTGTTCGGGCCGCGTAACGGCGGCGGGCAGCGGGGTACGTCCGAACAGTTCGCGGCCTCGTTCGCGGTGCTGGGCCGGTTGGCGGGGTTGCCGACGCGGGTGGTGGTCGGGTTCGCCGCGCCGGGCGACGGGCCGGTGCGGGCGGGTGACGCGTACGCCTGGCCGGAGGTGCTCTTCGACGGGGTGGGCTGGATGCCGTTCGACCCGCTGCCCCGCCCGGACGACGAGCCACGGCCGGTGGAGGAGGACTTCCGGCCGCAGCCGGAGAACCCGCCGCCGTCGGAGCAACCGGAACCGACCCTGGAGCCGAGCGCCTCACCGCCGCCGCAGGCCGCCCCCGAGCGTGCCGACGATCGTGCGGGCGGGTCGACGCCGGTGCTGGCCGCGGGCACCGCCGGAGGGCTCCTGCTGCTGGTCGTGGCGGTGCTGGCCATCCTGACCGGGATGCGTCGCGCGCTGACCCGCAACCGGTTGCACCGGGGTCCGGCCGACCATCGTGTCGCCGGTGCCTGGCGGGAGCTCACCGACGCGCTGCGGCTGGCGGGGCAGCCGGTGGCCGCCGACCTCTCCGCCACCGAGGTCGCCGCCGTGGCTCGCCGTGCCCTGGCCGCCACGTCACCGGCCGCCGACGCCGGCCAGACCGACGAGCCGGTGGCGTATCGCGCGGTGGACGAGTTGGCTCGGCTGGTCAACCAGGTCGGGTTCGCCCCCGGCCAGGTGACCGACGCGCAGGCCGGTGCCGCCGCCGAGGCGGTCACCGTCTACACGGGTGCGCTGCGCGCCGACCGGTCCCGGTGGCGGCGGCTGCTCTGGTCGGTGCATCCGGGGCCGCTGCGCTGGCGGCGCTGAGAGCTGATCACCACCCGCCGGGCGGTGCGGTCACGCCGGTGCCTCGTCGCCGAGCCCGAGCCGGGCGACCATGGTGGCCAGGGCCGCCGTGTCCCCGGTAGCCAGTTCGGGGGTGGGCAGCAGGGCCAGTACGGGGACCTCCACCCCGGCCTCGGCGTAGCGGCGGACCTGGGCCCGGCACTGCTCGGGTGAGCCATGCACGATCAGCGCGTCCACCACCTCGTCCGGCACCGCGGCGAGGGCGGCCCGCCGGTCGCCGGCCGCCCAGGCCCGCCACATCCCCGACAGCGCCTCCTGGCGGCCGAGCCAGCGGTGGAACTCCGCGTACGCGGGCACCGTCAGATAGCTGGTGATCATGCGGCGGCCCAGGCTGCGGGCGTACCCGGCGTCCTCGGTGGGGCAGACGAAGATCCGGGCGACCACCTCGAACTGCGGGCGGCGTTGGCCGAGTTCGGCCAGCGCGCGGGGTACGTCGCCGGCGGCGAGCCAGTTGAGGATGACTCCGTCGGCCTCGGCTGCGGCCAGCCGCAGCATGCCCGGGCGCAGCGCGGCCAGCAGCAACGGCGGCGGTACGGCCGGCGGACGTTGCAGGGTGAACCGCCGCACCGCGAAGGTGTCGAAGGCGCCGTCGACGGTTTCCCCGCGCAGCGCCGCCCGCAGGAACCGCAGCACGTCACGGGTGCGCCGGTACGGCTCGGTGAACTCCACCGCGTTCCAGTCGGAGACCAGCACCGGCGACGACGCGCCGATACCGAGGGCGAACCGGCCCGGTGCGACGTCCGCCAGCGCGGCGGCGCTCATCGCCAGCAGGCCGGGCCCCCGGGTGAACACCGGCGTGATGGCGGTGCCCAGCCGCAGCCGTGGCTGCCAGGCGGCGGCCAACGCCAGCGGGGTGAAGGCGTCGACGCCGTTGACCTCGGAGGACCACACGTCGGTGAACCCGGCATCGGCAAGGGCCGCGTACACGGTGGCATGCTCGGCCAGTGGGACGCCGTCCAACGGCACTGTCATCGCCCATCGCGTCGTCATCGATCGATGGTGCCCGCCATACCGCCCGCCGAGCAAGATCTTGTCGGCTTCCCGGTGGGTCGGACGCGCTCGCCGGGCCCAGCAACAGGGCCGCGACCAGCGCTAACCTTGCCCGCGTGACCTTCTCGCTCGTTGCCCGTTCCGCCGACGGCCACCTGCACGGTGTCGCCGTGGCCAGCCGCTTCCTGGCCGCGGGCGCTCTCGTCCCGGCGGCCGAGGCGGAGATCGGCGCGATCGCCACGCAGGCGCATGTGAACCTGGCCTACCGGCCGCAGGGGATGGCCCTGCTGCGCACCGGGGTGACTGCGGCCGGCGTGGTCGCCGGTCTGGTCGCTGCCGACCCGGAACGCGACCACCGTCAACTCGGCGTGGTCGCCGCCACCGGCTCCGGCGCCACGTACACCGGAGAGCACTGCCGTGGCTGGGCGGGTGGCCAGGCGGGCGACGGCTGGGCCGCGCAGGGCAACATCCTCACCGGCCCCGAGGTGATCGACGCCCTGCGCGACATCTGGCTGGCCCGTACCGACCTGCCCTTCGCGCACCGGCTGCTCGCCGCGCTGCGCGCCGGGCAGGAGGCCGGCGGTGACCGGCGCGGCCAGCAGAGCGCCGGGCTCGTCGTGGTCCGTCGTGGCGGCGGGTACGGCGGCACCGGCGACCTCATGATCGATCTGCGGGTCGACGACCACCCCGATCCGATCACCGAACTCGACCGGCTGCTGGCCGTGCACACCCTCATGTTCAGCCGCCCCGACCCGGCCACCCTGCTCGACCTGACCGGCGCGGTGGCCGTCGAGGTGGCCGGCCTGCTCACCGCGCTCGGCCATCCGGCCGATCCGGCCGAGCCCGAGGACGCGCTGGTCGCCTGGGCCGGGCTGGAGAACCTGGAAGAACGGTTGGCGCCCGGCCGTATCGACCCGGTGGTGCTGGCCCACCTGCGTGCCGCCCTCCCCCACGTACCCGCACCCCGAGGTGCGGCGTCAGCAGATTCTGACGCAGCCGTCGGCGGGGGCGGTGACTTCGCGGCCCAGGTGGGCAGCGAGCCTGAGTCGGCACGGTAAAGCGTCCCGCTCGGCGCAGCCGGCCCGCTCGGCTGGGATCAGGGGCCGAAGGCCAACAGCGGCAGGCCGACCCGGGCGAGGGCTGCCTGCTCGGCAGGACTGCACGGCATGCGCCCGGTCACCTTGGCGATCAGGGTCAGCCGGTCCCAGCCCAGCTCCGCCGGCAGGGAGCGGCCCACGGTGAGCAGATCGGCGATGACCCGGCTGGCGGCCGTGGTCAGCCACGGCGGCCGGTCCAGCGCCGCCGCCAGGTCCAGGCCGTGCACTCCGACCTCCACCACCCGGGTACGGAGGAACTCCGTCACCGTCATCGCATCGTCGTGTCGGGTGCGTACCACCCGGTCTGGTGGGTACGCCTCGACGGCCGCAAGGGCGGCCCGCCAGGCCCGGTCGAAGTCCTCGCCCAATCCGGCCCCCCGGCGCCTGCCGTCCGGGCCGAAGCTCTCCTCACCACCCTCAACCCGCCCGTCCCCAACCCGAGCCGCCTCGGCATGAGCAGCCTCGATGCGGGCAGCCTCGATGCGGGCAGCCTCAGCACGGGCCGACTCGATGCGGGCGGCGTCGACCTCGGAGGTGAACTTGGCGGTGCCGAAGTAGCCAGCGGCGTCGACCGGGGCGCCGGTCGGCGCCGGTGCGGCCAGCATGTCGATCAGCCGGCCAGCACCGGTGCGGACATGTGCCAGCAGTTCGGCCACTGTCCACGGCACGCAGCCGGTCGGCCGGGCCAGGTCCCCCGGATCGAGGCTGGCCAGCACCTCACCGAGCCGCAGGCACTCCTCGCGGAAAGCCGCCCGAACGAGGTCAGCGTTCCCCGCGCGCTCCCCCACCTCGGACAACCCCACCTCGGACAACCTCGGCTCGGACTGCCCCTCCTCGGACGGCCCCGTCACGAACATCGCCGATCGCCCGTCCATCGCACCTCTGCACCCGTCACTGGGACCTGCTGATCCCCCATCTTCAGCCCTAGGCATCATCCGCTGGCCTTCCACCCATGCTGACCGATTCGCAGGTCGACGCCCAGCGAGGGTGCACCCGGTAGCCAACTGCATTCCTGCCAACGGCCAACGACTCATGATCGTGCTCGATCCCGGATCGAGTGGTCTCGTTATTCATTGTCAGCCACTCGATCCTGCATCTAGCACGATCTTGCGGAAGCCTGCCTGCGGGAGCCTGGCTGCGGGAGCCTGCGCGGACACGGATACCTCACCCAGGAGTTTCATGGGCGCCTCGAAACCCGCAAAGCTTGGCGAGCCGAAAGCGTGGCGGCGGTCAGCCCTTGTGGCGGGGGACGATCCGGTGCACGGCGGCGAGGACCAGCGCCATGACCACAACCATCGTTCCGGCGATGCCGGCGGCGCTGCCGGCGTACCCGACGAACAGGGGCTGGCGGGACAGCTCGGCCGGTGCGGTGGCGCGCTGCCCGACCAGCCAGGACAACGCCAGCGCGCAGGCGGCGATCGCCAGCAGTCCGCCGATGCCGAGCAGCAGCGCGACGCCCCGGTGCGCGTCGGCCGAGGCAACCTGCGCCCGTTCCCGCTGGGTGATCAGCAGCAGCAGGCCGGCCAGGGCCGCCCACACTCCGACCACGAGGAACGCGGCCACCGCGTCGCTGGGACGGTGCCACCCCGCGGAGAGGGTCGCCACCCCGGCGACCGCGGCGTATGCGGCGCCGACCAGGGCGGCGAAGGCCCGGCCCTTGGGCGGCAGCACGAGCACCAGCGCCACCGCCACCGAGGCGGCGACGGTGGTGTGACCGCTGGGCAGGCTGTTACCCACGTACGCCCGTTCCGGGTCGATGCCGTAGTCGGGCCGGACCAGGCCGTACTTGAGCAACTGGGTGGTGACGTTGGCGCCGGCGATCAGCAGGGTGGCCGCCACCGCCAGGGCTACCCGACCTCGGATCAACGCGATGAACCCGATCATCACGGTGGCCGCCAGCAGCGACACCACCGACATCGCGTTGAGGATCCGGTCGACCGGATCCTCGATGTGATCACGACCGATCCGGTTGCCGGTCAGCGCCACCGTGTCGATCCACTGCCCGACGTCGGTGTAGAGAGCGAACCGCCAGACAACGATGAAGGCCGCTGTCTGGACGAGGGCCAACGCGACCAACCAGACCGCAGTCCCACCCCTGGGCGTCACAGGCACCCGCACAACTTAGCGGCCCTCCCCCACCGGGCGAGCAGTGGCCCGCCGACCGCGTCGGGAGCGCTTCGGGGCACAGGTGAGCAGGGGCGACGGGGATCGGTAAGCCGTCGGAGCGCGAACGCGATGCCGCGGGTCGACGCCGCGAGACCGGGATGGGGCCGACACAATAAGGGAGAGGCCGCCACGGGGGGAGCGGCCTCTCCGGTGATGTACGTTACTCCGTCCCCGGCCGGGTTGTGATCCCGGGGCGGGCACTTTTTTTCGCGATCTGCGTGGTGTGCCTGTCGGATCGGGGGGCGGTGGGGTGGGTCGACTGCTCCGCTGCGTCGGCCAGAGGGCCGACCCACCCCGGCCTGACCGTGGGCGTCAGGCCACCGGCCGGTCCTGCCTCTACCCCCGAGGCCCGGCCGGAGCCTCCGGGTGGGTCACCGCCCACCCGGAGGACGTCGTTCAGCCGTTGGGGAACAGCTTCCCGTAGTCGGCGTACGCCATGGCGACGTCCGCCTGGGCCCAGAACCGGTGGTAACGGAACTCCGGCTCCGGCCCACCGTCGAGGTACGCCTGGACCTTCGGCCACGCCGGGTCGTTCTTGTAGAACGACCGGATGTCGACGAAGCTCTTGCCCGGAGCGATCACGTCACCGTTGGGCATGCGGCCGGTCCAGCCCTGCGGGATGTACAGGCCGTCTCCGGTGGAGGCGTTGTAGACGTCGTCGAAGCGCCGGTAGTCGCCGCGCTTCTCCACCGTCGACACACCCTGCGCGTCACTTTCCCCGTGCAGCGCGTCCAGCAGCCCCTTGGCGGTGTTCTTCGCCGCCGTGTTGCCCGACTTCGCCGCGTACGCGATGAGCGTGCGGGCGTAGGCGGCGGCGACGCCGACGTCCTGGCCCTTGACCGTCACCTCGACGTGCAGGTTGGTGTTGGGCTGCGGGTTGGTCGGGTTCCAGTTGTTGGGCTGGCCGGTCCACTTCATGTCCGACGGGATGGACCAGTCCTCACCCAACGTGGTGTGGGAAATCGCCCACGGCACCCACTTGTCCAGCAGCGCCTTGGCTCGGGCGTCGCCGCTGACCAGGTACAGCTCGGCGATGCGCTGCATCGACCAGGCCTGCATGCCGAACCACTGGTTCGACGGCGGGTCGTTGTAGACCGGGTCCTCGTCGTAGAACATGCCGTAGAAGGTGGCGGTGCCGGCCGGCGGCGTGCCGTAGTGCCCGCCCCAGCTGTTGGTCGCGCCACCGGCGATGCCACCCTCGGCCGACTGGAGCCAGGTGTAGAGCTCCAACTGCCGGGTGAGGCTGTTGTTCCAGTCCGCCGCCGCGGTCGACGAGCGCGGCTTGAGCTCGTTGACGTTGGTCAGCGCCCAGGCCGCGAACGGGTTCTGGTAACCGAAGTGGCTGTGGCTGGAACCGATCCGCCACGACCAGTTCTGGCTGGTCTCGTACGCGCCGCCCCAGGCGTAGTACCAGGACAGCAGGTAGTGGGCGGACTCGCGGTTGTTACCGGCCGGGCAGGAGGTGGCCCCGACGCAGTTACCGATGCGCTTGAAGTACTTGTCGAACAGCGCGTACCGCAGGTAGTCACCCATCTTGGCGGCCTTGGCCACGGTGGCCGCCACGTCGGCCTGCTTGTTCTGCTCCTTGGCCCAGGTCAGCGCCCAGTACGCGGCCTGCACGGCGCGGGCGTCGGCGTCCGGGGCGTTGGTGTACTTCCACTGCTTGGCCGGAGCGCCGGACTCCTTGATGAACAGGTCCAGGTAACCGTTCGTGCCGCCGTGGGCGAAGGTGTCGCAGGAGGGGTGCGGCACGGTCTCCCACACCGACTCCTGGGTGCCCCGCTGGAAGGTGTTGATGTACGCGGGGCGGGTGGTGCCGTTGCCGCAGCGGCCGAAGCCGTAGACGTTGTCCACGTCCAGCAGCCAGTGCATGCCGTAGATGCTGCCGGTGCCGTAGGTCTGCTGCAGTTCCGAACGCAGCGGGTCCCTACCGACCGGCACGTTCGCGTCGAGCTGCGACGGGTACTGGTTGGGCAGGTTGTGCTCGGCGGCATAGGTGGCGTCGCCGGCGGAACCGGCGGTCGGCTGGTCGGCCGTGGACGGGATGATGTAGGTCTCCATCACCGTCCAGGCGTTGTTGAACGGCGCCCAGTTCTGGGTGACCCGACCGTAGTACGCCTCCAGCCACAGCCAGAAGCTGAACGCCTCCGAGGTGGTCTGGTGGCCGTGGTCGGGCGCCTCGACGATCAGCGTCTCGATCGAGTGGTACGGCACGCCCTCGGGGCTGAAGTAGCCCGAGTTCTTGATCTTGTTGTACTGGGTGAGGAAGCGCTGCACGTACTCGCCGTCGCCGCCCGGCACGTCGTTGTCGATCTCGGTGACGGTGACCGTCGCCGACGTGTGGCCCGAGGCCGAGGCGGTGATCGTCGCGGTGCCACCGACGGTGTCGGAGTCCTCGGCGGCCCGGACGGTCACGTCGACGCCACTGTTCCAGTTGCTCGTGGTCAGCGTCAGCGGAGTCGACGGGACGGTGATGTCGGTGTCACCGGTGCGGGACAGGCTCACCGAGACGTTGGCCGACGGCGCGCGGCTGAGCTTGACGTTGAACGTCGAGCTGCCGCCCTCGGGCACGGTCAGCGCGGTCGGGGTGGCCACCACCGACGGCGAGGTGGACGCCGTGACGGTGAACGCCCGCTCGGCGATCGCCGACAGGCCGCTGTTGTCGTACGCCCGGGCCTGCACGGTGTAGTCACCGGCCGGCAGGCTTTCCAGGGTGTACGCGTACGGCGCGGTGGTGTCGGTGTTGACCAGCAGGCCGTTGCGGTAGAACTCGACGCGGGCGATGGTGCCGTCCGGGTCGCTCGCGGTGGCGGTCAGCGGCACGGTCGCCGGGGCCGTGAACGGCCCGGAGGGGATCGACAGGCTCACCGTCGGGGGCTGCTGGGCGACGCCACCGCAGGTGACCCCGTTGACGGAGAACGAGGTCGGCTTCGGGTTGCTGCCGGTGTACGAGCCGTTGAAGCCGATGGTGGTGCTGGCGCCGGTGGCCATGCTGCCGTTCCACGCCTCGTTGACGGCGGTGACCTCGTTGCCGCTCTGGCTCCACCGGGCGGACCAGCCATTGGTGACCCGCTGGTTGCCGGGGAAGGCGAACCGCAACGTCCAGCCGTTGACCGGGTCGCCGAGGTTCTTGAGGGTGATGTTGGCGGTGAAGCCGTTGCTCCAGTCGTTGGTCGTATAGACCACGTCGCAGGCCGGTGCGGCCTGTGCGGCGCCGGCGGGTACGGTCACCCCGCCGATCGCCAGCGCCGCGGCGGCGAGCCACGCCAGGCGGCGACGTCTTGCCAAGTTTCTCATCTGCGCGGTGTCTCCTCGAACCAGGCCGGGTGCGGTGCCGCCCCCGGCGGGACGCCTCGCAGACGACAGGACGCGAGACGCCATTGGATGGTGGTGACCGGCCGGCCGGCCGGAACGCAGCAGGTCGTCGTCAGGGACGAACGCCGCACCCACTGCGATCAGGGCGCCGTCCGGATACACCGGAAGCCCTCGGCGGCCCCACGCTCACGCATACCTGGCTCCACGCGGTCGATCGACAGTGTGCCATGGAAGCGCTCCCAGCACCAGAGATCATACTTCCGGAAGCACTCGGTTGTTTCGATCTCATTTTGGGGCTTTCACAAAGCCGTGACGGGCGTTACAGTCGCAGCAACGTCGATGGGAGCGCTTCCATCGATGGAGTTCCAAGCATTGGATTTACCCGGCGCTGTGCCCACGGCATCGGGTACTAAGACCGCAGGCCGACGGCGGGCCAGCCCGGACACCGCCGTCAGCCGTCACCCCACCAGCAGTGAGGGGAGGTGGATCCTCAAGCCACTCGCGTGGCCCGGCTCCCGCGCGACACGCACGACTGGGACGCCAATCCGCACGTGCGTGTACCGCAACACGGTGGGGACGGGGGTTGCCCTCCCCCGTCCCCACACTAAACCCCCGTTAACGATGGGAAAAGAGGCCGACGGGTCAGACGCGCATCACCCGCGCGCCCCGCACGGCAGTAAGCCCCGCCCGCCGACCGTGCGCTGCCCCGCCGACCACCTCCGGGAGCACGCCGCCGGTCCGCCCGCGGAACTCGGCGTACCCCGGTCCCGCCACACCCGACGCCCGACCGGCTGACGCCCGAACCTTCACCTTTTTACCCCCGCCGCCGCGGCCGTTCGTGATCTGCGACGACCGAGCACCGGCGGCGGCCGCCCACCCCTTACGCTTTATTGGGAGCGCTCCCGAGGGCGCTGGCGGCCACCCCACCCACGAGGAGAACCCATGTCGATGCTCACCAGGCGACACCTGCTGCGCCAAGCGGCGCTGTCGGCCACCGCGGCAACCCCGGCCGGCGCCGCCCTGGGCACGGTCACCGCCGCGGCCGGGGCGACCGCCCTCACCGGTTGCCAGTCCGGTGACTCCGCGGCACCCGGCGAACCGGCTGCCAGCCCTGCCGCTCGATTGCACTTCCCGGCGAACTTCGGCTGGGGCGCGGCCACCTCGGCGTACCAGATCGAAGGCGCCGCCAAGGAGGACGGCCGGGGTGAGTCGGTATGGGACACCTTCAGCCGTACCCCGGGACGCACCCGCAACGGCGACACCGGTGACGTCGCCGCCGACCACTACCACCGCTACGCCGAAGACCTCGATCTGATGCGCGACCTGGGGCTGCGCAGCTACCGGTTCTCCATCTCCTGGCCGCGCATCCAGCCCGACGGCACCGGCGCCGCCAACCAACGTGGGCTCGACTTCTACCGCCGACTGGTCGACGGGCTGCACGAGCGTGGCATCTCTCCGATGGCCACCCTGTTCCACTGGGATCTGCCGCAGACCCTGCAGGACGCCGGCGGCTGGGAGTCCCGCGACGTCGCTTACCGCTTCGCCGACTACGCCGCCACCGTATTCGCCGCACTCGGCGACCGGGTGCCGGTGTGGCTCACCATCAACGAGCCCAAGACGGTCGTGCAGAACGGCTACCTGTACGGCCATCACGCCCCGGGCCGGCAGGACCCGGACGCCGCCTACCTCGTCGCCCACCATCTTCAGCTCGCCCATGGCCTCGCGGTCCAGGCGCTGCGCGCCGGCGGCCACGGCGGCCGCATCGGCCCGGCCTTCAACCTGCACCCCTGCTACCCCGCCGACGACTCCTCCGGCGCCACCGAGGCCACCCGGTTGTACGACGGCTACGAGAACCGCCTCTATCTCGACTCGGCGCTCAAGGGCAGCTACCCGGAGGACGTCCTGGCCGACCTCGGGCCGACCAGCCGGATGGTACGGGGCATCCGGGACGGCGACCTGAAGATCATTTCCTCGCCCATCGACCTGCTCGCCGTGCAGTACTACACCCCGATCTACGTGACCGCCACCGGCGGCACCGTACGCCGCTGGCCCACCTCGGAGGCGAGCTGGCAGCAGATCTACCCGGACGGGATGTACGACATCCTGACCCGGGTCACCCGCGACTACGGCTCGATCCCGCTCACCGTCACCGAGAACGGGCTGCCCACCCCCGACGTCCTCGCCGCCGACGGCACCGTCGAGGACACCGGTCGGGTCAACTTCCTGCGCGATCACCTCGCCGCCGCCCACCGCGCGGTCACCGACGGGGTGCCGCTGGAGAGCTTCCACGTCTGGTCGCTGCTGGACAACTTCGAGTGGGCCGAGGGCTACGACCAGCGCTGGGGCCTCATCTACGTCGACTACCCCACCCAGCGGCGCGTGCTCAAGCGCAGCGCCCACTGGTACCGCCAGGTCATCGCCGACAACGCCCTGTAAGCCTCGGCTGACGCGCCGGGCCGGCACCCGGATCAGAGCTGCCGGCCCTGCGCGTCCCAGGTGATGCAGCAGCAGACCCTGGGCCTGCACGGCTGCACCGCCTGCCGTGCCTGAACGGCCGTCGCTACTCCGGGCGGTCGGGGGCCTACGACGATCGGATCCCGCCGCGCGACCGGGGCCTGCGAAGCTGACCGCACTAGGCTCGCGGCATGGACCAGAATCCACGATCGTTGGGCCGGCCGTTCTGGACATTCTGGAGCGCCGCCGCGCTGGCCAACCTCGGTGACGGCATCCGGGTGGCCGCCTTCCCGCTGCTGGCCGCGACGCTCACCGACAACCCGCTGGCGGTCGCTGCCGTGGCCGCCGCCCAGTTCCTGCCCTGGCTCGTCTCCGGCCTGCTCGCCGGCGCCCTCGCCGACCGTCGTGGCGCCCGGAACCTGCTCACCGCAGCCGACACCGGCCGGGTCCTCGTGCTGGGCACCCTCGCCGCCACGATCGCTCTCGGCTGGGCGACCATCGCCCTCGTGGTGGCCGCCGCGTTCCTGCTCGGCGTCGGGGAGACCATCCGCGACACGGCCGCCCAGACCGCCGTACCCCGGCTCGTCCCGGACGCCCAGTTGGAGAAGGCCAACGGGCGGCTCGTCGCCGGGGAGATCGTGGGCAACGAGTTCGTCGGCCCACCGGTGGGCGCACTGCTGTTCGTCGTCGGCGCCGCCATACCGTTCGCCGTCAACGGCGCCGCGCTCGCCCTGGCCGTGATGCTGGTGCTGTCCCTGCCGCTGACCCTGGCGCACCGGCCCAGCGTCGACGGCGACATGCCGGTCGGCGAGGGGGACGGCGTCCTGGCCGGTCTGCGCTGGCTGGTGCGCCAACCGATGCTGCGGACCCTGGTGCTGGTCACCGCCGCCGTGGCCGCCGCCGACACCGCCTGGTTCGCGATCTTCGTACTCTACGCCCGCGATGCCCTCGACCTCGGTGCGTTCGGCTTCGGCCTGCTGTTGGCCACCGGGGCGGCTGGCGGCCTGCTCGGCTCGTTCACCGCTGACCGGCTCATCGCCCGGTTCCGGCACCGCACGGTACTCACCGGGTCGATGGCCGTCACCGCGGGCGTACCCGTGCTGCTGGCCGTCGTCGCCGACCGGGCCGTGGCCGTGGTCGTGGTGGTCGCCACCAGCGCGGCGTTCGCCGTGCTCAACGTCGCCGCCCTGTCGGTACGGCAGCGTCTGGTGCCGGGCGGGCTGCTGGGTCGGGTCATCGCCGCCTCCCGGCTGGTCACCTACAGCTGCACGGCACTGGGTGCGTTGGCCGGCGGCGCACTGGCCGCACGCGCCGGTCTGGGGGCACCGTTCGTGTTCAGCGGCGCGGTCGCCGTGGCCGCCACCGCGGCCTGGTGGCTCGCCTCCCGACCCGCCGCACCCGGCGCCCTCGGGCTGCGCTGACCCGCAATGTTAAGAAGGGGCCCCGCTACTACCGCAGGCGTTAAGCAGGGGCCCTTCCTTACCCCAAAACCCGGCAGGTCAGCGGGGTAGCGCCTGCTGGAGCTCGGCACGCAGCGCAGGGGTCAGCATCTCCCCCGCCTGCTTGGCCAGCCGGGCCATCTCGTAGCCGACCACGCCGATGTCGGCATCCCCCGCCGCCAGCGTGGCCAGGATCGAGCCGTCGCGTATCTGCATCACCAGGAAGTAGCCACGGCCCATCTCCACCACGGTCTGCTTGACCACGTCGCCGTCGAACATCTGGGCCGCACCGGCGGTAATGCTCATCAGGCCCGACGTCACCGCGGCGAGCTTGTCCGCATGGTCGCGCGGCAGGTGATCGGAGATCGCGACCAGCAGTCCGTCGGAGGACACCACCACGGCGTGGGCGACACCGGGTACCCGTTCCGCGAACGCGCTGATCAGCCAGCTCAGGTCCCGTGCCTCCTGAGACAACGTCGTCACCTGCGTCCTCCTTCACTCCAGGTCCCGGGCGGTGGCACGGGTATCTCGGTGGTCTCCTCGGCCTCGGCCCGTCGTACCCCGCTGTACAACCTCGACAACATGCCGCCGACCGCCTCCGGGTCCGGGTCGTGCCGCGCCACCTGCTGCTCGGGGCGGGCCGACTGGGTCGCGGTACGCAGCTGTGCCATCGGAACGCGTACCGGCAGTCCCCGGTCGTTGGTGCCCGCGGTCACCGGCACCGTCGGCGGTGCCGGGCTGCCGGCATCGGCCGTCGACGACGACGGTCCCTCCCGGGACCACCAACCGCCGCCGGTCGACGCTGGCGCTGCCGCCGGTGCGAGCACGTCCTCCGCGCGTACCGGCACGGGGTGGGCCTGTCGGGGCACGGTCGGTCGACGCCCGGCCACCGGCAGCTCCACCTGCCCGGCGTGCACCGACCGGTCCGGCCGGGCTGCCGGGCCCGGCAGCCCGCGCGGCGACGCAGGCGGATCCAGAGCCGGCGGCGATGCCGCCGCCAGCAGGGCGCCCGGCAGCTTGATCCGGGCCACCAGCCCACCGGCCCCGCCGTGCAACCGCACCTCGATGCCGTGCCGGGCCGCCAGATGGCTGACCACGAACAGGCCCATCCGCTCGACCGTCGCCACGTCCGCCGCCGGCGGCGTGGCCAGCACGGCATTTGCCTCGGCCAGCGCGGTCTGGCTCATGCCCAGACCCTGGTCGGCGATCTCGATCGTCGCGCCCGAGCCCTCTGCGCGGGCCGAGACCTGCACGATCGTGTCGGGGCGTGAGAAGGCGGTGGCGTTCTCCAGCAGCTCGGCGAGCAGGTGCACCAACTCGCCGACGGCGTGCCCCACGAGATGCAACTCGGCCACCGCGTCGTGCCGCACCCGCTGGTACTGCTCGATCTCGGCGCTCGCCGCCAGCAGCACCGCACTCAACCCGATCGGCCGGTTCCAGCGGCGGGTCGACTCGGTGCCGGCGAGCACCAGCAGGCTCTCGTCGTTACGGCGCATCCGGGCGGCGAGGTGGTCCAGCTTGAACAGGTTCTCCAGCTGCTCCGGGTCGCTCTCCTCGCGTTCCAGGTCGTCGAGCAGCTCCAGCTGCCGTTCCACCAGCACCTGGCTGCGACGGGCGAGGTTGACGAACATCGCGTTGACGTTGCGCCGCATGTTCGCCTGCTCGACGGCCACCCCGACGGCGCTGCGGTGCACCGCGACGAACGCCTCGGCCAGCTCGCCGATCTCGTCGAGCGAGCGCACCACCGCCGGGGCGACCTCGATCTGCGGCACACCGCCGGAGACCGACCGCAGCCGGGCCAGCGCCTCGGGCAGCTCGATCTGCGCGATCCGCAACGCCTGCGAACGCAGCAGGCGGATCGACCGGGCCAGCGAACGGCCGATCAGCACCGAGATCAGTACGGCCACCAGCAGCACCGTGATGATCACACCGACCATCAGCAGCGTCTCCCGCCACTGGGTGTCGCTGGCCGTCTCGGCCTGAGCCGCCGAGTCCTCCAGCACGCTGGCCTCGAAATCGCGCAGCAGGTCGTGGCGGACCTCGCTGAAGGTCCACCAGTCGTCGTCGGGCAGCAACGTCAGCGCGGTCGGGTTCTGGGTCAGTGCCCGTTCCTCCAGCCGGCCGGCCTGGACGAAGGCATCCTCCTGGCTCATCAGGTCGTAGCGGGTCACCTGCGCGTTGCTGGCCGCGATGCGGAAGGTGCCCAGCGCCGTCAACTGCCGCGCTCGCAGGTCGTTGATCTGCGCCCGGTCGTTGTCCTCGTACGCGCCGTTGCGGGCCGCCGCATAGAGTTCCGCGCGTACCCGCGAGGTGAGTTCCTTGGCGCGGGCGAACTGCACGTAGCGTGACACCGCGTCGGACAGGTCCGGCCGGTCGGCACCGGGGGCCGGCTGGGCGAGCAGGGTGAGCAGCGCGTCGACCGCCCGATGGTAGTTGCCCAGGATGGTGTCGTTGCTCAACACCACGGTGGCCATGACGCTACGCATGTAGCCGACCTGCTGGTAAGCCTGGTAGGCCACCGTGAAGGTGTCCTGCCAGCCGGCGTCCGCCTTGCCCACCGCCTCGGCCGCCCGGCGCAGTGCCTGTGCCGCCTGGTCGGTGTCGGCGCGATAGGGGGCCAGCGCCTCCAACACCTGCGCGCTCTCCTCCTCGGCGGAGGCGGCACGCAGCGCGGGCAGCTCACCGGCGGTCCGGTCGCGCTCCTGCTGCAACTGGTGCACCAGTTGGGAGATCTCCCGCCCGATGCCGACCTGGGCGGCGAAGTCGCTCAACGTGTTGGCCCGGCCGACCAGGTTCTGGGTCTGTACGCCCGCCAGGACCAGGAAGGCGACCGAGGGGATCACCAGCACCGTGGCGAGCTTGGTGCGCATCCGCCAGTCCTGCAGGCGCAGCGGGGAGCGGCGTCGGTGGGGCACCACCCGGACATCGAACCGACGCCGATGATGCTGCGACACCGTCGGGGCTTGGTCCGGTGCTGCTGCCACGACCTCCTCCTCCCAGGCGTCCGCCGCGATCCGGGAGCGCCGTCCATCCAACCAGGCCCCGGACCAGTGTCAACGCCCGCCCTTACGTTGGTTCAGGCGGGCACCGCCGGGCGTCACCCTATGCCGTGTCCGCCGAGGATTGATCATCCGTCTGGCCGATGTCGGTCAACGCGACGGCATCGGTGATGCGGCCACAGGCCACCAGCGCCGCACCGGTCGCCCCGATCTCCGGATGACGCCCGAAGCCCACCGGTCGAGGTGCCAGCACCTCGGCGAAGGCGGCGCGCCACCACGGTGAGGCCGCCATCGCGCCGCCGCCGAGGACCACCTCCACCGGGGAGCGGACTGTGGACTCCAGCGCCGCGAGATCGTCGACGACCTGCTCGCACACCCCGTACATCAGTCCGGCCAGCAACTGCACCGCGGTGGTGTCGAAACTCAACCCGCCCAGCGCACCGGAGCCGGCTCGGCGGTTGCCCGGTGGCCGGTCACCGCCGAAGGCGGTGTTCACCGGGCGCCGGTCGGCGGCCGACAGCCCCCGCAGCGCCGCCTCCAGCGCCGGGCCCTCCGGGAGCCGCAGCTCCCGATCGGCCCACGCGAACAGGTTTCCCCCGGAGGAGTACGCCGCCCCGGTGACCACGTGGTCGTGGTCGACGCGGTACCGCCACAGCTGCGGCGGCAACGGCGCCAACGGCGTGTTCGCGGGCGTCCGCTGAAGCAGCCGCACCGCCGACGAGGTACCCACGGTCACCGCCGCCCGGGTGTGGTCGATGCAGCCGGAGCCGACGTTGGAGGCGGCACCGTCACCGACCGGCGGCGCCCACGGCACCCGCGCCAGGGCCGGCCACCGGCGGGCGTACGCGGGGCGCAGCCGTCCCCGCCAGTGCGACGGTGCCAGTTCCGGCAGTTCGTCGCCGAGGACACCGGCCAACGCGCAGGCCTCGGGATCCCAGTCGAGGGTACGCAGATCGAGCAGGCCGGTGCCGGAGGCCTGGGAGATCGACATCGGCGCGTCGTCGAGCAGTTGGCTCAGCGCGTACTCGACCAGGCCGGTGAACCGGGCCACCGGGCTGCCGCAGTGGGCGCGTAGCCAGGGCAGCCGCACCGACCAGTAGCAGCGGTGCCACCAGGTGCCGGTCCGTTGGTGGTATGCATCCGGGTCAGCCGGCCCGGTCTGCGTCGGTGCCGGTGCGGGCCGGGTGTCCAGCCAGGTGAGCACCGGGCCGAGCGGCTCGCCGTCGGAGCCGAGCGGCAGCACCGAGTGCCACTGCGCGCTGATCGCCACCAACTCCACCTCGCGCAGCCAGCCCTGCTCGCTCAACTCGTCCAGGCAGTCGAACAGACAGGCCAGGTAGCCGCGCGCGTCGAGGGTGCCGGTGCCGTCGTCGTCGACGGTCAACTCGATCCGGCGTCGGGCCAACGCGCCCGGCACCGGCTGGATGTCGCTGTCCAGCACGATCCCGCGCACCGAGGAGGTGCCCAGGTCCAGCGCGAGAATGTTCATCGCGGGTCAACGTACCCGGTGGGCCGGTGGCCACAACCTCGCCGCGCACCCGGGTACGCCGATCGGCTTCCCCGCCGTACGCCGGGCGCGTAGGGTGAGCGCATGCTCGCGCGACTGTCCTGCTGGTGGCCCGCCGACCCGGCGGCCCATCCCCGCGCGTAGCTTCCCACGCGGCCGCCTGACGAGGCGGTCGCCGGTCAGCTCTCCCGGCCCGTGGGCCGCCCCCGACGGCGGCACCCGGCCTGAGGAGACCGATGGAACCGCTGACCGCACTACTCGCCACGCTCGCCGCCGGCGCCGATCCGGGCCCGTTCGCCCTGATCCGTCGCGACGGTGCCGAGCACCTGGACCTGTTCACCGGCACGGTGGGCACCGTCGACCGGCTCGTCGAGATCCCGCTGCCCGCCGGGCCGCCCGGCCCCGCCACGCTGGCCCTGGTGCCGTTCCGGCAGGTCGCGGAGCGGGGCTTCGCCTGCGTCGACGACGGCGTACCGCTGGAGTGCCTACGCATCGACCGGCAGGTACGGCTGCCGCTCGCCGAGGCTCTCGACGCCCTGCCGGGCGGCCCGGTACGCACCACCGGCGTGGCCTTCGACATCTCCGACGACGAGTACGCCGCGATGGTGGCCCGGGTGCTCGGCGAGGAGATCGGCCGTGGCGAGGGGGCCAACTTCGTCATCCACCGCACGCTGCACGCGCAGATACAGGGTGCGCCGCTGACCGCCGCGCTGGCCGCGTTACGTGCCCTGCTGCTGCGCGAACGGGGCGCGTACTGGACGTTCGTGGTGCACACCGGCGCCCGCACGCTGGTCGGTGCCAGTCCCGAACGACACGTCAGCGTCGACGACGGGCTGGTCATGATGAACCCGATCAGCGGCACCTTCCGGCACGACGGCGCGGCGGCGGACCGGGCGGCGCTGCTGCGCTTCCTCGCCGACACCAAGGAGATCGAGGAGCTGTACATGGTCCTCGACGAGGAACTGAAGATGATGGCCACGGTGGCCGAGCACGGTGGCCAGGTGGTCGGGCCGTACCTGAAGGAGATGTCGCACCTGGCGCACACCGAGTACCTGCTCGCCGGTCGCGGCTCGAAGGACGTCCGCGAGGTGCTGCGGGAGACCATGTTCGCCCCGACGGTGACGGGTAGTCCGATGGAGAACGCCTGCCGGGTCATCGCCCGCCACGAGCGCGCCGGCCGCCGCTACTACGCGGGGGTGCTGGCCCTGCTCGGTCACGACGACGCGGGTCGGCAGACCCTCGACGCGCCCATCCTGATCCGTACCGCCGAGATCGCCCCGGACGGCGCCCTGCGGGTGCCGGTCGGTGCCACCCTGGTGCGGCACTCCACCCCGGCGGCCGAGGTCGCCGAGACGCACGCCAAGGCGGCCGGCGTGCTGGCCGCCTTCGGGCTGGGACCGCAGGCTCCGACCGCCGGCTTCAGCCCCGCCGGCCGGCTGGCCGACGATCCGCAGGTACGCGCGGCACTGGCCGCCCGCAACGCGCCGCTGGCCCGGTTCTGGCTGGACCAGCGGCCGCCGGGGGCACTGGCCGTACCCGCGTTGACCGACCGCCGGGCCCTGATCGTCGACGGTGAGGACACCTTCACCGGGATGCTGGCTCATCAGTTGGGGGCGCTGGGACTGACGGTGACCGTCCGGCCCTGGCACGCCGAAGCGCCGGTCTCCGGGTACGACCTGGTGGTGGTCGGGCCCGGCCCGGGTGACCCGAACAGCGACACCCCGAAGATGCGTACGTTGCGGGCCCTGCTCGGCGCGCTGCTGGACGACGGCCAGCCGACGCTCGCCGTCTGCCTGGGTCACCAGTTGCTGGCCGGGCTGCTCGGGTTGCGGGTGGACCGTCGCGCCGCGCCCTACCAGGGACTGCAACGTACGGTGCCGCTGTTCGGCACCTCCCGGCGGCTCGGCTTCTACGCCACCTTCACCGCCCGCGCCGCCGCCGACCGGCAGGACAGCCCGTACGGTCCGGTCGAACTGGCCCGCGACGAGACCGACGGGGCGGTGCACGCGCTGCGCGGCCGGGGCTTCGCCGGGGTGCAGTTCCACCCGGAGTCGGTACTCAGCCCGGACGGCCTGGCCGTGCTGGCCGACCTGCTGCGGGAACTGCTGCCGGCGCCGGCCGGCGAACTGTCTCCCAGCGCGCAGGCATAGCGGCGCCGATCCGGGGTAGCGCTGGATGACGGCCGGTGACCCGGGCGGGTTTGAGAGCCCCCGCCCGGGTCACCGGTCCGTCGAGCCTCAACCGGCCATGCCCTGCTTGAGCGCCGCGCTGATCTGCACCGCCCGCTTCGCGGTCAGCGCCGTCGCGGCCAGGGCGACATGATCCGGGGCGGTCTCGCCGTTGTTGCTGACGTGCGACGCGCCGTACGGGTTGCCGGCGACGAACTGGCTGGGGTCGGTGTAGCCGGGCGTGACCACGATCCCACCCCAGTGGTAGAAGACGTTGAACAACGACAGCAACGTGGACTCCTGCCCGCCGTGCTTGGTGGCGGTGGAGGTGAACGCCGAGTAGACCTTGTTGGCCAGCGCACCGTTGGCCCACAGCGGGCCGGTGGTGTCGATGAACTGCTTGAGCTGGGCGGCGATCAGGCCATAGCGGGTCGGCGACCCGAAGATCACCACGTCGGCCCAGCTTAGGTCGTCGGGCTCGGCCTCGTCGATGTTCTGCGTCTCCAGGCGGTGCGCCTCCCATCCCGAGTTGGATCGGATCGCCTCGTCGGGTGCCAACTCCCGCACCTTGCGCAGCCGTACCTCCGCCCCCGCGTCGCCTGCGGCCTCGCACGCCGCCTGGGCCATCTGGTATGTGATGCCGGTCGCGCTGTAGTAGATCACCGCCACCTTGACCTGTGCCGCCATCGCACGTCCTTCCTCGCTCATGGGTAGGCCTCCGCGATTACCCGATCTTCGCGTCGGCGAACATTCGCGGCATTCGCTGCCGCAATCGCTCGGGCCGCCCACGACCGGGGGCTCGTGGCTGTCTGGCATGCTCGCGGCTATGAAGATCAGGATCGCGACGATCGAGGACTGGCCGGGCATCTGGCCCTTCCTACGCGAGATCGTCGCCGCCGGCCTGACCTACACCTGGCCGCGCGACGTGGCCGAAGGACAGGCCCGCGAGATGTGGCTGCCCGCTCCACCCGGTCGTACGGTGGTCGCGGTCGACGACGACGGCACCGTGCTCGGCTCGGCGAAGCTGACCCCCAACCAACTGGGTCCCGGCGATCACGTGGCCAACGCCAGTTTCATGGTCGCCCCGTGGGCGGCCGGACAGGGCATCGGGCGGGCCCTCGGCCGCCACGTACTCGACCTGGCTCGCGCCGACGGCTACCGGGCGATGCAGTTCAACGCCGTGGTGTCCAGCAACACCCGTGCGGTGGCGTTGTGGCGGTCGCTCGGGTTCGAGGTGGTCGGGCGGATCCCGGAGGGTTTCCGCCACCCCGACGAGGGCTACGTCGACCTGCTCGTGATGTACCAGCGGCTCTGATCCGGGGGCGGTCGTCGGGCCGGATAGCCTGGGCCGGTGATGCTCCCCCTGCCCACCGGCGAATTCCAGGCGTACCTGTTCGACTGCGACGGCACCATCGTCGACTCGATGCCCCAGCACTACACGGCCTGGCGGCAGGCGCTCGATGAGTGGGGCTGCGAGTTCCCCGAGAAACTGTTCTACGCCTGGGCCGGTCGGCCGACCGCCGACATCGTCGCCGCCCTCAACGAGCAGCAGCGGCTGAACATGCCGCTGGAGGCCGTCATCGCCCGCCGGGAGGCGCTCTACCAGCAGTTGCTGCCCACGGCGGCCGGCATCCCCGGGGTGCTGCACCACATCGACGACGCGCACGGCCGGATCCCGTTCGCGGTGGTCTCCGGCAGCACCCGGGACGCGGTCACCGCCTCCCTCGACGCGTTGGGCATCCTCGACCGGTTCGACGTGCTGGTCTGCGCCGGCGACTACACCCGGCCCAAGCCGGACCCGGAGCCGTTCCTGCGCGCCGCCGAACTGCTCGGCGTACCACCGGGCGCCTGCCTGGTCTTCGAGGACGCCGACCTGGGCATCGAAGCCGCCAGGGCGGCGGGCATGGCCGCGGTACGGGTGCCGCAGCCTCGGCAGGGTTGATCGAATCGAGCTTGCTCAAGATATCCGCAAGTTGCCGGGGTCACAGTTCTCGGTCCGGCCGGAAAGCGCCATCCTGATTACACCGGCGCCGGCGATCCGTCTGCCGCCCCGCGTCGGCGTACCTGAACGGGGGATCGCGCTCCGCCACCAACGGCGCTGGCGTAGCGCGATCAGGGGAGTTGCCGGTGCGGCGTCGCCAAGCCGAGGACGAATCCCGATCTGAGCCACCGAATGTCGGTGGCTGCCCCTAGGCTCCCGTCGACCGACGACGGAAGGCAGGCTCGTGGCACCCACCGGTTCGACGACGCTGACCGGCGCCGAGGCGCTCGCGCTGCGGATGACCAGCCTGCTGCTACCGCCCACGCCCGCCACGCCCGCCGGGGTGGCCGAGGTGGTGGAGTGGTTCGGCGCCATGCAGGCACAGGACCTGGCCAGCGGCCTGTGGTCGCTGGGCGTACGCCTGCCCGGCGCCACCCACGCGGACGTGCACGCCGCGTTGGAACGCCGGGAGGCGCTACGGACCTGGCCGATGCGCGGCACCATCCATCTGGTGCCCGCCCGGGACGCCCGCTGGCTGCTGGAGCTGACCGGCGTACGCGCACTGGCCGGTGCCGCGAGGCGACGGGAGTTCCTCGGCCTGTCCGAGGCCGAGGCCGACCGCGCGGCCGACGTGCTGGGCGCGGCGCTGGCCGGCGGTGGCCGGCTGACCCGCGCCGAGTGCATCGCCGCGCTGGTCGCGGCCGGCATCGACAGCGCCGGCCAACGCGGCTACCACCTGCTGTGGTACGCGGCCCAGCGCGGCGTCACCTGCATCGCCCCCAACGTCGGCACCGAGCAGACCTTCGCGCTGCTCGACGAGTGGGCACCCGGCCAGCACCGGCTCGACCGGGACGAGGCGCTGGCCACCCTGGCGCTGCGGTACTTCCGCAGCCACGGCCCCACCACCCGGCAGGACTTCGCCGGCTGGACGGGCCTGACCGCCGCCGACGCGAAACGCGCCATCGCCGCCGGTGACGACCTGGTCACCGTCGAAGTCGACGGCACCGAGGCGGTGCTGCACGCACCGCTGTTGGACGCGCCCCGTGGGCCGGTGGGCGACGTGCTGGTGCTGCCCGGTTTCGACGAGTACCTGCTCGGCTACAAGGACCGCGCGCTGATGCTCGACCCGGAACACAAGCAGGCGATCATTCCCGGCGGCAACGGCATCTTCCAGGCCACCATCGTGGTCGGCGGCCGGGTGGTCGGCACCTGGAAGCGCAGCCTGGCCAAGACCCGGGTCACCCTGACGGTGCAGCCCCTGGTCGACCTGGGACCGACCCGGCGTGCACAGGTCGAGCAGGCCCTCGGCCGGTACGCCGATTTCCTCGCCCTGCCACCCCGGGTCACCTGGAACAGCTGACCCTTCCCCCGGTCGGTGGCGGCGTCAGGCCCGGCTGAGCGCCCACGCCAGCGAGATCGTGCTCGATCTGGGATCGAGTGGTTTCGTCGAGCTGCCAGACCACTCGATCCCAGATCGAGCGTGATCATGACGGGGTCCCAGCACCCGGATGTGCTGCGACGCGGCAGGCTCGCCTCACGCAGTCGACCGCCGGTCGGGGTGATTCTCCTTGTGCGCAGACAGCGCAATCGTGAAGAGGACACGGCGTAGCCGACCGGGCACACTGGGCGCACTCTCGAACGGCGATCGGCCGGCCGACATGGTGCCCGGAGGTGCGCGTGTACCGTCCGATCCTGGACCCGCTCGCCGACTCGCTGGCGGTGAGCGCCCTCGTCGCCGGGTTGCCGATCGTCACGCTGTTCCTGTTGCTCGGGGTGCTGCGGGTACGGGCGTGGCTGGCCGCGCTCGGCGCGCTCGCCGTCGCACTGCTGGTCTCCGTCGTGGCGTACTCGATGCCGACCGGACAGGCGCTGCTCACCGCGAGTCAGGGCGCGACGTTTGCGCTGTTCCCGCTCGTGTGGACGTTCGGCACCGCCATCTGGATCTACCGGATGACCGTGACGAGTGGACACTTCGACGTGCTCCGGCGCTCCTTCGCCCGGGTCAGTGACGACCAGCAGGTGCAGGCGTTGGTGATCGCGTTCTGTTTCGGTTCCTTGCTGGAGGGGTTGGCCGGTCAGGGCACGCCGGTCGCGATCACCACGGTGATGCTGCTGGCGCTGGGCTTCCGTCCGATGAAGGCGGCCACCGTGGCGCTGGTGGCCAACACCGTGCCGGCCGCATTCGGGCCGCTCGGCCTGCCCATCACCACGCTGGCCCGGGTGACCGATCTGCCGGTCAGCGACCTGGGCGCGATGGCCGGACGACAGGTACCGGTGATCGCGCTGTTCATTCCGCTGCTGCTCGTCGGCATGGTCGGCGGTCGCCGAGGGCTGCGCCGGACCTGGCACGTGGCGGTCGCCTGTGGCGTGTCGTTCGCGCTGGCCCAGTTCCTCACCTCGAACTACTTCGCGATGGCCCTGGCCGACATCGTCGCCGGGCTGGTCAGCGCCGTGGTGGTGACCGTGACCGCGCGGATGTGGCCGCCTCGGCTCCACGACGACCCGGTGATCGACACCGCCGGCCCGGCAGGACTCGGCACGCCGGCCACGCCGGGGAGGCCAGGCGGGCCGGGCGGGCCAAGCGGGCCAAGCGGGCCAAGCGGGCCAGGCGGGCCAAGCGGGCCAGGCGGGCCAGGCGGGCTAGGCGGGCTAGGCGGGCCAGGCGGGCTAGGCGGGCCGGCAGAGCACACGGTGGCGGTCGCCGGCCGCACGGAGGTGGCTTCTCACCCGCCGGACACCTCGGTCGAGGTGTGGCGGGCGTACGCCCCGTACCTGGTGATCGTGGCGATCTTCGGCCTGTCGCAGGTCCCCGCGATCGCGGACGCGCTCAACGCGGTCACGGTGACCTTCAACTGGCCGGGACTGCACCTGCTGACCACATCGGGCACGCCGTCGACGTTGCCGATCTTCCGGTTCAACTGGCTCTCCTCGACCGGCACGCTGCTGGTACTGGCCGGACTGGTGACGATGGCGATCCTACGGATCACCCCGCGCACCGCGCTCGTCGCGTACGGGCAGACAATGGCCTCGCTGCGCTGGGCGATCCTCACCGTGTGCGGACTGCTGGCGCTGGCCTTCGTGATGAACGGCAGCGGGCAGACCGCGACGCTGGGCACCTGGATGGCCGGTGCCGGTGGCCTGTTCGCGCTGCTCTCGCCGATACTCGGCTGGCTGGGTGTGGCGCTCACCGGCTCGGACACCTCGTCCAACTCACTTTTCGGTGCGCTCCAGGTCACCGCCGCGCAGCGCGCCGGTCTGGATCCGGTGCTGCTCGCCGCGGCCAACGCGTCGGGCGGAGTGGTCGGCAAGATGATCTCGTTGCAGAACCTGACGATCGCGGCGAGCGCGGTGGGGCTCGACGGCCGCGAGGGCGACCTGTTCCGCCGCATGTTCGGCTGGAGCGTGGTGTTGATCTGCGCGATGGCGTTGCTGGTCGGCTTGCAGGCCACCCCGGTGCTGAGCTGGATGGTGCCGTAACGATTCCCCGTTTGCCGGCCCGTGAGGAGGGCCGGCGTCAGCTCACCGGGCTTCGGCCAGCAGGGCTGCGTGGTCGTCCCGTTCGGTGTCCCGGGCACGTCGTACCATCCGGCTCACCTCGCGCAGCCCGACCGCCGCAAGGTGGGCGGCGATCTGGTCGGGGCGGTAGCAGTGGCGTTCGAGCTGAATCTCGTGGCCGAACCGGCGGTACGCCCCGGACACGTCGCGGATCCCCTCACCGGACTGGAAGCCGACGAGCAGATGCCCACCGGGCCGGAGTATCCGGGCTACCTCGGCGAAGATCCGCGCCTGGCCGGCGGGCGGAGTGTGGATGATCGAGTACCACAGCAGCACGCCGTCGAACCGGTCGTCCGGGTAGGGCAGCTCGCTCAATGAGCCCACGGCGAAGGCGAGGTCCGGGTTGTCCCGCCGAGCCATGGCGATCATGCCCGGCGACAGGTCGACACCCTGGACCCGGCAGCCCCGGTCGGCTAGGTAACGGCTCATCCGGCCGGTGCCGCACCCTGCGTCGAGCACCCGCACGTCGCCGCCGGACGACACCGCCTCGGCGAACGCGTCGACCATGGCGCGGTCGAGAGACGTCTCCGCCCGGGTGTCCGGGAAGTAGGCGGCGTAATCCTGCGCCACGGTGTCGTAGGCACGCCGCACACCGACGTACCCGCCGGGGGGCGAGGGGACGGATGCACCGGGAGCCGGGGCCGCGAGACTCACCGCCGCATCATCGCACCGGCGCCGCCGCCCGCGCTGGCGACATCCCCGTCGCCGGGCGCGGGCGGCGGCGTCCGTAGGCCCGCCATGGGCGCTGTTAACAAGGGGCCCTTCCTCTACCGCAGGCGTTAATAAGGTGCCCTTCCTTACATCAAGCGGCCCTCGTGCAGGGTGAGGTTGCGGCCGTTCGAGGGGTCGAACAGGTGCAGTTTCTCCAGGTTGAACCAGATCCGCCGGTCCTCCCCCTCGGTCACCGTGGACTCGGCCGACAGCCGGGTGACCAGGTTCGAGCCGGCACCGGCGAAGTCGGCGGCACCGGCGTCGGCGGCCAACTCCTCCAGTTCGGCGGCGGTGGCCCGGCCACCTTCGACGGTCAGGTAGACGTACTTGTCCGAGCCCATCGACTCGACGATGTCCACCGGCGCGGTGAACTCCATGCCCCGGTCGCGGGTCTGCTCGTCGACCAGTTCGGCGTCCTCGAAGTGCTCGGGGCGGATGCCGAGGATCAGCTCACGCGGGGCATCCGCCTCGGAGAGCTCGCGGCGGATCCGGTCGCCGATCGGCAGGTCGCCCAACGCCGTACGCAGTCGACCCTCCTCGACCGTCGCGGGCAGGAAGTTCATCGACGGCGAGCCGATGAAGCCGGCCACGAAGAGGTTGTTCGGGTGGTCGTACAGTTCCTGCGGCGGGCCGACCTGCTGGATCGCCCCACCCCGCATGATCACGACGCGGTCGCCGAGGGTCATCGCCTCGGTCTGGTCGTGGGTGACGTAGACGGTGGTGGTGCCGAGTTGTTTCTGCAGGCGGGACACGACGGTCCGCATCTGCACCCGCAGTTTGGCGTCCAGGTTGGACAGTGGCTCGTCCATCAGGAACGCCTTGGGTTGACGCACGATCGCCCGGCCCATCGCCACCCGTTGCCGCTGGCCGCCGGAGAGGTTGGCCGGCTTGCGGTCCAGCAGCGAGGTCAACTCCAGGACCTTGGCCGCCTCATCCACCTTCTGGTCGATGGTGGCGCGATCCAGCTTGGCCAGCCGCAGCGGGAAGGCCATGTTCTCCCGCACGGTCATGTTCGGGTAGAGCGCGTAGGACTGGAAGACCATCGCGATGTCCCGGTCGCGGGGTGCTTTGTCGTTGACCCGTTGGCCGTCGATGCGCAGCTCACCGGAGCTGATGTCCTCCAGCCCGGCGATCATGTTGAGGGTGGTGGACTTACCGCAGCCGGACGGGCCGACCAGGATGACGAACTCGCCGTCGGCGATCTCCAGGTCGACGTCCCGCACCGCCGTGGTGCCGTCCGGGAACTTCTTGCTCACCTTGTCGAGCACGATGTCAGCCATGTGAAACTCACCTATCCCTTGACGGCGCCGGAGGTCAGGCCGGAGACGATGCGGCGCTGGAAGAAGAGGACGAACAGGATGATCGGTACGGTGATCACCACGGCGGCGGCGCAGATGGCCCCGGTCGGGTCCTCGAACTGCGAGGCGCCGGTGAAGAACGACAGCGCCACCGGCACCGTGCGGGATCGCTCGGTGGAGGTGAGCGAGATGGCGAACAGGAAGTCGTTCCAGCAGAAGATGAAGACCAGAATGGCCGTGGTGAACAGGCCCGGTGCGGCCAGCGGGGCGATCACCCGCCGGAACGCCTGCCCCTGGGTGGCGCCGTCCATCTTGGCGGCCTTCTCCAGGTCCCACGGGATCTGCTTGAAGAACGCCGACAGCGTGTAGATGGCCAGCGGCAACGCGAAGGTGATGTACGGCAGGATCAGGCCGGGCCAGGTGTCGAAGAGCCCCAACTGCCGCTCGATCTCGAACAGCGGCGAGACCAGTGACACCTGCGGGAACATCGCGATCAGCAGGGAGACGCCGATCAGCAGCCGCTTGCCGGGGAAGTCCAGCCGGGAGATCGCGTACGCGGCCATCGCGCCGAGCACGACGGCGATCACGGTCGCGATCATTGCGATGCCGATCGAGTTGATCAGTGCCCGGACGAACTGGTCGGTGCCGAAGATGTTGCGGTAGTTGTCCAGCGTCCACTCCCGGGGGATGAACTTCCCGTCGGTGAGGGTGGCCGGGGTCTTGAACGACAGCGACATGATCCACAGCACCGGGATCAGGGCGAAGACGACCACGACGGCGTTCAGCAGGCCCCATTGCAGCTTGGCGCGGCGGGCGGTGGTGTCAGCCATGTCAACGCCTCTCCCCGTCGTCGCTGCCGGGGGCAGCGGTACCGAACAGCTTCACGAAGACGAACGCGATGATCGCCACGGTGATGAAGATCAGCACCGACATGGTCGAGCCGATGCCGAGGTTGAGGCCCCGGATCAGGTTGTTGTAGGCGATCATCGACACCGATGAGGTCTCGTTGGCCCCGGAGGTCAGCACGTAGATGTTGTCGAAGACCCGGAACGCGTCCAGGGTGCGGAACAGCAGCGCGACCAGGATGGCCGGCTTCATCACCGGCAGCATCACCTTGGTGAACCGCTGCCACGCGGTGGCTCCGTCGGTGGAGGCCGCCTTGAGCAAGTCCTCCGGCACCAGGGCCAGACCCGCCATCAGCAGCAACGCCATGAACGGCGTGGTCTTCCAGATCTCCGCCAGCATGATGATCGCCAGCGAACTGGCCCGCTCGGTCAGTGGCGCCCCGTCGGAGAAGAGGTCGGCCAGGTACCCGGTGCCGGGCGTCCACGCGTACCGCCAGGAGAACGCGGCGACGACCGTGACGATGCCGTACGGGATCAGCGCCGAGGTCCGGACGATGCCCCGGCCGACCAGCGTACGGTGCATGATCAGCGCCAGGCCCATGCCGAGCACGAGTTCCACGGCCACGGTGACCACCGTGATCAGCATGGTCACCCCGAAGGCCGTCCACCAGAACTCGTTGGTCAGCACGGTGACGTAGTTCTGCAGGCCGACGAACTCCCGATCGGCGGGGAAGCGCAGGTCGTAGCGCTGCAACGACAGCCACACCGAGTAGAGGATCGGGTACGCGGTCACCGCGAGCATGACCAGCGCGGCGGGGGCGCACAGCAGCAGGCCTAACCGGCGTTCGGCCCGTTTGTTCTCGCTCAACGGCGCCTTGCGCCGCCGGTTGTTCCGCTGCGCGGGCACGGCGGCGTGCCGACCGGTGCTGCGGGTGTCGGTCCCGTCGGCGGCCACGTCCGCGCCCGCCGGGGTGGCGTTGACGCTCATGCCCTCACCCCCGTGTGGTTTCGCCGGCTCATGGCAGGACCCCCTTCGACTCCAAGGCGTCGGCGATCGCCGCGCGCAGTTCGTCGGCGGTCGCCTGCGGGTCGATCGCCGCCGGCGGCGACAGGATCGCCGAGGTCACGGTGGAGATGCTCTGGTACGCCGGGGTCAACGGCCGGACGGCCGGATCCCGCAACTGTTCGAGGATGGTCTCCTTCATCGGGTACGCCTCGTCCATCTCCGGGTCGTCGTAGACGCTCTCGATGGTCGGTGGCACCCCGTCGTTGATCGCCGAGAACTTCTGGTTCTCCGCGTTGCGCAGGCACTTGGCCGCGTCGAAGGACTCCTGCGGATGCTTCGAGTACCGGCTGACGGCGAGGTTGACCCCACCGATGGTCACCCGGCTCGGGGTGTCCGCGTCGACGCCCGGCACCCGGGCCCAGCCGACCTGCTCGGCGAGCTGCGGGTTGGCCTCCTGCATGGCCGGATAGACGAACGGCCAGTTCACCTGGAACGCGCCGGAGCCGGACTGGAACTCCAGCCGTACCGGGTCCTCGGTGGCGTTGCTGAACGACGGCGACGCCACGCCCGACGTGGCAAAGGCACGCAACACCTCAAGCGCCCGTACGGCGCCGTCGTCCACCACGGACTCGGTGCCGTCGTCGTTGAGCAGCTTGCCGCCGGCACTGGCCACGAGGGTGTTGAAGAGCACCACCAGGCCCTCGTACTGGGCGCCCATGGTGAGCACCTGGTGCGGCTTGCCCTGCTCCTTGAGCCGCTGCGCCGTCGAGATCATCTCGTCCCAGCTGGTCGGTGGCTCCGGCACCAGGTCCTTGCGGTACCACAGCAGCTGGACGTTGGTGTTCTTCGGCGCCCCGTAGAGCTTGTCCTCGTACCGCGCGGTGTTTAGCGGGCCCGCAAGGGTGCCGTCCTCCACCTCAGCGCGGTCGGATCCGGTCCACTCCAGGATCCACTTGGCGCTGGCGAACTCCTGCGTCCAGGTGACATCGAGACCGAGCACGTCCATGCCGTCGTCGGAGGCGGCGAGCCGTCGCACCAGCTGCACCCGCTGCTCGTCGGCCTCCCTCGGCAGCACCCGGTTGACGATCCGGTAGCGCCCGGCGGCCTCGGTGTTGCACCGGTCGACCACCTGCTGAAGGTTCTGCTCCGGCGGGTAGTACAAGTTGATCACGGGCACACCGGTGTCATCGCCGGAAGCACAGGCTGCCAGCGGCGCCACCAACGTCAGCGCCGCGGCGGCGGCCGCCACGCGTACCCGGGGTCGGCGCCGGTCCTCGTCTGGGTCACTCATGTCGGCATCCCCTCCCCCTCCTCCTAGGTCGGCCAACAGCCGGGGAAGGCTCCCGTGCCCCGGCGCACGGCGAGACGATCAAGGCCTGTGACCTGCTGGTTTCCTGGCCCCACGTTTCGTGGCAGCAACACTGCCCGACCTGCGAAGTCGCGAAACCTGACCCAGGTGAGACACCCCGGACAGCGACACCCAGTGGCCCAGATCACACCCCCCTGGTGCCCGCACGGCCCGGCGCTACCCTCGGACGATGGATGCGATCTTCTTCTTCGACCCTGCCTGCCCGTGGACCTGGCGAACCTCCCGCTGGCTGGTGGCTGTCGCCGAGGCCCGCGGCCTGAGCATCGAATGGCGGGCGTTCAGCCTGAGCATCCTCAACGGCGGTGACATCCCGCCGCAGTACGCCGATGCGGTGGCCGCCTCCGGTCGGGCGTTGCGGCTGGTGGAGGCGTTGCGTGCCGAAGGCCGGCACGCCGACACCGGCCGGTTCTACGCCGAGCTGGGCGCCCGTACGCACGATGCCGGCAATCCGCTGAGCGGCAAGCTGGTGGAATCGGCCGTCGAGGCGGCCGGGCTCGCCGACATGGCGGCTGCCCTCGACGACGAACGCTGGGACGAGGCCGTGCACGCCTCACACGCCAAGGCGTACGCCTCCGCCGGACCCGACATCGGCTCGCCGGTGCTCATGGTGCCCGACGCCGAACGGGGCATCCACGGGCCGATCCTGACCGAGGTGCCCGGTGCCGACGATGCGCTGACCCTCTGGGACAGCCTGCTCCCGCTGGTGCGCATGCCGGCCTTCCACGAAATCAAACGCGGCCGCCGCTGACCACCCACCCACCCTCCGTTCCCGCCCCACCCCGCCCGTCCCGGGCGAGATCCGTGCAACTTCGGGGAAGATGCTGCCTCGCTGCGCGAGGAGGCGACATCTTCCCCGAAGTTGCCTGACTTGCGGTTGCCGTCGGCGAGCTTGGCGGGGTACGCGAGCGGGAGATCGACTGTGTGGGTCGGCCTGGGGGATGACGAGGTCTGGCCGTTCGTGCCGCGTGTCACCGGATAGAAGTGGGGTGCTACCGGGGTAGCCGTCGGGTGCACTAGCGTTTGACAAAGCATCGCCGTCAGCGCGTACGCCGTCGCCGTCGATACGCCACCGGCCGACCCCGATCCGCCCGATCGGTTGGTTCTCCCGGGAACAGCGCGTCACCGCTCCACCGGTTGGGCAGGATCATCTCCAACGAGGAGGTGCCGTCGTGGTGCAGGACACCCGCGCTCTCGCCCTGACGTTCGAGGTGAGCGGCCTGCCACCGGTGAAAACCGAGGCGTTGTCCATCTTCGCCGCCGGGCACCGGCAGGCGACGAGGGTACGCGCGCTGCTACAGGCGGCCTGCGAGGCGGCCCAGCGTACGGGTTGGACCCCGCTGTCCGGGCCCATCGAGGTGGACCTGACCCTGCGCTGCCCGCCCGGGCGTCGTACCTCCGACGCGAGCACCCTGCTGGGCGGGGTGTGTGCGGTGTTGCAGGACAAGAAGCGGGTCGCCAACATCGGGCTGGCCCACCTCGGTGTCCTGGTCGACGTCGCTGCCTACGGCGACGACAAGCAGATCCGCCGACTGTCGTACGCCGAGGAACCGGCCGAGGAATTCTCGTACCAGGTTCGCGTCGCGGCCGTACCGGAGGCGGTTTGACCGACGGCCGCGGTGGGGTACCGCAGCCGCCGACGAAGGGAGCCCCGATGTCGGAGCCACATGTCACGCTCACACCTCGTGACCCGGTGCAGGAGAAACTGCGCGGGCCGCTGGAGGAGCAGCTGACCTCTGCGCTTCAGGCAGCCGCCGACCGGGTCCGGGGCCAATACGCGGGCGAGCCGGTCGAACAGGTCTGCCAACGGCTCCTCGACGAGACCCGAGCCGGGCTGCACCCCGACATCGCCGCCGGCTTCGAGCCCGACATGGACGAGTTCTGCCGGGTCGCGGTCGCCATCGTGCGGGGCGAGGCCCCCTGAGAGACGCCGCGGCGCGCGGTGCGGCCACCTGACTCAGCCAGGTGACGTCACCCCGGTCCGCCGGTGACGGTGGCGATAGGCGAGGATGCCCGCCCCGACCAGTACGCCCGGCAGCACCCCGATCCCGTTCACCAGAGCGGCCGGTGCGTACACCAGCCGCACCAGCGGGCCGCGTGTCTCAGGTAGGCCGGCGACCAGGTGATCGACGTGCCCGTCGGCGTGGCACGTCACGAAGACCGGTCCACTTCGGGGCGCCTCGAACGTGCCCAGCAGGACAGTCACGATGCTGTCGTTGTTGTCGGTGAACGGCACCGCGGGTGCGGACAACGCAAGCTCGTTGCCGTCCTGATCGACGATCGTGCACTGGCGTGTCGACACCTCCGGCGCGTACGAGCGGAAGACGGCGTGCCGCCCCTCGCTCACCCGTACCGGAACACGCCGGCCTCGATCGACCGCCACGGCGTCGGCCGGTACGAACCGCACGACGGACAGTTCGGCGCCGACCCGGACGAACTCCGGCACCACGAACAGGCCGGCCAGTCCGATCAGGCCACCCACCACCCACCAGCGGCGTACCCAGAAGGAACTCCCGGGCGGCCCGACGTCGACCGGCCCGGCCCGGCTCCGGCCCTCCCCCGAGCGCGGCCCGACGTCGGCCGGTCCCGTGGCGGCCCGCCATGCCGCACCTGCACCGACGCCGAGGGCGCCAGCGAGCATCGTCCACCCCACCGTCGTCGCCCACGTCCGGGCAATGTCGAGGCTCGCGCCGAGCGGAACCACGTACCGGTAGAGCAGGGCGTTGCCGACGAGGAACAGCGTTGCCGTCCCGACGGCGACCACCAGCACCCGCAGCAGAGCACCGCGCAGGCCCGACACCCGCCCATGGTGACCCGCCACGACAGCGGTGCCGATCGCCAGCACCTTCGCCGCCGCCGTCAGCTCGGCCGGCTCGGGCCGATATCCCTCATACCGGCCGGCATCCAGGACGACCAACGCCAGGGCAAGCCCGGCAGTTGTCCATCCGATCATCACGGCGGCTGCCACCAGTGACCGCGCGGGACGCCACATCCGACCAGGCTAGAGGTAATCGACGGCGATAACCGCATCGGCGGAACGGAAACCGGTGCGTACCCCCGGGTTGCCGGTTCGGGTCAGGACCGGACCCGCACGCCCCGGCCCTGACCCCAAGCTCGGCGTGGCAGCGGCCAGCCGATGCGCTGGTACGGCGTGTCGACCGTCACCAGCACGGCAGTCGGCGCGCCCGCACTCAGCTCCACGGTGCCCCACACCGAACTTCGGCGTCGCAACCCACCCCGGCGAATCGCGACGCCGAAGGCGAGGTTAGGCGGACGACAGCAGCTGACGGCTGCCCGACCGGGCGATTACCAGCAGGGTGCAAAAGCCGCAACGTGTTGTAACAGCACGTCGACCATCGGCGCTGATCATAATCGGGCCGTACCTCAGAAGTGGTGCAGCAGTTCCGGGAAGGCACCCAGGTGCAGCACGCCCTCGTCCGCCGGGTCCAGTTCGTCGTGCTCCAACACCCAGGTGTTGGCGTTCGGGATGAACACGGCACGCCACCCGGCGGCACGGGCCGGCAGAATGTCCGAGCGCGGCGAGTTGCCGATCATCCAGGCCCGAGCGGGGTCGACCGCGTGTTCCCGAACCAGCCAACGGTAGGTCTCGACGTTCTTCTCCGACACGATGTGGGCCGCCTGGAAATGATGCAACAGCCCGCAGGCGTCCAGCTTGCGCTGCTGCTCCTCGCGCTCACCCTTGGTCAGCAACAGCAACTCGTGTCGGCCGGCCAACTCGTCCAACGCGGTGGCCACCCCGGGCATCAGCTCGACCTGATGGTTCACCAGCGCCACCGCCAACTCGTCGATCTCGCGCTGCTCCGCCTCGGTGGCCGGTCGCCGCCGAAGCTGCTCCAGGCACTCCCGCAGACTCCGCAGAAAGACCTTGCTGCCGTACCCGTGGGCGACCGCGTTGGCCCGCTCGATGTCATCGAGTACGGCCCGGATCTGCACCCGGTCCAGCGTCGGATGATCGAGCCAGGCCAGGAAGTCGTCGATCACCCGCTCGAAGACGACGTTGTTCTCCCACAGCGTGTCGTCGGCGTCGAAGACGAGCACCCGCCCCGCCTCGACCCCCTTCCCATCACCAGTCACGCCGCGACTCTAAAGAACCACCCCCCTCCCCACGACCCAATAACCCACCCCACCGCAGCCCCTCCCCTCCCCGCCCTCCCCGCCCTCCCCGCCCTTCCCGCCCTTCCCGCCCTTCCCGCCCTTCCCGCCCTTCCCGCCCGCCCTCTCCGCCCTTCCCGCCCGCCCTCTCCGCCCGCCTCCTCTCCGCCGATCTTGCACTTTCTGCCTCCGCAAAAGCCCCCATAATGGGCAAACGGTCGACCAAAAGTGCAAGATCGACGCGGGATGGGCGGGCGGGGCGACGCGGGATGGGCGGGTGGGGTGACGCGGGATGGGCGGGGGGGTGGGCGGGGTGGGCGGGGTGGGCGGGGTGGGTGGGGTGGGGGGGCATGGGTCGAGCGGGAGGGGGGGGAGGGGAG
>NZ_JBFBAY010000005.1:0-421638 GCF_040682415.1 Micromonospora sp. NPDC051196
TTCTACGTACCCCACCCAGAACTGGCGCGTCCCGCACCTTCCGGGCATACCGGCCGGCTACTTTCTGCTACCTCCCGCTTGCGCGGAATGGCTCACTGAGCTTGTCGACGCGGCTGTGGACGCGACACGGAGCTTGTGAGCGAGGCGTCCCTCCTCGGTCAGGAGCCCGCTGCCAGTTCGGTGCCGGCGACCGCTGTCGACGACGACGGTGATGGGTCCGTTCGATCCAGGTCACGATCACGATCCGTAGTTGCCCGCGCGGGCGGCCCGTGATCGCCGGTTCAGGGCACCTTGTTCTGCAGGAGACCGAAGAAGGACTCCATGGCGGCGATGTCGCCTGCGGCGGCGATGTCCAGCGCGGTGACGGCCGGGCGGGACTCCATCCGTGAGCCTGGTTCGATCCCCGTGCTGTCATGCACTCCCGCTGTCCGCGATGAAGCCACCGGGCAACAGCGCTTCTATGAATGAGTCGCGGTGGCCGACTTTGATACATGCCGGAGGTGGTTGTTACACGACACCGAAACATTGGCGATGCCGATTGTGGCCAGGTCATTACCGCTCGGACACTCCTGTGCGTCATGTTCCGGTCGAATGGAGGAACACATGCGTCTCCGATCGTTGGTCACCACAGCGCTGGCTGCCGTCCTGGCCGCCGCCGGCGTACTCGTGCCAGCGGCACCTGCCGCAGCGGCCACCGCTGACCGTTGGGGGTTCGCCTACGTCAAGGACCCCACCGTGCCGGTCTGGACCGTGCTTGACACCACCCGGCAGTGGGGCAGCTGGAAGACGGCATTCCCGACCGCCTGGGCCGACGGCATCAAGCTCGCACCTGGCCGGTTCCAGGTCCGCTTCCCGCAGGTGGGCGCCAGCTCGCGGGGCGTGCCGCACGTGACCCCGGTGAACCGGAGCGGGCACTACTGCGAGGTGGTTCGCTGGTTCCAGTCCGGCGCCGACCAGATCGTCGACGTGCAGTGCCACAGGCCCGGTGGCACGCGCGAGGACACCCCGTTCACCGTGCTCTGGACGACCAGCTCGGGCACGGTGCCGGCCGCCACCTCCCACGCATACGTGCAGTGGGCTGGCGGCGCGTTGACGCAGTCGTACAACTCCACGGGCATGGGGAACGCGGCCGGGGCGTTCGGCGTCGGGCAGTACGTGGTGCGGCTGCCCGGGGTGGGGCTGTCCGGCGTGCTCGCCGGCAACGTGCAGGTCACCGCAGTGCAACCGAACGCCGCTCCCCGCCGATGCAAGGTCTACTCCTGGAGCCCGGTCGGCACCACCGTGCAGGTGGAGGTCTTCTGCTACGACCAGGCCGGCGCGTTGGTCAACACTGACTTCGTCCTCTCGTACCACCGTCAGCGGCCGGTGATCGGTTCCCTCGGCCCGCCGTCGTACTTCGGATACCTGGGTACCGCCGTCGGTGGGCCGACCAACTACAACTCAGTGGTCGGTGTCGGTGCTAACACGGTGGCGCCGCTGGCGCCCACCGGCCGCTATCTGGCGACCTTCCCGCAGCTCGGCATCAGGGAGACGCACGCCCAGGTCGTGGCGCAGGGCCAGGGCAGCAACTACTGCCACCTCACCCAACCCTGGTCGTACACCACTGACGCCGAGGTCGACGTGATCTGCTTCGACAACGCCGGCGTGATCACCCCGCACCGTTTCCTGGCCACCTTCACCTCCCGGGTCTGACGCCGGGCAGCGTCGGCGGCGGCTCTCCTCAGGCCGCCGCCGACGCTGCGGTCCCTTGACCAGCGCTGACTATTCGACGTTGCGTGACCTTTGATCTCCACCGGCTTATCGGAACGGCAAGCAGAGGGACCGCAGTGGCGGTCTTCGTGATACTGGTCAGTCCGGCGCTCGGCGGGCGGCGTAGGCCCGTACCTTGGCCCGGTTGCCGCAGGTGGCCATGCTGCACCAGCGACGTCGGCCGCGTCGGTCGAGGAAGATCCATCCGCAGTCGTCGGCCGGGCAGGCGCGTACCTCGGCGCGGGCCGGGGAGGTGAGCAGGTCGGCGGCGGCCCGGGCACAGGCCAACAGGGGTAGCCCCAGACCGACATCGTCGGGCAGCGACCAGTGGGCGAGCCCGTCCTGGTCCGACTCCAGCACTGCCGCGGCGGCGGCTCGGTGTGCCTGCTCGGCGACGTGCCGGAAAGCCGTGGTGTCGCCCGGGTCGAGCAGGACGTCGTGCAACGCCGTACGCAGCAGCCGGGTCGCCACCAGCACTTCGTGTGCGGCGGAAGGCTGGCGGCGGCCCTCTTCGCGGAGTCGAGCGACGGTGGTCGGAGTGAGGAGCTGGACATGCCTGGTCCACACCGCCAGGCGGTCGAAGTCGCGCAGCCACTCCCGTTCCGGGCCGGGTGGTTCCGTCCAGCCGGCCCAGGTGTTGCAGAGCTCCAGGGCGGGATGCCCGCCGACCAGGATCGGCATCGGATAGCCGTCGACGTGGACCCAGTGCATGCCCCAAAGTGTGCCTTGACTCGGCGGGGCTAACCAGTAGTGTCCTTCACACCGGTTAAATCGCATCTCCTGGTTAGGCGGATGACATGCGCCTCGGAAAGATCGTCACTTGGTCTCTGCTCGGCACGCTGATGGTGTCCACGGCCCTCGTGACCACGCCCGCAAGCCCGGCGGTCGCTCGGGACGTCGGGGCCGAGGTGGCCCTGCCCGGTGGGCGAGGCGGGGAGGGCCTCCGCCCTGAACCCTGGCGTCCGTCCATCCAGGAGGAATGGACCGGGCCGGCCGGCCGCTACTGCTCGTTCCCCCTCCAGGTCCGCGTCGTCTCCCAGGACGTACGGGTCCGGGTGCTCGCTCGGTACGCCACCGGCGCCGTCCGACTTGAGGAGTACGCCGGCCCGCTGACCGTGGACTTCGTCAACGCCGACACCGGGCAGGCCGTACGCCGAGACGCGGGCGGGTCCGGGCTGCTCGAATACCGCCCGGACGGCGGGTGGCTGCGCTACACCATCTTCGGGCCGGCGGGGTTCGGCTTCCGGCCGGGAGACCACCACCAGCGTGGCTACTACATCCTCGACGGGCTGCACGTCATCTCGATCGACCCGGCCGGCACCCGTACGCTGACGCTGAGTATCGGTCGACAGGACAACGTGTGTGTCGCTCTCGGTGACCCGACGATCTGACCAGCCACTGTTCTGCTCTGATGATCTCGTGCGTCCCACCCGACTACGTTCTAGAATTCGCCTAGCTAGAAGGGGAGTACCCCTCCGCTTGGTTCCCGACTGAGGCGCAGCACAGGTAGCGCGCCCGGGGCTGAGGGCCCACGAATGGGCTGGGGGAGACCTTCGGCCGACCAACCCTGGTCGAGCCGAGGTCGCTGACCCCATCGCTCGACCCGAGCGATGGGAGGGACTTCGATGGGAATCACCATCGGGATCTTGGCCTGGGTCCTCGTGCCCGTACTAGCTCTTGTTGCCCGTGTCGTCATCGTGGTGATATCGCTACGAGGCACAAAACCAACCGAGCGTCCGGCCATCCTGCGAGCCCTCGCCACTCTGTTGGCTCCCCCCGCGACGCCGCTGAGGATGCGCATACGTCCTGCTGTAGAGCCCGGTAACGCCGTCAACCAGTCACCAACGACGGCAGATCGAGACGCCGTGTGAGCAGGCGGCACGGTTGCCGCGACAGCCCCATTTCGCGACCCAGAACGCTGCCGAACTCGCCGCAGAGGCTGAAGCGAGCAGTTCGACCGATCGTCGCCAGGGTGTGCACGCCAACGTGGTCCTCGGCTCACGAGGGTGTCGATCACCGTTTCGCAGCGCTTATAGATCAACTCGCGATAGCTTCGTTGGTCAACAGGTGTCCAGTTCGGACTGTAACGCGACGGTATTGACGGGGGGCGACCATTCAGTGCATTACCTGATGTTCTGTGGTCGGTTGTTGTGCATGAGGAAGTGATGTGTGCTTGACAGACTGAGAAAGAACGTCTGCCGGGAGTATCGATCGCGACGCCATTCGCGTACGCTGATTCCACATCATGGTCCTTAATTCGAGGAGGTGATCACGATGGTGCGTGGTGAGGTTCGCGGAGTTGCCAACGCCGTTCGCGGGGTGGCCAACGCCGTTCGCGGAGTGGCCAACGCCGTCTGAAGTTCAGTGGTCTAGTGCCAGTGACTGGGCTCGCCTCTGTCGCTGGCTCAACGAGCGCGCCTAGCCGGCACTCTGGCAGCCTTTTGAGCTGCCATTATTCAGTGTCGGCTAGGCGCCCCACTGCGTCCGGGGATCGATATATGGTCCCTGTAAAATCGAAAATAATCCGGTGGCTGTGCGATCTATCCAGCCCGCCATCGAAACGCGCTTAATAGCTTTTTGGGTGGCTGCATCTGGATAATATCGGTCACCGCTCCGACGTCGCTACCAGGGGCAAGATGGTGCGCTCGGCCGACCGGAAATGTGAAATCGGGAACGACCTGTTCAGTCCCCATCACTCACCTGGGAGTGGCTGCCGGATCGTCGCGGGTTGCGGGGTTTTTCCAGTCGCTGGGCGATCCGTTCGGTGGCGATGAGGTCCTCCGGGGCGAGGCCGGTCGGCAAACGTGAATGACCTGTTCGTGTTTGCCCAGTACTGCCACGTCACGTCACGATGTGCGCAGCGCGGCACCGACGGCTGGTAAACCGAAGCGCCGTCGCGACGGCCCCGCGCGCCGCATCCCCTTGAGACGTACGGAGCAGCAGATGACGATTCTGGTGACCGGTGCGACCGGCAACGTGGGCCGGCTCGTGGTGGAAGGGCTTGTCGCCGCCGGTGCCGGGGTGCGGGCGTTGACCCGCGATCCGGGTACGGCACGGCTGCCCGGCGGCGTCGACGTCGTCGCCGGTGACCTCGCCGATCCCTCGACACTGGCGTCCGCATTCGACGGCATACAGCGCCTGTACCTGTACCCGGTCCCGGCGACCGCGCGCGAGGTCGTCGGTCGTGCGGTCGGGGCCGGCGTGCAGCACATCGTCGTACTCTCGTCCGGTGCCGTCACCGCCGGCTTCGACACCGACTACCACCTGCCGGTCGAGCAGGCCGTGGAGGCGTCAGGCGTCGCGTGGACGCACGTGCGTCCGGGCGAGTTCATGCTCAACAAGCTCTGGCTGTGGGGACCGACGATCCGTGCCGAGCGAGTGGTCCGGGATCCGTTCCCAGACGCGGCGTGGTGTCCGGTGCACGAGCGTGACATCGCCGACGTGGCGGTCACCGCGCTGCTGAACACCGGCCACGCCGGCCGCGCGTACGACGTGAACGGACCCCAGTTCATCAGCCGCCGGCACCAGGTACGCGCCATCGCCGAGGCGATCAGCGAAGACGTACGGCTGGAGGTCGTGACCCCGGATCGGGCCCGGCAGCTCTACCGCGAACAGGGTGGCTTCGCCGCCGCGAACGCCGACTTCCTCCTCGGCTTCGAGGACTACTCCGGTAACGACACCGGACTCGTGGGCGACCAGCCGGACCCGGCCGCCGCAGCGCCGTCCGACCCGGCGCCGGTCGGACCGCTGCCCACCGCGGAGCAGGTGACCGGTCGCCCGGCCCGGACGTTCGCCAGGTGGGCGCAGGACCACGCCGACGACTTCCGCTGACCCGCACGCCGTCGACCCGTGCGCCGGCATGCAGCGCGCCGTCGCTCGGCGACCGTCCCTTGACCTCACGTGTGGTTGAGGTTTGAGACTGGCTCCTGCGACGACGGATCACGGGAGGCGTACGCATGCTGGCGGTGGTGTTCAGGCAGGTCGGCGGGCCGGAGGTGCTGGAGTGGGGTGAGGTCGAAACTCCGGAGGCGGGGCACGGCCAGGTCCGGGTGAGTGTGCGGGCGGCCGGCGTGCAGCCCATCGACTGCGCGGTACGCGCCGGGCGTACGCCCGGTTGGGCGCAGGCCGCACTGCCTGCCGTGCCGGGCAACGAGTTCGCCGGAGTGGTCGATCAGGTTGGCGACGGGGTCGACGGGGTCGCCGTTGGTGACGAGGTGTTGGGCTTCGGCTTCATGAACTCCTCGGCCGAGTTCGTCGTGGTGCCCGCCGACCAGGTGACCGCCAAGCCGGCCGGGATGCCCTGGGAGGTCGCCGGTGGCTTCAGCGGCGCAGCCCAGACCGCGCACATCGCCCTCGAACAGATCCGGCCCGGGTACGGCGAAACCCTGCTCGTGCACGGTGCGGCCGGTGCCGTCGGCGCGGTCGCGGTGCAACTCGCGCGGCGGGCAGGAGCCCGTGTGGTGGGTACGGCCAGCGCCGCCAACCAGGACTATCTGCGTACCCTGGGCGCGGTGCCGGTGGTCTACGGCCCTGACCTGGTCGACCGGCTTCGCGGCCGGTTGCCGGACAATGCCGATCTGGTGCTCGACGGTGCCGGCGGCGAGGCCCTCACCGCGTCCCTGGCCCTGTGCGCAGACCGTTCCCGGATTCTCACCCTGACCGAGCACGCCCGCGCTGCCGACCTCGGCATCCGGACCACCCCGAACCTGCGTTCCGCTGCCCGTCTCGCCGCCCTCGCGGCCCTTCACGCCGCAGGTGATTTGCGCTTCCTCGTCCGCCGGACGTATCCGATGGCGAAGGCTGCCGACGCCCATCGGGAGGTGGAGACCGGCCACGGCCGGGGCAAGGTGGTCCTGGTCCGATGAAGGTTGGCGTGATCCTGCCCTCCGTGACTGTTCAACGGCGAGACTCCCTCGACCTTGCCGCTGCCGCCCGCCACGCCGAGGACGCCGGCCTGGACAGCGTGTGGCACGGCGATCATCTCGCTGTCGGGATGCCCACCGTGGACTGCACGATCGCCCTGGCCGTCGCCGCGACCGCCACCGCCCGCATCCGGATCGGCGCGAGCGTCTTCATCCCGGCGATCCGCCCGTTGGTCTGGGCCGCGAAGCAGGTGGCGAGCCTGCAACTGGTCGCCGGCAACCGTCTCCTGCTCGGTGTCGGCTCCGGTGGTGGTGCCGCGCAGTGGGCAGCGGCGGGTGTCGCCTTCCGGGAGCGCGGCCCGCGTACCGACACCGCGCTACGGCTGCTACCCGGACTGCTGGCGGGCGAGTCGGTGACGACGCCGGACGGAAGCGTGGTCGCCCTCTCGCCCGGCGTCGAGGTTCCGCCGGTGTGGGTGGGCAACGCCTCGACGGTGGCGATCGACCGGGCGGCCCGGCTGGGCGACGGCTGGTTCCCGTCACTGATCACCCCGATAGCGCTGGCGGCGGGCCGGGCGCGGCTCAACGCGGTGGCCGCCGCCGCAGGCCGACCGGTGCCGACGGTGACCATCGGTGCCACCGGTGCGCTGGGCGACGCCCCTGGCACCCCCTCCCGTACGGAGTTGGCGGCGGGACTGGCCGGCGCGTACCGGCACACCGTCGGCGACGCCGAGGCGCTTCCCGTCACCGGGGGGCCGGACGAGGCCGCCGAACGCCTCGCGGAGTACGCCGCGCACGGCGCGAGCCATGTGGTCATCGGACTTTCCGGCCCGGATTGGCGAACACAGGTCGATCTCCTCGCCGAGGTTCGCCGCCAGCTACCAGACCAGGGTGGCGAGTGATTCGCGAGATTTGTCCACGGGCTTAGGATCGGGTGTGTGAGTTCCGATCTGGACACCCTGCCGAAGATCAGTGCGCCGGCGACGCGGGCGTTGAACAACGCCGGCTACTCGACGCTGCGCGACCTTGTCGGGGTGTCGCGCGCGGAGTTGGCCAAGCTGCACGGCATGGGACCGAAAGCACTCGGGATCATCCAGAGTGCGCTGGAGCAGCACAACCTGACGTTGGGTAGCTGAGGCGCCGGCAGTCGTCGGCGGGTACGTTCGGGTGAGCCTGCGGAGCCGGGCCCGCCACAGCTCCTGGCATGACGTGGCGGCGGGAATCGTTTCAGGACGCCTGGCGGATGGGCATGTCGGCCAGCCAGACGGCGGCCAGGTCGCTGAGCGGTACGTCGAGGGCCTGGCTGAGGCAGACCACGGTGCCGAACGCCGGTGCGGGCAGGCGGCCCGCCTCGATCTTGCGCAGCGTCTCGGGGGAGATGCCGGCTGCCAGGGCCACTTCGACGAGGCTGCGGCCGGCGCGCGCGACCCGGAGCGCCGCTCCGAGGCGCTGGCCCGCTGCGATCTGTTCGGCGGTGAGTGGTTGGCGAACCATGCCAGCAGGATATCCCTCCGGTACGCCCGACCCGGCGTGGTATAAAAATACCGCTTCGCGGAAGGGGGCTGTCGTGATCGAGCTCAAGTCCACCGACGAGATCGACCGGATGGCGGTGACCGGCCAATTCGTCGGCGAGTTGCTCGCCGAGTTGAGCAGTGTCGCCGCAGTCGGCGTCAACCTGATGGACCTCGAACACCACGCGCGCCGCCGGATCGCCGAACGCGGCGCCGAATCCTGCTACTGGGACTACGCCCCCTCGTTCGGTCGGGGCCCGTTCCGCAACGTGCTGTGCCTGTCGGTCAACGACGCGGTGCTGCACGGCCTGCCCCACGACTACCTGCTGCGCGACGGTGACCTGCTCAGCATCGACATGGCCGTCGGAATCGACGGCTGGGTCGCCGACTCCGCGCTCTCCCTGGTCGTCGGCACCCCCGACCCCGCGGACCTGAGGCTGATCGAGGCCACCGAGGTCGCACTGGAGGCCGCCATCGCCGCCGCGCAGCCCGGCGGTCGCCTCGGCGACATCTCCGCCGCGATCGGCGAGGTCGCCGAGACGTACGGCTACGGGGTCAACGCCGAGTTCGGCGGTCACGGCATCGGCCGCACCATGCACGAGGCCCCGCACGTGGCCAACAACGGTCGCCCTCGCCGTGGCGTGAAACTCGACCCCGGCCTCACCATCGCCATCGAGCCCTGGTTCTGCCGTTCCACCGACAAGATCAGGTACGACGGCGACGGCTGGACGATCCGCTCCGCCGACGGCTCCCGCACCGCCCACTCCGAACACACGGTCGCCATCACCGCCGCCGGCCCGCAGGTGCTGACCCGTCGCCCCGTACCCGCCCACTGAGGGACTTTTCCGTCCAGATCCGTAAACCTCTCATTCTTGCTACAAAGTGCATGAGGTGGTGAATCTGGGCGGGAGAGGTGACCGTGGCGACGGGTGACGGCACGGCCGGTCGAACCAGACCCCCCAGACGCAATCTCGTGGCGATCATCTCGATCGTCGTTCTCTCCGGCGCCTTCTTCGGCTACAACCAGGGCGTCGTCAGCGGAACGCTGCACGACATCCGCCGGGCCTTCGACGCGGACACCTTCGCGATCGAGGCGGCGGCGAGCTGGGTGACGATCGGTGCGCTGGTCGGTGCGCTGGTCGGGGGTCATCTCGCCGACCGGGTGGGTCGGCGGGGGGCACTGTGGGTCGCCGCCGCCACGTTCATCGTCGGCACGATCGTGCAGGCCGCGGCGCCGAGCATCGCGGTGCTCTCCGGTGCGCGCCTGGTGCTCGGCCTGGGAATCGGAGTGGCGTCGGTCGCCGGGCCGATGTTCGCGGCCGAGGCCGCTCCCGAGCGGATCCGGGGCGGCCTGGTGGCGGTCTACCAGTTCTCGATCACCGCCGCGATCTTCATCGGCTACCTGGCCGACGAGATCTTCACCCAATCCGGATCGTGGCGCTATCTGCTGGGCGTGGCTGTGCTGCTGGGCGTCGCGCTGATCCTGATCACCGTCGTGATACCGGACTCGGCGATCTGGTACCTGCGCCGGGGCGACCGGAGCCGGGCGCAGCGTTCGTTGGCCCGGACGGTGCCCCGGGCAAAGGTGCAGTCGCGGCTGCACGACATGGAGAAAAGCCTCCAGGGCAGGCAGGCGAGCTGGCGGGAACTGCTTTCTCCACGGTGGCGGCGGCCACTGGCCCTCGGGGTCGGACTGGCGCTGTTCCAGCAGACGACCGGCATCAACGGGATCATCTACTACGCGGACTCGATCTTCGCTGCGGCGGGCTTCCGGACGTCGGAGGCACAACTGTCCGCCACGACCTGGGCGATCGGCGCCGTCAACACCGTCTTTGCCCTGGTGGCCGTGGGTCTGCTGGACCGGGTGGGCCGCCGGCCCCTGCTGCTGGTGGGGCTGCTGGGCATGGCCGGCGCGCTGGTGATGGTGAGCGTCAGCTTCCGTCAACTCGGCTCCGGCCGCTCGGGTACGCAGACGGCCGGGCTTCCCGATGCAGGTGTCTTCCTGCTGGCCGGGGTGATCCTCTTCATCGCCTTCTACGCCATGACGATCGGCCCGGCGACCTGGACCATCATCAACGAGATCTACCCCGGCCCGATCCGGGGACGATGCGTCGCCATCGCGTCGGCGACCCACTGGGGTGCCGAGTACGTGATCACACAGTTCTTCCTGAGCCTGCTCGACGCGCTCGGCCGGGCCGGTGTGTTCGCGCTCTTCGCCGGGCTGTGCGCCCTCGGTTTCCTGTTCGTCTGGCGGTACCTGCCCGAGACCAGAGGCAAGACGCTGGAGCAGATCCAGGACATGTGGCTGGCCGGGGGCAGGGCGCGCGGTCACCAAAGGCCTTAAAACCTGCCTATCGTCCCAAACACCCGCATAGACCTCTAATCGGTCATACAGTCGGACGTGGCATCGGTAGGTCGATGAGCGGGGACGCCAACCGGCGACTGCTGAGAAGGATCAGGACATGCATCTCACGCCGAGAGAGTTCGACAAGCTCACCATCCTCTCGTTGGCGATGGTGGCCAATGCCCGACGGGCGAAGGGGCTGAAGCTCAACCATCCCGAGTCGGTGGCGGTCATCTGCGCGGCAGCATTGGAGGGCGCCCGCGAGGGCAAATCCGTCGAAGAGGTCATGAACGACGCGCGCACCGTGCTCAAGGCCGACGACGTCATGCCCGGTGTGGGGGACATGATCCCGATGCTCCAGGTCGAGGCGGTGTTCACCGACGGATCCCGGCTGGTCACCATCCACTCTCCCATTCAGTGAGCGCTCCCTTCCGTGACAGAGCGAGGAAGAAATGGCGAAACAACATCCGGGGCCGAACTCCAAGCACCTGCGCCCGATCGGCGGATACAAGCTCAGCGATCAGCCGCTGGAGCTCAACGCCGGCCGTCCGGTGATCGAACTCGTCGTACACAACACCGGTGACCGGCCCATCCAGGTCGGTTCCCACTTCCACTTCTTCGAGGCGAACCGGTACCTCGAATTCGATCGACCCGCCGCCTTCGGCAAACGGCTCAACATCCCGGCGACCACGTCGATCCGGTTCGAGCCGGGTGACCGCAAGACCGTGCAGTTGGTTCCCTTCGGCGGCCTCCAGCGCGTGTACGGGTTCAACGGCCTGGTGCAGGGCTGGACCGGGGACGACCCGACGCCACCGGACTACCGACCGGATCGCGCCGAGTCGCTGCACAACGCCAGGACACGCGGCTTCAAGTTCAGCGCGCAGGACCAGGGCGAAAGCAAGAAGCAGTAGGCGTCGACGAGCGTGTACCGAACCTGGAGCGATAAATGAGTCAGATTTCGCGGCAAGAGTATGCCGGGATGTACGGCCCCACCACGGGCGACCAGATCCGGTTGGCCGACACCGACCTCTACATCGAGATCGAGAAGGACCTGCGCGTCCTGGGCGACGAGGTGATGTACGGCGGCGGCAAGACCCTGCGCGACGGCATGGGCAGCAGCAGCCAGGCCACCAACGCCGAGGGGGTGGTGGACCTGGTGATCACCAACGTCACCGTGCTCGACGCGCTGCTCGGCGTGATCAAGGCGGACGTCGGCATCAAGGACGGCAAGATCGCCGGCGTCGGGAAGGCCGGCAACCCGAACATCATGGACGGGGTCACTCCCGGGCTGGTGACCGGGCCGGGCACCGACGCCATCTCCGGCGAGCACCTGATCCTGACCGCGGGCGGCATCGATGCCCACGTCCACCTGGTCACGCCGTTCCAGGTGCAGACGGCGCTCAGCAACGGGGTGACCACCCTGTGGGGTGGCGGCACCGGCCCCACCGACAGCACCAACGGCGTCACCATCACCCCCGGCCCGTGGAACATCCACAACATGATGCGCGCCTTCGAGAACCTGCCGATCAACATCGGTCTGCTGGGCAAGGGCAACAGCAGTGGCCGGGCGCCGCTGGTGGAACAGATCATGGCCGGGGTGCCGAGCTTCAAGATCCATGAAGACTGGGGTGCGCCGCCAGCGGTGATCCGGTCCTGCCTGGCCGTCGCCGACGAGTTCGACGTGCAGGTCAGCATCCACACCGACACGCTCAACGAGAGCGGCTACATCGAGGACTCGATCGCCGCCTTCGAGGGCCGGACCATCCACACCTTCCACACCGAGGGCGCCGGCGGCGGCCACGCGCCGGACATCATCAAGGTGGCCGGCCAGATGAACGTGCTGCCCGGATCGACCACACCGACCGTGCCGTACGGCATCAACAGCCAGTCCGAGCTGTACGACATGATCATGGTCTGCCACAACTTCAACCCGAAGGTCCCCTCCGACGTCGCCTTCGTGGAGAGCCGCATCCGCACCGAGACCATCGCGGCCGAGGACGTGCTGCTCGACGAGGGCGTCATCTCCATGATGCAGAGCGACTCGCAGGCCATGGGGCGGGTCGGGGAGACCTGGCTGCGCACCATCCAACTCGCCGGCCAGATGAAGAACGTCCGGGGCAAGCTGGCCGAGGACTCGTCCAGCAACGACAACTACCGGGTGCTGCGCTACGTCGCCAAGATGACCATCAACCCGGCGATCACCCAGGGCGTGTCGCACGTCATCGGGTCGGTGACCCCGGGCAAGCTGGCCGACCTCGTACTCTGGGAGCCCGCCTTCTTCGGGGTGAAGCCCAAGCTGGTGCTCAAGGGCGGCATGATCGCCTGGTCGATCATGGGCGATCCGAACGCGTCGCTGCCCACACCGCAGCCGGTCTACTACCGACCGTCGTTCGGCGCGACCGGTTCCCAGGTCGCCAAGAACTGCGTCACCTTCGTCTCCAAGGCCGCCTACGAGAACGGCATCGCCACGCAACTGGGTCTGCAACGGCAGGTCATGCCGGTCTACCGGTGCCGCAACCTGACCAAGCGGGACATGGTGCGCAACGACCGCACCCCGAAGCTGGAGGTCGACCCGGAGACCTTCGCGGTGAAGATGGACGGCGTCCACGCGACCGTGCCGGCGGCCAAGAACCTCCCCATGAGCCAGCTTTACTTCTTCAGCTGACCGTGCCCGAAAGGAAGACCCATGATCGTGGAAGCGGTGCTCGGCAACGCGGCCGAGCCGGACTGGACCGAGCGGCTGAGCAAGGCCAAGGTCGACGACCTGGTCCTCGACCAGTGGGAGGCCCAGAAAAGCCGGCTGCGCAAGTCGACCAGCTTCGGCACCGAACTCGCGCTGACGCTCTCCCGGGGGGTACGGCTGCGCGACGGCGACATCCTCGCCTGGGACGAACTCACCGAGACGGCGGTGGTGGCCCGGATCGCGCTCGGCGAGGTGATGGTCGTGCACCTCGACAAGCTGCACGGGGAGTCCCTGGACATGGTGATCAGGTCGGCCGTGGAACTCGGTCACGCCATCGGCAATCAGCACTGGCCGGCGGTGGTGAAGGGCACGAAGATGTACGTGCCGCTGACCGTGGACCGCAAGGTCATGGACTCGGTGATGCGTACCCACTCGTTCACCGGCATCTCGCACGAGTTCATCGCCGGCACCGAGGTCATCGCCTACCTCGCCCCGCACGAGTCGCGGCGGTTGTTCGGCGGAGCGGACTCCACCCCGCACTCGCACCTGCCCGCCGAGCTGAACTGAGGAGCGTCGTCCCGTGCCCACCATGGCCGAGGCGTTGCGGCTTCTTCAGTTCGGCGACTCGGTGTTCCCCGTCGGTGCCTTCTCCTTCTCCAACGGCCTGGAGATGGCCGTCCAGCACGGGACCGTGCACGACCGGAGCAGCCTGCAGGACTTCGTCCGGACGATCACCCGACTCGCCGCGACCGGCGACGGCGTCGCCGTGCTCGTCGGGCATCGCGGCGCGGCCGTCGGCGACCTGGACCAGATCCGGCGGGCGGACGAGGCGGTCCATCTCCGCAAAATCAACGAAGAGATGCGCACCATGTCGGTACGCATGGGCCGCAAGCTGGCCGAGGCCGCCAACCGCATCATCGGTGAATCCCTGCTCAAGGAACGGGCCGGGGAGACCGACAGCGTCGTCCCGGTGACCTATCCCGTGGCACTCGGTGTGCTCTTCGCCGAACTCGGCATCGACGAACAGGGCGCCTTCGCGGCCCACCAGTACGGCGCCGCGTCGATGGTGCTGAGCGCGGCGATCCGGCTGCTGCGGGTGGACCACCTCGACGCACAGTCGATCCTCTTCGCGGTCAACGAGCGCGTCGACGACGACTACCAGGAGATCCGTGGCGCCACCCTCGACGACATGCAGGGCTTCGCCCCGCAGCTGGACATCCTGGCCGCCGCGCACCAGCACGCACACGTACGCATGTTCATGAGCTGAACAAGAAGTTTCGAGAAGGGTCGAGCACAGATGAAGTCAGCAAGCCGTATCGGCGTGGGTGGCCCGGTGGGCAGCGGCAAGACCGCGATCATCGAAACTGTCGTGCCCCGCCTGGTGGAACAGGGGCTCCGTGTCCTCGTCATCACCAACGACGTGGTCACCACCGAGGACGCCAAGCACGTCCGGCGGGCGTTGACCGGAGTGCTGGTCGAGGAGCGCATTGTCGGCGTCGAAACGGGCGCCTGCCCGCACACCGCCGTCCGTGAGGACCCGAGCATGAACCTGGCGGCGGTGGAGGACATGGAGGCGAAGTTCCCCGACAGCGACGTGGTGCTGATCGAGAGCGGCGGCGACAACCTCACCCTGACCTTCAGTCCCGCGCTGGTCGACTACTTCATCTATGTGATCGACGTCGCGGCCGGCGACAAGATCCCGCGTAAGAACGGTCCGGGAATCTCGAAGTCCGACATCCTGGTGATCAACAAGACCGACCTGGCGCCGTACGTCGATGCCGACCTGGACGTGATGGCACGCGACGCGGAGTTGATGCGCAACGGCAAGCCGTTCGTCTTCACCAACTGCAAGACCGGCGAGGGCATCGACGAGCTGGTCGACCTGGTACGCCGCAACGTGCTCTTCGACGCCGAAGTGCTGGCATGACAACTTCCCTGGACCTGGTCCGGGAGTTGGCGCCGTACCAGGATCAACCGGCCCAGCTGCCCGCCGCCGCCAACGGCAAGGTCGGGGTGCTGCGGCTCGGCTTCGAACGGCGCGGCGACCGGACCATCCTGCGCGACCTCTACCGGCAGTCGCCGCTGCTCGTGCAGCGGGCGCTCTACTGGGACGAGGAGATGCCCGGGCTGCCGTGCGTGATGATCCTGACCACCTCGGGCGGGGTGCTCCAGGGCGATCGGCTGTCCATGGACGTCGACCTGGGCCCCGAGGCGCAGGCGCACCTGGTCACCCAGGCCGCCACAAAGATCCAGGAGATGGACGCCAACTACGGCACCCAGCAGCAGAACATCACCCTCGCCGAGGACGCCTATCTGGAATTCCTCCCGGAGCCGGTGATTCCGTTCCGACGCAGCAGGTTCGTCTCCCACACCCGGGTACGGCTGCCGACCAGCGCCACCCTGCTCTACGCCGAGGTGCTGCAACCCGGACGCAAGTACTACCGCGACGGGGAGATCTTCGCCTACGACCTCTTCTCCGCCCAGCTTCGGGCGGAGCGGCCCGACGGGCGAGGGCTGTTCGTGGAGAAGTTCGTCATCTCTCCCGGCCAGTTTCCGGTCGACCGGATCGGCGTGATGGACCAGTTCCACGTCTTCGGCAACGTCATGCTGCTGACCGACACCGAGCGGGCCGCGCGCGTCTACGAACGGACCGCCACCCCCGTCTGGGACGAGCAGACACCACTGGCCACCGCGGTCAGTCGCCTGCCCAACGACGCGGGTCTGGTCTGCAAGGTCCTCGGCCGGGAGACGGAGCCGGTCCGGGCGGCGGTGCGTGCCTTCTGCGCCGCGGCCCGCGAAGAGGTGGTCGGCTGCACCTTCCCGCCGGCCTTCAGTTGGCGCTGACCTGACAGGAGATCGACGTGGTGGCGATCGCGCAGGACTGGAACGGGTTGGCCGACCGCAACCCGCTCGTGCAGTTCATCGACGCCTGCCTGCGCGGACCGGCGCAGGTGGTGTTCCAGAACAATCCGCTCACCGGCGTGGTCATCCTCATCGCGGTCGCCTGGGGTGCGTTCGACAGCGGTCACCCCCGGGTCTTCGGCGGCGCTGTGCTCGGGTTGGTCGTCGGCACCGCGACCGCGTTGGCGCTTCAGGTCGACCGGGCCTCCTGGCGCAAGGGACTGTTCGGTTTCAGCCCCTTCTTGACCGGCATCGCCGTGCCGACGTTCCTGGACCACCGGCCGCTGATGTGGCTCTACCTGGTGCTCGGCGCGGCGGGAACCACGGTCGTGACGCTCGCCCTGAACGCCGTCTTCAAACGCTGGGGCCTGACCGCGTTCACCTTCCCCTTCGTACTCACCACCTGGGTGCTGCTGCTGGCCGCGTATCAGTTCGACCGGTTCACCGTGATGACCCAGCTGACGCCGAAGTTTCCCGGCGAGGGCACGGTGACCGGCGGGTACTTCGACTGGGACCTGGTGCCGATCTTCCTGCGCGGAATCTCCCAGGTCTTTCTGATCAACAGTTGGGTCAGCGGCCTGCTCATCGTCATCGCACTGCTGATCAACTCCCGCTGGTCGGCGGTCTTCGCCATCGTCGGCACCGTCGGAGCGACGCTGCTCGCGCTCTGGTTCGGCGCCGACGCCACGAGCCTCGACAAGGGGCTGTTCGGCTTCAACGCCGTGCTGACGGCGATCGCCGTGGGTGCGGTGCTGCACCGGCCCGGCCTGCTGGTGACCGGGTACACCCTGTTCGGCATCGCCCTGACGCTGTTCATCCAGATGGCGATGGCGAGCATGCTGACCCCGCTGGGCATCCCGGTGCTGACCGGCCCGTTCAACGTCGCCACCTGGTTGTTGTTGCTGCCCGACCGGCATTTCGCTCCGGTACCCAATCACGAACGGGTCAAGGAGACCGTCGTGTCATCCGTCCGGCGTTCGGTCTGAGGTCGTCGGCAGAAAGGGGCAGGTCGTGCCTGCTGATATCGCGGTGAATCCGGGCGACACCGCCTGGGTGCTGGTCTGCACGGGGCTGGTGTTGTTCATGACGCCCGGCCTGGCTGTCTTCTACGGCGGAATGGTGCGCAGCCGCAACGTCCTGGCGATGTTGCAGCAGAACATGATCGCCCTGGGCGTGGTCAGCCTCACCTGGGTGCTGGTCGGCTACACCATCGCCTTCGGCGACGACGCGGGCAGCGGTCTGTTCGGCAACCTCGAACTGCTCGGACTGACCGACCTGAAGGTGCCGCCCGCACCACATCTGCACGTGGTCGACGGGCGGATCACCATTCCGGCGCTGGCGTTCGTCGCCTACCAGATGATGTTCGCGGTCATCACGCCCGCGCTGGTCACCGGGGCCACCGCCGGCCGGTTGAAGTTCGGCGGCTGGGTGCTGTTCCTGGCGATCTGGTCCATCGTCGTCTACGCGCCGATCGCGCACTGGCTCTGGCATCCCGGCGGCTGGTTGGCGAAGTTCGGCACGCAGGACTGGGCCGGCGGGATGGTCGTGCACGCCAGTGCCGGCGCGGCGGTCGTCGCCGTACTGCTGGTCGTCGGCCGACGCAGGCACTGGCCGCACGCGGCGGCACCGCCCAACTCGATCCCGCTGACCATCCTCGGCGCCGGGATCCTCTGGTTCGGCTGGTTCGGCTTCAACGGTGGTGACGGGCTCCAGGCCAATCAGGTGGCCGCCCAAGCGGTGATCAACACCCATCTCGCCGCCGCCGCCGGGATGCTCGTCTGGCTGCTGGTGGAACGGGTCAAGGACGGCCACAGCACGGTGGTCGGTGGTGTGTCGGGCGCCGTCGCGGGGCTTGCCACGGTCACCCCGACGGCCGGGTACGTCAACGCGCTCTCCGCCATCGCGATCGGCGCGATCGCCGGCCTCGTCTGCCACTTCGCGCTCCGGCTGAAGTACCTCCTGCGCCTCGATGACGCGTTGGACGTCCTCGCGGTGCACTTCGTCGGCGGCATGCTCGGCTCGCTGCTGCTCGGCCTGTTCGGCGACAACGGCATCAACCCGCTCGGCCGGGACGGCCTCTTCCTCGGTGGTGGCGGGAGCCTGCTGTGGTACCAGCTCGTCGGGGTGGTCAGCGTGGTGGTCTTCTCGTTCGTGCTGACCTGGCTGATCGCCGCCGGGATCCAGGCGGTGGTCGGGCTGCGGGTGCCCGACAAGGACCAGGATCGGCTCGATCAGGCGCAGCAGGGCACCGACGCCTACCACCTGGGCGGTGTGACGAGCCTGGCCGCGCCGGGGGGACCGCAACGACGGACCGGGCGGGCCGGGTCTGGTGGTGCCGCTGCCTCACCCGTGTCGGCCGGGCAAAAGGTCAAGCTGGTCAGCGCGCTGCTCGACCCGTCCCGGGTGGCCGACAGCGGGTTGCTGCGCGAGGAACTGCTCGCTGCCGGCGCGATCTCGCTCACGGTTTCCGACACCACTGCGGCGACCGAGGGAACGGCGCAGCAGGTGCTGCCCCGGGGTTACTGGCAGGAGCAGCCGCTGCTGGCCAGGCTACGGCTGGACGTACTGGTGCCCGAGGAGGCCGAGCAGGCCGTCGTCGATCTGCTCTCCCACTACGAGCCACGCCTCGTCTGGGCGTCCAGCGTGGCACCGGTCGTCGTCAGGTAGGCCCACCGGACCCGCTGACCGATCCGACGGGTCGGTCAGCCGTCGACCCAGCCGTGTGAGCGACTGAACTCGACGAACCGCTCCCGTACCGCGATGATCTGGGCGCCGGTCAACGACGGCGAGCACCGCAGCAGCATCTCCGTCACGGCGCCGGTGAACTCGGCGGGGGACAGCACATCGCACAACTCTTCGTCGCCCTCGACGCGGGGGCGGAGCCGACGTTCGCCACCGATCGCCGTCGCCTCCGACTCGACGATTCGCACCGACGCGGCCTTCAGACCACGATCGCTGTCCACGGCCTCGTACTCGACCGGGAGGCCGACTCGTACCAGATGGCGGTGCTCGCCGAAATCGTTGGCGTGCACGAAGACGTCCTCGCCGCCGGCGGACGGCGCGATGAAGCCGTAGCCGCGCACCTCGTCGAATCGAATTATCTTGCCCACTGAAGCCACAACAACCCACCCATACTCAACGCACACTCAAGGCAATCCCGGAAACAGTCGGTACCCTGCTCGCTCTCGTGTCCGAACCGCGCATTCTGCGTCGGCTGGGCTCTCCGCGGCAAGGTCCCGCACCGGCAGGCTATCGGGTCGGCGCACGGAGGGGAATCTCACAGGTCAAGGCCGCGAGCCGCCAGGGCGAACGAGAGCGGCGGCGTCGGGTGGCGGCTGTCCGGCCCACATCGGGCGGTGGGAGATTGACGGCCGAACTTAGGCTGAGCGCATGCCAGCTTCACAGCCCGGTAGGCCTGCGGTCACCAACCTCGTGTGGGCCTCAGAGGACGTTCTCACAAGTGTCGAGCAACAGGTCCAGCCGCAGCCGAGCCGGCCGAGACGGGCTGCGCGGGCAGCGGCGACGGCGTTCGTCTTCGTCGCGCTGCCCGCCTTCGTCGTCTTCGCGGTGACGACTCTCGTCGCGCCATCGGTGACCGACGGAGCCGGCGTCGGCGGGGTTGCCCTCTGGGCGGTGCAGGTGGCCCTTCTGGTCGCGATCGGCGCGGCGGTCAGCGCGTTGCGACCGGGCGTCGACAAGCCGGAGCCGGACGCCTCCACCTGGTCGGTGGTGCGGCGCCTCGGCTGGCATGTGCTGTCCACCGGCGCCTGCGCCGCGCTGGTGCTGGCGCTGCAAGGGCTCGGCGTCGGCCAGATCCTCACGTTGGTGCTCCTGCTCGTCGGCGTGCTGCACCTGCTGCCGCTGGCCGTGGCCAGGCTGTTGAGCAAGGCGGCCGGTCGGGGCCGGGCGTCGTAGCGACCCGCCCCCGACCGGCCGGACACTCAGCGCGCGGCGGCGTGCAGCGACTGCCAGGCGCCGTACCCGCCGAGCAGGTCGGAGACGTCGACCCGGCCTGCGGTACGCAGCAGGCTGGCTGCGACCGAGGAACGGTAGCCGCCGGCGCAGTGCACCACGATCGGCCGGTCGGCCGGCACCTCGTCGAGGCGGCGGGTCAACTCGGCGAGAGGAATGTGCAGTGAGCCCTCGACGGCGCCCTGCTCCCGTTCGCCCGCGTTACGGACGTCGAGCACCACGGGCGGCTCGGGGCGTTCCAGCGCCTCGCGCAACTCGGTGGCGGTGACCCGGCTGGCCCGGGTCATCTCGGCGATCATCTCCAGGAAGGCGGCCTCCGGCTCGCGGAGGTAGCCGAGCACCTGGTCGAAGCCGATCCGGGCGAGGCGTACGACGATCTCCTCCTCGCGGTCCTGCGGCGCCACCACCAGCACGCGGCCCTGCGGCGAGAGGACGCTGCCGGCGGTCTCGGCGAACCGGCCGTCCGCCGGGATGTTGACCGCACCCCGCAGGTGGCCGGTGGCGAACTCCTGCGGGTCGCGGGTGTCGACCACCACCGCGCCCTCGGCGTGGGCCTGCGCGAACTCGGCCGCGGTGAGCGGGCGGGCGGCCCGGGTCGGGTCGAACAGTTCGCGGGCCTTGCGATTGAGCACGGCGTCGAAGGCGAAGTAGCCGGGCGCGGCCGGCTGCCCGCCGGTGACCAGGGCGACGAACTGCTCCTCGCTCATCGGGGCACAGGCGTAGTTGGTGCGACGCTGCTCGCCGATGGTGGACTGCCGCTCGGTGGACAGGTTCTTGCCGCAGGCTGAACCGGCACCGTGGGCCGGGAAGACGCGGACCTCGTCCGGCAGACTCATCAGCTTGCGCTGGACGCTGTCGTAGAGCATCCGGCCCAACTCGTCGGCGGTCACGCCGAGCGAGGCGAGCAGGTCGGGGCGGCCGACGTCCCCGATGAACAGGGCGTCGCCGGTCAGCACCCCGTACGGCACCGGGTCGTCGGCGTGCTCGTGGACCAGGATGCTGATCGACTCCGGGGTGTGGCCCGGGGTCTCCATGATCTCCAGGGTCACCTCGCCGAGGCTGATCCGCTCCCCGTCGCGCAGCTTGCGGATCGGGTACTCGGTCTCGGCCCGGTGCCCGTAGCCGATCCAGGCACCGGTGGCCGCCGCCACCTCCAGGTGGCCGGCGAGGAAGTCGGCGTGGAAGTGGGTGTTGATCACCCCGTCGATGGTCAGGCCGCGGGCGCGGGCGTCGGCGAGGTACTCGTCGATGTCCCGACGAGGGTCGACCAGTACGGCACGCTTGGTGCTCTCGTCGGCGATCAGGTACGACGCCTGGGACAGGCAGTCCAGGTAGTACTGGGTGAACAGCATTTCTGCCAACTCCTTCACAGTGATGGCGGCTGATGTACCGCTCCTAATGTATACCCCCGGGGGTATCTGAATGACAGTCGTGACCAACGCAACTTCGTGCAGCCCGTACCCGGGTCGTGTTACGCAGGCGGCCGGGGCGCAGGCGACACCTCGACGACGAGTTCGGGATCCCAGCAGCGCTCCCCGCACTGGCCGGCGTGCACCGCGAGGATCCGGGTGTCGGGCAACCGTCGCGCGAGTCGGGCCACACTCAGGCGGAGCTGGTCATGATGCTCGTCGACGGACACCGGATTGCCCGCGCAGTCGGCGTGCCCGGCGATGACCAGCGTGCCGCTGCCATGAGCCTGCTGCGACACCGCCACCTTCTCCAGCACGGCGGTCAGCCGCTGCTCGCCGGTCGTGGCCAGCACCGCCTCAGGTCCCGGCTCCGTGATCGTGTCGAGGTAGTCGACGTCGAGGTGTCGGCGCACCCACTCGTCGAGCGGGCGCTGGATGCGCCCGTCGATGCAGGTGACCATCGTGGCGAAACGCTGCGGCCTGGTCATCGCACCTCCTGGGCGTCATCCGTGCTGCTACCGACCATCGCGAACGTGGCCCGGTCCCCGGCCGCTCCGAAGGCTGCGGCGCCTTCGGCCGCCGCCAGGGCGGTGGGAATGTCGGGGTGCACATGGCCCGCGTCGCGGACCGATTGCCACACCCCGGCGCGATCGAGCAGATCGCGTACCGGTCCCCGGACGGTGGCCAGGTGCAGCACCACCTCGTGCCCGGCGAGCCGTTCGCGCAGCTCCGCCAGGGCGGTCGCGCCGTCGGTGTCGATGTCGGTGATCGCACTGGCGTCCAGCACGATGGCCGTCAGGCCCGCCCGTTGCTCGGCCAGGGCGAGCAGTTGATCGGAGAGACGTTGGGCGTTGGCGAAGTAGAGCGGACCGTCGACCCGGACGACCGCGAATCGCGGGTCGGTGAGCAGGCCGGTGAACCGCTGCACGTTGCGGTACCGGTCGGTGTCCGGCACCCGGCCGAGTTCGGCGGTGTGCGGCCGGGCGGAGCGCCACAGGAAGACCCCGAGGCTGAACGCCACGCCTGCCGCGAGTCCCGGCTCGACCCCGAGGAGCAGGGTGACCAGGAAGGTCAGGGCCAGTGCCAGACCGTCGGTGCGGCGTACCCGCCACGCGGTGGCCGCACCCCTGCCGTCGACCAGTCCCAGCACGGCGACCACCACGATCGCGGCGAGGACCGCCCGGGGCAGGTGGTGGAAGGCGGGTGTCAGCACCAGCGCGGTGACCGCCACCATCGCCGCGGTCACCAGCGTCGCCACCGGCGTACGGGCACCGGCGGAGAAGTTGACCGCGCTGCGGGAGAAGCCGCCGGCCACCGGGAACGCCTGGAACAGTCCGGCCGACACGTTGGCCGCGCCCACCGCCACCAGTTCCTGGTCCGGGCCGACCTGCTGGCGGGACTTCGCGGCGAGCGTCTTGGCCACCGCGATGCCCTCCAGGTACGCCACCAGCGCGATGGCGATCGCCGCCGGCAGGAGCGCCTGGACGTCCTGGCCGGAAAGGGTCGGCAGGGCGGGCACCGGCAGGCCAGCCGGCACGTTCGAGAGGATCTTGACGCCTCGATCGCCGAGCGAGAGCGCGGCGCTGACCGCGGTGATGCTGGCGACCACGAGCAACGCGCCGGGCAACCGTGGTGCGTACCGGCGCAGCAGCACCAGCGCGACGACGCTGACCAGCGACACGATGACGGTCAGTCCGTGGGCGGTGGTGGCCGCGCCCCACAGCGCCGCCACGATCTCCGGGAAGGTCTCCGCGCGGCCCATGTTCAGCCCGAACAGGTCCTTGACCTGGCTGGCGGCGATGACGATCGCAGCCGCCGAGGTGAACCCGGACAGCACCGGATGGGACATGAAGTTGACCAGCACCCCGAGCCGCAGCACGCCCAGCAGCACCTGGATGGCGCCGACCAGCAGGGCGAGCAGACCGGCCAGCGCCGCGTACCGGGCCGGGTCACCGTCGGCCTGGGGAGCCAACGCCGCGCTGGTCATCAGGGCGGTGATGGCCACCGGACCGACAGCGAGGGAGCCGGAGGTGCCCAGCAGGGCGTAGACCACCAGCGGCACGATCGAGGCGTACAGGCCGGTGACCGGCGGCATTCCGGCCAGGGTGGCGTACGCCATGCTCTGTGGCACCAACATGACGGCCACCGTCAGACCGGCTGTCAGGTCGTGGCGGAGGATGTTCCGGTCATAGTGGCGCAACCAGCCGACCAGTGGCACGACCCGGGCCAGGCCGGTGCGATCCTGCCGGGGGTAGGCCGAACTCATGCCCGCAGCCCCGGTTCGCGCAGCCGGGCGAGGGAGGCGTCCACGTCGCAGCCGGCACCACGGTTGTACGGCAGCTTGGACAGCATCATGCCCATGGCGCAGGTGTTGCTCAGCGCGGCGAAGGTCAGGCCGGCCCCGATGAACCCGGCCACGAACCGCGCCGCCGGCACCCAGATGCTGATCACGATCGACAGCAGGACGATGACGCCGGCCACCAGGCGCACCTGGCGCTCCAGGCCCCACCGCTCACGACCCCGCTCGACCGGGCCGCCCGCGGTGATCCAGGCGTTCATCCCCCCGGTGACCACGGTGGCCGCAGGCAGTCCGGCGTTGACCAGTTTGGTGCAGGCCTGGCTGGCCCGGGCGCCGGACTGGCAGATCAGCAGCATCCGACCGCCGGCGTCGTTGACGATCCGCCCCAGGTGCGCGTCGACCTGGTCCAGCGGCAGGTTGATCGAGCCGGGCACGTGGGCGCTGTCATATTCCCCGGGCGTACGCACATCCACGATCAGCGTGTCAGGGTTGTTGGCGATCAGTGCGCGGGCGGTGGCAACGTCGATGGCGGGTGACGTGTTCTTGGTGCTCATGTTGTGGCACTCCCTCGATCCGTAGGCGTGGATACCCCCAGGGGTATATGAATCGAGTATGTCCGAGCCGGCCGGCGACGGCAAACCGACGAAGAGTGCCGATGGGTGCAGGTCGGGCGTATACCCCCGGGTGTACTGTTGATTTGCGCTGATCGAGAGGGGGGAACATGCAGGTGGACGAAGACGCGGTCGGTGATGTGATCAAGCGACTCCGCCGCGCAGAGGGGCAGATCCGTGGCGTCATCGGCATGCTCGAAGACGGGCGGGACTGTGCCGAGGTGGTGACTCAGCTCGCAGCCGTGTCGCGCGCCCTGGACCGCGCCGGATTCAAGATCATTGCGAGTGGTCTCCAGCAGTGCGTCACCGCCGCACCGGGCGAGGAACGGAAGGCCAACCTCGACCAGATGGAGAAGCTGTTCCTGTCGCTGGCCTAACCGGCACCCGCGGCCGAGCGGGTCACTGCCGCATCACCCCTGCCGGGGTCGGTGGGGCGGTCGAATTACGCCGCCACCGGCAGGGCCGGCGGTGAGCCGGCCCTGCTGTGAGCGACCTAACGCAGGTGCGCCTCGATGGCCTCGATGACGCGGGGCCGCAGCTCGGCCGCGCGGATGACGGCGTCGACGGAGCCGACCTCGACCGCACGGTGGATGTTGTGCACCCGGTCGAACTCGGCGGCCACCTCGCCGAGCTTCTCCGCTCGCACCGACGAGCGCAGCTCGTCGAGTTCCGCGGTCAACGCGGCACGGTCGGCGCCGGAGGCGGCGACGACCCGGGCCTGAAGGTCCCGTACGCGGGCATCGGCGGCGGTACGCGCGTCGACGTCGCGGGCGAACACCACGGCGGCGGCCGGTGCGCCACCCAGCACCGAGGCGAACGAACCCTCCAGCGCCAACACCGTCATGTTGGGGTTCAACGCCTTCGAGAAGACCACGAACGCGCCACCGTGGTACCGCGAGATCACACAGAACACGATGGGCCCACGGAAGTTCACGATCGCCCGGCCGATCTCGGCGCCGTACTCCAGTTGCAGCTTGCGCATCGACTCCGGCGAGCCGTCGAAGCCGGACAGGTTGGCCAGCACCACCAGTGGGCGATTGCCGCTGGCCGCGTTGATCGCCCGCGCGGCCTTCTTCGACGACCGAGGGAACAACGTGCCCGCGGTGTAGGTGTCCGGGCCGTCGGTGGGTGGGAAGCCGTGGCGCGGCACCGCCCGCGACTCGATGCCGAGCAGACACACCGGCATACCACCGAGGTGCACGTCCTGCACCACTGCGGTCTCCGCGTCGGCCATCCCCGCCCACCGCTCCAGGATCGGGTGGTCCTGGTCGGACAGGGCCCGCATCACCGTACGGATGTCGAACGGCTTCTTGCGGTCCGGGTTGGCCTCGGCGGAGAAGATCTCGCCCACCGTGCTGAAGTCGCTGCCGGCCACCGAGTGCGGGAAGTCCGAGATGTCCCGGTCGACCGGGTCGGTGGTGCCGGTACGCCGGGGCGCCGACTCGCCCGGTGCGACGTACGTGTGGTCGTAGTGCGCCATCAGCACATCGCGCGCCGCGGGCAGGTTCGGTGCCCAGTACTGCGCCTGCCCGTTCGGGCCCATCACCCGGTCGTAGCCGCCGATGCCGAAGTTGTCCTCTGCGGAGACGCCACCGGAGAAGTCGAGTGACTGCTTGCCGGTGAGCACCATCGCCGAGTCCGGCGTCATCACCAGCACACCCTTGGTGTGCATGAGCATCGTGGCCTCGGCGTTCCAGTACGGCTGCGCACCGACGTTGATGCCGGCCACCACGATGTTGATCTCGCCGCCGTCCTGGGTGAACTCGACGATCCGCTTGAGCGCCGCCGCCACCCAGTCCATGTTCTCGGTGCCCGAGGTCATCGAGATCCGGGCGCCGGCGGACAGCGCGTACCACTCCAGCGGCACCTGCATCCGCTCGGCCAGATCCAGCGCGGCGATCACCCGGCGGCACTCCGGCTCCGACAGCGCGCCCAGCGCCTTCGTCGGGTCGCCGAGCAGGATCACCCGGGTGACGCCCTGCGGGTGCCGGGCGGTCTTCGTGCTGACCACACCCGCGACGATCGCCGCGCTGTTGCGGCCCTTCGGCCGGTCCACCGGCACGAGCGTGTGGGTCTCGTCGAGGTCGTACTCGACGAAGTCGCCGAGCAGCCGGGTCAACTCGTACGGGTAGACGGTGTTGCGGCTGCTGGCCCGCAGCACCTTCAGCCGGTAATCGTCGAGCGGCTCGATCGCCTCGACCGGCGGCTCGCCGACGGTCAGCTCGGCACCGCCGGTGGCGTCGAAGGTGATCCGGATCCCGACCTTGATCAACTGGCCGGTGGCGCGGTCCCGCTGCCGCGCGATGAACAGCATCTCCTCCAGCCCGGCGCCCGCCGTCGTCGGACGCACCCGCCCGGCGATCATCTCCATCTCGGCGCGGGTCAGACCGCTCGGCGGCCACACGTAGATCACGATGCGGTTGGTGTTGAAACGGGTCTTCGACGACTGCAGTGACCGGGCCCGGCGGATCGAGTCGAGGCAGGCCGCCACCGCGTCCTCGGTGGTCGGCAACGCGACCAGTCGCCCGTCGTGGTCGCGCAGCTCGGTCAGGTCGCGTACCTGCGCGAACGCGACGAGACGATCGTCGGACGGGTTCTCCCGGGCCACGCACTGGAACAGGTAGACCTCCTCGTCCGCCGACGGCAGCCGGGTCAGGTCGAACTTGCGCAGCCGCTCCAGTTGCATCCGCTGCGCGATGTACGGGTGCAGGCCACGGATCAACCGCTCCTCGGCCATCCCGGTGTCCGCCGGACGGAACGTGAAGTGGTGGTGCATGACCGCCCCACCGCTGCCCGCGACGGTGGTGGTGAGCCGGCGTACCTGCGGCGGCAGTGGCTGCTCGTTGACCACCGCGAGCAGCGCCGTCGCCATCGCGTCGAAGTCCTCCGGCTGGTTCTCCCAGGAGAGGTAGATGTCCGCGTTGACGGCCTCCTCGTCGGCGGCGAGTTCGGCGAGCCCGCGCAGGGCGCCGCCCAACGCGTCGAAGCCCACCGCCGTGGAGACCAGGGACGAGTCGGCGCGTTCGGCGACCACGAACGTGCAGCCGGCCACCTCGTGAGTGCGTACACCGATGAGCTGCTTGTTGCCGTAGTACCGCCGGGTCAGCACCTCCAGCATCACCGTGTTGTCGAGGTAGTCGCGCAGCAGCCGCTGGCCGAGCAGCCGGACCAGCGGCTCGGTGCTGCGTACCATCGCGGCGATTCGCTCGTCCCGGTCCGGCGCGTCCGGGTGCGCGTCCAGATGGCGCAGGTGGTTGCGGACCTCGGCGTAGACCCGGGCCCGATTGCGGCGCAGCAGCGGCTGGGCGAACCAGGCGAAGACCACACCGCGGGCGAGGTCGGCGATCACCGGGAAGCGGACCTGCGTGGCCGACAGCAGCCGCTCCAACGCGAGACCGATCGGCTCGCGCAGCGCCTCCTCCGGCGGCGGCTCCCGCAGCCACGCGCGCAGCACCGCCGTGACGACGGCGGCGTCGGCGGAGGCCCGCTGCTGGGCGAGGAAGATCCGGAAGACGGCGGCTTCGAGTTCGGCGCAGCGGTCCAGCTCGACCACGCCGTAGTGCCCGAGCGCCCGGGCCAGCTTGGCCTGGAAGGTGGCCGGCAGGCCGGCCCGCTCGACGTCGAGGCTTTGCAGGTAGGTGTGGAAGTATTCGCGGTCGCTGTGCACGTGGGCGCTGCCGCCGTCCTCGCCCGTGGGGCGGTTGCGGCTCAGCTCGGCGAGGTCGGCGAAGACGTTGAGCAGGTCGAGTTCCTCGGCCAGCGGCCGATGACCGTCCTCGGTGGCCACCTGCCGTGCGGCGAGGTAGTCGTCGAGCACCCGCCGGTCGTCGTGCGGGTCGACGTCGAAGCCGAGCAGCAGACCGCGCAGGTCCTCCTGGCCGCGCCGGGTGCGTTCCAGCGCGGGGATCTGCCGGGGGGCGGTGGGCAGGTCCAGTTCGACGGCGGGGCCGGCGGGATCGTTGCCGGGCTCGGCGTCGTCGTCGGCGATCGGGTCCAGTCGCAGCAGCGGGGTGCCGGCCTCCACCTGGCTGCCCACGGAGACCGCGCATTCCTTCAGTCGCGCCCGGAACGGCGCCCGCAGCACCGTCTCCATCTTCATGGCCTCCAGCACCAGCACCGGCGCGCCCGCCTCGACCTCGGCGCCGACCGGTAGCGGCGTGGCGACGACCAGCGCGGGCATGGGTGCCCGGACCACGCCACCCTCGTCGCGGCTGATCCGGTGCGTCACACCGTCCACCTCGACCAGGTGGATCGGCCCGTGTGTCCCGGTGAGCAGGCGGTGCTGAGCGCCGTTGACGACGATCTGCCCGGTGTGCCGGTCGAACCGGTCGAGTTCGACGTCGGCGGTACGGACCTCGTCCCCGGCCTCGATCCCGACGCGGAACCGGTGTGCGCCGGTGCGCGCCACCCGCATGCGATAGCCGACACCGCGCAGTTTCAGGTCCAACGGTCGGCCGCCGACGTGCTGCACCTGGGGGCGTCCGCCGGCCGCCGTGGCCAGCAGTCGCTGCCGCTCGCCGCGCTCCTCCTCCTCGTACGCCTCGATGGCTGCGGCGGCCAGCGCGACGGCGGAGTGCCGGTGCCCGACGAGCCCACCGGCGGCCCGGATCCGGTCGATCCAGCCGGTGTCCGCGCTGGCGTCGATCACCTCGGGCTGGTCGAGCAGGTCGAGTACGAAGCTCTTGTTGGTCGCGCCACCTTCGATGATCACCGTGGTCTCGGCCATCGCCCGACGTAGCCGGCCGAGCGCCTCGTCGCGGTCACGACCGTAGGCGATGATCTTCGCGATCATCGAGTCGAAGTCGGCCGGGATGGTGTCACCCTCGCTGATGCCGGTGTCCACCCGGATGCCCGGCCCGGCGGGCAGGTCCAGCCGGGCGACCCGACCGGGGGAGGGGGCGAAGTCCCGGTCGGGATCCTCGGCGTTGAGCCGGGCCTCGATGGCGTGTCCCCGCTCGACGGGCGGTTCACCTTCCAGCCGCCGACCCGCGGCCACCCACAGTTGCGCCTTCACCAGGTCGAAGCCGGTGGTGGACTCGGTGATCGGGTGCTCGACCTGTAGCCGGGTGTTGACCTCCAGGAAGGCGAACAGCCGGTCACCGGGGTGGTAGAGGAACTCGACGGTCGCCGCTCCCCGGTAGCCGACGGCGAGCGCCAGCCGCTCGGCCGACGACTTGAGTTCGGCGGCCTGCGCCGCGCTGAGCACCGGCGAGGCGGACTCCTCGATGATCTTCTGGTTGCGTCGCTGCACCGAGCAGTCGCGTACCCCGAGGGCCCAGGCGGTGCCCTGACCGTCGGCGATCACCTGGACCTCGACGTGCCGGGCGCCGGTGACCAGACGCTCCAGGAAGACGACTCCGCTGCCGAACGCCCGTGCCGCCTCCTGGCTGGTGCGCTCGTACGCGTCGGCCAGCTCGGCCTCGCTGGTGATCACCCGGATGCCGCGCCCACCGCCGCCCGCGGTCGCCTTGAGCATCAGCGGATAGCCGATCTCGGCGGCGGCGGCCCGCGCGGCGTTCAGGTTCTCCACCGCGCCCCGGCTCCACGGCGCGACCGGCACGCCGACCTGCTCGGCGATCAGCTTCGCGCCGATCTTGTCACCGAGCTGGCGCATCGCCTCCGGGCTCGGCCCGACGAAGGTGACGCCGATCTTCTCGCACAGCTCCGCGAACGCCGGATCCTCGGCGACGAAGCCCCATCCGACCCACGCCGCGTCGGCCCCGGTCGCCACCAATGCGCGTTCCAGGGTCGCCAGGTTGAGGTACGGCCGGGCCGACGCGGGGCCGAGTTCGTAGGCCATGTCCGCCTCCCGCACGAAGGTGGCGGTGCGGTCGACGTCGGTATAGAGGGCGACGGTCTCGATCCGTGTCCCGGTCTGCGCAGCCAGTTCTCGGGCCGCGTGAATGAGCCGCATGGCGGCTTCTCCACGGTTGACGATGGCGATACGGCTGAACACCCGACCGACCCCTCCGGTAGACCTGTGACGAACGTTGCCGAAGGACGGCAGCCCCGGCAGTGAACACTGTTCTGCCTGCGAACCGGCAGCGCCATGCCGTAACCGCCGAACCCTGCGCGGTCGGGTTGTAGGAACTACACAAAACCTTTTGGTGTCTTCGTCTCAACTGCGCGATACCGTCATCGAACCTCATTCCGGTGCGCAGGGCCAGATGCGCGCCGCCGCTTTCGCGGCCGTCGAAGCTGGGCAACCATCCGGCGCCGTGGCACGATTTCGCAAGTGACCAGCAGAGCCTCCGACGAGCAGCTTCGTGAGTTGGCACGGCTGCGCCGGGTCCGGGACCGCATCGATCGCGAGTACGCGCAGCCGCTCGACGTCGAGGCGCTGGCCCGTGGGGTGAACATGTCGGCCGGACACCTCAGCCGCCAGTTCCGGCTCGCCTACGGCGAGTCGCCGTACGCCTATCTGATGACCCGGCGCATCGAACGGGCGATGGCGCTGCTGCGCCGGGGGGACCTCAGCGTCACCGAGGTCTGTTTCGCGGTCGGTTGTGGGTCGTTGGGCACTTTCAGCACCAGGTTCACCGAGCTGGTCGGCATGCCACCCAGCACCTACCGGCGTCAGGCGCTCTCCGGGCCGGCCGAGATGCCCTCGTGCGTGTCGCGGCAGGTGACCCGGCCGATCAGGATTCGAGAAGCCGCGGTGAGCCGGCCGCGGCTAGCGTGACCGGCGGACACGGACGCTTACGGGGATGGAGAAATCGATGAGCAGGACCACGAGCACGGGCGCCCCGTCACCGCACGTCGCCGACAGTCACGACCTGATCCGGGTGCACGGCGCACGGGAGAACAACCTCAAGGACGTCAGCATCGAGATCCCCAAGCGCCGGCTGACGGTGTTCACCGGAGTCTCCGGCTCGGGCAAGAGTTCGCTGGTGTTCGGCACCATCGCCGCCGAGTCACAGCGGCTGATCAACGAGACGTACAGCGCCTTCATCCAGGGCTTCATGCCGACCCTGGCGCGACCCGAGGTCGACGTGCTCGACGGGCTGACCACCGCGATCATCGTCGACCAGGAACGGATGGGCGCCAACGCCCGCTCGACGGTCGGCACGGTCACCGACGCCAACGCCATGCTGCGGATCCTGTTCAGCCGGCTCGGGCAACCGCACATCGGCTCGCCGCAGGCGTTCTCCTTCAACGTGGCCTCGATCAGCGGCGCGGGCGCGGTCACCGTCGAGCGCGGCGGTAACCCGACGAAGGAACGGCGCAGCTTCAGCATCACCGGCGGCATGTGCCCACGCTGCGAGGGCATGGGTCGGGTCAGCGATTTCGACCTGTCGGCGCTCTACGACGACAGCAAGTCGCTCAACGAGGGCGCCCTGACCATTCCGGGCTACAGCATGGACGGCTGGTACGGCCGTATCTTCAGCGGCTGCGGCTTCTTCGACCCGGACAAGCCGATCCGCAAGTTCACCAAGCGCGAGCTGAACGACCTGCTCTACAAGGAGCCGACCAAGATCAAGGTCGACAACATCAACGTCACGTACGAGGGCCTGATCCCCCGGATCCAGAAGTCCTTCCTGGCCAAGGACCGGGAGGCCATGCAGCCGCACATCCGCGCCTTCGTGGACCGGGCGGTCACCTTCGCCACCTGCCCCGACTGCGGCGGCACCCGGCTCAGCGAGCTGGCCCGGTCCTCGAAGATCGACGGGCGCAACATCGCCGACCTCTGCGCGATGCAGATCAGCGACCTCGCCGAATGGGTCCGGTCGCTGGACGAACCGTCGGTGGCGCCACTGCTGGCCTCGCTCGGACACACCCTCGACTCGTTCGTGGAGATCGGGCTCGGCTACCTCTCGCTCGACCGGCCGTCGGGCACGCTCTCCGGCGGTGAGGCGCAACGCACCAAGATGATCCGCCACCTCGGGTCGTCGCTGACCGACGTCACCTACGTCTTCGACGAGCCGACGGTCGGGTTGCATCCGCACGACATCGCCCGGATGAACGACCTGCTGCGGCGGCTGCGGGACAAGGGCAACACGGTGCTGGTGGTCGAGCACAAGCCGGAGACCATCGCGATCGCCGACCACGTCGTCGACCTCGGACCCGGCGCCGGCACCGGGGGCGGCTCGGTCTGCTTCGAGGGCACCGTCGAGGGACTGCGGGCCAGCGGCACACTCACCGGCCGGCATCTCGACGACCGGGCCATCCTCAAGGAGAGTGTGCGTACGCCCACCGGCGCGCTGGAGATCCGTGGCGCGGCCACCCACAACCTGCGCGACGTCGACGTCGACATCCCGCTCGGGGTGCTGGTCGTGGTCACCGGGGTGGCCGGCTCGGGCAAGAGTTCCCTGATCCACGGCTCGGTGTCCGGGCGCGACGGCGTGGTCGCGGTCGACCAGACCGCCATCCGGGGCTCGCGGCGCAGCAACCCGGCGACGTACACCGGCCTGCTCGAACCGATCCGCAAGGCCTTCGCCAAGGCCAACGGGGTGAAGCCGGCGCTGTTCAGCGCCAACTCCGAGGGTGCCTGCCCCACCTGCAACGGTGCCGGCGTCATCTACACCGACCTGGCCATGATGGCCGGTGTCGCCACCACCTGCGAGGACTGCGAGGGCAAGCGGTTCCAGGCCGCGGTGCTGGAGTACCACCTCGGCGGACGGAACATCAGCGAGGTGCTGGCCATGTCCGTCACCGAGGCCGAGGCGTTCTTCGGCAGCGGCGAGGCCCGTACGCCGGCCGCGCACGCCATCCTGGCCCGGCTGGTCGACGTCGGGCTCGGTTACCTCAGCCTCGGCCAGCCGCTCACCACCCTGTCCGGTGGCGAACGCCAGCGGCTCAAGCTGGCCACCCACATGGCCGAGAAGGGCGGCGTCTACGTCCTCGACGAGCCGACCAGCGGCCTGCACCTCGCCGATGTCGAGCACCTGCTCGGACTGCTCGACCGGCTGGTCGACGCCGGCAAGTCGGTCATCGTCATCGAGCACCACCAGGCGGTCATGGCGCACGCCGACTGGATCATCGATCTCGGTCCCGGCGCCGGCCACGACGGCGGCCGGGTCGTCTTCGAGGGCACCCCCGCCGATCTCGTCGCCACCGGCCGCACCGTCACCGGCGAGCACCTGGCGAGCTACGTCGGCAGATGACGCGTGTCGATCAGGATTCGAGAAGCGTCGCCGGCCCGGGCGCGGTTAGCGTGACCAGCATGAACATCACCATCAACGCGAGCTTCCTGCCGCACACCGACCCGGAGGCGGCCCTGGCCTTCTACCGCGACATCCTCGGCTTCGAGGTCCGCCTCGACGTGGGGCACGGCGGGATGCGCTGGCTCACCGTCGGCCCCGCCGGCCAGCCCGACACGTCCATCGTCCTCACGCCGCCGGCCGTCGACCCCGGCATCACCGCCGACGAACGCGCCACCATCGCCGAGATGATGGCCAAGGGCACCTACGCCGGCATCCTGCTGGCCACCCCGGAACTGGACAAGACCTTCGACCGGATCCAGGCCGCCGGCGTCGAGGTGGTCCAGGAGCCGACCGAGCAGCCGTACGGGCTGCGTGACTGCGCCGTACGCGATCCGTCCGGCAACCTGATCCGCATCCAGGAACTGCGCTGAGCCGCCCCATCCCGGCCGGCCCCGGCCGGCGGGGCGGTGTGTCGGCGCCCCCGCCGATCGGGGCGGACGATGCCGTGGCTACCCTGCGGCGATGGCGGTCGGCGAGGAAGGGCAACGACTGGCGGTGTCGCTGGCGGAGCAGATCGACCTGGTCACCTTCACCGACCTGACCACCGACCAGGTCACCGCCCGGCTGATCGACACCGTGGTCGGCTGGGCGCGTGGGTGCGGCTGGCGGGTCTACCGGCGGGCGCCGAGCGTGTTGCCGCTGCCGCCGCCGATGTCCGCCCAGCAGTCGGTGCTCGACGTGGCCTGCGCCCGCGCCGACGGGCCGCCGGTCGTCGTCGAGATCGACCACGGCACGCGTCGCCGTACCTGGGAGAAGCTGCTCGCCGAGGCGGACGCCGGCCGGATACCGCTCTGGCTGCGCTGGGGTACCGGCCGGTTCACCCCACCACCGCCACCGATCCACATGGTGACCTGCGAGGTCACCGCCCGGCCGGATCCGGCCGGGCAGGGCCGGCTGCACAGTCGGCTACCCCGGGTCGAGAAGCAGCCGCCGGCCCACTCCACGGTACGGCTCGGCGAGCCGGCCGCCGTCGAGCTGCCGCTGCCACCGACGACGCCACCCGGGTAACCGCTACCGGCGCGAAAAGCAGCCCACGGCGGGTAGGGCGCACCGTCGGTCGTCGGACCACGACGCTCGGATCGCCGCGGCGGCCGGTGACTGTCCGAAGTGAAGCCGTTGCCGTACCATCGGGCTGATTCTTACCTGGGCGGTGCGGAGGCCGCATGGACGAGGTGACCCTCGGGGCGCTCCGCCTCCTTGAGGAGGCGCAGGCCGGCGCCGCGGCGCAGGTGTTGACCGCCGCAGAGTCGGCGCTTCGCGAATCCACCGGCGAGATCAGCGGCGGTCCGGCGGCGATGCACTTCGCCCGCGTCGTGGCATTGACCCGGCTGGGTGATCTGCGGGCCGCGATCGACGCCGCCGACCTGATGCTGGCCGCCGCCGATCGTGAAGGCAGCGCCGGATGGCGTTCCTGTGCGCTGTCGCTGCGCGCGACCCGGCGGCTTCGCCTCGGCGGTCAGGACATCGCCGAGTACGACATCGAAGCGGTGCTACGTGATCTCGTCAGTGCGGAGACCGCCCTGCTGGCCGACGAACCCAACCCGGTGATCACGGGCAACGCGCACACCGGGATCGCGATCGGCTACGCCCAGCTACGCCTCTACGAGTTGGCCGCACCCCAGTTCGAGGCGGCCTACCAGACGACCCGGCAGGCGTCCTATCCGGACAACGGCAACCGCGCGATGTGGCTGTGCAACCTCGCCGAACTCAACCTGATGTGGGCCTTGGAGCTGTACCAGGTCGGCCAGGTCACCGAGGCGGAACGGCACACCACCGCCGCCGAGGAGTACGCGACGCGGGCGGTGGCCGAGGCGTCCGGACCCAAGGCGGAGGTGTGGCGGCTCTCGGCCCTGCTGTACGCGGCGTGTGCCCGCGCCGACCGCGAGGATCCCGCCGGTGCGGCTGCCGACATCCCCCACTACACCGACCTGTTGCGGATCCACGGCCTGCCCGAGCAACACCAGGAGATACTGCTGTGCCGGCCCTTCCACGCCGTCGCGCTGCGCCGCTCCGGGCGACCCGAGCAGGCGCTGCGCGTCATCGAGGAGGCCGTGGCCCTGCTGTCACCCGACACCGACTGGCTGATCTCGGCGGCGGTGCACCGCACCCATGCGGTGTTGCTGGCGGTGACCGGCTCGGCCGACGCCCGGCCCGGGCTCACCTACGGTGACGCTCTCGCCGAACTGCTCTGGCGACAACGGCATCGTTGGCTGCACACCGCGATGACGATGCAGGCGTACGACGCCCTGCGCTGGCAACACGAGCAGGCCGAGCGGGCGGCGCAGACCGACCCCCTCACCGGCGTGGCGAACCGGCGCGGTCTCGACAGGTTTCTCGCCGACCTGGCCGGTCCCGATGCCGCGGACCATCCGGTGGCGGTGCTGGCCGTGGACATCGACCGGTTCAAGCACATCAACGATTCGCTGGGTCACTCTACCGGCGACGACGTGCTGCGGGCGGTGGCGCAGCTGCTGACGACGAGCGTCCGGCAGGGCGACTTCGTGGCGCGGTTGGGTGGCGACGAGTTCGTCGCCATCCTGCCGGGCGCGGACGCCACGCTAGCCCGGCTGGTGGCGCAGCGGACTGTGGAGGCGGTCGCCGGCCTGACCGCCTGGCGGGCGCAGGTCAGCGTCGGCGTCGCCTGCGGCCCCGCGTACCGTCTGGACCAGGCCCTCAGTCACGCCGACAGTGCGATGTACGCGGCCAAGCGCGCAGGCGGCAATCAGGCCAGCTGCATGGCGGGCTGACCGGGCCCGTGGCTGCCGGCTCAGAGGTGGTCGCGGACCCAGCCGGCGAGCAGCCGGGCGCAGTGATCCACCGACTCCTGCCAGGTGCGCATCGCCCCGGCACCGGCCTCGTCGCTGACCTGTTTGATCAGCCGGACCGGTACCCCGAATCGCTGGGCGGCCGAGGCGATCGCGTAGCCCTCCATGTCCACCAGATGAGCGCGGGCGGCCAACGCGGTGCGGGCTTCGTCGTCGGCGATGAACTGGTCGCCGGTGGCGAGCACCGGACCGTCGCCGAGGGTCAGCGGCGCCCCGAAGGTCTGACCGGTCAGCCGGTGGAGGAACTCGGTGTCCAGGTCGTGTTGCAGGACGCTGCCGACCTCGTGGGTGCCGGCCCAGCCGGGGTGCAGTGCCCCGGCGGTCCCGAGGTTGACCACCGCCGACGGCAGCGGCGTCCGGGCCAGGGCCGCCGCGACGGCAGCTGCGGCGTTGACCTTGCCCATGCCGGTGAGCAGCACCGGCAGGCGCGCATCGAGGTGGGTGGCCTCCTCCGCGAGGGCCAGTACGAGCAGCGGGCGATCAGGGCTGATCGTTCCTCGAAGATCCATCGGGCGATGGTAGCCGGAACCCGAGGCCAGCCGGCAGCGCCGGCTGACCCCCGGTGGTGGCTACCGGGTCGTCAACCCGAGGTCGATCGTCCTGGTCAGGGTGGCGTTGTCGTCGTCGCCGTCGAGCGACCAGATCATCGCTCCGCCCAGGCCGGTCCGCCGGATGTACAGCGTCTTCTGGAGCACCACGGCCGGGTCGTCGTACGTCCAGAAGGTCGTACCGTCGAACAGCCAGGCGTGCCCGGCGCGGAGGTCCCGGTGGACGGTGAAACCCTTGCCGGTCAGCGTCTTCAGCTGCTTGTAGTCCTCGTAGCCGGCGGCGTGGGTGGCCGGTGCGGGGCCGGTGGCGGGCTGGAACAGGCCGTTTCCGCCGCCGGTGACGCCGGTCCAGCCCTGACCGTAGTAGGGGATGCCGAGGACCAACTTGGCCCGTGGTGCGCCTCGGGCGAGCCAACCGTCGACGGCCACCTCGACGGAGAAGTCCGGATTGTCCGGTGTGCCGCGCGGCACCCGCAGCGCCGACTGCTGGTTGGTCACCGTCTCCCAGGTGCCGTGGAAGTCGTAGCCCTGCACCGTGGCGAAGTCCAGGTACTTGAAGATCTTGCGACCCTCGTAGCCGGCGTCCATGGTCGCCGGGTTGGCCGGCAGGAACGTGGTGAGCGGGTGGTGCTTGCGGGTCGTGCGGCCGTGGGCGTCCAGTTGCCGGCGGAACTCGGCGAGCAGCTTGGTGAAGTTCTCCCGGTCCTCCGGGCGGATCACGTTGCCCGGCTCGCCAGGCCAGTTCGGCCACTCCCAGTCGAGGTCGATGCCGTCGAAGACTCCGGCGGCGGCACCCGGCCCGCCGCTGCCGCCGTCGGTGATCGGCAGGTTGCCCTTGAGGTAGAGGTCGATGCAGGACGCCACGAACGCCTTGCGGCTCGCGTCGGTGCGGGCGGCGTTCGAGAAGTACGTCGACCAGCTCCAACCGCCCAGCGAGATCATCACCTTGAGGTCGGGGTGCCTCGCCTTGAGCTTGGCCAACTGGCCGAAGTTGCCGTTGAGCGGCTCGCCCCAGGCGTCGGCGACACCGTCGACGCTCTCATCGGCCGGGACGGGCCGCTGGTAGTCGGCCCAGGCGTCGCCCTCGCCCGGCCCACCGTCCACGAAGCAGCGACCGTCTTCGCTGACGTTGCCGAAGGCGTAGTTGATGTGGGTGAGGCGGCTGGCCGCACCCGAAGTGTCGAGCTTCTTCACCGGGAACGCCCGGCCGTAGATGCCCCACTGGGTGAAGTAGCCGACCCGGTGGTAGCCGGCGTGGCGCTTGCCACCCGCGCCGGCGGTGCTCGGCGGGGCGGCGGTGACCAGCAGGGTGGTCAGGGCGACGAGGGCGGTGAGGCGGCGGTGGCGGAACGGTCGCATAAGCACTCCCACGAGGGATGACAGAAAATCAGTAAAGAGACCTTCCTGATCGATGAAGCTAGGCGGATCATCGTCTGCGGTCAATAGTCGGGTCGGACGGCAGCGGCGCCGTCGACACGGAACCGGTCGCCCCGCAGCGGCTCGTTGCGGCACACTCAGGTGACCGCGCGGCCGGCCGGGCCGTCGCATCGCCGGATGCCCGGCGGGGGAGGTGGAAGTGCGCATCGCGCTGTTCGTGACCTGCCTGGCCGACACCCTGTTCCCCGAGGCGGCAAAGGCCACGGTGCGGCTGCTGGAGCGGCTCGGTCACGAGGTGGTCTTCCCGGCGGAGCAGACCTGCTGCGGGCAGATGCACGTCAACACCGGCTACCAGCGCGACGCGCTGCCGTTGATCCGCCGGCACGTGCGGACCTTCGACCCGTACGACGTGATCGTGGCTCCGTCTGGTTCGTGCGTGGGGTCGGTGCGGCATCAGCACCCGCTGGTGGCCCGGCGAGCGGGGGACGTCCGGCTGGCCGGTCGGGCCGAGGACCTGGCGACGCGGACGTACGAGCTGTCGGAACTCCTGGTCGACGTGCTCGGGATGACCGACGTGGGCGCCTACTACCCGCATCGGGTCACCTACCACCCGACCTGCCACTCGTTGCGGATGCTGCGGGTGGGGGACCGGCCGCTGCGACTGCTGCGCGCGGTGCGCGGTCTGGACCTGGTCGAGCTGCCGGCCGCCGAGCAGTGCTGTGGCTTCGGGGGGACCTTCGCGGTGAAGAACGCGGACACCTCGACGGCGATGCTGGCCGACAAGATGCGTCACGTGCTGTCCACCGGAGCGGACGTCTGCACCGCGAGCGACTCCTCGTGCCTGATGCACCTCGGCGGGGGCCTGTCCCGGCTGCGTACCGGGGTCCGCACGGTGCACCTCGCCGAGATCCTGGCCGCCACCGAGCGCAGCGAGACCACCGGTGCGCGCGGGCGGACGGCGGCGCGGCCGTGACCCGGGCCTTCCTCGGCATGCCGGCGACCGCACCGCCCGGCGTGGGACACCTGCGCGGCACGGAACCGTTCCCGAGCGCGGCGCGGCGCAGCCTCGCCGACCCGCAACTGCGTCGCAACCTCGGGCATGCCACGGCGACCATCCGGGCCAGGTCGGCCGGGGTGATCGCCGAGGTGCCGGACTGGCAGCAACTGCGCGAGGCCGGCCGGGCGATCAAGACCGACGTCATGGCCCGGCTGCCGGAACTGCTGGAGCAGCTCGAAGCACGGGCGACCGAGGCCGGTGCAGTGGTGCACTGGGCCGCCGACGCCAACGAGGCCAACCGCATCGTCACCGACCTGGTACGCGGCACCGGCAGCGACCGGGTGATCAAGGTCAAGTCGATGGCCACCCAGGAGATCGGGCTCAACGAGGCCCTGGCCGCCGCCGGGATCGAGCCGGTGGAAACCGACCTGGCCGAGCTCATCGTCCAACTCGGTGACGACCGGCCGAGCCACATCCTGGTCCCGGCCATCCACCGCAACCGGGCCGAGATCCGGGAGATCTTCCTACGGGCCATGCCCGGCGTGGATCCCGGGTTGACCGACGAGCCGGCCGCGCTCGCCGCAGCCGCCCGCAGCTACCTGCGGCAGACGTTCCTCACCACGAAGGTGGCCGTCTCCGGGGCCAACTTCGCCGTGGCGGAGACCGGCACCCTCGCGGTGGTCGAGTCCGAGGGCAACGGACGGATGTGCCTCACCCTGCCGGACACGCTGATCACCGTGATGGGCATCGAGAAGGTGGTGCCGACCTGGCGGGACCTGGAGGTGTTCCTGCAACTGCTGCCCCGGGCCTCGACCGGGGAGCGGATGAACCCGTACACCTCGATGTGGACGGGCGTCACCCCCGGTGACGGGCCACAGGCGTTCCACCTGGTGCTGTTGGACAACGGACGCAGCGCCGCACTGGCCGACCCGACAGGTCGGCAGGCGCTGCACTGCATCCGCTGCTCGGCCTGCCTGAACGTGTGCCCGGTGTACGAGCGCACCGGCGGGCACGCCTACGGGTCGGTCTATCCGGGGCCGATCGGGGCGGTGCTGTCCCCGCAACTGACCGGGGTCGCCGACAACGCCTCGCTGCCGTACGCCTCGTCGCTCTGTGGCGCCTGCTACGACGCCTGCCCGGTGAAAATCAACATCCCCGAACTGCTGGTGCAACTGCGCGATCAGGCGCCGCACCCGCGTACCGAGGCGGCGGCGATGGCGGCGGCCGCGTACGCGATGGACCACCCCCGGCTGTACGAGGCGGCGCAGCAGGCGGTACGGCTGAGCCGGCTCGCCGGGCGGCGCGGGCGCGCGCTGCCGCCACCCCTGGACGGCTGGACCGCCAGTCGTGACCTGCCCGACCCGCCGAGGCAGACGTTCCGGCAGTGGTGGGCTCAGCGATGAGTTCCCGGGACCTGCTCCTCGGCCGGTTGCGTGCCGCCCTCGCGGCCGGTGGCCCGGTCACCCCCGTCGAGGTGCCGCGCGACTACCGGCGCACGGGCCCGCTCGACCTGGATCGGTTGATCGAGCGGCTGATCGACTACCGGGCCCAGGTGCACCGGGTGAGCGAGGACGCCATCGCCGACACGATCGCCGCGATCCTGCCGGCGGGAGCCACCGTCGTCGTACCGCCGGGGCTGCCGTCCGCGTGGTTGCCGCCGACGGTGACCGTCCGGCCCGACGACGGCCTCGACAATGGACAGATAGCCGCGGCGGACGCCGTCGTCACCGCCGCGGCGGTCGCGGTCGCCGAAACCGGCACGGTCGTCCTCGACGGCTCGCCCGACCAGGGCCGGCGCGTCATCAGCCTGCTGCCCGACCGGCACGTGTGCGTGCTGCGGGCCGACCAGGTGGTGGCCACCGTGCCCGAGGCGCTCGCCCGGCTCACCCCGCAACGACCGCTGACCTGGATCAGCGGCCCGTCGGCCACCAGCGACATCGAACTCAACCGGGTCGAGGGTGTGCACGGGCCGCGCACCCTGCACGTCGTCCTGTTGCCCTGATCCGGCGATCGGGCCGCCGGCACAAGGCCCGTTCGGTCGACGGCCGCCTCCGGTCGGGCCCTGGATCTTCGTCACGACAGCCGTTGTATCGACAAGTGTCGACTGAAAGACTTGGCCGTGATCGCGTTTGGAGCCGCGCGATTCGTTACAGGGCAAGGGGACGCACGGGAAATCCCGTGCCGGGCCGTCCTCCTCCAGCAGGAACCATCGGTCGCCGCGAGGCGGTGGCCGCCCCAGGAGGTACGGATGAAACGCACGTTCGGCGTGGTGCTGGCCACCGCGACCCTGACCCTGGCTGCCGGGCTCGGTGCGCCCGCCATCGCGCAGACCTCGCCCACGGCAACACCCACGCCGTCGCCGTCGCAGACCCCGGTCTGCCCGCCGGTGCTGCCGATCAACGCCATGGTGACCGGGACGACCGCCACCACCTTGACCATCACCTACAGCGCGTTCGTCGTGCCGCCGTGCGGTTATGACCCGCCGATCACCTTCTTCCTGTTCGGCAGTCGCGAGGACGCCGTCCAGTGGCAGGATCCGGTGGCCGAGGGCACCTCCGGACCGGAGCGCTCGGGCACGGTCACCATCGGCGGGTTGACTCCGGACACCGAGTACTGGTTCCGGCTCAGTGACGCCGAGGGAGTGCGGGACCGGTACATCCTGGGCGGGCCGGCGCGGACCGGGTCGCAACCGCCGTGCAGCGCGACCGCCACCATCGACACCGGATGGGGCAGCGGCTTCGTCGCCACGGTCACCGTCCGCAACACCGGCGATGCCCAGCTCAACGGCTGGCGGGTGCGGTGGAACTGGTCCGGTGACGAACGGGTCCAGTCGGTCTGGAACGCCGTGGTGGAGACGGCAGCGACCGGGGTGACGGCGCGGCACGCCGAGTACAACCGCGTCCTGGCGTCGGGTGGATCGACGACGTTCGGCCTGTTGGCGGCGACCAGCAGCGTGCCGGAGGAGTTGACGCTCACCTGCGAGCGATGGTCCTGACGAATTTCGCCGTATCCAGCCACAAGGATGATGGTGAATGCGTTACCGGGTGGTAACGATGTTGTGTCATGGACTCTGCCCTGACCTTGATCGGACTACCCATCGCCCTCGGCGTCATCATGCTCGGTCTGGGTCTCGGCCTGACCGTCGCCGACTTCCGCCGGGTGGCCCAACATCCGAAGGCCGCCGTGATCGCACTGGCCTGCCAGGTGCTGCTGCTGCCGGTGCTCTGCCTCGGCCTGGTGATCGCCTTCGACCTGCCGCCGGAACTGGCCGTCGGGATGATGCTGCTGGCAGCATCGCCCGGCGGCACCACGGCCAACCTCTACAGTCACCTCTTCGGCGGGCATGTGGCCCTCAACATCACGCTGACCGCCATCAACTCGGTGCTCGCCGTGTTCACCCTGCCGATCGTGGTCAACCTCTCGGCCGCGTACTTCCTCGGTGACGCACGCAGCATCGGCCTCCAGTTCGACAAGGTGCTCCAGGTCTTCGCCATCGTGCTCGTCCCGGTCGCCATCGGCATGCTGGTCCGAGCCTGGCTGCCGCGCATCGCCGAGCGCCTGAACCGTCCGGTGCGGATCCTGTCCGTCGTCGTGCTCGTCGCGGTGATCGCCGGTGCCGTGATCGGTGAGCGGGACAACCTGGCCGACTACTTCGTCTCGGTCGGCCTTGCCGTGCTCGCGTTCAACCTGTTGAGCCTGGCGATCGGATACGGCGTGCCCCGGCTGGCCGGGATCGACCACGGTGCGGCCAAGGCGGCCGGCTTCGAGATCGGCATCCACAACAGCACGCTGGCCATCACGATCGCGCTTAGTCCGGCGCTGCTCAACAGCAGCCAGATGGCGATCCCGGCGGCCGTCTACGGCGTTGTCATGTTCTTCACCGCAGCGGCCTTCGGCTACCTGGTGAACCGCGTGGGCTCCCGGGCCAGCACCTCACCGAGCGGTGCGACTGCCACCTGAGGTGGCCGACTGTCGTGACGTGGACACTCAGCGATGCCTCGGGCGGCGTGCCCTGCCTGTGCAACGATCGTTGAGCGTCATGCCGACCGCCCGGTCCCGCCGGTCTGTCGCTGCCACGCACCACGGCAGGCATGCGGGGAAAGGCGCCACACCTCGTACCCCTTGGAGAGCACATGCCCCTCTCTCCGGCTCAGGTCTTCACCGCGTTGAACGCGGTGCAGCCTCCCGACCAGCCGTCGCCGTTCTTCCACAAGGCCGTCGTGGTCGGCGGCAGTATCGCCGGTCTGTTGGCCGCGCGGGTGTTGGCCGACCACGCGGAGAGCGTCGTCGTCATCGACCGGGACGACCTGCACGTGCCGGGTCATCGGCCCGGCGTTCCGCAGGGGACGCAACTGCACGCCCTGCTGCCCGGCGGCTTCCTTCAGCTTGAGCGGCTCTTTCCCGGATTCCGGGAGCAGGCCCTGGCCCGGGGCGCGGTCGAGGCGCCACCTTCGGCCCGCCGCAACTACCTCGACGGGCGGCTGAAGGTCGTCGTACCTGACGACGCCGACAGCCTGGCCGGCAGCCGGCCGCTGCTGGAGGGACTGATCCGCCAGCAGGTGCTGCGACTGCCCAACGTCAAGACGATCACCGCCCGCGCCACCGGTCTCGTCGTCGACGGTGCCGTCGCCACCGGGGTCCGCTACGACATCGGTGGAGCGCCCGGTGTGGAGAACGCGGATCTCGTGGTGGACGCCATGGGTCGATCCAGCCGACTCTCCGACTGGCTGGAGCAGGCGGGGTGGGAGCGGCCCGAGACGCGGCGGATGAACGTCCACCTCAACTACGCCACCGCGTTGTTCCGACGTCGGGAGGAGAACCCGCAACACACGGTCGTCCTGGCGCTGAACAGCCCGCGGATGTCGTCGGACGTGGCTGGCGCGGCGTTCTTCGCGATCGAGGACGGCCGGTGGATGGCGATGATGGCCGGCTACGCGGACAACCGTCCGGGCCGTACCCCTGAGGACTTCGTCCGCCGGCTGCGCGAGCAGTTCCCACCGGAGTTCCACGAGGTCGCCGACAGTGAACTGCTCGGCGACGTGCAGACCTACCGCCACGCCGACAGTCGGCGGCGGGACTTCCACACCCTGAGTCGTTTTCCCGCCGGGCTGGTCCCGGTCGGTGACGCGGTCGCGTCGTTCAACCCGGTGTACGGGCAGGGCATCACGGCGGCGGCCCTGCACGCCGCCTGCCTGTCGACGTACCTGCGCCCCGGGCCGGATCTCCGGCTGCCGGCCCGGGAGTTCCTCGCGCTGCAACAGGTCGTGGTCGACGCCGCCTGGTCACTGTCGACGTCGGCGGATCTGGCCCTGCCGCACGTCGACGGCCCGTATCCGCGTGCCTACCGGCTCTCCAGCTGGGTCAGCCGGCAGATCGTCACCGCCACCGTCACGGACGTCGCCACCGCCCGACGGTTCAACGAGGTGGTGTCCATGCGCGAGCACCCGAGTTCGTTGGCCACCCCGGGCGTCATCCTGGGGGCCGTGCGGGCGAACCTGCGGGCCCGGTGACGCGGCACGCCTCTGGTGATCGCCTCGCCTGACGGGTCGAGTGATCGCCGTCGGTGACCTCTTCAGCCGGAGGCCATGGTTGCACTTATTGCAATGTCCGCATATGTTGTTCGGCGACGGCTGAGGCGGGGAGGGCACAGGATGGGTGCCGGGCACGACCACGGGCAGCAGGCGTTGCGCGCGGGAGAGAAGCACCGGGGGCGGTTGTGGGCAGCCTTCGCCCTGCTGGCCGTGTTCATGGTGGTGGAGGCGATCGGGGCGTGGGCGACCGGCTCCCTGGCGCTGCTGTCGGACGCCGGGCATATGTTCACCGACGTGCTCGGCATCGGCATGGCACTCGCCGCGATCACGGCGGCCAGCAAGGCGTCGCGCGACGGTCAACGCACCTTCGGCCTGTACCGGATGGAGGTCCTGGCGGCGCTGGCGAACGCGGTGCTGCTGTTCGGGGTCGCCGTCTACGTGGTGGTGGAGGCGGTACGCCGGTTCGACGAACCACCGGAGGTGCTGGTCGGCCCGATGCTGGCCGTTGCCGTGGCGGGTCTGGTCGCCAACGTCGTGGCGTTCCTGCTGCTGCGCTCCGGCTCTAAGGAGAGCCTGAACGTGCGCGGGGCGTACCTGGAGGTCCTCGGCGACCTGCTCGCCTCGGTCGGCGTGATCGTCGCCGCCGTGGTGATCGCGTTGACCGACTGGTGGTACGCCGACCCGATCATCGCCGTGGCGGTGGGCGTGTTCATCCTGCCCCGCACCTACAAGCTGGGCCGGGCTGCCCTGCGGGTACTCGTGCAGGCCGCCCCGCCACACGTGGACATCACCGAGGTACGGGCCGGGCTGCACGGCGTGCCCGGCGTCGCCGACGTGCACGACCTGCACGTGTGGACGCTGACCTCGGGCATGGAGGTGGCCTCGGCGCACCTGACCCTGGCGGCCGGAGCGGATCTGGGCCAGGTGCTGAGCACCGCCCGGCAGATCCTGCACGACCGCTTCGAGATCGACCACGCCACGCTTCAGGTGGAGCCGCAGGGCGCCGACGGCGTGTGTCACGGCGCGCACTGGTGATGCCCTGACGGGCTCCGAACTCGCGGTACGGGGCTGAATGCGCCGGCTTTCAGGAAGCTGACAGGAAACCCGGCCAGCATGGGCGCACCCGCACGGAAGGTTGGCACGGCATGACGAGAAACACCCGACTGACCCTGGCGATGATCCTGGTGGTCATTCTCGCCATGATCGGTGTGATCGCCGTCAACCGGAACACCGGCCGACCCGTCGCCAGCGGTGCGCCGGTCGACCCGGCCGTGCTGGTCCGTGACGACAGCCACCGGCTCAGTACGGCGACCGACGGCAAGGTCACCCTGGTGGAGTTCCTCGACTTCGAGTGCGAGGCGTGCGGCGCCGTCTACCCGGCGGTCAAGGAGATCCTGGACACCTACCAGGACCGGATCACCTTCGTGGTGCGTTACTTCCCGATTCCCAGCCACCCCAACGCCGACCTCGCGGCCCGTGCCGCGCAGGCCGCCGCCGACCAGGGCCGGTTCCTCGAGATGTACGCCGTGCTGTTCGAGAACCAGGCGCAGTGGGGACACCAGAGCACGCCGCAGACCGACCGGTTCGTCGGGTACGCACGCGAGCTGGGCCTGGACGTGGACCGCTTCCGGCAGGACCTCGACGCACCGGCCACCGCGCAGCGGGTGGCCGCTGACCGGGCCGACGGCGAGACCGCCGGGGTACGGGGCACCCCGACGTTCTTCCTCAACGGCCGGCAGCTGACCGAGGTCCGTACCCAGTCGGACATGATCGCCGCCATCGACGCCGCGCTTGCCCAATGAGCGCCACCGTCGCACGCCGCGCGGAGGCGACGTCGCCGCACGCCGGGTTCGTCGCCCGGGTCACCGCCTGGGTGCTGGCCGTCGGCGGCGGCATCGGCCTGCTCGCCGCGGGCACCCTCACCGTCGAGAAGATCAACCTGCTGGCCGACGCCGACTACGTGCCGACGTGCAGCATCAACCCGATCCTGTCCTGCGGCTCGGTGATGACCACGCCGCAGGCCGCCGCCTTCGGGATCCCCAACCCGCTGCTCGGCATCGCCGGCTTCGCGGTGGTCACCACCCTCGGCGTCCTGCTGCTCGCCCGGGTACGACTGCCCGGCTGGTGCTGGCTCGGGCTCCAGGCCGGGGCAACCTTCGGCGTGGTCTTCGTGCACTGGCTCATCTACCAGAGCCTCTACGTGATCTCGGCGCTGTGCCCGTACTGCATGGTGGTCTGGGTCGTCACCATCGCGATCTTCCTCTACACCAGCCTGCGCAACCTCGGCGCGGTCGCGCCGTCATCCCCGCTGGCCCGGCTCTCCGGTCTGGCCGGTTACCACAGCCTCATCCTGGTCGCCTGGTACGTGCTGATCATGTTGGCCATCCTCGTCCGGTTCTGGGACTACTGGTCCACGCTCTGGTGAGCCCGCCCGCCCCGACGGTCGGCGGCGTCGGTCAGTGCGCCCGCCGGCGGTGCCGCCAGAACGCCAGCAGGGCGAGCACCACGATCACGGCGAGCAGTGTGTACGTGCCGATGCCCAGTTCCCGCTCCAGGTAGCGGTAGGAGGCCGAGCCGAGGTAGCCGAGCGTCGCCACCGCCACCGCCCAGAGCAGCCCGCCGGTGACGTTGGCCCAGCCGAACGTGCTGCGCCGCATGCCGCTGGCACCGGACACCAGCGGCACCAGCACCCGCAGCACCGCCACCCACCGGCCGATCACCACCGCGATCGCTCCTCGCTCGGCGACCAGGCGTCGGGCCCGGTCCAGGTCGAGGCGACGACGGAGCACGGCCGGCGCGTGGGCCAGCACCCCGGGCCCGTACCGACGACCCAGCAGGTAGCCGACCTGGTCGCCGAGGCACGCCCCGACGGCCGCGGCAACGATCACCGCCCACAGCGGCAGCCCACTGAGGTGAGCCACCACGCCGCCGACCAGTACGACGGTTTCACCGGGTATGAGCAGCCCCAGCAGCGTCGAGGACTCCAGCGCGGGCAGCAGGAACACCAGGGTCAGCACGACCAACGGCGGTAGTGCGGCGATCCCAGCCAGTACCCGGTCCATCTGCTGATTCTGGCGCTTCGCGACGGCCCGGCGGGCGGGCGAACCGGGAAACCGCCAACCGGCGGCAGGTCAGCCCGTAGCGTACGAATCGAGAGCAGGTCAACGAACGCCCCAGGGACGAGGACTGTGCTATCCCGGACGCATCGTCCGTCGCCGGCTCTGCTGGTCAGCCTGGCAGTCTCCACCGTCCTGCTGGTCGGGCTGGGCCTGCTGGTCCGCCAGCACCCGGTTGCGGCCTGGGAACGGGACGTGTTCACCCTGCTCAACCGCCTGCCGGCGGGGGCGACGCCGGTGCTGATCGTGGTCATGCAGCTCGGCTCGTACCTCACGGTGTTCGGTACGGCTACGCTCGCCGCCGCGCTGCGGCGCTTCGCGGTCGCCCGTGACCTGCTGCTGGCCGGAAACCTGGCGTACTGGCTGGCGGTGGTCAACAAGGTCGCGGTGGCCCGGCAGCGGCCCGGATCGCTGCTGACCGATGTCGTGCTGCACGATCGGGTCGCCGGCTCGCTGGGCTATCCCTCCGGGCATGTCGCGGTCGCCACCGCCCTGGCACTGGTGGCGGCGCGGGCCGGCGGCACCCGCTGGCGGCGCCTGCTCTGGCCGGCGGTTGCGGTGGTCGCCGTGGCGCGTGTGCATGTCGGCGCCCATCTGCCGGTGGACGCCATCGGCGGGCTGCTCGTCGGCTGGCTCGCGGTCTGTCTGACCCGGCTGGTCGTCGGGGAGGTCGGTCCGCAGCGGTCCACCGGCGTGCTGCGCGAGGCACTGCGACACCGTGGCTTCGACGTGGTCCGGCTCGCGCCGCTGAGCGGCGACGCCCGCGGCTCGTGGCCGTGGTTGGTGGTCACCGGCGACGGGCGGCGGTTGTTCGTCAAGGTCACCGGTGGGCAGCAGCGGGACGCCGACTGGGCCTACAAGCTGTACCGGCGGTTGCGTTACCGGCACGTCGCCGACGAGCCGCCGTACCTCAGCGCGAAGCAGCAGAGCGAGCACGAGACCTGCCTGACGCTGCTGGCCGAACGGGCGGGCGTACGGGTTCCGTCGGTCGTCACCACCGCCACCCTGCCCGGTGGGGAGGCCGTGCTGGTGCAGGAGTTCATCGACGCGGCACCGTTGGACGCCACGTACGGACCACTGCCGACGGCGTCGATCGTCGACGTGTGCCGGCAGGTGGCGCTGCTGCACCGGGGCGGGATCGCCCATCGTGACCTGCGGGCGGCCAACATCCTGGTCGACCGCGACGGCGCGTACCTGGTCGATTTCGGGTTCGGCGTCGACGATGCCGCCGCTGACCAGCGGGCCCGGGACGTCGTCGAGTTGCTGGTCGCGCTCGCCGGCCGGGTGGATCCGGGCACGGCGGTCGATGTGGCGATGGCCGAACTCGGTGTCGACGAGATCGCGAAAAGCCTGCCGTACCTGCAACCGGCAGTGCTCTCCCGGGCCAGCCGTGACCTGCTGCGACATACCCCTGACCTGCTGGAGCAGCTACGCGGCCAGATCATGCACCGCTGCCCGCAGCGGGAACAACGGCTGGCCCGGGTCGTCCGGATCACGCCCCGGGGCGTCCTGTTGCTGATCGCGCTCGGCCTGCTCGTACACCTGCTGCTGCCACAGCTCGGCGAGGTACGCGCCGCGCTGCGCCTGATGCTGCACGCGCATCCGCTGGCCCTGGCCGCCACCCTGCTCGGCTCGGCCGCGACCTACCTGCTCAGCGCCGTCGTACTGCGGCTGGCGTCGAACAACCGGGTGCCGCTCGGTGAGGCCACCGCGGTGCAGGTGGCCGCGTCGTTCGCCAACCGGCTCGCGCCCGGCAGCGTCGGCGGTGCCGCGCTGAGCCTGCGCTACCTGCACCAGAAGGGATTGCGGGCCGCCGAGTCGGCGACCGCCGTGGTCGTCTCGCGGGTGGCCGGCGTGGTGTCGGTGGCGCTGCTGCTGCCGGTGCTGTTGCCCTTCGCCCGCCGACCCACCCGCGCCGCCGAGCAGGCCGTCACCGCCAAGGCGCTGCCCGTGCTGCTCGGTGTGCTGGTGGTGCTGCTCGCCGTCGCGGCGGTGCTGGCGGTACCTCGGCTGCGCCGTCGTGGTCGCGCGGTGCTGCGGGAGAGCCTTGCCGCCCTGCGTGCCCTGCCCCGCCGGCATCGGCTGACCCGGCTGATCGGCGCGGCCCTGGCGCTCACCCTCGCGTACGGGTTCAGCCTCTACTTCGGGTTGCTCGCCGTTGGTGAGCGGGTCGATCTCGCGCTGCTGGCACCGGTGATCCTGGTGTGTGTCGTCGGGGAGGGGGTGTCCTCGGCCGCACCCACCCCCGGCGGCCTGGGTGCCACGGAGGCGGCCCTGGTCTCCGGGCTGCTGATCTACGGGGTGCCCGTCGACACCGCCGTCGCGGGCGTGCTTGTCTACCGGCTCGCGACGTTCTGGCTGCCGGCCCCGATCGGCTACGTCGCGTTGCGGATCCTGGCCCGGCAACGGCTGGTCTGAGGGCGGCCTCCGTCACGGCTGTCGCACCGCCAAGAGTTGGGACACCGTGACGAACTGATAGCCGCGCGCCCGCAACTGGTCGATGATCTCCGGCAACCCGTGCAGGGCGACTAGCCGCTGATGGTCACCGATGTCGTGGGCGAGCAGGATCGTGCCGGGCTGTACGTCGGCGACGATCTGGCGGGCGTGGCCGCTCGGGTCGTCGGGAAACTCGCCCTCTCGCATCTGCTGGGACCAGAGCACCACCTGGTATCCCATCCGCACGGCCGCCGCCGTGGTGCTACCCGCCAGGTGACCGTACGGCGGTCGCAGCAGCCGGGGTTCCTGGCCGGTCACCGCAACCACCAGTTCACCTCCAGCCGTCCGCTGCCGAGCAGATCGGGTCGGCCCGGCACCACGGCGCTGGCCGCGCCGCCGCGGATCGGCAGTTTCCGGTCGGCCACGTCCGTCGCCTCGGCGAAGCCGACCACCCCGAGTCCGGCCCCGAACGTGACCAGAGCGCCGCCGCGCAGCAGGTCCCGGCGCCGGCTGCGCTTCAGCCCGGCCATCCCCACCTCATCGGCGTCAGTACGTCGGCCACGACGCCAGCCATGTCGATGCGCGCGTCGGCACCTGGGTCGCCGCCCTCGGCTGCGGCCAGCAGCTCGGTCAGGGCCGGTCGCAGTCGCTGCGCGGAGTCGATGTAACTGGTCAGGGCCGAGCGGCTGAGCAGGTCTGCGTTGGCCCGGCCGTGCCCGGCGATGGGCCGGTAGGTGATCGTGGGACGGCCCGAGGCGAGGGCCTCCTGGCAGGTGAGCCCGCCGGCGTTCTCCACCACGACGTCCGCCGCCCGCATCAGGGTGGGCATGTCGTCGACCCAGCCCAGCACGTGCCCGGGGAACCGCCGCAGCCGGCGGTACAACCGCTGGTTACGTCCGCACACCACGACCGGCTCGACGCAGCCGGTGGCCAGCACTTCGGTCGCGGTCCGGGCCACGTCACCCATGCCCCAGGAGCCCGCGACGATCAATGCGAGGCGACCTTGTTCGGGCAGCCCGAACTGTCGCCGTGCGGCCTGGGTGCTCCGCTGGGCAGAAGCGGCGAACCGGGCGTTGACCAGCGGGCGGACCACCCGGACCGGGGCGCTGCCGCCGGCGGTGGCCTGCTGGCGGGAGAGTTCGTGCACGACGCAGTACAGGTCCACGCCCGGCGCGATCCAGGTCGGGTGCACCGCGAAGTCGGTCACGTAGGTCACCAGCGGCGCGTTGACCAGCCCGGCGACCCGCATCGGCCCGAGGATCTGGTTGGCGAAGGGAAAGGTCGTCACCACGGCCCGGGTGTCCGGCGGCAGGCGGGCCAGCATGCGGCGGAACACCGGACGCAAGGCGGCCCGCAACAGCTGCACCGATGCCGGCGAGCGGCCGGTCGCGCTGAACAGCGCGTCGTAGCACCAGGGCAGCCAGCGCAACATGCCCCGGTAGGTTTCGCGCACCGTGACGTCGAGCGGTCCGGGCAGCAGGGACAGGAAGTTCAGCCGGTCAACCTGCCGGCCCTGATCGGTCAACCGGCGTTCCAGTTCGGCGGCGGCGGCGTCGTGGCCGGCCCCGATGTCCGCCGAGACCACCACGATCCGGCCGTCGAGCGCGCTCGAAGCGCCGCCGGTGCGACCCAGCGTCACTTCCGTCCAGTCGTCGACCACCGGACCTGCCCGCTGTGTCTGGCGCCTGCACTCCGTCACGCAGGCGCGGATACCCGTCGTTGCGCAGGTCACGCCCGGCCGGGCGGCGCTGTCACCGGCCGAGCACCGCTCCCAGCGGACGGCGGACGCGGCGAGACCGGCTGGTGGTCGCTGAGTGTGCCGAGCGTCAGCTTCCGTTGCGTGGCCCAGTCGATCAGGGCGGGGAGCGCCGTCAACGTTGCGTGCCACGATCCGGTAGCCGCGACGTGGTCCGAGTCGTGCAGCAGGATGGTGCCGCCGGGACGCAGCGTCCGCAGGACGTTGTGGCAGACCGAGCCGGCGGTGGCGTCCGCCCGCCAGTCCCGGCCCCAGGCCGTCCACAGCCGCGGTTGCAGACCCAGTCGGGCGCAGGCCAGCAGGGCCGCCGTGGTGAGTACCCCGTACGGCGGGCGGTACCAGCGTGGCGGCTGGCCGGTCAGCTCGGCGATGCGGTCCCGGGCGTGGGCGATGTCGGCGTACGTCGCCGGCGGGGTGCGGCACAGCAGGTTGTGGTGTTCCCAGCCGTGCACCGCCACCTCGTGGCCCTGCGCGGTCATCTCCCGGCCGAGCCCGGGATCGCGGTCGAGCAGGCTGCCGAGCAGGAAGAAGGTCGCGCGTACGCCCGCCCGGTCGAGCCGGTGCAGGAAGCGGGGCGTGGACCGGCGGTCCGGCCCGTCGTCGAAGGTCAGCGCCACGTGCCCGGGCCGGCCGATCCCACTCAGTTCGGGCAGCAGCCGACGGCGTACCGGCGCCACGGATGTCAGCGCCGGTACGGCGTGCAGAGCGAACCCGGCGGCCATCGTGCCGGCGACCATCCGAAGAGACGGCACACCCTCTTTATACCCAGCGGTTGGCCGTGCGGTCCGCCGATCGCGGCACCGGCACCGTGCGACGGTTGTGCCGGTCCGGTTTACGGCGCGGGGACGACCTCCTGGCCCAGCGGCCAGATCGCGGCGGGGACGAGCTTGAAGTTGGCCACCCCGAACGGGATGCCGATGATGGTGAGGCAGAGGCTGACACCGGCGACGATGTGGGACAGGGCGAGCCACCACCCGGCGAGCACGACCCAGATCACGTTGGCGACGCCGGAGGCGACACCGACGCCGGGCTTGGGGACCAGGGTGCGGCCGAACGGCCACAGCGAGTACGACGCCAGCCGCAGCGACGCCACCCCGAAGGGGATGGTGACGACGAGGACGAAGCAGATCAGAGCGGCGATGCCGTAGCCGATCGCCAGCACGAGCCCGCCGCCGAAGATGAGCCAGAGCACGTTCAGTACGAATCGGATCATGAACTAATCATGACCGGTGCGCGCCACCGGCCACCCGGGGAGGGCCGGTGGCCCGCAACGGGTCGGCCGGGGGTGGCCGGCGGCGCGCAGTGGGTCAGCCGGCCTGGCCGGTGACGCTGCTGCCGGACTTCGTGACGCGGTAGGTCACCTGGGCACCGCTCCAGAAGTGGAAGGTGAGGGTGACCGGGCTGCCGTCGCGTACCTCACCGAAGAAGGTGTCGGTGAGGGTGATCCGGTTGCCGGTGTAGTCGGGTGCGAAGGTGACGTCGAACTCCTTGAACGACGTCCAGTCATGCGGGCCGGCGTTGCTGCCGTCGGCGTACCGCGCCTCCATCGTGGCGAGCTGGTCGCCGCGGAACTGAGTGGGGATGGCGAAGGAGGCGGTGGTGCCGGTGGCGTTGGACAGCACCGGCGGGTCGTAGCTGATCACGTCGATCCGCCACGGTACGCCGGCCGAGAAGCGCGCCTGGAGGGTGGCGTTGACGCCGTACGCCCGGTTGCCGACCAGACGGGTCAACGCGCTGGCGGTGAGCGTCAGCTGGTTGCCGGAGACGGTGTAGTCGGTGCCCCGGACCAGTTCGGTGCTGCCCTGGCGCAGACCGGAGAAGGTGGTGCCGTTGAGGTTGAGGGTCAGCGTCTTGGCGGTGATCGAGCCGGTACGCGGCACGTACACCTGGTCGGACGAGGCGGTGCCGGAGCGGGTCGTCCAGCTCGACTTGATCTGAGCGGTCAACTCCGCGTCACGCCACTGGAACGTGGTCCGGTTGAAGTGCTGGCCGTTGTCCCACAGCTGGGTGGTGAGCTGTCGGTGCCGGGCGTAGTAGCCGAAGTACTCGAAGAACTTCAACTTCTCGCCCTGCTGGATGGTGCCGGTGTGCCGGTCGAAGCCGAGCAGGCCGTACTCACCGATGACCACCGGGATGCCCCGGGTGACGAAGGCGTTGTAGACCCGGTCGAAGGCGTCGACGAGGTCCTGCTGGGTGGTGGCGTCGAAGCGGGTGCCGCCGGCGACGTTCACGCTGAACGGCCAGTAGCCGTAGAAGTGCACGGTGGCGATCAGGTTACGGTCGTTGAGCTGGTTGATCGTCGTGGTCAGCTCGTTGATCCGGGCCTGCTCGGAGGAGGTGTGCAGGGTCGGTAGGACCAGCATGCGGGTGGCGTTGTTGCCGCCGGAGGCCCGGACGATCCGGTGGAAGTTGACGTTCAGCTCGTGCAGCAGTTGCGCGTTCTGGGCGTCGCCGGAGCTGTTGGCGAACTGCGGCTCGTTGACGCTCTCGAAATGCAGTTTCGGGGAGGCGTCCCGGAACGCGGCGGCGATCTGGGTCCACAGCGCGTTGTAGCGGTTGAGCACGGTCGTCCGGTTGCTCGGCATCTCGTGGATCCACTGCCACGAGTCGTGATGCAGGTTGATCATCACGTAGAAGCCGTCGTCCAGCGCCCAGCCGACGACCTCCTTGATCCGGTTCAGCCAGGCCGCGTCGATGGTGTACGACGGTGCCGGCCCGTGGCGGTTGCTCCAGGTGACCGGGATCCGGATGCTGTTGAAGCCCTGCGCCCGGATGGCGTCCAACTGGGCCTGGGTGACCCGTGGGTTGCCCCACGCGGTCTCGTCGGCGCCGACGGCGTCGAAGGTGTTACCGAGGTTCCAGCCCGGCTGCATCGCGGCCACGTAGGCCATCGGGTCACCGGCTGGCGGCGGGGTCGTCGGGGGTGGGGTGGTCGGGGGCGGCGTGGTCGGCGGTGGGGTGGTCGGGCCGACGCTGCCGGTGCAGGTGACCCCGTTGAGGGCGAACGAGGTCGGGGCCGTGTTGCTGCCGGACCACGAGCCGTTGAATCCGAACGACACCGTCTGGTTGGTGCCGAGCGCCGCGTTGTAGCCGACGTTGGTGGCGGTGACGTCGTTGCCGGTGGAGGTGACGGTGGCGTTCCACGCCTGCGTCACCCGTTGGCCGGACGGGAAGGTCCAGGTCAGCCGCCAGCCGTTGAGCGGGTCGCCGAGATTGGTCAGGTCGACGTTGGCGGTGAACCCGCCCGGCCACTGGCTCGGCGCGGAGTACACCACCCGGCAGCCGGCCGCCGCGTGGGCGGCGCCCGCGCTGATCAGCCCGACCCCGGCCAGCAGGGCGGCGACGCCGGTGCCGACCACGCCCAATCGCCATCGTGTCCTTCGTAGTGTGCCGCGCAGCCCGGCCATGACGCTCCTCGTGTGGTGATGGTGTCGACGGGTGGCTTGGCCGGGTGTCGCCGGACCGCCGGCAACGTCCGGCCGGCTCGCACAATAAGTTGGGATCATGAACTTTGTCAATCGACATAGCGCTATATGCATCGCTTCTGTGCAGGTGATTCCGCAGTTCGAAATCCAGCCCGTAACGGATCGGCGTACGGTCGGGTCGGGAACCGCCCCGGTACGACGGTGAATGAGCGTGGCCGGGTGGGGTAGTCGGCCGCGTGGCGGCGGGCGAGCGGAGCGAGAACTGGGCACGTGGCGCCGCCGGCTGGACCAGGGGCCGGATCGCGGGAGCGGTCGGCGGGCTCAGCGCCCGACTCGACTGGCGGGAGCGGCGCCGGACGCTGGAGCTGTACGCCATCCTCGCCGTACAGGCGGGGGTGGCCGCCGCGCTCGCCTGGTGGGTGGCGCACAACCTGCTGCACCACCCGTCGCCGGTCTTCGCCCCCACCGCCGCGGTCGGCACCATTGCCGCGGCCATCGGTCGACGCACCCGGCGTACCGTCGAACTGCTGCTCGGCGTGCTGGCCGGGCTGCTGGTCGGCGACGCCCTGATCGCGGTCATCGGCACCGGCCCCTGGCAGACCGGCACCGTGGTCACCCTGGCCATCCTGCTCGCGTTGGCCCTGAGCCGGGGCGGGCAGGTGGTCACCCAGGCCGGCGGCACCGCCGTGCTGATCGCCACGTTGGCGCCGGTGCAGCGCGGACTGGAGGTGCCCCGCATCATCGACGCCGTCATCGGCGGGGTGACCGCCGTGGTGGTGGTCGCCGTGCTGCCGGTCAACCCGGTGCGGATCATCCAGCGGGCGGCACGGCCACTCTTCGCGGCCCTGATCGAACATCTGCACACTGCGGCGGACGGCATGTCCCGGGCCGACTACGCCACCGTGGCCGGTGCCCGGGACGCACTGGGCGGCCTGGAACCTCAGCTCAAGCTGCTGAACGACGCGATCTCCGGAGCACAGGAGGCGGTGGCGATATCACCGGCCCGTTGGCACCGGCGAAGCGAGTTCGAGCACTACGAACGCGGCACGCGCTACCTCGCCCTGGCGATCCGGGGCGGCCAGGAGATGCTGCGCCGGGCGGCCACCGCGATCCGTGACGAGGAGCCCGTGCCACCCGGGCTGGCAGCCGCCGTGCACTACTTCGGTGACGCCCTGGCCCTGCTACAGGTCGAGGCGGAGAGCGGGCACCACACCAGCCGCTCCGAACAGTTGATCCTCAAGGCGGTGGACCGGGCCGCCGAGGCGTACGACGAGGGGGTCGGCTTCTCCGGCAGCGTGGTGGTGGCGCAGGTCCGTACCATCGCCACCGACCTGCTGCGTAGCCTCGGCTGCCAGGAAGAGGAGGCCAGCGCCGTGGTTCGGAGACGCTTCGCACAGCAGCGCGACGATCACGCCGACGCCGCGTGATCGCCTCGGCCGGTCAGAGTCGCCCGGCCACTGTCCGCGCCAGCTCGGTCAGCCGCTCGTTGTACTTGGCCGGATCGTCGGTGCGGACCAGCCGGACAGCCACCCAGACCCCGGAGACGTTGACGAAGACCATCCCGTCCTCGAGGTACGCCTCGTCTCCGATGCCGGACAAGGTCTCGAACTCGTGGTTGAGGTCGCGGTCGATATCCAGGATCTTCTTCGCGCCGTCCCCGACGTGCACCTCCACCTGCGCCACCGGCCCTGAGACGGGCCCGGTGAACCAGCAGCTCTCCCCGCTCGGCATAGGATCTTCCAGCGGCGTACCGGCCAACTGTTCGGCGTCTTTCTTGGTGACCAGCGCGCAGGCGTCGACCTGCGCCGGTGCGGAAGGCTCGGGTGCCTCGGTGACCTCGGTCGGGGCCACGGGCTCCGACGGTTGCACCGGTGCCGGTGGCGCCGCTGCGGGCTCCGCGCCGCCGCAGGCGGCGAGGACGGTGAGCGCGGTGGCCGCCACGGCGAACCGGGCGACGGAGGTCAGGTACCGCACGTTGTCTCCTTCGTCCGGGCTTCAGCTCGGTAGGGCATCGAGCAGTTTGCGCATCGCCTGGGCGTATCCGTCCGACTGGGCGCCCAGACGTTCGAAGCTGCTCATCGTCACGGTGAACGTGCCCGCACTGTTGATCATCACTGCTTCGGCCGCGATGTCCTTGACCGCCAGATAGCCCTTGTCGCCGACACCGAGGTCGGTCACCGACTGGTAGGTCTGGTCGGCCTGCTGGCGCTGGTAGTCGTAGGTCATCTCACCGGCGACCCGCGAGGCTGTGGTCACGGTGAGCAGGGCTATGCCGTCGCCGAAGCTGCAATTGCCCTCGTCGTCCAGTTGCTGGCCGACGAACCCGGCGATCTGCTCGGCGGTGAAGGGGCAGGCCGGGCGGACCGCGTCAGCGCCGTCGACCGGCAGATCGAGGTCCACGTCCGAGCCGGCGCCCGGCCCGGCGCCCGGCGCCGCCGATTCGCTGTCGCCACAGCCGGTCAGCGCCAGGGCCGCCGCGAGGACCATGGGCAGAATCAGTCGTCGCACCTGTCTGTTCTCCTTCTTCCGCCCGGCCTTGAGCGCTGCGCACCAGCACGGGTGCCCTGCCGGTCGGGACGATCTCGACGGTACGGTCGCCCCCAGCGGAAGGAATCCGGCGTTTCCCTAGCCTTTGTGGCCGACGGCCGGCACCCCGGCGGCGCTGATGCGGGCCAGCGCCGCGTTCAGCTCGGCCCGGCGGGAGATGCCCAGCTTGCGGTACACCCGGGAGAGGTTCGTCTCCACCGTCTTGGGGCTGACGAACAACTCGTCGGCGATCGCGCGACTGGTCCGCCCGAGCGCGGCGAGCCGGGCCACCCGCTCCTCGGTGGCGGTCAGCGCGGACGGCGCCGGCGGTCGGCCGCCCAGCCGGGCCGCCTCGGCCCGGGCCCGCGCGGCGAACGCCACCGCGCCGAGCGCGTCGAACTCGGCCGCCGCCGCCTGGAGCGCCTCCCGGGCCGGTCGCTTACGACGTAGCCGCCGGTGCACGACGCCGGCGACCAGCAGACAGCGGGCCCGGTCCAACGGCAGGATGTCCGGCGCCACCGCCGCGCGGGCGGCGGCGAGGTCGTCGAGGGCGGCTGACGGGTCCACGCCGCCGGCGCTGTCCAGCAGGGCACGACTGCGCGCCAGGCCCAGCAGCGTCCACGGCCGGGGCATGCGGCGGTGCCGTTCGGTAAGCCGATGCAGGGCGGCACGGGCGGTGCCGAGGTCACCGGCGGCCACGCACGCCTCGATCCAGTCCGGTTCGAAGCGCTGCGCCAACGGCTCCGTCAGGCCCATCCGGTCCACCGTCGCGGCCAGCCGACCGTATCCGGCCGCCGCGTCGGCGACCCGCCCGGCGCAGAGCGCGACGAACGCGCCGAGTTGCAGGTGGATACGGCGGCACCAGTCGTCGTCGAGTTCCTCGCCCAGCCGTACGCCCGCCTCGGCCACCTGCGCTGCCGCGTCGAGCCGGCCGCGCAGGGCGTCGAGCAGCCCGGTCAGCCAGGTCTCCGCGGTCAGTTCGGTGCCCAGCAGTTCACCGAGGTCACGGGCTGCCGCGATGTGCCGCTCGGCCATCGACCAGCGTCCGGCCAGCAGTTCGGTCTCGCCGAGGTGCTTGAGCAGTTCGTACTGGGTGGGTTCGTCGCCGCGGGCCGCCGCCCGGTCCAGCAGTCGCGTCAGCCGGTTCCGGGCCCGGTCGGGATCGTCGATCGCCTTCCACCAGATCGCCGGTATCGTGCCGGCCAGCCAGGAGGGTTCCGCCCCCTCCATGCCCAGTGCCCGGTCGAGCAGTTCGGTGCGGGGCGGCTCACCGGCGCGTACCTCACTGAAGAACAGGTGCAGCAGCGCCGCGGCCAGCAGCGCCCGATCGCCGCCTGGTCCGGTGAGCAGGGCGATGGCCGCTTCCGCATGATTACGCGCCGGGTCCGGCAGATCCACGAAGAGGGCCAGGTGCGCATGGATCCGGCCGGCGAGCGGGGAACCGGGCTGCGTCGCGGCCAGTGCGCGTCCGGCGGCGGCCAGAGCGGTGCCGCCCGGCTCGTCGGCGCTCCACGCGACCACGGCCCGCAGCAGCAACGCCTCGGCGCGGAGGTGACCGGTGAACCCGGCCGCCACGTCCTCGGCGGCCACTCGCGCCCCGGGATGGTCACCGCAGTCGAACCGGCACCGGGCCGCCGCCAGCAGACGCTGCCCGAGGGTGAGGCGGTCGTCGGCCGGGGTGAGCCGCGCGGCCGCCTCGTAGAGGTTCGCCGCCGCATCCGGTGCACCTCGTGCGTGTTGACGCGTGGCGGCTGCGGCCAGGGCATCGGCAACCACCGGATCGGTCGTGGTGGTGCAGGCGGCGAGATGACGAACCCGTTCGTCGGGGTCGGCGACCACCTCGGCCAGCCTGCGGTGCAGTCCCCGCCGGACACCCGGCGGAATGCCGGCCCGGACCGCCGCCGCGTACACCGGATGGGTGAACTCGACCCGGGTCGGTGTCACCACCAGCAGCCCCGCTTCCTCGGCGGCGTCGAACGCGCGTGGTCCCACCCGCGCCGCCGTCAGGTCCCGCAGCAGGGGAACGCTGAGCAGTGCCGCCAGCCGTACGGCGTCGCGGCAGCGGGCCGGCAGCCCGGCGAGCACGTCGGCGAGGAGTTGGTGCATGGAAGACGCGACGGGCAGATCCTGGGCCGGCTCCGGTGGCGTCGGCAGCCGCTGCACCGCGCGGGCCACCTCGATGGCGACCAGCGGGTTGCCGCTGGATTCCCGGGCGATGCGGGCCAACAGCGGGCGGTCGAGGGTGGCGCCGACCCGTTCCCGCAGTACGTGATGCAGCGCGTTCACGCTCAGCGGCGTCAGCGCCAACCGGGTCAGCCGGCCGGAGCCCGCGTCGAGCCCGAGCGGTGGCGTCGGCACCGTCGGCCCGTTCACGCTGCGACTACTGACCAGTGTGGCCAGTCCCGGGCCGACCCGGCGCAGCGCGAACCGCAGGGCGCGTTCGCTCGGCCGGTCGAGCCAGGGTGCGTCGTCCACGGCGAGCAGCACCGGCCGGCCCGAGGCGAGCGCCGCCTCCAGCAGCGACCGGGTGGCCGCACCGATCACGCGTTCGTCGAGCGTCTCGTCGCTGTCGCGGGTGACCAGCACCATCTCGGCCGCGACGCGCTGCGGACGCGGCAGCTCCGCCGCCTGCTCCGCCAGCGGGCGGAGCAGGTCGGCGAGGGCGGCGAAGGGGAGATCGGCCTCGCACTCGGTCGGCGCGCAGGACAGCACGAGCCAACCCGCCTGGGTCGCCTCGGCGACCAGTGCCCGCAGCAGCGCCGTCTTGCCGATGCCGGCGGGCCCCTCCAGCAGCACCTGCCCGGGCTCGCCCAGCGAGCGCCAGGCCTGGTCGAATACCTCGTCCCGGCCGACGAGCGCACGCCGCATGGGGCCGATTCTGGCACCACCGGTTGCCGGTGACCATCATGCGGACGCCTGACGCGCGGAGCGCCGTCGGTCAGTGTGGCGTCGGCTGCGGCGCGCGATCCTTGTCAGCCTCGTCGTCCTGGCCTGGGGGAGGCCCGGCGAACCAGTTGATGCCGGCCGGGCCGCCGGTCGCGAGAGCCGCCTCGGCCCGAGCCACCGGGTCGGTCAGGAGTTGTGCCGTCGGCCCGTCCTGCGGTTGGTCGGCCCGTTCGCGCTCGACGCCGTCGGGACCGCCGGCCGGGTCGCTGCTGTGCCCTGCGGTCGTACCGGTCGTCGCCGCGCGCCCGTCGGCGCCCGGCGCGGTGCCGCCGTCACCGTCGGAAGGCGTCTCCGCCTCCGGCGCCACCTGCCGTACGCCGCGCTCGGGCGACACGCTGCGGGTTGCCGGCTCTGACTCCATGCCCCGAGTCGGCGGGCGTTCTGCGGACCGGGCGCCGACCATCGGGTACTCGGCGGTCTCGCCACCACCGGCTGCGGCGGCCATCACGGCTGCGGCGGCCAGGTCGGCGACCCGCTTGGCCTCCCGTTGCACCCGTGCCCGGGTCTCCTTGGCGTGCCGCTCGGCCGCCTCGACGGCCCGGCGTACCTCGTCCAGCCGCCGGCTCTCCGCGGTGAGCTCCCGGACGGTCTCCTCCAGCTGTTGGCGCATCCGGGTCAACTCGGCGTCGGTGGTCTCCCTCTCCCGCTGCGTCTCGTCGAGCTGCTGACGGGCGGTGTCCAACTCCTGCCGCACTCCAGCCAGTGCGTCCTGTTGCTCGCCGACCTCCAGCTGGACGGCGTGCAGTTGCTCCTCGGCGGCTGCGGCCTGCTCGTCGCTGTGCTTGCGTACCTCGGCGGCCTGCTCGTCGGCGCGTTTGCGGATCTCCGCGGAGTACTGCTGCGCGTCCGCGATCATCGAACTGACCCGCTGCTCGGCGGCGCTGCGTTGGGCGGCCAATTCGCGCTCGACGGCCGCTCGCTGCTCGGCCAGATCCTCCTCGGCGGCGGCCCGCCGCTCGGCGAGTTCCTCCTCGACGCTCGTACGCCGCTGGGCCAGCTCCTGCTGGCTGCTCGCCCGGGCCGCCTGGATCTCCTGGTGGATCTGGGTACGCGCGGAGGTGGTCAGTGCCTCCGCCGCCGCCCGGGCCTGCTCGACCTGCTGGCGGCACTGCTCCCCGATGCGCTGTGCCTCCTGCTGGGCCCGCTCGTGTGCGGCCTCGCCGTCGGCGCGCAGCTTGTCGGCCCGCTCCCGGGTCTCCGCCAGCTCGGCCTCGGCCGTGGCCCTGAGCTCCTCGTACTTCTTGTCGTGCTCGGCCCGCCGGGCGGCGAGCTCCTCCTCGAGGTCGGCCAGCGCCTTGACGGTGCGTTCCCGAGCGTTGGCGAGCGTTTTCTCCGCCTCCGCCTGGAGTTTGTGGGCGCGCTGGGTGTGCGTGTCGATGATCGCCGCGGCCTGCTTCTCCGCGAGGTCCAGGATCTGACCGACCATCGGGCCCACATCATGGAAGGTCGCCTTGTCCAATTGCGCCGGTCGTTGCCGTAGCTCGGTCACCTCGGCCTGGACCGCCTGCAGTTTGGTGGTCAGCTCCCGCGCGCGTCCGAGGGCCCGGTCCCGTTCGGCCGAGATCGCGTTGAGTCGACCGTCCAACTGCTCCACATAGCGGTCGACCTGCTTCTTCTCGTAACCGCGCAGGGTCACCTCGAAGGTCGGCCGCGAGGCCAGGTCGTCGCGGACTGCGTACGGCTCCTCGCCGATGGACATCCCTCATCCTCCGTACGATCGCAAGTCGGCGCACCGGCGACCCGGCGGCGATGACGCGCAACGCTACCGCCGCTCGTACCGGTCTGTCGTCCCACCCCGGTACGTTTTCGTGTTCTCCGAGGGTCGGGTTCCCAGGTGACCCGTACGCCGGGTTGCCGAGTGTGGCGGACCGGCGACCGAAGGCGGTGGCGCCGGTCGCCGGCATCGAGACCGGTCGACCCGGATGTGACGCTGCGGGGCGTGAGAGGAACCCGCGTCTTGACACCGAGTTAGGTTAGGTTAGCCTAACCATATGCCGAGCGTACGGGCGTCGGATGACGCTGAGCAGCGCCTACGTGGCGTCGACCTCTGCCTGGGTTACCACGGTAAGGCAGTGGTCCACGGCGCGTCGATAACGCTGCGTGCCGGTGAGGTGACCGCCCTCGTCGGACCGAACGGCAGCGGTAAATCCACTCTGCTGCGTGCGCTGGCCCGGCTGCACCCGATCGACACCGGCACGGTGTTCTGCGCCGACGGAATCGCCGCGACCAGCCTGCCGGCCAAGGAGTTCGCCCGCCGGGTCACCCTGCTCGCCCAGAGCCGACCGGTGCCCAACGGGGTCACCGTCCGCGACGTGGTCGGCTACGGCCGCCACCCTTACCGGGGCCGCTGGCGCACCGACGACCCCGACGGCCCGGCCGCCGTCGCCCGCGCGATGACGGTCACCGGGGTCGCCGCGATGGCCGACCGCCCCGTCGACGAACTCTCCGGCGGCGAACTTCAGCGGGTATGGCTGGCCACCTGTCTGGCCCAGGACACGGCGGTACTGCTGCTCGACGAACCCACCACCTTCCTCGACCTGCGCTATCAGGTCGAGATCCTCGACCTGATGCGTGACCTCGCCGACGAGCACAACGTCGCGGTCGGTGTCGTGCTGCACGACCTCAACCAGGCCGCCGCGGTGGCCGACGAGGTGGTCCTGCTGCACAACGGCCGGATCCGCGCCACCGGCACTCCGGCGCAGGTCTTCACCGAGGCGGACCTGACCGAGACCTACGGCATCCGCATCGAGGTCACCACCGATCCGCTCACCGGTCTGGTGACCACCCGCCCGGTGGGCCGGCACCTGACCCGTATCCCGGTCTGAACCCGGACCGGCTCCGTAACCACACCCGAGAAAGAACCTCATGTCCCGTACCCGTGTCACCGCCCTGGTCGCCGCCGCCACCGCGCTGCTGCTGGCCGCTTGCGGCACCACCGAGAACACCGCTGAGCCCGCCCCCTCCGCTTCCGCCGCCGGCGGGCCGGTCACCGTGACCGACAGCCGTGGCAAGGAGGTGAAGCTCGACAGCCCCGCCACCAAGGTCGTCGGCCTGGAGTGGGGCGAGGTCGAGATGCTGGTTAGCCTCGGCGTCATGCCGGTCGGCGTCGCCGACCCCAAGGGCTACGCCACCTGGGTGACCGCCGCCAAGCTCGACGCCGACGTCAAGGACGTCGGCACCCGCGGTGAACCCAGCGTCGACTCGATCGTCGCCCTCGACCCCGACCTCGTGGTCGTCTCCGACGGTCGCGGCGCCGCCCTGCTGGACCAGCTCGAGAAGTACGTCCCGGTGCTGGTGACCAAGAGCAGCGACGCCACCGACAACGTGGGCCGGATGCGCGCCGACCTCAACATGATCGCCAAGGCGGTCGGCAAGACCGCCGAGGCGGAGAAGCTGCTCGCCGACTTCGACGCCGCCCTCGCCGACGGCAAGAAGAAGATCGCCGACGCCGGCGCCGCCGGCAAGCCGTTCGCCATCGCCGACGGCTGGAAGGAAGGCAGCACCGTCAGCATCCGGATGTTCGGCCAGGGCGCGTTCGTCTCCCAGCTCGGCATCCAGCTCGGCCTCACCAACGCCTGGACGGGCAAGGTCGACGAGGCGTGGGGCCTGGGGCAGACCGACGTCGAGGGCCTGACCGTGCTCAAGAGCCCGGACCTGCACTTCTTCTACAACGCCTCGGACGGCACCGACGTCTTCGCCGACGGTCTCGCCGACAACGCGATCTGGAAGTCGCTGCCCTTCGTCAAGCAGGGCAACCTGCACCGGATGCCGGACGGCATCTGGACCTTCGGCGGGCCGCTCTCCGCCAAGCAGTACATCGACCAGTTCGTCAACACCTACGCGGTGTGACCGAGCTGTCCGCGCCTCCGCGTTCGGAGTCGGCCCTCGGGTCGGCTCCGGCCGGACGCCTCTCGGCCCCCCGCGTCGTCGGGGCCTTCATCGCGGCCACCGCGCTGGCACTGGTGGTCGCCGTCGTGCACCTCACCCAGGGCACCTCCGCCGTGGGCGCGCTCGACCTGCTGCGGCTGATCACCGGCGGCGACGACGAGACCGTACGGGTACTGGTCGCCTCCCGGCTGCCCCGGCTGCTCGCCGGGCTGGCCATCGGTGTCGCCCTCGGCTTCGCCGGCGCGGCCCTCCAGTCGATCGCCCGCAACCCGCTCGCCTCGCCGGACACCCTCGCCGTCAACGCCGGTGCTCACCTGGCCATCGTGTCGGTCGCCGCGTTCGGCATCGCGTTGCCCGCGTTGCCCGCCGGAGGGCTCGCCTTCTGTGGCGGTCTCGCGGCGGCGGGCCTGGTGATGGCGATGTCCTCCGGTGGGCAGGCCGGCACCACCCGGCTGATCCTCGCCGGCTCGGCCACCGCGCTGGCGCTCAGCTCGGTGACCATGCTGCTGCTCCTGCTCTTCGAACAGGCCACCATCGGCCTGTTCGCCTGGGGCAACGGTTCGCTGGTGCTGAGCGACCTGAACGCGCTGACCCAACTCGCCCCGGTCATCGGCATCTCCATCGTGGCGCTGATGCTGCTCGGGCACCGCCTCGACATCCTCGCCCTCGGCGACGACACCGCCACCGTGCTCGGCCTCGACGTGCGGCGTACCCGACTGATCGTGACGGTGCTGGCCGTCCTGCTCTCCGCCGCGGCGGTCACCCTCACCGGGCCGGTCGGTTTCGTCGGCCTCTGCGCGCCGGTGATCGTCCGGCTGCTCGGGCGGCTGGTGCCCGGCGTACACCGTCACCGGGTGCTGCTGCCGCTCTCCGGCATCGCCGGAGTGATCATCGTGCTCGGCTCCGACGTGCTGCTGCGTGCGGTCATGGGCGCCCAGGCCGGTGTCGACATCCCCACCGGTGTAGTGACCACCCTGCTCGGTGCGGCCATCCTGATCTGGCTGGCCCGGCGGCACCGCGACGCCGGACCCACCCGTCGACCGCCCGGTGGCCACGCCGCCGTACGCTCGACCGCCTTCCACCGCACCGTCGTCATCGTGGCGGCCACCGTCGCCACCGTCGCGGTGGTGGTCGGCATGCTGGCCGGGGACACCTGGGTGCTGCTCGGTGACCTCGTCAACTGGGTCAACAGCAGCACCGGGCCGGCGTACACCTTCGTGCTGGACCAGCGATGGCCCCGAGTCGCCGCGGCCCTGCTGGCCGGCGCGGCGCTGGCGGTGGCCGGCACCACCGTGCAGGCGGTCTGCCGCAACCCGCTGGCCGAGCCCGGCATCCTCGGCATCACCGCCGGTGCCGGCCTGGGCGCCGTATCGCTGATCACCTTCGTGCCGCTGGCCGGCGTCTGGGCCGTCTCCGGGGTGGCCGGGCTCGGCGCGATGCTCGCCTTCGCCCTGGTCTACGGCGTGGCCTGGCGCGGCGGACTCAGCTCCGACCGGCTGGTCCTGATCGGCTTCGGTGCCTGGCAGGGCGGCATGGCGTTGATCACCTTCCTGATCGTCTCCCACGACCCGTGGAACACCGGCAAGGCGCTGACCTGGATGTCCGGGTCCACCTACGGTCGTACCGCCACCCAGGTGCTGCCCGTGGCGATCGCGCTGCTGGTGCTCACCCCGGCCGTGCTCGCCGCCCGCCGCGAACTCGACCTGATGGCGTTGGACGACGACACCCCCCGGGTGCTCGGGGTCCGGCTGGAACGCACCCGACTGGTCGCGCTCGGCGCGGCGGCGCTGCTCACCTCCACCGCAGTCTCCGCCGTCGGCGTGATCGGGTTCGTCGGTCTGGTCGCCCCGCACGCCGCCCGCGCCCTGGTCGGCGGCCGACACTCCCGGGTGCTCCCGGTCGCCGCGCTGCTCGGTGCGGCCCTGGTCAGCCTCGCCGACACGCTCGGCCGCACCGTGATCGCCCCGGCGCAGATCCCCGCCGGCCTGGTCACCGCCCTGATCGGCACCCCGTACTTCGTCTGGCTGCTGTGGCGCTCGCGCGCCTCGGCTCCACAGTCCCGGTAACCGTCCCGTGAGTCGGCCGCACCCCAGGAAGGCAGCATGACCAACACCCTGCCCGTCGCACCGTGGCGGTTGTTCGCCGTCGAGATCCGCGCGGTACGTCGACTCAGTCCGTCCTTCGTCCGGGTCACGTTCACCGGACCGGACCTGGACCGCTTCGCCGACAACGGCTACGACCAGCGGATCAAGCTGGCCCTGCCGCTGCCCGGTGAGCGCGGGGTCTACCTGCCGCAGGGCCCCGACTGGTACGCGCAGTGGCGGGCGCTGCCGGAGCACCGGCGCAACCCGATCCGCACCTACACGGCGCGGGCGGTCCGGCCGCACCTGCACGAACTCGACGTCGACCTGGTGCTGCACGGCGACGGCGGCCCGGCGAGCCGGTGGGCTCAGCAGGTCCGCCCCGGCGACGAGATCGCCATCGCCGGGCCGGACGCCGGCTACGAGGGCGACCACGGTGGACGCGAGTTCCGGCCGCCGTCGACCGGGTGCCTGCTGCTGGCCGGGGACGAGACGGCGGTGCCGGCGATCAGCGGCATCTGCGAGCGGCTGCCACTGGACGCCCGTGGCCGGGTGTTGCTGGAGATTCCCGTCGCAGCGGACGTACTGCCGCTGGTCGCGCCCCCCGGCGTCGAGGTGACCTGGCTGCCCCGCGACGGCGGACAGTACGGTGACCGGCTGATCGGCGCCGTCGCCGACGCGGCACGGGAGTTGCTCGCCGCGACGCAGCCGGGCGAGGTGGGCGTGCCCGTCGCCGGTCTCGATCCTGCCGCCGGTCAGCCGATCGAGGACGTGGACGTGGATCGCGCGATCCTCTGGGAGGTGCCCGACACGCCGCCGTCGGCCCCGCTCTACGCCTGGTTGGCGGGGGAGGCGGGTGTCATCCGTACCCTTCGCCGCCACCTGGTCACCGACTGCGCCCTGAACCGCCGCACCGTCGCCTTCATGGGCTACTGGCGCCACAACCACCCCGACCCCACCCCCTAACCCCCCCGCGCCCTCCCCTCCCCTCCCCTCCCCACCCCTCCCCACCCGCCCCGCCTCCGCGATCTTGCACTTTCTGTCCCCGTAAACTGCGCATAGCGGGCGAATCGGCGACCGAAAGTGCAAGATCGACGGCGTGAGGGGCGGGCGTGCGGGGGAGGGGAGGGGGAGGGCGCGGGGGGGGGGTTAGGGGAGGGGGTGGGAGATGTTGCGGGCGTGGTCGGTCAGGGCGGCGGTGGTGATGGTGGCGTCCAGGGGGAGGATCTCCAGGCAGCGGCGGATTGCGGACGCCATCAGCGTGTTCGGTACGCGCATCGACAGGGTGCAGTGTGGAACCCAGGTGCCCGGGCGGTAGTGCTCGGTCAGGGCGATGCCGGCGGCGGCGAGCCGGTCGTGCACCCGCCGATGGTGTTCCAGCAGTTCCACGGTGGGCACCAGGCCGAGCCAGAGCACCCGGCCGACGAACTGGCCGGCGTACTGGAAGGACAGCCGCAGTGGTGCGGCCACGGTCGTACCGGCCAGCGCCGCCGCCACCTGCTGCGGGTCGAAGCGCGGCGCGACCGCCAGCGACACGTGCGGCCGGTGCCGCTGCTCCAGCAGCGAGCGCATGCTCTGCACGCCCTCGGCCTCCAGGGCGTCCCAGAGCACCCGGATCCGGCGGGTGGCTACGGTGTCCAGGTAGAGCTCCAGCGCGGCGACCACATGATCACTCTAGGCGGCCGCAGGCGCCGGTCGTCACGGCACGATCACGGCGCGGCCTTCGAGGGTGCCGTCCTGCATCTGCCGGTACGCACTCATCGCGTCGTCCAGTTTGAACGTGGTCGTCTTCGGCCGGAGCAGCCCGCGTGCGCCCAGATCCAGCACCTCGATCAGCTCCGGTCGGCTGCCCCAGTAGGTGGTCTGGATGCTGACCTCGTACGGCACGGAGAAGAAGCTCACCGGCAGCGATCCGCCGCCGATGCCGACGATGGTCAGGTCACCCAGGGAGCGCGCGGCGGCGGCGCCCATCTTCATGGTGGCGTCCGCGCCTACGAAGTCCAGCACGACGTCCGCACCCCGACCCCCGGTGGCCGAGCGGATCTCCTCGACGGTCCCCTCGCCCGAGCGTAGCGTCTGGTCGGCGCCGCACTCCTCGGCGAGCCGCAACGCCTCGTCCCGGGTGTCCACGGCGATGATCCGGGCCGCGGTGGTGGCCTTGAGGATCTGTACTCCCACGTGACCGAGTCCACCCACACCGATCACCACGGCGGTGCTGCCGGGCGGCAGCTTGGACCAGGACCGGCGGATCGCGTGGTACGGGGTGAGGCCCGCGTCCGTCAGCGGCGCCGCCAGCACCGGATCCAGCCCTTCGGGCAGCGGTACCACCAGCCGGGCGTCCGGCACCAACTCGTACTCGGCCATCCCGCCGTCCAGGCCCAGACCACCACCTCCGCCGGGAATCGGCGCGGCGGCCGGATTCTCGCAGTAGTTCTCGGCGCCGAGCCGGCAGCGGGGGCAGATGCCGCAGCCCCACGGGCCGTAGACGGCGACCGGCTGACCCACCTCCAGCCCGGCGACGCCGGTACCGAGAGCGTGCACCCAGCCGGCGTTCTCGTGACCGAGCGTGAACGGCGGGTTCCAGGGCAGGCTGCCCGCTTCGAAGTCGTGCATCAGATGCAGGTCGGAGTGGCAGGCACCGGCGCCGCCGATCTTCACCACCACCTGACCGGGGCCGGGCGTCGGCTCGTCGACCTCGACCAGTTCCGGATCAGTCTTCCAAGCGGGCAGTCGTAGCGCACGCATCCTTGCCTCCCGTAGTCCGCTGTCGCCAACGAAGGGCTCCCCGCTGGACGCTGACCCAAACTCACTTCTCGTCCCGTCCCGCCAGCGGTTGCCGAACCCGCCGGGTGGCGGTGCACTGAATTACATGACTGTCATCAAGGTGGGCACGTCCTCGTGGGCCGACCGGACGCTGTTGCGCTCCGGCTGGTACCCACGCGAGGCGAACACCCCGGCCGGTCGGCTGGGCTACTACGCGGACAGGTTCCCGCTGGTGGAGGTGGACACGTCGTACTACGCGGTGCCGGCGCCGGAGACGACGCAGGGCTGGGTCGACGCCACCGGCGCCGACTTCACCTTCAACGTCAAGGCGTACCGTCTCTTCACCGGCCATCCGACCCCGGTCGCCACCCTCCCCGCCGATCTGCGCCCGGCCCGTGGCCCGGATCAGATCCGGCGCCGGGACCTGCCGCCGACGGCGTACGACGAGTTGTGGCGCCGATTCCGCGCGGCGTTGGCGCCGATCGCGGCGGCCGACCGGCTCGGCGCGGTGCTGTTGCAGTTTCCGCCGTGGCTGGCCCGTGGTGAGGCGGCCCGGCGCCGGATCGCGGAACTGGCCGACCGCTGCCGGCCCTGGCGGGTCGCCGTCGAGTTGCGACACGCATCCTGGTTCGACGGCCGGGCGGCATTGGAGACGCTGGCCTTCCTCCGCGAGCACGAGCTGACGAACTGCTGCGTGGACATGCCGCAGGGCCACCCCGATTCGGTGCCGCCGATCCTGATCGCCACCGCCGACCTGGCGATGGTACGGATGCACGGGCACAGCACCGCCTGGGACGGTGGCGACAAGGAGGACCGGTTCCGCTACGCCTACGGCGACACGGAACTGCGCAACTGGTCGCAGTTGCTCACCGAACTCGCCGGACAGGCCGATGAACTACACGTCCTGTTCAACAACTGCTGCGCCGGGCAGGCCCAGCGCGACGCCGAACGGCTCGCCGAACTGCTCGCCGGGCGGGTCCCCGCCGGTGCCGAACGGTCGTCGCGCCGCTGAGCCGTGGTCAACTCCGCCGGGACACCCCTTCCGGTCGCATGCCGGTCGCCTCCTCCAGCGCGTTGTCCGGCAGATCCTCGTCGGCGACCTCCTCGGGGAACGAACGGCGCGACGGCGCCGGATCCGGAGGCGCGCCCGGACCGGCGGCCGGCGTCCGGGTCGGCTCCACCGACCCGAACCCGTGCCGCCCGGCGAGCGGATGCTCCGTCGGAGTCTCACCGGCCCGCCGTTCACCACGCCGACCCTCCGGTACGGCGGACTCCTCACTGCCCTCGTCCATCGGTGAGTCCTCGCCGACGCCCCACGGCGGGTCGGCGTCGAAGCCGTCGGTGGTCCCCCAGGGCTCGACGCCCTCGGGCCCCCGGTCCTGCCTGTCCCTGTCCGTCATGGCCACCTCGCTGATCGGCGCCGGTTGCCGGCCGGCGGTCCGGATGCTGCTTCTCGACCTCAGCGGCCGACATCGCGGTCTGCGGCCGGACCGCCCGCGTCGCCGCCACTCAGTGGCCGTTGCGGCTCATCGCCTTCGACATCTGCATCAGGCTGGCGCCCTTGGCCATCGTCTTCGGCTGCATCAGGCCGTTGGCCCGGCCGAGCATGCCGCGCAGGACCTGTCCGGGCTTCTGCTGCTCACCCATGTACGCGGTGACCACGATCAGCGCGCCGGTGAGCGCCGGAATGGTCCACTGGAGCAGCCTGAGCTGCCGCTGGCAGGAGGCCACGTTCTGCGGCGTCTGCTGGTTCGGTTCGGTGACGCCCGCCACGCTGGGGCCACCGGCCCTGGCCAGACGATTGCCGAGCAGCCGGCTGTAACCGGTCACCGCGAGGGCGCTGACGGTCAGGGCCGTCTTCAGCGTGCTCGCCCGACCGACACCGCGCTGGGCGGCCATCCGAGGGCTTTCGGTGACCAGTTCACCGACCGCCCCGGCCAGGTGGGCGCCGATGGCGGCGGCGTTGACCGGGGTCCACCTGGACCAACCGGCCGAGGCCACCGGGAGTCGCTGGGTCGAGTCGCCGACCCGGGCCGCGGCGCCGTTGACGCCGAACGCTCCCATCAGGGAGCCGCCGAACCAGGCCGCCAGGCCCAGGTCGTGCATGGATCGCAGGGTGGTGTGCGTGTCCGACATGATTGTCCCCCTCAGCCGTTTCGAGCGCTGCGGCTTACCCCCGATGAGCAGCACTAATCGCGGGGGCGAAGGTGGTGTTGGTCAGCGGACGGGAAGGGTGGCGGCGAACTCGGCGACCCGGGCGGCCAACGGCTCGGCGGCGTGCCGTACCCAGGTGAAATGGTCCAGCGGGACACCGTCCGGGCCGGCGTACCGCTCGCGTACGACGGGGGCCGAGGTGAGCTTGGCGCAGAGCCGGTCCAGCGTGGGATGCGGGGTGTACTGGTCGTTGTCGACGCTGACCGCCAGCACCGGGGTGCTGATCCGCCGCACCGCCGCCTCGGTGTCGACGCCGTCCAGGTGCGGAAAGCGGCCGTTCCGTGCGGTGTGGGCCCAGTCGCGGATCACCCCGCGTGCCTGCCGGCCACCGAATCCCCAACCGGGCCAGATTCCGAGCAGCCGCGCCGTGGCGGCGATGCCCTGGGTGTACGGCAACACGCCGTAACGCCGTGGGCCGGTGAAGTCCCGCCAGTACGGGATGCCCACGGCCATCAGCGCCAACCCGTCGACCTCCTGCCCGCCGTGCAGGGCCAGGTGCAGCACGGCGGCCTGCCCACCGAGGGAGTGCCCCAGCAGCAGCGTGCGCCGCCCGTCGAAGCGAGCCTTGAGCGCCGTGCGCACCGCGCCGATGTCGGCGGCCAGTTCGGCGTAGCCGTACCGGCACGCCCGGCTCGGCCGGGGGGTGCTCTCCCCGGTGCCGCGCAGGTCGGCCACGACCACGGCCAGCCCGGCGGCGTGCAGGGCGGTGGCGAACGGCCGGTAGTACCTCGCCCGCACACCCATGGCCGGCGCGATCAGCACCACCGGCGCCCCAGCCGGGCCCGCCGGTTCCGGGTAGACCTGGATGCCCAGGCGGGCGCCGTCGACCTGGACAAAGTCCTGCACGTACTCCACCGTCGCGCTCACCAGAACAGGTTACCGATGAGTAGCGTGCGTCGGGGTGCCGGGCCCCGCCGGGTCGCCGACCCGTCGGGAGCAGCCGGCCCGCACCCGGTGGCACCCAGCAGGTGCGGGATGCGGGCCGGCCCGGGCGGTCAGGAGAGGCTGATCGTGCCGTTGGACGCGCGTACGCAGGCCACCGAGCGGGCTGCGGTGGTGGCGGCGCCGGACAGGCACTGGCCGAGCACCTGATGCCCGGCGGCGTTCGGGTGCCACGATTCCTGGCAGGTCTGGAAGTAGGTCGCGCAGGTGTTCGCGATCCGCTGGATGGCGATCTTGTCCTTGCCGGAGAGGCTGGTGACGAAGGTGCCGTTGGGCGGGTTGTCCATCAGCCGGATCGGGGTCGCCAGCGTGCCGGTCGGGCTGTTGGAGTTCTCGCAGAGCCGGGCGCCGTCGAAGGCCCGCTGGACGTTCAGATAGACCAGGTCGGTGCTGGGGAACTCGGCGGCCAGGGTGTCCCGGGTGGAGCGCACGATGGTGCCGAGACCCTGGGAGAAGCGGTGGCCGGGGGCGAGGCTGGCCCGGTGGATCGGGCAGCCGGCGGCGTACCGCTCGGCACCGAGGGCCCGGAACTTGTCCCGGGTGTCGTCCCGGCTGTCCTCCGAGTGGTAGGACGACGCCAGGTCCAGCGGCAGCGGGTTCGTGTAGTCCTGCAACACCACCCGGTGCTGACCGTCGGCGTCCACCTCGCGCAACGTGGTCAGGATCTGGCGTACCGCCGCGGTGGTCTCGGCGGTCGCGGCGCTGATCTGGGCGGCGGTGGCCAGGTCGGCGTCCGTGCAGGGCTTCTGCTCCACCGGGCCGTTGAGGTATGCCCAGAACTCCCACCAGCCGGTCCAGGCGTCGGCGATGAACCGGTTGGCGCACTTCTCGGCGACCCCGCCGAAGGTGAACGAGCTGTTGTTGGAGCCGAGACCGATCAGTACCAGGTCGATGTCGTGGGTCTGGGCGACCGCGCGGAGCTGGTCGAGTTGGGCGGCCACCTGCCGGCCGCCGGTGCGCGCCGACGAGGCGGCGGCGATGTCGCGCGGCTGGCCGCCGGAGCAGGCCAGGTTGAACCGGTCCTGGATGCCGGGCAGCGACGCCTTGTGCAGCGAGGCATTGCCGGACCGGTGACAGAAGAAGGCGTTGTTGTTCGGCGCGGTCCAGCCCGGGAAGCTGCGCGCGACCCCGGTCGAGTCGACCACCGGCTGGTACGCCCCGGCGCCTTCGCCGCTGATGAAACTGTCGCCGAGTGCGACCGCAGCGGTCGGTGGCGCCGCGGCCGCAGGGGCGGCGCCGGTGACGGCGATGGAGAGGGTCGCTGCGGCGACGGCCAGAGCCATCGCGGCGGCGGTACGACGCAGTCTGGGCATGGCATTCCATCCATTCATGGAAATATGAAAGATCCTCTGGTGCGTGATGGAATCACGCAGGTGTGACCTGCGTCAACAATGGGAAACGCATGTGAAACGTGGGTCAGGCGGGAGTTACGTTCCTGCCCTCACCTGACAGGGCCCGGGCATAAGGCCGGGCACCGAGGCGTTGACCGCGGCAGGTACCACCAGCAGGGGCCTCCTGCGGCGTGCCGCGCGGGTGTCCGCGCCACGTGTCGGGGCGTACGGCTACGCTCGCTGCGGCCGTCCCACGCTGGGCCGACCACCAACGGTGCGGGGCAGCACATCGCCGAGACCGGGGAGTACGACGGAGTTGACCGCAGAGCCTGACACCCTGTACGGGGCCGACGACCTCACGCATCTTGAGGGGCTGGACGCCGTTCGCAAACGGCCCGGCATGTACATCGGCTCCACCGACAGCCGTGGCGTGGGTCACCTCGTCAACGAGATCCTCGACAACTCCACCGACGAGGGCGTCGCCGGCCACGCCACGAAGATCGAGATCACCCTGCACGCCGACGGTTCGGTGCAGGTCGACGACGACGGGCGGGGCATCCCCACCGACGTGCACGCCCGCTCCGGCATCTCCGGCGTCGAACTGGTGCTCACCCGGCTGCACGCCGGTGGCAAGTTCGGCGGCTCCGGCTACAAGACCTCCGGCGGTCTGCACGGCGTCGGTGCCTCGGCGGTCAACGCGCTGTCCCGCCGATTCGACGTCACCGTCCGTCGCGGCGGCAAGGTGCACACCATGTCGTTCCGGCACGGCGTACCCGGCATCTTCGACGGCGACGGCCCGGACGCGCCGTTCTCCGCCGGCCCGGGCCTGCAGGTGGTCGGCGCGATGAAGCGGGGCCAACGCACCGGCACCTCGATCCGCTACTGGTACGACCCCCGCTACTTCGAGACCGGCGCCACCCTCGATCACGACGCGGTACGCGCCAAGCTGCGCCACACCGCCTTCCTGGTGCCCGGCGTCAGCTACACCCTGCGCGACCACACCGCGCAGGAGCCGACCGAGGAGCGGTTCCACTACCCCAACGGGCTCACCGACATGGTGGACTTCCTCGCCCCGGCCGGCGACCGGCCGGTCTCCGGCACCCTGCTCGTCACCGGCGAGGGCACCTACCGGGAGAACGCCGCCGACGCCAACGGCGTCATGCAGTCAAACGTGCAGCGGCGCGCCGAGATCGAGGTGGCGTTCCGCTGGGGCACCGGCTACGAGCGCACCGTCGAGTGTTTCACCAACACCATCCGCAACGCGCACGGCGGCACCCACCGCAAGGGCTTCGAGCGGGCCCTGGCGCGCACCCTCGCCGACGCCGTACGCAACACCCGTGGCCTGCTCAAGGCCAAGGAGGACGCACCCACCCTGGACGACGTGCTGGAGGGCATGACCGCGGTGGTGCACGTGCGGGTCCCCGAGCCGCAGTTCACCTCGCAGACCAAGGACGAACTCTCCACCGCCGGGGTCACCAAGGTGGTGCAGGGCCTGGTCGAGCAGCACCTCAAGGCCTGGCTGGACGACCGCAGGACGAAGACCGAGGCGCGGACCGTTCTCCAGAAGATCGTCGACGCCGCGCGGGTGCGACTGACCCAGAAGCAGCAGAAGGACGCTGCCCGCCGTAAGACCGCCCTCGAAGGCGCCGCCATGCCTGCCAAACTGGTCGACTGCCGCGCGACCGGCGTGGACCGCAGCGAGTTGTTCATCGTCGAGGGGGACAGCGCGCTCGGATGCTTTACCGGTGACACCATGGTTGCGCTGGCCTCGGGCATCAGCCGCTCGTTCGCGGATCTTGCCGAGGATTGGCAGCGGGGCGTCACCCACTTCGGCTATACCACCAACAAGGCGGGTCGGGTCGTCGTTGCGCCACTGGTCGAGCCGCGCCTGACCAAGCGGGCCGCGCCGCTGGTGCGGGTGACTCTCGACAACGGCGAGTCGGTCAGATGCACCCCGGATCACCTTTTCCGCCTACGCGACGGCTCCTACCGGCGCGCCGACGCCCTCACGCCCGGCGATTCCCTCATGCCGCTCTACCGCAGCCTGTCCAGCAAGGCCGCAGGGCAGAAGCTACAGGGATACGAGCGGGTCTGGATGAACGACAAGGACGAGTGGGTCTACACCCACTATCTCGCCGACGCCTGGAATCTCAGGCACGGCCGGGACAGCGCGGCCAACGGCAACGTGCGTCACCACATCGACATCGACAAGCGCAACAACGACCCGCGCAACATTCAGCGTATGACCTGGGCCGACCACTCGGCGTTGCACGCCTCGATGATGGGCGAACATGTCCACGCAGGGTGGCGTGAGTGGTTCGAGAACGGTGGCCGTGAGTTCAAGTCGGCGATGCTGACGGCTCAGTGGCGGGACCCTGATTTCCGTGAGGCATGCCTGGCTCGGCTCTTCGCGCTCAATGAGTCCCCCGCCTTCCGGGCAAAGTTCGAGCAGGGATTCCAGGATTGGTACGCCGCGCTCAGTGACGACGAACGGCGTACCTACGCAGACCGGATGCGCCAGCGGCAGGCAGGTTACTGGTCGAATCCGGAGCACCGGGCGAGGGCTGCGGAGCGGGTCAGGCGGTACTTCGCCGACCCGGCCCGGCGTGAGCAGTGGCGGGAGCGGTCCGTGCGGCAGTGGCAGGACTCCGAGCTGCGTGCCTGGCGATCGCAGAAAACGATCGAGCAGTTTTCGGACCCTGCGGAACGGAACCGGCAGCGCAACGCGGTGTTGGCCTGGCACGCGGACAATCCGGAGTTCGGCGAGCGTCACTCGCGCCGGATGCAGCAGCGGCTGACCGATCCGAACAATGACCATCTCGCGAAGGTGCAGGCCGGACGTGCCCGGTACGTAGCGACCGTGCCGCGTGGCGAGCGGGTGGGTCGCCAGCAGGACGGGCGTCGGCTTGCCGCGCTACGCCGACTCGCGCCGATGCTCGCCTTGGAAGACGGTGACCTCGCGGCGGCGTATGAGGCTGAGCGCCTGAGGTCGGCCCGTACGGGACTGCGCTTCGACCGGCTCCTCAAGCTGTACGACGATGACTACGCCCGCCTTCGTGAGGCTGCTGCCCTGGTCAATCACCAGGTGGTGTCCGTCGAGCCGCTCGACGAGGTGGCGGACGTGTACGACCTGACGGTCGAGGGTTACCACAACTTCGCGCTGGAGGCGGGTGTCTTCGTACACAACAGTGCCCGGGTTGCCCGTACCGCGGAATACCAGGCGCTTTTGCCGATTCGCGGCAAGATCCTCAACGTGCAGAAGGCCAACCTTCAGCAGGTGCTGGACAATGCCGAGTGCGCGGCCATCGTGCAGGTGCTCGGCGCGGGCTCCGGGCGTACCTTCGACCTGTCATCCATGCGGTACGGCCGGGTGCTTATCATGGCCGACGCGGACGTCGACGGCGCGCACATCCGGACGCTGCTGATCACGCTGTTCGCCCGGTACATGCGGCCGTTGATCGAGGCGGGGCGGCTCTACGCCGCGATGCCGCCGCTGCACAAGATCACCACGAAGGGGCGTAACCCGGAGACCATCTTCACCTACACCCAGGCGGAGATGGAGGCGACCGTCCGCAAGCTGGAGAAGGCCGGCAAGCAGATCGTCACCCCGATTCCCCGGTTCAAGGGTCTCGGTGAGATGGACGCCGACGAGTTGTGGGAGACCACCATGAATCCGGCCACCCGGTCGGTGCGCCGGATCACCCTGGAGGACGTCGACGCCGCCGAGCGGATCCTCGAACTGCTGATGGGGGAGAAGGTCGAGCCGCGTCGTAACTGGCTGATCGACTCCGCCGACCGCGTCGACCGCGACGCCATCGACGCCTGACCATCGGGTTCTCGGAAGGAAAGCTGAGCCATGGCACGCCGCAAGGAAACGAAGGTCGACCACTCCGCGTTCGACCGGGCCGGCGCGCGGGTCTTCGACAACCCGCTGGTCACCGAGGTCTCCGACTCCTACCTGGAGTACGCCTTCTCGGTCATCCACTCCCGGGCCCTGCCGGACGCCCGCGACGGCCTGAAGCCGGTGCACCGGCGCATCCTCTACGCCATGTACGAGTCGGGCTTCCGGCCGGACCGGGCGCACGTCAAGTCGGCCCGGGTGGTCGGTGACGTGATGGGGCGCTACCACCCGCACGGCGACACCGCGATCTACGACGCGATGGTCCGGATGGCGCAGGACTTCTCGCTCAACGTCCCACTCATCGACGGACATGGAAATTTTGGAAGTCCTGACGATGGACCGGCGGCGGCGCGTTACACCGAGGCTCGGATGTCGCGCGAGGCGATGCTGCTCGTCGGCGAGTTGGGTGAGGAGACCGTCGACGTCGAGCCCAACTACGACGGCTCGCTGACCCAGCCCACCGTCCTGCCGGCCGCCTTCCCGAACCTGCTGGTCAACGGCACCTCGGGGATCGCGGTCGGGATGGCCACCAACATGATCCCGCACAACCTGGGCGAGGTCGTCTCGGCGGCCCGCTGGCTGATCCGGCACCCGAACGCCACCCTCGACAAGCTGATGGAGTTCGTCCCCGGTCCCGACCTGCCCACCGGTGGGCTGCTGCTCGGCCTCGACGAGGTGCGCCGGGCCTACGAGACCGGCCGGGGCGTGGTGCGGATGCGCGGCAAGGTCGAGATCGGCCCGCTGGAGGGCAGCCGGGGCCGGCAGGCGATCACCGTGGTCGAGTTGCCGTACGGGGTGGGCGCGGAGAAGGTCATCGCGGCCATCACCAACGAGGTCACCAAGACCAAGCGGCTCACCGGGATCGCCGACGTCAAGGACCTCACCGACCGGGAGAACGGCACCCGCCTGGTCATCGAGTGCAAGGTCGGGGTCAACCCGCAGGCGTTGCTCGCCGACCTGTACCGCCTCACCCCGTTGGAGCAGTCCTTCGGCGTGAACAATCTGGTGCTGGTCGACGGCCAGCCGCGCACGCTCGGGCTGAAGGCGCTGCTGGAGGTGTTCCTGGCGCACCGCTACGAGGTGGTGACCCGGCGCAGCGCCTACCGCAAGCGCAAGCGGGAGGAGCGGCTGCACCTGGTCGATGGCCTGCTGATCGCCCTGCTCGACATCGACAAGGTGGTCAAGCTGATCCGGGCCAGCGACGATGCCCAGGCCGCGAAGGACGGCCTGATGCAGAAGTTCAAGCTCTCCGAGATCCAGGCCAGCTACATCCTGGACACTCCGTTGCGTCGACTGACGAAGTACGACCGGCTGGAGTTGGAGGCCGAGCAGGAGAAGCTGCGCGTCGAGATCGCCGAGCTGTCCACCATCCTGGACGACGAGAACGTGCTGAAGAAGGTCGTCTCCGACGAGTTGGCCGCGGTGGTCAAGCAGTTCGCCGCGCCGCGCCGCACGACGCTGGTCGACGGTGACCTCAAGGAGGTGCTCGCCGCCTCCGCACCGGCCGGGCCGCTGGAGGTGGCCGATGACCCGTGCCAGGTGATCCTGTCCGCCACCGGCCTGGTGGCCCGTACCGCAGCCGAGTCGGAGGAGGCCGCCGAGGGGCGGCGCCGGCACGGTCGGGTCAAGCACGACGCGGTACGCGCGGTGGTGCACTCCACCGCCCGGGGTCGGGTGCTGCTGGTGACCAGCGCCGGTCGGGCGTTCAAGGTGGACGTGTTGCCGTTGCCGGTGTTGCCGGAGCAGGCGGGCACGGTGTCGCTGCGTGGCGGGATGTCCGCGGCCGAGTTGGTGCCGCTGGAGCCGGGGGAGACGGTGGTCGGTCTGGCGCCGCTCGGTCCGACGGCCGAGGGTTCACCCGGCCTGGCGTTGGGCACCCGCCAGGGGGTGGTCAAGGTGTGTGCCCCGGACTGGCCGGTCCGCTCCGACGAGTTCGAGGTGATCGGGCTGCGTGACGGCGACGAGGTGGTCGGGGCGACCTGGTTGACCGACGGTGCCGAATCCCTCGCCTTCCTGACCAGCGTGGCGTCGCTGTTGCGTTTTCACGCTGGCACGGTTCGCCCGCAGGGGCTCAAGGGTGGCGGCATGGCCGGCGTCGCCCTGCCGGACGGGGCGCAGGTGGTGTACTTCGGCGCGGTGCGCACCGACGATCCGCAGCACGGTGAGCCGATGGTGGTCACCTCCACCGGCGCCACCGTCAAGGTGACGCCGTTTGCGGCGTACCCGGCGAAGGGGCGGGCGACCGGCGGGGTACGCGCGCAGCGGTTCCTCAAGGGTGAGACCGACGTGGTCGTCGCCTGGATCGGCCCTCGCCCGGTGGGCTCGACGGCCAATGGCGAACCGGTGGAACTTCCGGCCGCCGATCCCCGTCGCGACGGCTCCGGTTTCGCCGTCATGCTCGGCCCCACCGTGATCGGTCATCAGATCGATCGCCAGTAGGTGGGGGTCCCGGCCGGCCTGGAAGTGCGAATCGAGCAGGTCTGGCGGTTCTTCTCGCAGTTCTGATCCGGATGTGTCGAAGTCCCCGGTCCCAGCCGGGGACTTCGACACACGGTCCAGCCTCGATGCTGCCGGCAAGCCGAGCGGCGCGTGGCAGCGGATCTGCTCAGAGTTCTGGCTCGGGGCCCTGGCGGGAGGTCGGGGTGGTGTTGCGGAGGCGGGCGATCAGGCGCATGCCGTGGTAGGTGATCAGGGCGGCGGCGCTGCCCAGGGCGATCCCGTGGAAGGAGAGGTCACCGGCGGTGAGGGTGTAGTCCGCAGCGCCGATGATCACCGCGACGGCGGCGGTGAGCAGGTTCACCGGGTCCTGGAAGTCGACCCGGTTGTCCAGCCAGATGCGGGCACCGAGGATGGCGATCAGCCCGTAGAGGGCGGTGGTGGCGCCGCCGAGCACACCGGCCGGCACGGTCAGGATCAGCGCGCCGACCTTCGGGCTGAGCCCGAGCAGCACCGCAGCCAGCCCGGCCACCCAGTACGCGGCGGTCGAGTAGACCCGGGTGGCAGCCATCACGCCGATGTTCTCGGCGTACGTGGTGGTGCCGGAGCCGCCCCCGGAGCCGGCCAGCACGGTGGCCAGGCCGTCACCCATGAACGCCTTGCCCATGTCCCGGTCCAGGTTGCGGCCGGTCGTGGCGGCGACGGCCTTCACATGACCGGCGTTCTCCGCGATCAGCACCAGCACCACCGGGATGATCAATACCACGGCACGCAGGCTGAAGCTGGGGGTGTGGAACTCGGGCAACCCGACCCAGGCGGCCTCGCGCAGCCCGGTGACAGCGGCCGGGGCCAGCCCGCCGGTCAGCGCGGCGAGCAGCCAGCCGACGAGCACCCCGAGCAGGATGGACAGCCGGGCCAGGAAGCCCCGGAACAGCACCGTGAACAGCAGGATCGCGACGAGCGTGACGACCGCGATCACCGGCTGGGCCTTGACTCCGCCCTCGCCGCCGCCGTCCCACGCCACCGGGGCGAGGTTCAGGCCGATCAGCATCACGATGGCGCCGGTGACCAGCGGCGGCATCAGCCGGTTGATCCAGCCCGCCCCGGCGAACTGCACCACCACCCCGACCAGGGCGACTGCCACACCGGCCACGACGATGCCACCGAGGGCCGGGCCGATGTCGCCGCCGGCCTTGGCCGCCAGCACCGGCGCGATGAAGGCGAACGACGAGCCGAGGTACGACGGCAGTCGGTTGCCGGTGATGAGCAGGAACAGCAGGGTGCCCAGCCCGGAGAAGAAGAGCGTGGTGGCCGGTGGGAAGCCGGTGATCAGCGGCACCGTGAAGGTGGCACCGAACATCGCGACCACATGCTGCACTCCGATGCCCAGGGTGCGGGGCCAGGACAGCCGTTCATCGGGGTGCACCACGTCGCCGGGGCGTACGGTCCGGCCGTCGCCGTGCACGGACCAGGGTGACCAGCGGGAACGTGGCTCGGTGGGGGTCTGGGTCATGGGTGGCCCTTCGCGTCGGAGTGCTGACGGGGGCGATCAACCCTGAACGTAGTTTCTAGCACGGGCGGTTGCGGGTGGTCGCGAAGGCCAGGAAGGGGCCCTTGCGCTACCTGAGGTGTCAACGAGGTGCCTGTCCTCACCGGCCGTCAGGCGACGCCGGTGGGGCGGAACTGGACGCTGCCGCTCGGCCCGCCACGGCACGCCCGCAGCAGGACGTCGAGCACCTGATCGGAGCCGTGCACCCAGCCCGGCCGATTAGCACACCTGTTCTGCTGGTCGGTGGAGCGTGTCGAGGACCGCGTTGACCACCCGGGCTCGGCCCTGCCCGTCGATCGCCGACCAGGCCCGCTCGGACAGCGCCGCCCGGCGTACCCCGCTGGTCAGCAGGTCGTCCAGGGTGTGTGTGGCGGCGGTGGGGTCGGCGAGCAGGTCCGCCAGCTCACCGAGCCCGGCGGCCAGCCCGGCGGCGACCACCCGACGGTACGAGTCGCGTTGGTTGTCCACCACGCAGACCAGCGCCGACGGCGCACCCAGGCAGCACAACTCCCAGGTCGACGTGCCCGCCGCGCTGACCACCAGATCCGCCGCCGCGATCAGGGCGGGCAGCTCGCCGGTCGGCGGCACCACCTCAAGCGTCTGCCCCGGTGCCGGGGTGAGCCGGGCCAGCCGGGCGGCCAGGTCCGGTCGGCCGGCGACGACGGTGAGCACCATCGGCCGGCCGGTCGACAACAGCACCTCGGTCAGCACCGGCGCCGCACCGGCCGCGTCGGTGCCCCCGAAGAAGGCGAGCACCGTCGGAGGTTCCACCGGCATCGCCGAGCGGGCCGCAGCCGGCCGGGCGGCCAGCACCTCACCCCGCAGCAGGGCGTACCCGCTGCCGGCCAGCAACCGTCGCGCCGGCACGACCAGGTCGGTGCCGAAATTCTGGTCCAGGTACAGGTCGGCGTCCTGCCCCCGGGTGTCGCCGTCGACGATCGCCAGGGTCAGCACGCCCGCCGCGCGCACCGCACCCGCCCCGGCCGGATCCAGCTCGTACGAGTCGAGCACCAGCACGTCCAACTCGCGCCGACGCGCCGCCTCGACCAGCTCGTCGGGAGTCTGCGGTCCGGGGTGCAGCGGGATGCCCCGGGCGGCGAGCTGGTCGGCCGCCCAGCCGACCCCGGCCACCGTGCCGAACACCTCGACCCGGGCCCCCCGACGCAGGAACTCCTCACCGAGGGCGAGACAGCGGACCAGGTGCCCGACGCCCCGCTGCGGACCGGCGTCACACCGCAGACCGACACGTAACGTGTTCAGCTCTCCTCCAACCGCTTCTGCCGGACGTCGGCGTTGAGCGCCCGCACCTCCGGCTGCCCGTCGAGCCAGTCGGCGAGCTTGGCCAACGGCACGCTGACGTCGCCGAAGTGCTCGACCACCGCACGCATCAGCTGCCAGTCCGGCTCGGTGTCCAGGGTGAGCCGCAGCGGGGAGCGGTCCGGGGTGAGCGTCACCCCGAGCACCCGGAAAAGCTCCGGATGGCGGTACGCGTACGAGGTGACGTGCACCCGGTGGTGCGCGGTGGCGAGCCGGTCCACGGCCCGCAACGCCCCGGCCCGGATGATCTCGACGTCCAGCCCGCGCGGCAGCGTACGGGCGATCGACGTGCTGACGTAGTCCAGTCCCGGCGCGCCCCGGTACACCCCGGCGACCAGGGCGACGATCTCCGGGTCCAGCAGCGGGCAGTCGGCCGTGAACCGCATGACGGCGTCAGCGGGATGCGCGTCGAGCGCGCCGACGAACCGGGTCAACACGTCGTCGACGGGCCCACGGTGCCAGGCCACCCCGAGCCGGTCACACTCGGCGACCACCGCGTCGTCGGAGGCGTCGGTGCTCGTCGCCACCACCAGGTCGGCGAGCACTCCGCTGTCCTGGGCGGCCCGCACCACCCGGCCGAGCACGCTGCGTCCGGCCAGTGGGCGCAGCACCTTGCCCGGTAGTCGGGACGAACCCATGCGGGCCTGCACGATGCCCACGATCCGGTCACTCATGGTTGCCGTCCTTCCGGGAGATGGCTGCACGGGCCCGTCGTTTCGCGGCCCGCGCCCCCCGTCTGGCCATCCGGGCCGGAGTGCTGGCCAACCGGGCGAGCTTGTAGCTCACCGTGCCGCTGAGCAGGTCGAGCTTCGCCTCGGCCCGGCGCAGCGCGCGTTCCCGCGAGGTGAGCAGCTCCTCGGTCCACGTCAGGGCCGCGGCCAGCCGGGTGTTCTCGTCGCGCTGGCGCAGCCACGCGTCGCGCAGTTGCTGGTAGCTGTGCCGACCGGGCGGCGGGTCGGTGGGCGTGAGTGCCCGCAGGTCGCCGTCCGGCCCGCTGCGCCCCTCGGCGTCGCGGTCGCCCCGGCGTCCGGTGTCCAGGCCACGGCGTCGGCCGGTGTCCCGCTCGCGTCGTACGGCGGCTTCGAGGTCCAGCGCGGCGTCGACCACGGCCCGGTCGAAGTCCCGCCCGGCCACGCCACCGAGGACCACGGTCAGACCGGCCACGTCCAGCGTGGCGGTCCACGGGTGGGCGTAGCCGCCGGTGAGCAACTCGGTGGCGAAGCGGCACAGGGCACGAGCTAGCACCACGTCGACCGGTAACGGGTCGTCGGCCCGCCGGCTCGGATCCAGCACCGCGAAACGGTCACCGGAGACGACCAGGTTGTCCGCCCCGGCCAGCGCCACCGCGCCGGTGAGCCGGTCGGCGTCGGCCTGGCCGGTGAGCCAGTCGGCGTACCCGCGCAGCAGTCGACGCAGCAGGGCCGTGTCGCGGCGCAGGCAGCCGTCCAGCAGCAGACTGTGCAGCAGGCGCCCGTCGGGCACCGGCCCTTCCGGCGCCGCCGGGTCGAGGTGGGTGATCTCCCGACTGGCGTACGGCGTGCGCACCGACCGTGGGACGATCGAACCCGACCGATGCCAGTGCCAGCCCTGCGGACCGTCGACGACCTCGACGATCCGGCCGTCGGAGCTGTCGTTCGCCAGCACCGCCAGCGGCAGCGCGGCACGGTCGGTGGCGTTCAGGTCGTCGCCGGAGCTGGCCGCACGGTGGGCGATGACCAGCCAGCCGGGGGCCAGCTCGGCTGCGCGGCCGGCGTACAGCGCGTCCACCGCCAGCCGGGCCGGGTCGGCGACCACGAACCGGTCGGCGTAACCGCTGGTGCAGGCGGTGTGCAGCACCGCCTCGAACAGCCCGGACGTGGTGTGCCGGGCCACCTGGTCGGTGGCCAGCAGCACGGTGGTCGACTCCGGGCGGGGGTAGGCGACGTAACTGGTGTCCATCCGCAGCCCGGCCGCGTCGAGCCGGAGCCGCAACTGGTCCAGGTTCGCCGGGCGGCCGGTGTCCAGCACCCCGCCGACCGTCCACTCGGCGTCGTCGCGGCCCACGTACCAGCCGGACGCCGCCACCAGCCGGTGTACGCCGAGCGGGTTGTCCAGCCGCAGCAGCAGGACGCCGCCGGGGCGTACCGCCGCCGTCAACCGGGCCAGCACTGCGTTCCAGCCCAGCGGGGGGCCCTCCACCGACTCGACGGCGTCCAGTCCACCGGCGGCGATCACCACGTTGTACGCCTCGTCGGTCGGCAGGCCGGCTGCTCCGGCGGCCACCACTCGGTCGACCCGGCCGGCCAGCGCCGCCGCGTCCGGGTAGCCGCGCAGCAGAGCGGTGACGTGGGTCTGACCCAGCGCGTCGAGCACCGCCGGATCGACCGGCCCGGCCAGCAGCACGTCGGCGCCGGGCGGCACCAGCCGGGCCACCAGCGCGGCCAGCGGCCGGTTGCCGGCATCGGCACGCCGGTCGGACCAGGTCAGCATCTCGCCGCCGGGCAGCGTCACCGCAGTCTCGGCCGTCACGTGGTCTCCTCCTGTGTAGCCGCCCAGCCCAGCAGTTCACGCAGCGCGGCCGGCGGGTAGCGGTGGTCGACGCCCAACTCGGCGCGGGCGATTTCCACGGCGGTCGGCAGGTGCACCTGCTCGCCGTGCAGCTCGGGCCACTGGCGCCGGATCCGGGCGGTGCCGCCGAAGGTCGGGTCCTCGCCGGCCAGCACCATCGGGTTGCCGTACACCGCCGGTGCGCAACCGGCCGCGATGCCGTAGAAGACGGCGCTGGTCAGTCGGTTGGAGGCGACCCGGGCATGCCGGCGCAGTTCGGTGAGCTGCCGGTCCAGGAAATCCGGGTCGGTGTCGGACCACCAGTGGCCGCGATAGCCGTGGCAGATGACCCGGAAACCGGCGTTCTCGTAACGGCGGCGTACCCGGCGCATCCGATGCTCGTGCCAGTAGAGGCAGACCGTGACCGGCCCGGGCTCGGTGTCCCGGATCTGGGCGATCAACCTGTCGTGATCCCCCTCGACGTGCTGGCCCTCCCAACCGTGGAACGGGTACCAGATGGTGCCGGCCCGCTGCGGCGGCGACTGCGGTTCGGGGCGCATCGCCAGCAGGTAGGTGAACGGCGCCCCGATCACGGTGACGTTGCGCCGCCCGAGCGACCAGGCCCGCCGCCGGGTCTGCTCCGACCACAGCAGACTCGGTGTGCCCTCGGCGTACGGATGCCCGGGCGCCAGGCCGTCACCGATGTTCCAGCCGTGCTGGACGTACCCGTTGATCCGGGGTGGATGTCCGTCGCTCAGTCCCGCGTAGCGGGCCAGCACGTGGGCGTGGCCGTAGAAGTGGTTCGCGTGGTGCACCGACGTCCCCTCAGGCGGCGGGTCGGACCGGCACGCCACGCAGGGCTGCGGCGAGCGCGTCGACGACACGGTCCTGGTCGGTGTCGCTCAGCCCCGGAAACAGCGGCAGCGACAACTGCTGGGCGTAGAACGCCTCGGCCACCGGGCAGCTGCCCCGCCGGTAGCCGAGGTCGGCGAAGGCCGGATGCCAGTGCGCGGGAAGGTAGTTGACCTGCACCCCGATGCCGGCGGCGCGCATCGCGTCGTACACCTCGCGGCGTCGGCCGTCGAGCACCCGGATCGGGTACAGATGCCAGGCCGGTGTCGCCCAGTCCCGTCGCCCCGGCGTCAACACGCCCGGCAGGTCGGCGAGAGCCTCGTCGTAGCGGGCCACCAGTTCGGCGCGGCGGCGCAGGAACGTGTCGAGCCGGCGCAACTGGCTGCGGCCCAGCGCGCAGAGCACGTCCGGCAGCCGGTAGTTCAGCCCGAAGGCCTGCACCTCCTGGTGCCAGCCACCCTCGTCGGGCCAACGCAGCTCGTCGCGTTCCCGGACCAGGCCGACGGTACGGAAGCGGCGGGCCCGCGTGAGCAGCTCGGGGTCGCCGGTGGCGAGGGCGCCGCCCTCGGCGGTGGTCAGGTTCTTCGTGGGGAAGAAGGAGAACGTGGTCAGGTCGGCCAGCGAGCCGACCGGACGGCCCCGGTAGGTGGCGCCGATGGAGTGGGCGGCGTCGGCGAGCAGCAGCGCGTCGCTGCCGGCCAGGCCCGCCCGTAGCGCGTCATAGTCGGCCGGGTGACCGGCGTAGTCCACCGCGGCGACGACCTTCGTCCGCCCGGTGGTCGCCGCCGCCACCGCCGCCGGGTCGAGGGTGAAGGTTTCCTCCTCGACGTCGGCGAAGACCACCCGCGCGCCCGACGCGACCGCGCTGCTCGCGGTGGCGACGAACGTCATCGGCGGCACGATCACCTCGTCGCCGGGGCCGACCCCGGCCGCCGCGTACGCCACGTGCAGCGCCGCCGTGCCGTTGGAGACCACGGCCACCCCGGCCCCGCCGGCCCACCGGGACAGCTCATCCTCGAAGGCGGTGACCTCGGGGCCGGTGGTGAGCCAGTCGCTGCGCAGCGCCGCGACCACGGCCGCGACATCGTCGTCGGTCACCGACTGCCGGCCGTACGGCAGGAGAGAGGTCATGCTTCGCCACCGGGCGGCAGGGTTGCCGCCGTGATGCCGAGCATGTCGCGCAACTGCGGCACGCTGAGCCACTCGTCGTTGGTGTCCGACTGGTACGCGAAGCCGTCCGGCACCGGCTCACACTCGACCGGCGGCTGGTAGCCCCAGGTGGCGATGGTCGGCTGGACGATGAACCGGTCCTTGGCGATCAGCGTCCGCCGGCTGTCGTCCGGGGCGATCATCTCCTCGTGCAGCTTCTCGCCGGGACGGATGCCGATCTCGTGCGTGGTGGCGTCCGGAGCGACCGCCTCGACCAGGTCGAGGATGCGCATGCTCGGGATACGCGGCACGAACAGCTCGCCGCCCTGCATCTGGTCGAACGAGTCCAGGACGAACTGCACGGCCTGGTCCAGCGTGATCCAGAAGCGGGTCATCCGCTTGTCCGTGATCGGCAGACTCTTGCCCTCGGCGGCGAGCCGGCGGAACAGCGGCACCACCGAACCCCGGCTGCCCACCACGTTGCCGTAGCGCACCACGGAGAACCGGGTCGGATGGTGCGCGGCGTAGTGGTTGGCCGAGATGAACAGCTTGTCGCCGACCAGCTTGGTGGCGCCGTACAGGTTGATCGGGCTGGACGCCTTGTCAGTGGAGAGCGCGATGACCTTGCGTACCCCGGCCTCGATCGCCGCGTCCACGACGTGCTGGGACCCGGTGATGTTGGTGGCGATGAACTCCGACGGGTTGTACTCGGCCGTGTCGACCTGCTTGAGGGCGGCGGCGTGCACCACATGGTCGACCCCGTGCATGGCCCGGGTCAGCCGGTGCCGGTCCCGGATGTCGCCGATGAACCAACGCAGCCGGGGGTCGTCACCGAGTTGCTGACGCAGCTCGTACTGCTTGAGCTCGTCACGGGAGAAGACCACCACCCGCGCCGGGTCGGCCTCGGCGAGGAGATGCCGCAGGAAGGTCCTGCCGAAGGAACCCGTACCCCCGGTGACGAGGATGGACGATCCACTCAGCTCGCTCAATGTGGTGCTCCCGTGTTCGTCGGTGATGCGGTTAACCGGACCCACTGAACCGGTGAATGGCCGACCCGGAACAAACGTTTCGTGAACGGTTGGTGGACGGCGCGAAAAAATCAACGCCGACGACGGGTGGCGCGGTCGAGGGAAATGGGGATGACGGTGATTTCCCGACCGTCGTGAAACTCGATGCTCCCCGTGCCTTCGACAAATCGAAACCGTCGGTTCATCTGGCGTACGACGGTGTTGTGTGCGAGCACCTCGCCGTCGAGCCGGTCCAGGTCCAGCACATCGAAGGCATGCTCCACCGCGGCCTGCATCACACCCGTCCAGGCGGTCAGGGTCTCGCCCCGCTCGGCCAGCCCGTCGGCGTCCAGGTAGAAACCCCAGGAGCCGGTACGCGATCCGTCGAACCGCAGGTCGAAGAAGGTGACCACCCCGCAGGGCGTATAGCCGTGCAGGTAGATCAGCACCCGCCGGGCGGGGTCGCTCCGGGTGGCCGCCCACCATCGGGCGTGCTCGTCGGCGGTGATGACATGGTGTGTCTTGCTGACCTGCCGGTTGTTGTCCTGATTACGCCAGGACAACATCAGGTTAACGTCGTCTTCGGTGGCGTTACGCAACACGTCCCGCTCGCTTCCGGATCAATTTTTCGGACCCCGGGAACCCTAATCATGAAAGACCTGGCTGTACACTCCGCCGCATGACGGAATTGAGTCGTGCGCGAATTCGCGACCTCATGGGACAGGTGCTGGCCAACCAGGGCAAGGTGCTGCCCGATGACGACGGCGCGGATCTGCGGGAGATCGGCTTCCGGTCGTTGGACTTCTCCGAGTTGGCGTTGCGGGTGGAGGACGAGACCGGCGAGGAGTTGAACTTCGACGCGGCGGGACTGCGCCGGATCGCCGACGTCGGTGACGTCCTCGACTTCCTCGCCGACCTCCAGCGACCGTGAGCGTGGGGGCCACCCGACCGGCGCTGCCGCAGCCGGCCGGCATCGACAACCGGGTCGTGGTCGACGGCGTGACACTGTCCTGGCGGGACCTGCCGGAACTGAGCCTGCCCGCCCCGGCCGCGGTCCTCGCGCACCGCGCCCGGTACGCCCTGGCCGCCGCGCGCCACCACGCGGTGCACGGCACCGAGTTGCTGCTCACCACGGCCAGCCGGGTCGACACCGCGATGCGCGCCGAACTGGCCGAGGCCGGGTTCACCGTCACCGACACCGGCGGTGCTGACCTCGCGCCGGCCCGGCCACGTGCCGGCGAAGCCGGCCGGCTGTGGCTGCTCACCTCCGGCACCACCGGCCGCCCCAAGCGGGTCGGGCACACCCTGGAGTCGTTGACCACCGTCCGGGGTCGCCAACCCGGCCGGACCTGGCTGTGCCCGTACGCGCCGGGCAGCTACGCCTGGTGGCAGGTGGTGACGCTGTCACTGACCCAGCCGGGGCAGCACCTGGTGGTGGTGGAACCGGACCAGCTCGACGACTGGCCGGCGCTGGCCGCCGCGCACGGGGTGGACGCCGCCTCCGGCACGCCGACCTTCTGGCGCCGGGCGCTGCACCGCGATCCCGCCGCCCTCGCCGAGGTGCCGCTGCGCCAGCTCACCCTCGGTGGCGAACCGGTCGACCAGGCGATCCTGGACCGGCTCCGCGAGGTCTTTCCCACCAGCCGGATCTCCTGGATCTACGCCTCCTCCGAGGTCGGCGCCGCGATCGTGGTGCACGACGGCCGGGCCGGGTTCCCGGTCGAGTGGCTGGACCGGACGGCACCGGGACGCCCCACCCTCGGCGTACGCGACGGGGAACTGGTGGTCACCTCGCCGTACCACGGCGCCGGACTCGCCGGCCCGGTCCGGACCGGCGACCGGGTGCAGGTCGTCGGTGACCGGGTGCTGATCACCGGTCGTCTCGACTCCGACGAGATCAACGTGGGGGGCAGCAAGGTCTCCGCCGGCGCGGTCCGGGACGTACTGACCGCTCATCCGCAGGTGGCCTGGGCCCGGGTCGGTGCCCGGCGTGCGCCACTGCTCGGCCACCTCGTCGTCGCCGAGGTGGTATCCACCCCGCACACCGCCGGGCCGGCCGCCGAGGCGGCGCTGGTGCGCTGGTGCGCCGACCGCCTGCCCGATTACGCGGTGCCGCGCCGGATCCGGGTGCTGACCGAGATCCCCGTCAAGGAGACCCTGAAAAGCGATGTCTGACCCCACCATCACCGCTCCGGCAGTCCCGCCGTCCACCGTGGTGCTCGTCTCCGGTGGTTCGCGCGGGCTGGGCCTCGCGATCGTCACCGACCTGCTCGACGCCGGCCTGAAGGTGGCCGCCTTCGCCCGTACCGTCACCCCGGAGTTGGCGAAGCTCGCCGACGCCCAGCCGGACCGGTCGTACGTCGGCTCGGTGGACGTCACCGATCTCGCCGCCGTGCAGGCGTTCGTCCGGGCCGCCGAGGATCACCTCGGGCCGATCGACGGACTTGTCAACAACGCCGCCGTCGGGCAGGACTCGCTGCACGTACACACCGCCACCGCCGACCTGGCGGGAATCATCGAGACGAACCTGACCGCGCCGTTGCAGCTCACCCGGCTGGTCGTACGCCGGATGCTGGCTCAGGGGCGGCGCGGGCGGATCGTCAACATCACCTCGATCTGCGGGCAGCGCGGCTTTCCCGGCCTGGTCGCGTACTCGGCCACCAAGGGTGGGATGGACGCCGCGACCCGCTCGCTGGCCCGGGAGCTGGGCGGGCGGCTCCTGGTCAACGCCGTCGCACCCGGCTTCTTCGCCTCGGAGATGTCGGCGGTGCTCGGCCACACTCAACTGGAGCAGATCGTGCGCCGCACCCCGACCGGTCACCTGACCGAGCCGGAGGAGGTGCTGCCGGTGGTACGGATGCTGCTGCGCGAGCAGACAAACATCAACGGACAGATCCTCGTGGTCGACGGTGCCGCCTCGATCTGACCCCGACCAGCGCTGGTCCCGGGCCGACAGCCCGGGGCCAGCCGTCGTGCGCACTGACGGAGCTGAGCCACCCGGCGTACCCACGGACGGGTCTGAGGCGCCGTCGGTGGGCGCGCGAGCGGCGCTGTCTCCGGTGCCGTCGGTCGCCGCGCTGCTGGCGGCCGCGCACCGGCATCTGCGGCTCGCCTCCCCGGTTGATTCGGTCGGCGCGACCACCCGCAGCTATCTGGACGACGGCCGCTGCGTCGGCTGGTACGCGCCGCCGGTACCGCGCTGGCGGGTGGCGATCGACGCCGAGCGAGTCGGCGCACCGGTGCCGACGGCGCTGGCCCGCCGCTTCGGCACCTCCGACTTCTGGGCGCGCTGGACCCGCGCCGAATGCCTGGCCAAGCTCACCGACGTCCCGATCGCCAGCTGGTGGCAACGCCACGGACTTGAGGTGCCGCCCCGCACCGACTGGCTCTGGCGCACCCTGACCCTCGCCGACCTGGTCGTCACCGTCGCCTTCGTCACCACCGACCGCCCCGAAACGCCGCAGACGTCACCAGGCGACATGGGAAGTTGGGGCGGGCTGGGCGCAGATAGTGACGGTCGTGATCGACTCAGGGGGTGGCCGGCTCGCGGTCGTGGGGCTCGCATTCGTGCTGCGGCAACCAGCCTGAGCGTCAGATCAGGTCCCAGCTGAGCGGGGTGCCGCGTGCGGCGTCGACGGTGAAGCGGCGGCCCAGCACCCGGTCGACCTCCACTGGGGACAGTCCGCCGGCCGGTCGGATCGAGCGGACGTTCGCTGCGGTGACCTCGTCGCCGGCGCGGACGTCGGCCACCACGTACAGCGAGCGACGGAAGCGGAGCCCCTCCCGCTCGGCCGGGGTCGGGCCGATGGTGGTGCCGCCTAGTGCCGCGTGGGCCCGTTCCGTCTCGACGACCAGGGCCGACAATTCCGCCGGATTCAGGGAGAAGTCGGAGTCCACGCCGCCGTCGGCCCGGTCCAGGGTGACGTGCTTCTCGATGAAGCAGGCACCGAGCGCCACCGAGGCGACGGGCACACCGATGCCGGGGGTGTGGTCGGAGAGGCCGACCGGCACGTCGAACGCCTCGGCGAGCACCGGGATGCGACGCAGATTGCTGTCGGCGGGCGGTGCCGGGTAGGCGGCGGTGCAGGCCAGCAACACGATCCCGCCCGCACCGGCGGACCGGGCCGTGCGGACCGCGGCGTCGATCTCGGCAATGGTGGCCATCCCGGTGGAGATGATCAGCGGCTTGCCGGTGGCGGCGACGAGCCGGATCAACGGCAGGTCGACAAGCTCCGAAGATGCGATCTTGTACGCGGGCGCGTCCAGTCCCTCCAGCAGTTCGACGGCTGAGGCGTCGAACGGGGAGGAGAAGACGGTCAGACCCCGCTCGCGAGCCCGTTCGAAGATCGGACCGTGCCATTCGTACGGGGTGTGGGCCCGCTCGTAGAGCTGGTAGAGGTTCTGCCCGGCCCACAGTTCGTGGCCGCCCGAGATGCGGAAGGCAGGCGTGTCGACGTCGATGGTGATGGTGTCCGGCCGGTACGTCTGGAGCTTCAGCGCGTGCGCACCGCTGGCCGCCACCGCGTCCACGATGGCCAGTGCCCGGTCCAGGTCGCCGTTGTGATTTCCGGACATCTCCGCCACCACGAAGGGGCGTTCGCCGGTGCCGACCTGATGCGGTCCGATGGTGAGCGTGGTCATCGCTTTCCGTTTCCGTGTGTCCGCACCAGCGGGCGTGGTGCGGTGGGGTCCGGCCCGGCGTCCCCGTCGGCCGTCGCGGGCGGTGTGGCCGGTGTGGTCGGTGGGTTGCCCAGCCGGCCGGCCAGTCGGTGGGCGCGGCGCAGGGCCGCGTACGCCAGGTAGTTGTTGCGGTCGACCAGCCGGTGCTTGAGCCCGGCCACCCCGCCCGGCCGGGGGTAACCCCCAGCGGGCAGATGCCGGCGGTAGTGCGCGGCGACCTGGCGGAAGAAGTGCCGCCGCAGGTGCGGGTGCAACCGGTCGTCGTTGCCGACCACCACCAGGAAGTGGTTCACCATGAGGTCGAACAGTTCGGCGTGCCAACGCCCGTCGGGGTGGCGTTGCCGCAGCCAGGCGAACAGCCGGTCGTACTGGGCGAAGGCGTCGAAGTGCCGGCCGCTGCGGGTCGAAGTGATGGCGCCCCGGCGCCCCTGCCGGTACAGGTAGCAGACCCGGTCCAGTACCGAGATCCGGTCCGCGCCGATCAGCAGTGGATGGCTGAACGGGATGTCCTCGTACCAACCTGGGTGGAAGCGCAGCCCCAGCGTGGCCATGAACTCCCGGCGTACCACCTTGTTCCAGGCGGTGTGTTGCACCCGCAGCAGCTGCGGTCGGTCGGCCAGCCGCACCACGCCGGGGGTCGCGCGCAACAGGCGGCTGCTGACGTCGATGTCGCGACGCCCGCACTCGTGCACCCGCAGGTGGTCGATCATCATCACGTCGGGCCGGTCGGCACGCAGCCGGTCGAGCACGGCCGCGATGGTGCCCGGCGGCAGCCAGTCGTCACTGTCGACGAACCAGACGTACTCGCCGGTGGCCACGTCCAGACCCGCGTTACGCGCCGGTCCGAGGCCGACATTCGTGTCCAGGTGCAGCACCCGCACACCCGGGTGGGCGGCGGCGTACTCCCGCAGCAGCTGCCCACAGCCGTCCGGCGAGGCGTCGTTCACCACGATCAGCTCCACCGTTGCTGTCTCGTCCGCGGGCACGTCGTCACGGATCGAGTCGAGGCACTGACGCAGGTACGCCTCGACGTCGTAGACCGGCACGACGATGCTCAGCAGCGGCGCTTCCGTCGGCTGATTGACCACGCCGACACCTTCGACCGCTCGGATGGACGAGGCGGAAACCGGACATGGCCGGCAGCGGTGAACCGACTGAACAGCGAGATGGTCATCACTGGCTGCGGTGATCGCGGTGCCGTCCGGTCCCGACGGGTGGGTCGACGGCCCACCGGGTAGGGTGCCCGACGGGCGGCACCGGTCGGGTCGCCACCGGTAGCCGATCGGGCCGGGTAGCTTGGCCCGTTGGGAGGAGACACGCGTGCCGCCGACGCCGCCGACGCCGCCGACGCCGGAGATGCCGGCATGACCAGCGCGCCAGTGGCGGCACCGGCGGGCATCGGGCCCGGCCGGGGCCAGGCGAGCCGACTACCGTCGCTGACCGGTCTGCGGTGGATAGCCGCGCTGCTGGTCTTCGGCTTCCACGCCGGCACCATGCGGATCATCGCCGAGCCGGACTACCAGGCGGTCGTCGGCAAGATCTTCACCCTGGGCCTGTCCGGGGTGCAGTTCTTCTTCATCCTCAGCGGCTTCGTGCTCGTCTGGTCGGCCCGACCCGGCGACTCCCGGCGAGGGTTCTGGCGGCGCCGGTTCGCCAAGATCTATCCGAACCACGTACTGCTCTGGGCGGTGGCCATGGTGGCCGCCGTCTGGTTCGCCGATCCGATCAACCCCGTCGCGGCGCTGGAGAACCTGTTCCTGCTCCAGGCCTGGGATCCCCGTCCCGGGTACTTCTACAGCGTCAACAACGTGAGCTGGTCGCTGTCCTGCGAACTCTTCTTCTACCTGTGCCTGCCGCTGGCCCTGCCCCTGGTGCGGCGGGCCCGACCTTGGATGCTGTGGGCCGTGGTGATCGCCGTACCGCTGCTGATCCTGGCGCTGTGGCCCGCGCAGACGCTGGTGCCGGAGCAGAGCCGGTGGTGGTTCACGCAGGTGTTTCCCCTGGTCCGCTCGTTGGAGTTCTGGATGGGTGTGGCCGCCGCCGAGCTCATGCTGCGCGGGCGCTGGCGGGGGCCCGGCCTGCCCCTGGCAAGCCTCATCTTCGTGGTGACCTGGGTGGTCGCCGCGCAGTGGATTCGGGCCGAGTTCTGGGCGGCGCTGCTGTCGGTGGCGTACGTGGTGGTCATCGCCGCGGCGGCGGACGCCGACGTGCGGGGGCGTCGTTCGCCGCTGCGGTCGCGCCCGATGGTCTGGCTCGGCGAGGTCTCGTTCGCCTTCTACCTGGTGCACGTGTTCGTGATCATGACCATCCTCCGGGTCACCGGAGACTGGGGGACCGGCCTGCCCGGCTGGTGGGGCCCGGCTGCGGTGATCGGCTTCCTGGTGCTCACGCTGGGGATCGCCGCACTGGTGCACCGGTTCGTCGAACAGCCGATGATGCGTCGCCTGACCCCTCGCCGGTCGACCCCGCCGAGTGCCGCCGAGCCCGTACCCGCCGTGCAGCCCGTACCCGATGTCGAGCCCGTACCCGATGTCGGGGCGCCGTCTCGGGTCCGACCTGGACGGTGACCTCTGAGCCCGCTGACCAGGCACCCGGGTATCAACCCGAATCAAGTTCTTCGTTGCGACACGCCGGCCGGCGGTGCGGCCTGCGGGCCCCGACGGTAGCGTGACAACGTGCTCCCGGTCGTCTCCACCCGTCCTCTGTGGTGGCTGGCGCGCTGGGCGGCACGGCTGCTGACCGGGTTCGCGGTCGCTGCCGCGTTCACCCTCGGCACCTGGGCGATGCCCGCGCACGCTCTCGACCGGGCGGCTGGCCCTGCCTGGCAATTCACCGTGGCCGACGCCGCTCAGTCGCCAGCCGGCGCGATGACGCCACCGGCCTGCGACGGGCACCCCGCGATCCAGCAGACGGTCGACCCGCTCGACAGCGGGCGCGACGATCGCCCCGGGGGTGGGCCCGCGACGGCGCCGGTGTCGCCGACCTGGCCACACCAGGTTGCCGAGCCGGGCATCACAGGCGCGCACGGTCAGCTTCCTGCGGCGCTGACCCCGGGCCCGTGTTCCGCCCGTGCCCCGCCCGGCCACTGACTCCCCGCCCGTACCGCCGGGGTGATCCGGACGGCCCCGCGCGGGCCGTCCCGGTCCGCCTTCCCGCCACGCCAACCGGCCGGAAGCCAGCGACGGGCCGCTGCGATCGGGATCCCAACGCGGATGGGACCCTGCGCTTCACCATCGGCCGATCCGGACGCGCCCAGGCGGCGGTCCGAGATCGGTGACACCCAATGCCGCCGCATCGTCTTCCTTTGAGGTACCGACATGGAGAAGACCGTTCTCTACCAGTTCCTGCTTGAAGTACCCCGGGCCGCAGCCATCTGGTCGGTGTTGCTGGTGCTCGCGCTGGGCGTGCTCACCGCGCTGGTCGCCCGGCCCGAGCCGGTGCCGTCGACCGACCGTGCCCCGGAGACCCTGGACGGCGATGCCGCTGCGGCGGACCTGCGTCGCTATGCCGGCGAGGTGGCCGTGGCTGCGGCGGGCGCCGCGCAGAACGCCGGTCGCCGCCGCGCCGCGTGGCAGCGTGCCCAGGTGGAGCTCGACCGTGCCTGGGTCGCGTACGACGAGGCGGAGTCCGCCGCGCGACGGCTCGCCGCCGCCACCGGGTTGCCCAGCCCCGACACGCCCCGAACCCCCGCCGAGTACGCGGCCCGGGAACGCTGGCTGCATCGCGCCGCGATGACGGCGTACTGGCGCGGCGATCTGTCGGCCCGGCAACTCGCCGACGCGCTGGCCCACCGGGCCGGTTGGGATCCCCGACGCCACCCCGCCGAGCAGGAGATCTTCCTGGCCCGGGTGGTACGCGACGGCCGGCAGGCGGCCTACCAGACGGCTCGGCAGCAGGAGCGCGACGCCTGGCGGGCGGCCGAACTGGCCGTCGACGCGGCCCGTGCGCTGTCCACCGAGGCGTACGCTGCGGCGCAGCGGATGCGGCCGAACCTCCTGCCGGCGTCGCGTCGGGTCGTCGTCGGGCGGCCGGCCGCCGTCCTGCGCTGGCGGCCGGCCAGGGTGGGCTGAGAACAGTTGTCGGTCGGCATCTGCCGAGTAGCGTGTGTCGACAATTTCGTGACCCCGGTCACAGCGGAGCGGGAATCGGTCACCGGACCGCAGATGTCGAATGTTGGCCGCAATGTCCTGGGCATTGTCGGCGAGAGGTCCGGTTGTCGCCCGACGGTGCTCTCCTGGCCCGGAGTCCCATTGAGCGACGACAGTTCGCTGATATCCGAAAATAACTGCGCTGGATCATGTTTAGGCAGGTCAAGGTGGGGTTGGCAGGAGCCGTACCGCCCAGTAGTGTCGGCCCGTCCGGTGCGGTAACCGATCGCAAGTGGCGACGCCGCGCCGACCCGCTCAATCGTGATCTCACGAACCGGGGACCCACTGCACCACTGGGGTGAATCCGCGAGCCTCGGCCCGCGGTAGGGCGATCTTCCCGCCCGAATCCGTCAGCTAACCCGGTCGGCGGTGTCGGAAGGAGTTCCCATCCTCGTGCAGCACAATTCGATCCCCCTGATATTCCCCAGCCTCCACGGCACCGTGGTGCCTGCGCTCGCCGCTTCGTTGTTCGCGCGCTGACCCAGGCCCACCGCAGCCGCCCGATTCCGGGCGCATCTCCTGAAACGGCACGTCCGCGTACTCGGACGGTCGTCGGCCTGCGTGTGCCGACCGGACCGTCGGAGCCGGTGCGCCGTGCACCCCTCAGCCCGTGGAGGATCCCTTGAAGCACACCCTCAAGCGTCAGCTTCGTCGGCTGGCCACCGAACGCCCCTACCAGATCGTCGCCGCCTCGGCGGCGGCGCTCGTCCTGGCCACCGGCACCGGCGCCCTGGTCGCCGGGACCGACGACGCTCCGGTCGACGCGCACAACACGACCGCCGTGGCCGAGTTGCGTGACAACTCCGTGGCCTCCCGCAGCCTGGCCCGGGTCGCCACCGAGCCGAGCGGTGCCGCGTCGAGCAGTGCGGCCCCGAGCAGTGCGGCCCCGAGCAGTGCCGCCCCGAGCAGTGCGCCGCCGAGTCGCGCCGCCGCCTCGCCGTCGCCGGAGGCCGCTGCGACGGATCCGGACTTGGCCGTCGAGAAGGCCGCGCCGAAGCCGCCTGCCGAGAAGGTGCTGAAGTACGACTACCAGGCCCAGATCAACGGCTACTACTGCGGCCCGGCAGCGGTACGCAACGCGCTCAGCGCCGCGGGCATCGACCGCGACCAGGACACCCTGGCCGCCCAGCTCGGCACCACCTACGCCGGCACCAACTCGGCTCAGGACACCACCCGCGTCCTCAACGCCGTGGTCAAGGGCAGCCCGTACCGGACCACGATGATTCCGGGCGGCTCGGCGACCCCGGCCCAGATGGACCAGCTTCAGTCCGACGTCGTGGCGGCGGTCTCCGCCGGGCGCGGTGTCGTGGTGAACGTCGCCGGCAGCGCCACGGACACCGCCGGAGGCTGGCACTCCTTCCCCGGCGGCCACTACGTCGCCGTGGTCGGCTACGAGGACGAGGGCCGGATGGTGAAGATCGCCGACTCGGCCGACGCGTCGTACTACTCGTACTGGATGAGCACCATCGATCTGGCCAACTGGGCTGCCACCCGCGGCTACTCCTCCTGATTCCTGCCGCACGACACCGGGCGCCGGCCCCGTCGGGACCGGCGCCCGGTGTCGTGTCCCGGTCGCGGCTCTCGCCGAGCCGGTGCCGGCGGTGGCAGACTGCCCGACATGATCACGGAGTCGGGTGAGCGGGCCGGCCCGCCGGTGCTGTTGTTGCTGCACGGAATGGGTGCCACCGGCGACGTGTGGCTGCCCTGGGCCTCACTGCTGCGCGAGCGGTGGCCGGGGTGCTGGTTGGCCCCCGATCTGGCCGGTCACGGCGCAGCGCCCCCACTGTCGGAGTACTCGTTCGCCGCGTTCGCCGATCAGGTCGCCCCGAGCCTGAACCCCGGCGAGCGGGTGACCGTGCTGGGCCACTCGCTCGGCGGAGTGGTCGGCCTGGCGTTGGCCGCCGCGAGTCGGGCGGTCACGGTCGAAGCGGTGGTCGGGCTCGGCATCAAGGCGGTCTGGTCCCCGGCGGAACTGGCCCGCGCCGGTGATCTCGCGGCCCGCCCGGTCACCTGGTTCGACAGCCGTGACGAGGCGGCGCGACGGTACCTGCGTGTCGCCGGCCTGGCCGATCTGCTCACCCCCGACCATCCCGCCGTGGCGGCCGGGCTGCGGCAGGTGGACCGCCGGTGGCGGCTGGCGATGGACCAGGCCGCCTTCGGCGTCGGCGAGCCCGACCTGACCGCCCTGCTGGCCACGATCGACGCGCCGGTCCTGCTGGCCCGTGGCGAGCACGACCCGATGGTCTCCGACGCGCAGCTCAAGGAGTACGGGGTCCCAGTGGTGACACTGCCCGGGCTCGGCCACAACGCCCACGTCGAGAATCCGGCAGCCGTGCTGGCCCTCCTCGACGCCGTACGCTGACCGGTCGCGGTCAGGGGCGTTCGCCGTCGCCGGCCTGCTCGGGGGAGGCATGGTCGGGGGACTTGCGTAACCACAGCCACACCCCGAGCACTCCCGCCACTCCGCTGCTGATCGCGATCGCCGTCTCCGCCAATTCGGACCAGTCGTCCATGAACGGGTAGACACGCGAGAGGACCATCCCCACGAAGCAGTACAGCAGCAGAACGACGGCGACGACGCGCTGGAGAATCATGACCCTCATTGGAGCACAGCGCCGCGAGCGACTGTCGGGCAGAGTCCACTGTGTCCATGAGCCGACCGCCGCCGGGGGAGTGTCGGGCGGCGGTGTCGCTCAGATGGCGCGGGACAACGGCGCGGCGCTGGCGGCCCGGGGGGCCGGGGCGGCCCAGGAGGGATCCAGCTCGCGTCGGGCGGCCGTCAGGAACGCCTCGGCGTACGCCTCGGCCGGGAAGTCGCCCAGGTATCGGCGTCGGGTCGCCCAGCGGGCCTCGGCCAGCGGGTCGGTGTCGAGCAACCGGGTCAGCACGTCGTCCAGGTCGGCCAGGTCCCGGCGCAGCACGTAGCCGGAGGCGGCCAGTGGGAACCGTTCGAGGAACCGGTCACCGTCGACGCCGGTGTCGGTGACCGCGTACGGCTTGCCCGAGTGCAGCCAGTCGGACACCACCCCGGACACGTCGGAGATCAGGGCGTCCGCGCGGTTCACCGACTCGGCCAGGGTCAGCCCGCTCGCGGCGGCACCGAACAGGTGCTGGCGGCCGGTACGCGCCCGGTCGGCAGCGAGCAGGTCGTGCAGCCGCCCCAACTGGCGGGCCGACGTCGGATTGTGGGCGGTGTACGGGTGGGGCCGCACGATCACCGTGGCACCCCGGTCGAGCAGCCGGGACAGCAGCGCCTCGGCCATCGGCAGGGAACAGTAGTCGGCGTCGGCGTGGTGCCCGGTCCAGGTGGGGGTGTAGAGCACCGTCGGGTTCGGCAGGCGGCGGGCCGGGCCGGTGCGTACCTCGATCGCCTCGACCTGAGGGCGGCCGACCACCACGAACTTCTCGGCCGGGATGTCCACCCCGGCCCGGGCGTACCGGTCGATGGCCGCCTCGCCGGCGACGAAGATCCGGTCGAAGATCGCCGACACCGGGTTGGCGCTGGATGCCTTGTCGCTGTCGCCGTGGTGCAACTGCACGTGGGTGAGCTGGGTGAACCGGAGGCAGTGGCTGTTCTTGGCGCCGTGGTTGACGTAGAACGCCACGCGCAGGCTCGGCACCAGCACCTCGTCCATGCTGCGCAGGGTGGGGCAGTAGAGCACGGGGGCGGTGGTCTTGGCCGCGATGACGGGCAGGGCGTCCGGCTCCCGCAGCATCACCACGAACGGCCGGCCGATCCGCTCCAGGTACGGCAGCCACATGGTGACCTGGTACTCGGATCCGGGTGGGGCGGAGAAGTACAGCATGAACTCCGGCTGGTGCCGACGCAGTACCCGGGTCACCGGCGAACCGCCGGATCCGGGCCGCAACCGCCGCTGGACCAGTTTGACGGCGACCGCGCCGACGACACCACCCACCAGCAGGCTCGCCGCCAGGGCGACCGTGGCGGGCAGCGCCGCGAGGGCGGCCAGCGCCAACACCGCGAGCAGGCCCGCCACGGCGTCACCGAGGCGGGACGTGACCCGCGGCACCCAGCTGCGTACCGGCAGGTTGGCGGCGAGAAGCTCCAGGTTTCCGGCCTCGCGCAGCGGGCCGGTGAGCACCATCAGCCCCAGCAGGATCAGCGCGGTGCCGGTCAGGGCCGGGTCGAAGCCGGCGTCGAGCTGCCGGGCGTAACCGACCAGCACCCCGGCCGCGATCAGCGTGGTTTCCGCGACGCCGTCCGCTCCGGGGCGGACCCGGCGTTCCCAGACCGTGGCGGCGAGGGCGAGCACCGACAGCCCGAGCCCCCAGGTGGTCGCGCCGGTGAGCGCGACCACGATGAACGCCAAGACCGCCGTGCCGGTGGCCAGGCCCCGGGCGGCCAGCTTCCTGACCAGGTCACCACGCATCTCGGTGCTGCCCTCCGCGGTCGTCGTACGTCGGTCAGCCGACGGGGGCGGTGCTGGCCGACCGGCTGCCCTGGGCCGGCACCACCGTGCCTGGCGCCTCGCCCGGCGGCCGGCGGACGTCGATCACCTGACCGGTGAGGTCGGAGAGCAGTACGTCCAGCGACGCCTGGGCGACGGCCTCGGCCGAGAGCAGGGTGTGCTCGGGCTCGGTGCCGAACGCCTTGGTCCGCATCGGGGTGGCGGTCCGCTCCGGGTTGATGACGTTGACCCGTACGCCCAGCTCGGCCCACTCGTCCGACAGGGCCTGGGTGAGGTTGACCAGGGCCGCCTTGGTCGCCGAGTAGAGCGCGTAGTCCGCCCGGCCCCGGGTGTACGAGCTGGAGGTGTAGAGCAGCAGCTGGCCCTTGGTGTGCTGAAGGTAGGGCAGTGACTGTCGGGCGACCGTGACCGGGCCGACGAAGTTGACCTGGAGCACCCGGTCGATGGTCTCCTGGTCCATCTCGGCCAGCGAACCCTTCTCCAGGATGCCGGCGGTGACCACCACGTGGTCGATCCGGCCGGTGGCCTCGAAGGCCGTCTTCAGCGCGGCCTCGACGTCGGCCGGTCGCTCGACGTGGGTGCCGGTGCTGGAACGGCTGAACGGGAAGACCTGGGCGCCGTAGCGCCGGGCCAGTTCGGTCAGGTCGTGGCCGATGCCGTAGCTGCCGCCGAACACGACGATCGTGCGGCCCGAGACCTCGTCGCTGTAGGCGCGCTGGTCGGCCAGCCGGGGGACCTTGGCGGCGGCCAACTGGAAGAGCTTGTCCGCCAGGTGCACGTCGACCGGGTGGGTGACCTTGATGTTCTCGTCCGAGCCGTCGATTACCTTGATCGGCACCTCGGGCAGATACCGCAGCACCACGCCGCAGTCGTCGGTGGCCGCGAAGTTCGGGTCGCCGGCGGCCAGCCGGTAGGCCTCCCGGATGGTGTTGGAACGGAACGCCTGCGGCGTCTGTCCCCGGCGCAGCGTGGATCGCACCGGGATGTCGGTGATGCACTCGTTCTCGTCGACCTGGATGATCGTGTCGGCCGACGGGATGGCGACGTCGACCGCCGAGTACGTCCAGAGGGCGTTCACGCACTCCCGCACGATCCGGCCGCTGAGCAGGGGCCGCACCGCGTCGTGGAAGAGGATGTTGCAGTCCTGCTCGCCCACCGCGTCCAGCGCGATGCGGGTGGTGGCGTTACGGGTGTCGCCACCCTCGATGACCTTGGTGACCTTACGGAAGCCGGCCTTGTCCACGATCTGCTGCGCCTCGGCGATATGGCCGCTGGCCATCAGCACGATGATCTCGTCGATCTCCGGTGCGGCCTCGAAGACCGCCAGGGTGTGCTCGATGATCGGCTTACCGGCGATCTTCAGCAGCTGTTTGGGGATGCCGAGGCCGAGCCGGGTGCCGGTGCCGCCGGCCAGCACCACGGCCACCGTCCGTGAGGGTCGCCACGGCGCCGAGTTCTGCGGCGTGGTGCCCGAATCGGTGGTCTGGTCCTGCGTCATTGCCGGTCCTCACTCTCGGTGCATGGCTGCGATGGGCTGCGCGAATGGAAGGTCTCGTCGGCGCGGCGACGGAATGAACGATAACTCGGGTGCTCATCGTCCGGACGCTGCGTTGTCGCCCGAACGGTGCCGGACATTCACCGAAACTCTACTTCCCGTTGGTGAATGCCTCGTATGCGGCCAACACTTCTGCGGTGGGGCCATCCATCCTAATTAATCCGGATTCCAGCCAGATCGTCCGTTCGCACGTGTCGCGTACCGAGGAGAGCTGGTGGCTGACCAGGAAGACGGTTCCGGCGTTCTCCCGCAGCTGCCGTACCCGCGCCTCGCTGCGCTTACGGAACCGCTTGTCGCCGGTGGCCAGGGCCTCGTCGATCAGCAGTACGTCGTGCTGCTTGGCCGCGGCGATGGAGAACCGCAACCGGGCCGACATGCCGGAGGAGTAGGTGCGCATCGGCAGCGAGGCGAAGTCGCCCCGCTGATTGATCCCGGAGAACTCGATGATCTCCGGCAGTTGGCGCTGCACCTCGGCCGGGGACATGCCCATGGCCAGGCAGCCGAGCGTGACGTTGCGCTCCCCGGACAGGTCGTTGAGCAGCGCGGCGTTCACCCCGAGCAGGGACGGCTGGCCCTCGGTGTAGACCGCGCCCCGCTCCACCGGCAGCAACCCGGCGATGGCCCGCAGCAGGGTCGACTTGCCGGAGCCGTTGGTGCCGATCAGCCCGATCGCCTCGCCCCGGTACGCGGTGAAGGTGACGCCCCGCACCGCGTGCACCTCCCGTACGTTCGGTGTCGAGGTGCGGGTCACCAACCGCCGCAGTGCGGCCACCGGGCTGTGGCTGCCGGCGGCACCCTTGTGCACCCGGTAGACGACGTGCGCGTCGTCGACCACCACCGTCGGGATCCGATCCTGAATCCGGGGCAGGGTCACCGTAACGTCGTTGGACATCGCGAGGTGATCAACCACGGCCGTACTCCTGTTCGCCGCGCCAGAAGTAAAGGTAGCCCCCGACACCCACCACCGCCGACCAGCCGAGCGCGATCAGCCAGGTCAGGGGCAGGGAGTCGTTGAGCAGCGGCGTGGTCTCCAGCAGCGCCACCCGGGCCAGCTCGATGTAGATCAGCATCGGGTTGAACTGCACGATGGCGGTGGCCCAGCCCGGCAGGTTCTCGGCGAACAGTTCGACGCTGTAGAGCACGCCGGAGCCGTACATCCAGGTCCGCAGGATGAAGGGCATCACCTGCTTGAGGTCCGTGGCCTTGGCGCCCAGCCGGGCCACCGTCATGGTCAGCCCGGCGTTGAACACCGTCTGGAGCAGCACCGCCGGCACCAGCATCAGCCACATCAGGGTGATCGGTTCGCCGGTGACCAGCACGATGCAGATCAGCACCACCATCGAGCCGAGCAGCTGCTGGAACTGGGTGATGGTGATGGCCAGCGGCAGGCAGGCCCGCGGGAAGTGCAGGGCCCGGATCAGCCCCAGGTTGCCGCTGATCGCCTGGGTGCCCTGCTGCACGCTGGTCTGGGTGAAGTTGAAGATGAACAGCCCGGCGGTGAGGTAGGCGATGAAGTTGTCCATCCCCCGGCTCTGCTGGAGCACCAGACCGAAGATCAGGTAGTAGACCGCCGCGTTGCTCAGCGGCGTGAGCACCTGCCAGAGTTGCCCGAGGCGGGCGTTGCTGAACGAGGCCGCCAGCTTGGCGTTGGCGTACGCGGTGATGAAGTGCCGGTAGCGCCAGAGTTGGCGGGTGTAGCTGCCCAGTGAGGGGCGTTGACCGGCCATGCGCAGCCCGTGCCGGGCGGCCAGCTGCGCTGGGGGTAGGCCGGAGTCGGGGTCGGCCAGCGTGGTGTTGGCCATGGGGATGGGCGCTCCGATCTTGTCGAGCCGGCGGGTGCGTTCGCGACGATGGAATCTAGCGTGTTCGTACCCGGAGCGCCGCCTCGCCGCTGCGTGGACAGTAGTCCGAAACACGTCGGGACGCAACCGTACCGTCGTTGCGGTACATTGTCCTGCGTGACAGCCGAGAAGAGTCCCAGGTGACGACCGGGAAGAGGCGTGCGCCGGCCGGTGCGGCGGTGCTCCGTGGGGAGATCACCACGGCCATCCGCCGCGCCCTGATGCAGGAACTCGCCGCGGTCGGCTACGGCCGGCTCTCCATCGAGGCGGTGGCCCGCCGGGCCGGAGTCAGCAAGACGGCGATCTATCGCCGGTGGAACTCGAAGCTGGACCTGGTCCTGGAAGTGGTCACCACCGCCGCCGGTGCTCGGCTGCCCGCGCTGGACACCGGCAGCCTGCGCAGCGACCTCGCCCTGCTGTACCAGGTGGTGGCGCACGCGCTCGCGCACCCGCTGGCCTCGCAGATCGTCCCGGATCTGCTGGCCGAGGCCGCGCGGAACCCGACCATCGACGAGACACTTCAGCAGATGCTGCGGGCCCGGCAGCAGGAGATCGTCGGCCGGCTGATCTCTCGCGCCGTGCACCGGGGAGAGTTGCCGGCCACGACCGACCCCGACGCGGCGGTGGACCTGATCGTGGGGCCGCTGTACTGGCGGCTGGCCATCGCCCGTGCCCCGTTCACCGACAGCTACCTGGAAACGCTGGTGGACTCGGTGGCGCGGGCGCTCGGCGCCGCAGACACCCTGCCCCGCCAGCGCGAGGCGCCGAGGCCGGGTTGAGCTGGGCGGGTCCGGGGTATCGCTGGCTCGGTCCGGTCCCGCGACCCGGGCCCGGAACGCCACCGCCACGAACGATCCCCGAGTTTTGGCTACTACTCTCGGTGTGGTTCGCTCGGCACGGTGGCTGCCCACGGCGGCGAACCGCCCGCCTGAGCCGCACCTGCCCGTACGAGGACAAGGACGCTCGTGTCGATGACCGACCAAGCCGTCGCCGCACCCCGGCCGGCAACGGCCGACGATTCGGCTGAACCCGCTCCGGGCCCACCCAGCCGGTTTCGGGCCGTGCTCGGTGGTGTTCGGGACGCAATCGCCGCGATACCCGCACTGCTGACCGACTGCGCGGTGCTGGCGTTCGCGCTCTGGACACTGCTCTACCACGCCGCCCTCCCGCTGGGCCTCGCCCCGTCGCTGACGCTGCGGATCTGGCTGGTCGCCGGATCGGTGCTGGCCGTGCTCGCCGTACTGGTCCGGCTCGGCCTGCGGTGGCGCCGCCGACGTGCGGCCCGAGGCCCGGCGGAGCCGGCGAACTCGACGGTCCCGGCCGAGTCGACGGTCCCGGCCGACCCAAACGAGACGGCGGACCCGGCGGACCCCGCCGGAACGGCGGACCCCGCGGACCCCGCCGGAACGGCCGAGCCAGCGGACCCTGCCGGGACGGCGGACCCTGCCGGGACGGCTGAGCCGGCGGATCCGGCTGAGCCGGCGGATCCGGCTGAGCCGGCGGATCCGGCCGAGCCGGCGACTGCGGCGCGGCCCGCACCCACGACGGGGGAGGCCGGTCCGACGACGACCGTGCCGGCCGGCGACCAAGCCGGTCGGATGAGCGTGGCCCAGCGTTGGTGGACGGCGTTGGCCCTGCTGGTCGGCACCGGCGCGGCGATCGCGGCCGGTCTGGCCGGTACCCCTGCCGGTGCGGGCATCTCCTGGTGGGTCCCGGGCTCCGCCGGGGCCGTGGCCGCGATCGGTGCGGTGCTGCTGACCTGGCGGACCTGGCGGACCACCCCGCCGACCCGGCCGAGCGCACCCGCCCCGAAGGCCTGGCAGTCGGTGTACGCGCTGCTGATCGCCGGGCTGGCTGCGGTGGCCTCGCTCTACCTGGCCCGCAGCACCCCCGACGACATCTACTACGTGGGCCGCTCGGTGTGGGTGGCCGAGCGCGACATCGTCCCCCTCAACGACTTCCTGTTCAGCGAGAACGTCCTTCCGGCGATGGCCTCACAGCCCCCGATCGCCAGCATCGAGGTCTTCGCCGGAGCACTTGCCCGCTTCTTCGGCATGCCGGGCGCCTCGGCCACCTGGTACCTGCTGTTGCCCGTCCTGGCAGTGCTCGCCGTGTTGGCGCTGTGGCGGCTGGTGCAGCGCTGGGCCCCGCGCCGTCCGGTGCTCGCCTTCACCGTGGCCGTCGCCTTCCTGGCGCTGGTCTGCGGCCCGGACGCCGCACTGGGCACCTTCCACCTGCCCCGCCTCTACCAGGGCAAGGGCATGTTCGTCTCCGCGGTCGTGCCGTTGATGTGGCTGTACCTGACCCGTTGGTTCGACGACCGGTCCAAGCGCGGGCTGGTGCTCATCGTCGCGCTGTCGATCGCCGCGATCGGGCTCACCACCACCGCGGCGATCATCCTGCCGCTGCTGGTCGGCGGGGCGGCCCTGATGATGCTGCTGGTGGGGCGCTGGTCCTCGGCGCTGGTCGCCGGGGTCGCCGCGCTGGCCTATCCGGTCGGGGCGGTGGTCGTCACCCAGTTGGTCCTCGGCACGTCCGCCAACGAGGCGGCGGCGGACGTCAACTTCTACGACGCCGCGCACACCTACCGGCGGACCTTCGAGATCGGCATCGTGGGTGTGATCGGCGGGCTCGCCTTGTGGTGCGGTCCGTTGCTGGCCCGCCGCCGTACCCCGGCGTTGCTCGCGGCCGGCGGTGCCCTGACGCTGAGCGTGTTGCTGATTCCCGGGGTGCTGGAATGGCTCAGCGCGGTCACCGGCATCTCGGTGGTGCTCTGGCGGGTTCCCTGGCTGCTGGCCGTGCCGGCGTTGATCGGGCTGCTGTGCACCGTTTGGCTGCCCACCCGGCTGCGCGTGGTGCGGGCCCTGGTCGGTGTGGTGCTGGCCGCCGCGATGGTGACCTCGTTCGCCGTCTACGCCGTGCCAATGTGGGACGAACGCAGCGGGGTGCTGGTGCACGCGGAGCCGACCTGGAAGATTCGGCCGGAACGGCAGGCCATCGCGCAGTTCATCATCGATCTCGACCGCCCGGACGGCCTCGTGCTCGCGCCGGCGAGCATCATGCGGACCATTCCGGTGATGAGCAGTCAGCCCCGGGTGGTGCTGCCCCGCGACTTCTTCCTGGTCGAGTACGACATCAACTCGCAGTTCTCCCAGGACCGGCTGCTGTTGAGCAAGTTCGCCAACGGCGGCCCCAGGGCGGAGCGGCCGGAACGTGACGACGTGATCGCCGCGCTGGATCGGCTGGACGTGGGCACGATCTGCTTCTACAGCCAGAACCGGTTCGCCCTGCGTACCGCCGAGCGGGCCGGCTACACCCTGGTCGCCGAACGGCCCGCCGAGCCGCCCGTACACCCGAACGCGGTCACCTGCCTGGTCCGGCAGTGACCATGGCCGCCGGGCCGGCGACGGTGCCGGCGGGGGCGAATTCGCGCGGCCGATAGCGGCTTGTCCGGTTACCGCCCGATCCGCCGCCCGGGCGGGCATGCTCACAAGGCAGGCGTCGCACAGGGAGATGGGCATGGAGAGCTACCACGAGGACTGGACCGACAGCCAGCGCGCGCTCTACGACGAGTGCTACCGCTCCGGAGCCGACTGGGCCGACGACCCGGCCACCCCCTCCGAGGACGTGCAGCACGTGATCAATCTCGGGGAGGCCGACGACGACACCCTCGCCGACGCCGAGATCGACTTTCCGCCGCTGATCGACGCGGTCACCGAAGCCACCGGCGAGGTCGTCACCACGGTGCCGGCCAGTCACGACGATCCCGCCTTCAAGGGCTTCGTGGACGGGGTACGCGACGCCACCTCCGACGAGGTCTTCGGCCTCTGAGCACGGGTCAACCGCCCCCAGGCCTGTCACCCCGGCCGGTCTTCTGCCACCATCAACCGGAACCGTTCCGGCGCGGAGCAGACCTGATGGGAGGCCAGGTGCGGATCCTGTTGGTCGAGGATGACCGCCGGGTGGCCGGTGCCCTGTCGTCGGCCCTGCACCGGCGCGGGTACGAGGTGGAGCACGCCGCCACCGTCGCAGCGGCCCTCGCCGCCGCCCCGTGCGACCTGGTGCTGCTCGACCTGACCCTGCCCGACGGCGACGGCACCGACCTGTGCCGGAAGTTGCGTGGACGCAGCAGTCAGCTCGGCATCATCGCGGTCACCGCCCGGGGTGAGGAACGCGACCGGGTACTCGGCCTGCGCCTCGGTGCCGACGACTACGTCGTCAAACCCTTCTCCATGGTGGAGTTGCAGGCCCGGATCGAGGCGGTGCTCCGGCGGGCCTCGCACACCGCGCCGCAACGCAACCTGATCGAGGTCGGCCCGGTCCGGGTCGACGTGGCGGCCCGTACGGTCACCGTGGCCGAACGGCCGGTGCCGCTGACCCGCAAGGAGTTCGACGTCCTGCTCTCGTTGGCCCGGCAACCCGGTGTCGCGGTGCCCCGCGACCGGATCCTGCTCGACGCCTGGGGGACCACCTTCGCCGACCGGCACACCGTCGAGGTGCACGTCGGCTCGCTGCGCGGCAAACTCGGCGACCCACGCCTGGTGGAAACCGTCCGCGGCGTCGGATACCGGCTGCGGGCCGAGTGAGGGGCCGGGTGTGCGACGACGCCTGGTGATCAGCTATCTGCTGCTGATGGTGCTGGTCCTGGTGGCGTTGGGCACGCCCCTGGCGGCGACGCTGGCCACCCGGGAGACCGAACGGATCCGGGCCGACCGGGTCGCCGACGCCACCCGGTTCGCCTCGCTGGCCGGGCCGGCGCTGCGCGACGGCACGACCGGCCCGCTCGCCAGCGAACTGGCCAGCTACGAGGAGCTGTACGGCATCGACGCGGCGGTGGTCGACCGGGAGGGGGCGGCGGTGATCCCGTCGCCGGGCTGGCGCTGGACCCTGGGCACCCGGGAGGTGCTGGACGTCGCGTTGTCCGGGCAGCAGACCAGCCGGCCCGACTCGGTCTGGCCCTGGGTGGACGGGCCGATCGTGGTGGCGGTACCCATCAACGACGGGGGTGAGGTGCTCGGGGCGGTGGTCACCGCCAGCCCGGCCGACGGAGTCCGTCGCACGGTGGCGACCTGGTGGCTGCTGCTGGCCGGCACCGGGCTGATCGCCGTGCTGGCCTGCGTGCTGACCGCGTTCGGGCTGGCCGGCTGGGTGCTGCGCCCGATCACCGAACTCGACGCGGTCACCCACGAGATCGCCGAGGGCGACCGGGGAGCCCGCGTACAGCATCGGCTCGGCCCGCCGGAGCTGCGTCGCCTGGCGGCGAGTTTCAACCACATGGCCGACGTGGTGTCCGATGTGATGGACCGGCAGCGGGCCTTCGTCGCGCACGCCAGTCATCAGCTGCGCAACCCGTTGACCGCCTTGCGGCTGCGGGTGGAGGAACTCGGGCCCAGCCTGGCCGACGAGCAGGGCCGCGCCGAACATCAGCTCGCGTTGGAGGAGACCGACCGGCTGGCCCTGCTGCTGGACGGGCTGCTCACCCTGGCCCGGGCGGAGCGCCGGGAAAACCAGCGGGTGACCGTCGACGCGGTGACCGTGGCGGAGTCCCGGGTGGCGGCGTGGGAGCCGCTGGCCCGGTACCGGTCGGTGACGCTGCGTCTGGCCGCCGGCCCGGCCCCGGTGTACGCCCGGACCGTGCCGACCGCGATCGACCAGGCGCTCGACGCGTTGATCGACAACGCGGTGAAGTTCAGCGGGCAGGGCGGCGAGGTGACGGTCACCGTCACAGCCCGCGACGGCGGCTGTGCCCTGGAGGTACGCGACACCGGCCCCGGGATGACCCGAAGTCAGCTCGGCCAGGCGACCGAGCGCTTCTGGCGGGCCCCGGAGGTGCAGAACGTCGACGGTGCCGGGCTGGGACTGACCATCGCGGCCGTGCTCGTGGACGCCTCCGACGGCCGCCTCACCATGCAGCCGAACTCGCCCCGTGGACTGGTCGCCGCCCTGTGGTTCCCCGCTCCCGACGAGCCGCCCACCCCCGACGGGCCGTTCACCCCGGCCGAGCCGCCCGCCCTCGACGTGCCGCCCGCCCTCGACGTGCCGCCCGCCCTCGACGTGCCGCCCGCCGTCGACGGACCGTCCGCCGCGCTTGAGCCGGCCGTCCGCCCGGTTTGACCGGCTGACTCAGGGCTTGCTGTCGCGGTAGTACGCGGCCGCGCCCGGATGCAGCGGCAACGGCGGGGTGGCGATCGCCGAACGGGGGCTGATCCGTCCGGCTGCCGGATGGGCCGCGGCCAGCTCGGCGCGGCGCTCCATCAGCAGCCGGGTCACCTGGCGGACCAACTCCTCCGGCAGGTCGGCGCGGACCAGCAGATAGTTGGGGTTGGCCACGGCGGTGACCGGGTCGATGCCGTACACCGACCGGGGGATGTCCCGGGGCACGTAGACCTCCCGGTTGCCCCGGCGCAGCGGCACGGTCCACTCGCCGAGGTCGACGATGCGGGTGGGGGTGTCCTGGGCGAACTGGGCCACGGCCCGCACCGGCAGACCGCCGGAGAAGAAGAAGGCGTCGATCTCGCCGCCGCGTAGCGCGGTCACCGACTCGTCCAGGCCGAGCTGCACCCGGTGCAGCTCGGCGTCGTCCAGCCCGGCCACGGTGAGCAGCCGGTTGACCGTGATCTCCGTTCCGGAACCGGCCGCCCCGATGGACACCCGTCGCCCACGCAGGTCGCTCAACGTTCGGACCGCACTGTCGGCGGTGGTGACCAGGTGCAGCAGGTCGTCGTAGACCCGGGCGACCGCCACCACCGGCGGATCCGGTCCCGGGTAGGCGGGCAGCACGTCGGCCTGGGTGAATCCGAGTTCGACCTCGCCGGCCTTGAGTAGCCTGACGTTCTCCACCGAGGCGGCTGTGATCAGCACCTCAGCATGGACGTCGGGTAGTTCCCGGTTGAGGATGGCGGCCAGCGACGTGCCGAAGGCATGGTAGACGGCGGTCGGGCTGCCGGTGGCGATGCGGATACGTACCGGCTCGTCGGGATCGTCCCGGCAGGCGCTGAGGCTGGGCAGGACCAGCAGCACGGCGACCAGGATGGCCGTGCTGGCGACGGGCCGCCGGTCTCGGGCAGCATACCGGGTACGGGTCACGGGCAGCACTGTGCGCCGCCGGACCCCTGTGGCGCAACCCCAGGGTGGCGGAGTGTGTCCCAACCGCGGTGCAGTTTGCCCTGACCGGGTCGGTTACTCAGGCGACCGGGCGGTGGGCCACCTCCTCGCCGGCATGGTGCAGGATCCGATCCCGGTCCGGGCCGTGGGCGACGCTGACCAGGTAGCAACCGGTGCCGGCGCGCAGCAACGCCGGTACGTCGAGCAGGGCGGCGCCGCGAACCAGGACGGCGGCGAGTTCCCGGTCGGTGATCCGTACGCCGAGGATGTGTCGCCGGACGTGCCGTCCCCCGGCCAGCAGCGCGGCCCGCCAGGCAGCGGAGGCCAACCGGGTGCGCCACTGCCGGCGTGCCGTCGAGGCGCCGGGTATCGGCCCGCCGAGCAGCTCCCGTCGGCCCCGGCGCCAGCCGTTCTCCATCAGCGCCGCGTACTCGGATCGGTCTTCGCGGGAGACGTACAGTCGGTGCAGCTCGTAGCGGCGACGCAGCCCACCGACGGCCAGCTCGTGCTGTACCGGGATGCCGAGCCGGTCCAGCAGCTGTCGGGTGCGGCGGGCCGCCTCCTCCCGGTTGAATTCGATCGCGGTGGGGATGCCGGGCTGCTGCCCGGTGTGACGCTGACCGGGCGTGGCCGGAGGCGGCATGCAGCGCAGCAGGCAGGCCACCTCGAAGGCGTCGGCCAGGGTCGTCCAGTCCAGGGGCGGCAGGATCGACGGCGAGCGGGGTCGGTCGAGCAGAATCGGTTCGGCAACCACCCGGAGGGCCTCCTCGTGGTGTCGGGTGCAATTACGGTGACCCGAGACACCGTGCCGTGGTACCGATCCGGTCCAGCCTTGAGGAAATCTTGCGTCTGTTTACAGCTCGGAAACCACGACGTCGACCTGGCGTGGCCGTCCCGGCGCCGAGGGCTGCTCGCACACCGTGTATTTCAGCTCGCGCAGCGCGCCCACCAGCGCGTCGACGCTGCGCGGACGGACGCCGTGCAGGAACAGATCACGCACCAGCCGGCCCTTCGTGGCCTTGTTGAAGTGGCTCACCACCGAACGCACCGGCGCCCCGTCGACCTCCCGTTCGTGCAGCACTCGTACGGTGACGGTGCGTTCGGCGAGCTCACCGCGCGGCGTCCAGCCGGCGGCGTAGGCACCGGAACGCAGGTCGAGCACCGGTCCGGCACCCGCCGCCGAGGTCAGCGCCGGTCCCAACACCGGCCGCCAGAGCGCCGGCAACGCGCCGACGCCGGGCAGCCGGGCCCCGATCGGGCAGCGGTACGGCGGAATCCGGTCGGTCAGCCGTACCGCCCCCCACAGGCCTGAGCTGATCAACACCTGTCGGGTCGCCGCACCGCGCGCCGGTGGCGGGAGGGTGGCCAGGTCCAGGGCCTCGTAGAGCACCCCGGTGTAGATCCGGCCCGCCGGTGCGGTGGCCGCCCGGTCCAGGCGGGCGTTGCGGCGAAGCTCGCCGCGCTGGCCGACGCCGAGTCCGAGCGCGGCCAGCGCCGCCTCCGGCGGCCCGGCACTGAGCGTGACCAAGGCGGCCAGCACCTGTTCGCGGACGGGGCTCAGCTCCGGCAGCGAGAGCCGGTCCAGGTCCAGACGGCGACCAGCGCCGACCTCGGCCTTACCCTCCGAGGGCGGCAGCAGGATGAGCATCGAAGACTCCTCGACGTCCCGGACCGCACCTTCCGCGCCGGGGTCCGGCCAGCGTACGACCCGTCTCACCGCCACGGTCGCAGCGGCGTCGGTGGGTGGTAGACGCGAAAGCCGCCGACCTCGGCCACCAACGCCGCGTCCGTCCGGTCGCCGAGCAACTCCCGCAGGCGCCGGTCCGCCGGTCCGTCGGCCTCCAGCACGTATCCGGGCCGTGCCGCGCGGGCCAGTCGCCACCAGTACGCCGGGTAGCGGTTCTGCCCGGGATGCAGGTCACCGTCGAGCACGCCGCAGACCACCTGCTCGGCGGTGTTGAAGACCAGCCGGTTGCAGGTCCAATACTCGCCGTACACCTCGCGCAGCCCGGCGGCGCGGACCGTGTCCGCGAGTTGCCGGGACTGGCGTTCCTGCACCCGGCCGGGCGCCGCGCCGACGGTGGCGAACAGCACGGTGACCACCAGCGACGTCGCCGCCAACGCGGCCAGTACGGCGGTGGCCAGCGCGCCGACCAGCCGTCCCGCCGCGCCGACCGTGCCCCGCCAGCAGGCCACCGCCGCCACCCACAGCGGCCACAACACCGCCGGCAGCGACAGTTGCAGCACCGACAGGTATCGAGCGTTGCCCAGCGGGTCCGTCGCGGCGAGCGAACTGCGCACGTACGCCAGCAGGGTCAGCGCCGCACCGGCGAGCAGGGCGAGCTGCACCACCGGCACCACCCGCTCACCCCGCCCGACCGCCCGGCGGTACGTGAACCCGGCGAGCACCGCCGCGACGACCAGCAAGACCGGGTAGAGCAGGCCGAACCACTCCTGCCAGCGGGCGCAGCCCTCGACCGGACACAGCCCGGCGGCCAGCGGCACCCCCTCCAACAGCCCGCCGTCGAGCCGTTGCGTCCATGTGGGGGAGGGTCCCTGCGTGCCGCTGATCCGGCCGAGCACCGACAGGGAGTCCTGCCCGGGTGGGGCCACCAGGTTGTCGCGGATCATCGGGGCGATACCGACGCCGAAGCCTGCGATCAGCAGCAGACCGGCCCAGCCGAGCAGTTCCCGACGGAGTACCCAGAGCAGCGCCAGAGCCGCCACCGCCAGGTACGGCACGATCAGCCAGTCCGACCAGAGGGCCAGTCCGGCGAGCAACCCGAAGCCGCCGACCGCCCACCAGCGGTGCCGCAGCGTACCCCGGGCCAGTCCCACCACGATCAACAACATCGCCAGCACGGCGACCTTGACCTCCGGGCGACCACCGACCGTCGTCACCTGGTCCCGGATGACCCGCTCGGAGCCGAGCGCCAGCAGCCCGACGATCGTGGTGGCGAACCACGGTGAGCCGATCCGTCGGGTCAGCCGGTGGATCAGCCAGAGAAACAGCGCGTAGAGCGCGAGCACCGGCAGTCGCAGCGCCGGCCAACTCGGCCCGGTCACCGCGAGCAGGGGTGCGGCCAGGTAGGACTGCAACATGCCCATGTACCGCTGGCCGTAGAGGAAGACCGGATGTTCCCGGCCCTGCGCGATGTGCAGCGCGGCCAACCCGAAGGTCGCCTCGTCGCTGTTGGCCACCGGCACGGTGTTCAGCACCAGGTACAACCGGTAGCCGACCCCGAGGACGCCGAGGAGCAACGCGACGAGGGCGGGCCGGTCGAGCCGTGGCTGCCACCGTCCGCGCCGTCGCTGTGCTGTCGACCCTGCTCGTGGCACGACCTCGCCCCCGTCGCCGTCCCGACCGGAGTGTTTCACGGTCGGCAGCCGGCCCGGGTGCGGTTGCCCTTGATCGTCTTCATGCCACCGACTCCCGCCACGGCCGGTCGGGTCGCCCCAACGCAGACGATCAAGAAGCTCGGGTCTCGCGTGGCCGAGGTCGCCGGGGTGTGGCAGGGTTGCAGGCGTGCCACCCACACCCGCTGGCCAGTTGGCCGTACCAAACCTGCACCGGGCCGCGCGGATCGAGGACGCTGTGCACGCCCTGGTCGAGCGTCGACTGCGGCGGACGGGCTGGCGGACCAACATCATCGCCTACACCGGGTACGGCGCGCCCGGTTGGGTGCGGGTGATGTGCCGGGTGTTGCTGGGACGACCGGACACCCGCCAGCGGGGTCGGCTGGAGAAGGTCCGGGGCTGGCGAAGCTTCACCACCCTGCCGGCCAAGCATGTCACCGTGACCATCGAAACCGGCGGGGTGGTGCACGAGGCGCAGGCCGACCGCAGTGGCTTCATCGACACCACGGTCGAGGCGGAACTGCCACCGGGCTGGGGTTCGGTGCGGCTCAGCATGCCCGACGCCGAACCGGTCGAGGCGCCGGTGCGCATCCTGGATCCGGAGGTCCGCTTCGGCATCCTCTCCGACATCGACGACACGGTGATGGTGACCGCGCTGCCCCGCCCGCTGCTCGCCGCCTGGAACACCTTCGTCCTCGACGAGCACGCCCGAGCCGCGGTGCCCGGCATGGCCGTGCTGTACGAGCGGCTGGTCACCGCCCACCCCGGCGCGCCGGTGTTCTATCTGTCCACCGGCGCGTGGAACGTCGCCCCGACACTCACCCGCTTCCTGTCCCGGCATCTCTATCCGGCGGGGCCGCTGCTGCTCACCGACTGGGGGCCCACCCAGGACCGCTGGTTCCGCAGCGGCCGGGAACACAAGCGGGCCACCCTGGCCCGGCTGGCCAAGGAGTTTCCCGACGTACGCTGGCTGCTCGTCGGCGACGACGGCCAGCACGACCAGGAGATCTACCGCGAGTTCGCCGCCGCCCATCCGGACAACGTGGCGGGGGTGGCGATCCGCCGACTCTCACCCACCCAGGCGGTGCTCGCCGGCAGCCTGCCGGTGCCGCACGACCGGCCGACCGAGGGGCCGGTGGGGCAGAAGTGGCTCTCCGCCCCCGACGGCGCCGGTCTGTGGACCCTGCTGCGCGGCGCCGGCCTGGTCTGAGTCCGCCTGCTCTGATCCCGCTCTGAGCGGTCTGCTCTGGTACCCCGGCTGCTGTCGCCGGCGCTGCCCTTTCACGCCGGGCGCAGCCAGAGGGCGCCGAGCGGAGGGACGCGCAGCGCCACCGACGCGGGTTGGCCGTGCCAGGGCACGGGCTCGGCGTGGACGGCGCCGAGGTTGCCGACGCCGGAGCCGCCGTAGTGGTGGGCGTCGGTGTTGAGCACCTCCGTCCAGGTGCCGGCGGCCGGTAGCCCGATGCGGTAGTCCTCCAGGGGCAGGGCGGAGAAGTTGGCCACGCAGGCCAGGGTGGTGCCGTCGGGAGCGATCCGCACGAACGAGATCGTGTTGTTGGCGACGTCGTCACCGGCGAGCCAGCGGAAACCGGCGGGGGAAGTGTCCTGCGCCCACAGGGCGGGGGTGTCCCGGTAGACCCGGTTGAGGTCGCCGACGAGGCGTTGCACGCCGGCCCGCGCCGGATCGTGCAGCAGGTACCAGTCGAGGCCGCGTTCCTCGCTCCACTCCCGCTCGTCGGCCAGTTCGCAGCCCATGAACAGCAGTTGCTTGCCCGGGTGCGCCCACATGTACGCCAGCAGCACGCGTACGTTGGCCAGCCGTTGCCACTGGTCGCCGGGCATCTTGCCCAGCAGCGAGCCCTTGCCGTGCACCACCTCGTCGTGGCTGATCGGCAGCACGTAGTTCTCGCTCCAGGCGTACGCCAGAGAGAAGGTGAGCTGATGGTGGTGGTGCTGCCGGTAGATCGGGTCCTTCGAGGTGTAGAGCAGGGTGTCGTGCATCCAGCCCATGTTCCACTTGAAGCCGTAACCCAGCCCGTTGTCGTTGGTCGGTCGGGTCACCCCCGGCCAGGCGGTGGACTCCTCGGCGATCATCACCACGCCGGGGTGGTGTTTGTAGACCGTCGCGTTGGTCTCCTGCATGAACGCGATGGCCTCCAGGTTCTCCCGGCCGCCGTACTGGTTGGGCACCCACTGCCCGTCGGCGCGGGAGTAGTCCAGGTAGAGCATCGAGGCGACCGCGTCCACCCGCAGCCCGTCGACGTGGAACTCCTCCAGCCAGTAGAGCGCGTTGGCGACCAGGAAGTTGCGGACCTCGCGGCGGCCGAAGTCGAAGACGTACGTGCCCCAGTCGGGGTGCTCACCCCGGCGCGGGTCGGGGTGTTCGTAGAGCGGGGTGCCGTCGAAGCGGGCCAGGGCCCACTCGTCCTTGGGGAAGTGGGCCGGCACCCAGTCCAGGATCACCCCGATACCGGCGGCGTGCAGCCGGTCCACCAGGTGACGGAAGTCGTCCGGGTCGCCGAACCGGGACGTCGGGGCGAAGTAGCCGGTGACCTGGTAGCCCCAGGAGCCGCCGAACGGGTGCTCCATCACCGGCAGGAACTCCACGTGGGTGAAACCCAGCTCCACCACGTACGCGGCCAACTGCTCGGCCAGTTCCCGGTAACCGAGGCCCGGCCGCCACGAGCCGAGGTGCACCTCGTACACGCTCATCGGTTCCTGGTGCGGCTGCTGCTTCGCCCGCCGCGCCAGCCATTCCGCATCCGTCCACTCGTACGTCGACCGGTGCACCACCGAGGCGGTGGCCGGTGGCACCTCCGCGTACCCGGCGAGCGGGTCGGCCTTGTCCCGCCAGTAGCCGTCGGCGCCGAGGATCCGGTACTTGTACCGGGCCCCCACCTGCACCCCCGGTACGAAGATCTCCCACACGCCGGAGGCGCCCAGCGAGCGCATCGGCCAACCGTCGTCCGGCGCCCAGCCGGTGAAGTCACCCACCACGCGTACGCCCCGGGCGTTGGGCGCCCAGACCGCGAACGCCACCCCGCCGTCGAGTACGCGGGCGCCGAGCGCCTCCCAGAGCCGCTCGTGTCGCCCCTCGCCGATCAGGTGCAGGTCCAACTCGCCCACGGTCGGCGGGTGGCGGTACGGATCGTCGTGCGACTGCCCGTCCAGCTCTACCCGGTAGTCGAGCACCTCGCCGGGCACCGTCGCCTCGAACACGCCCACCTCGTGCACCCGGGTCATCGGGTAGCGGCGGTCGCCGACCAACAGACACACCTCGTCCGCGCCCCGCCGCAGGGTGCGGATCACCGTACGCCCGTTCGCCGGGTGGGCCCCGAGCACGGCGTGCGGGTCGTGGGTCTCCCCGGAGATCAGCTGGTCCATCGGGCGTCGTCCTTCGTCGCGGAGGCGGTGCCGCCGCGGGGACCGGCGGCAGTGGCGGGCACGGTGGTGGCGATCGGCGCAGGCGTGGCGGTGGCCGCCAGGGTCGGCGAGGGCGCGGCGTCGGGGCGCCGCAGGGTGAACACGTGGGCGGGTTGCAGGTACGGGTCGAGCCGCACCGCGTTGCGCTGCCCCCAGTCGTAGCCGGCGCCGGTCAGCTCGTCGTGCACGGTGAACCGGTCGTGCCAGTCCAGGCCCAGCGCCGGCATGTCGAGGGTGGTGTTGCCCCACTGCACGGTCTGCGAGTCGAACGAGCAGACCACCAGCACCGTGTTGCCGGTCGCCGGGTCGCGTTTGGACCAGCAGAGCAGCGCCGGATTGTCGATGTCGTGGAAGACCAGGTTGCGCAGCCGGTGCAGGGCCGGATTGTCCCGGCGCACCCGGTTCAGGGTGGCGATGAGCGGCGCCAGCGACCGCCCCTGCGCCTCGGCCTCGGCCCAGTCCCGGGGGCGCAGTTCGTACTTCTCGTTGTCCAGGTACTCCTCGGCGCCGGGGCGGGCGACGTGCTCGAACAGCTCGAAGCCGGCGTACATGCCCCAGGAGGGGGAGAGCAGCGCCGCCAGCACCGCCCGGATCTTGAACATCGGCGGCCCGCCGTGCTGCAGGCTCTCGTGCAGGATGTCCGGGGTGTTGGGCCAGAAGTTCGGGCGCATGTAGTCGGCCGCCGCCACCAGCTCCGCGCAGTACTCCCGCATCTCGATGGCCGAGGTGCGCCAGGTGAAGTACGTGTACGACTGGGTGAAGCCGACCTTGGCCAGCCCGTGCATCATCGCCGGCCGGGTGAACGCCTCGGCGAGAAAGAGCACGTCCGGGTCGGTCCGCTTGACCTCCCAGATCAGCCAGTGCCAGAAGTCGACCGGCTTGGTGTGCGGGTTGTCCACCCGGAAGATCTTCACGCCCTCGCCGACCCAGTGCCGCACCACCCGCAGCACCTCGGCGCGGATGCCCTCGGGGTCGTTGTCGAAGTTCAGCGGGTAGATGTCCTGGTACTTCTTCGGCGGGTTCTCGGCGTACGCGATCGAGCCGTCGGCGCGGGTGGTGAACCATTCCGGGTGCTCGGTCACCCAGGGGTGGTCCGGCGCGCACTGCAACGCCAGGTCCATCGCCACCTCCAGGCCGTGTTCGGCGGCGGCGACGACGAAGTCGCGGAAGTCCTGCGGCGTACCCAGGTCGGGGTGGATGGCGTCGTGCCCGCCCTCGGCGGCGCCGATCGCCCACGGCGAACCCACGTCGTGCGGCCCGGCGACCAGGCTGTTGTTGGGGCCCTTGCGGTTGACCCGGCCGATCGGGTGGATCGGCGGCAGGTAGAGCACGTCGAAACCCATCGCCGCCACCCCCGCCAGCCGCTCGGTGGCGGTGGCGAAGGTGCCGGAACGGGCCGGTGCGTCGACGGTGGCCGGGATCGCGCCCTCCGAGCGGGGGAAGAACTCGTACCAGGCGGAGTAGAGCGCCCGTTCGCGATCCACCCAGATGCGGTACGCCTCGCCGGTGGTGACCAGTTCCCGCACCGGGTACGCCCAGAGCAGCTCGGCCAGCTCCAGCGCCGGCTCCACCCGCTCCGGCAACGGCAACGTCGAGTCACCCAGGGCGGCCACGGCCTGCTCGATCCGGGCCCGCTTGGCCGCCGGCACCAGGTCGGCGGCGGCGGTCAGCCCGCGTACGCCCTCGGCGAGGTCATTGGCCAGGTCTTCCGTGCCCTGGCCGGCGGCGATCTTCTTGGTGACCGCGTTGTGCCAGGTCAGGTAGGGGTCGCTGAACGCCTCCACCGTGAAGATCCACTCGCCGACCGTGTCGGGTCTGATGGTGGCGTGCCAACGGTCATGGCCGGGCTCACCGGGGTGCATCCGGGTGAACGGGCGGGCCTGCCCGTCCGGGCCGAGCCAGACCACGTTGCAGCCGAGCGCGTCGTGCCCCTCGCGGTACGCGGTTGCCGCCACCGGCACCAGTTCCCCGACGACGGCGCGGGCCGGATAACGCCCGCAGGAGACGACGGGGGAGACGTCTTCGATCGGGAACCGTCCGCTCACCGCCTAAACCTACTGTGCGAGATCGCCTCGCGCTCGTCCGACCAGAAAACGAGATCTTGGACCCTTGATCCACACAGTTCCGGGGAAGTTGCTGCCTTCCGGACACCCTGACACCGCAACTTCGCCGAAACTGTGTGGATCATTCGATCCCGCCCAATCGAGAGGGCGCCGGTCAGGGGAGGGGTGGGTCGCCCCTCCTTACATCAGTGAGCGGTAGAGGGTGAGGGTGCGGGCGGCTATGGCGTCCCAGGAGAAGTGCTTGACCGCCCGGCGACGTCCGGCCCGGCCCAGGGCAGCGGCGCGCTCGGAGGAGGCCAGCAGCTCGTTCAGCCGCGCCGCCAGGTCGGCCTCGAAACGGGCCGGGTCGACCGGCGTACCGTCCAGCCCGGCCTGCTCGATCGGGACCAGCAGGCCGGTCTCACCGTCGGCGACCACCTCGGGGATGCCGCCGGTGGCGGTGGCCACCACTGCGGTTTCGCAGGCCATCGCCTCCAGGTTGACGATGCCCATCGGCTCGTACACCGACGGGCAGACGAAGATCGTGGCGTGGGTGAGCACCTGGATCACCTCGGGTTTGGGTAGCATCTCGGCCACCCAGATCACCCCGGACCGGCTCGCCCGCAGCTCGGCGACCAGACCCTCCACCTCGGCGGCGATCTCCGGCGTGTCCGGTGCGCCGGCCAGCAGCACGAGCTGCGTCTGCGGCGGCAGGGCGCGGGCGGCGCGCAGCAGGTGCGGCAGGCCCTTCTGTCGGGTGATCCGCCCGACGTAGACCACGCTGGGCAGGGCCGGGTCGATGCCGAGGCGCGCCAGCACGTCGGTGCCCGGGTCCGGGGCGTACTGCGCGGTGTCGATGCCGTTGTAGATCACGTGCACCCGGTCGGGATCCACCGAGGGGTACGCGGTCAGCACGTCCCGGCGCATCCCCGCGCTGACCGCCACGATCGCGTCGGCCGACTCGTAGGCGGTGCGTTCACACCACGAGGAGAGCGCGTAGCCGCCGCCGAGCTGCTCGGCCTTCCACGGTCGCAGCGGCTCCAGGCTGTGCGCGGTCACCACGTGCGGCACCCCGTACAGCAGCTTCGCGGTGTGCCCGGCCAGGTTGGCGTACCAGGTGTGGCTGTGCACCACGTCCGCACCGGCACACCCGGCGGCCATCTCCAGGTCCACCCCCATGGTCCGCAACGCCGGGTTCGCGCCGGCCAGGCCCGGCGGTTCGGCGTACGCCCGCACCCCCGGCTCGGTGCGCGGCGCGCCGAAGCAGTGCACCCGCACCTCGGCGAGTCGGCGCAGCTCACGGGCCAGGTACTCGACGTGCACCCCGGCGCCACCGTAGACCTCCGGTGGGTATTCCCGGGTGAGCAGGTCGACGCGCAGTCCGGTGGAGTCGGTCATGCCCGGCACCCTAGTGCAGAAGTGTGCCCGTACGAGTGGTGAAGCGGCACCGGGATGGATAGCGTCTGGGCATGGCTGCCAAGGTGCTCGCGATCGTCCTGGCCGGCGGAGAGGGCAAGCGCCTGATGCCGTTGACCACGGACCGGGCCAAGCCGGCCGTCCCGTTCGGCGGGATGTACCGCATGGTCGACTTCGTCCTCTCCAACCTGGCCAACGCCGGCTATCTGAAGATCGTCGTGCTGACCCAGTACAAGTCCCACTCCCTCGACCGGCACATCACCAAGACCTGGCGGATGTCGACGCTGCTCGGCAACTACGTCACGCCGGTGCCCGCGCAGCAACGCCGTGGCCCGTGGTGGTTCGCCGGCTCGGCCGACGCGATCTATCAGAGCTTCAACCTGATCTACGACGAGCAGCCCGACTACGTGATCGTCTTCGGCGCCGACCACATCTACCGGATGGATCCACGGCAGATGGTGGAGGAGCACATCGCCTCCGGTGCCAGCGTGACCGTGGCCGGCATCCGGCAGCCGTTGTCCACGGCCGACCAGTTCGGCGTCATCGAGGTCGGTGAGGACGGTCGCCGGATCCGGGCCTTCCGGGAGAAGCCCACCGACGCGGTCGGGCTGCCCGACGCCCCCGACGAGATCTACGCCTCGATGGGCAACTACGTCTTCACCACCCGGGCGCTGATCGACGCGGTCGAGCGCGACGCCGAGGACCGGTCCAGCAAGCACGACATGGGTGGCAGCATCATCCCGATGCTGGTCGAGCGGGGCGAGGCCAACGTCTACGACTTCCGCGACAACGAGGTGCCCGGCAGCACCGACCGGGACCGGGGCTACTGGCGCGACGTGGGGACGCTCGACTCCTTCTACGACGCCCACATGGATCTGATCAACGTCCATCCGGTGTTCAACCTCTACAACTTCGACTGGCCGATCTACACCGAGCAGCCGCCGTACCCGCCGGCCAAGTTCGTGCACCAGTGGGGCGAACGGGTCGGCCGCGCGGTCGCCTCGATGGTCTCGCCCGGCGCGGTGATCTCCGGTTCTCTGGTGGAGAACTCGATCGTCTCGCCGAAGGTGAAGGTGCACTCCTGGGCGCACGTGGACGGCTCGGTGTTGATGGAGGGCGTCGAGGTCGGCCGACATGCCGTGATCCGCCGGGCCATCCTGGACAAGAACGTCCAGGTTCCCGAGGGCGCCGAGATCGGCGTGGACCTGGAACGGGACCGACAGCGCTACACCGTCTCCGACAACGGCATCGTGGTCATCGGCAAAGGTCAGAAGGTGGAACCGTGAGCGCGAGGAGTGAGCTTGCGAGCCCCGCAGTCGCGAACGAAAGGCAGGCTCTGGTGAGTGCGAGGAGTGAGCTTGCGAGCCCCGCAGTCGCGAACGAAAGGCAGGCACCGTGAGTAGTCATCCCCGGGCCGGGCAGCCGGCCCAGCCCGCCGACCTGGTCGACGTGCCGCGACTGGTGACCGCCTACTACGCCGAGCATCCGGACCCGGCCGACCCGGCCCAGCAGGTCTCCTTCGGCACCTCCGGGCATCGGGGGTCGAGCCTGCGCAACGCCTTCAACTCCGACCACATCCTCGCCGTCACCCAGGCGCTCTGCGACTACCGCCGGGCCCACGGCGTCGACGGGCCACTCTTCCTCGGCCGGGACACCCACGCGCTGTCCGCGCCGGCCGCCGTGGACGCGCTGGAGGTGCTCGCCGCCAACGAGGTCACGGTGCTGCTGGACAGCCGCGACGGCTACACCCCCACTCCGGCGGTGTCGCACGCGATTCTCACCCACAACCGGGGCCGTACCGCCGGGCTCGCCGACGGCATCGTGATCACCCCGTCGCACAACCCGCCGGACGACGGCGGTTTCAAGTACAACCCCACCCACGGCGGTCCCGCCGACTCCGACGCCACGAAGTGGATCCAGGACCGGGCGAACGCGATCCTCGCCGCCGGGGGAAAGGAGGTGCGCCGCATCCCGTACGCGCGGGCCCGCGCCGTCGACACCACCGGCACGTACGACTTCCTCGGTGCGTATGTCGACGACCTGCCGGCGGCCATCGACATCGAGGCGATCCGCGCTGCCGGGGTCCGCATCGGCGCCGACCCGCTCGGCGGGGCCAGCGTCGCCTACTGGGGTGAGATCGCGCAGCGGCACCGCCTGGAGTTGACCGTGGTCAACCCGGCCGTCGACCCGACCTGGCGGTTCATGACCCTCGACGGGGACGGCAAGATCCGGATGGACTGCTCCTCGCCGAACGCGATGGCCTCGCTGATTGCGATGCGGGCCGAATACCAGGTGGCCACGGGCAACGACGCCGATGCCGACCGGCACGGCATCGTCACTCCCGACGCCGGGCTGATGAACCCGAACCACTACCTGGCGGTGGCGATCGCCCACCTGTTCCGTACCCGTGAGCAGTGGGGCCCGGACGCGGCGGTCGGCAAGACCCTGGTTTCCTCTTCCATGATCGACCGGGTGGCGGCCGACCTCGGGCGTCCGCTGCTGGAGGTGCCGGTGGGCTTCAAGTGGTTCGTGCCCGGGCTGCTCGACGGGACGGTCGGCTTCGGTGGTGAGGAGAGCGCGGGCGCCTCCTTCCTACGCCGCGACGGTGGCACGTGGACCACCGACAAGGACGGCATCCTGCTCTGCCTGCTCGCCTCCGAGATCATTGCGACGACCGGCCGGACGCCCAGCGAACACTGGGCGGAACTGGCCGAGCGGTTCGGTGCGCCCGCGTACGCCCGGATCGACGCGCCCGCCACCCGGGAGCAGAAGGCCGTGCTCGGCAAGCTCTCCCCGGAGCAGGTACGCGCCACCGAACTCGCCGGCGAGCCGATCACCGCCACCCTCACCACGGCCCCCGGCAACGGGGCACCGATCGGCGGGCTGAAGGTGACCACGGCCAGCGGCTGGTTCGCGGCCCGCCCCTCGGGCACGGAGGACGTCTACAAGGTCTACGCCGAGTCCTTTCAGGGCCCCGATCATTTGGCCCGACTCCAACAGGAGGCCCAGGATCTGGTGACCGAGGTGCTGAAAAAGGAAGGATGAATCGCTTTCGGTCAAGCCGATCTGCTCAACCGCCGCCCGACAATGCGAATTCGCGAAGGCATTTCGTCATGCGTGAATTGCGCGATATCGGGGAGGTGCGCTGTTAGGTTGGGTTGTCTTTCGGGCGCCGACCAGCGGAGGGCTTTCAATGGAACAAGAGCGCAGCCGCGTTCAGGTTCGACAGATACCTCGCCCGGTGCTCGCCGGTCGGCGCCGGTCGACAAGCCGGGCCGCCCGCGAGTCGGCCGGCGCTGGCGCCCATGAAGGACTCCGGATCGCTCTGGTGACCCACGGACTGCACCGCAACGGCGGGGTGGGCACCATCGTCAACTGGCTCTACGAGGGGCTCACCGCCACCGGGCGGCACACGGTGGACATCCACGACCTGGCCACGTCGGCGCGCGACGCGTCGAGTCGGCGGCTGCTGGCGCCCCGATCCTGGTGGCGACCGAGCCTGCGAGGCCGTCCGGACGCCCCACCACACGAGCGCTACTGGGGTGCCAACGCCGTCGAGTTGGAGTTCATGCGGTACCGCCCCCGACGTGAGTTGACCTCGGCACTGTCCGGATACGACTGTATCCAGGTCGTCTGCGGCACCCCCGCCTGGGCGGCGCCGGTGCTGTCGGCAGGTCCGCCGGTGGTGGTGCAGATGGCCACCCTGGCGCGGTGGGAACGGGGCTCGCACCCTCCGGCGCGCGGGCGGGCGGTGGGCGCGTGGCGGGCCGGCATGACCCGACTCACCGCGCGGATCGAACGCCGTACCCTCCGCGCGGTCGACGCGGTTCTGGTGGAGAACCAGGTGATCTTCGACTGGGTCGAGCAACTCGGTCAGCCCAATGTTCTGCTCGCGCCGCCCGGTGTGGACACCGACCGCTTCGTACCATCGCGGCACGGCTGGCGGGCCGACGGGCATCTGCTCACGGTCGGTCGGCTGGCAGAGCCCCGCAAGGGCCTCGATCGGATGGTCCGTGGCTACGCCGAGGCCCTGCGGACCCGATCCGACCTGCCCCCGCTGATCCTGGCGGGCAAGGGTCGGCCGGCGCCCTCGGTGTCGGCGCTCATCACCGAACTCGGGCTCGGCGGGCGGGTGCGGGTGCGATCCGACGTCCCGGCCGACGAGTTGGTGGGGCTCTACCAGGGCGCCTCCGTGTTCGTGCAGACCTCCTACGAGGAGGGGCTCGGCCTCGCGGCGGTGGAGGCGATGGCGTGTGGTGTCCCGACCGTGCTGACCGCCACGCACGGTGCGCGTGAGTGCGTGGCCGACGGGCTGACCGGCTGGCTGGTCCCACTGACGCCGACGGCCGAGGTCAGCCGGATGGTCGCGGCGCGCCTGCTCGACGTGCTGGACGGCTCCGGCGCCCGGATGGCGACGGCCGCCCGTACCCGTTGCGAGGCGATGTTCTCCCGGCAGGTCGCGCTGCGACGTTTCACCGACACGTACGACCGGCTCACCACCGACAGCGTCACCGACCTGCTCGACGAGCCCGCCCGGCCGGGGAAGTGACTGCGCCGGCCTCGACGAAGACCGTCACCCGTGCACGGCGCACCCCCGCCGGTCTGTTCGGCAGGCTGAAGAACCGGCGCGGGTTCGGCCGACGGGCCGTGGTCGCGTTGTCGGTGAACGGGCTGTCGAGCGTGGGCAACCTGATGGTCTCGATCTCCATCGCGCGCGGCGAATCGCTGTCGCGGTTGGGCCAGTTCGCCATCGCCTTCACGACCTACGTGATGGTCATCGGTCTGGTCCGTACGGCGATCACGGAGTCGGTCCTCGCCGCGCGGGCGGAGCCGGCCGCGAACGCCGCCGCCGACGGGGCGCGCCGGGCCTGCGCGATCGCCGTGCTGGTCGGCGCGGTGTCGGCGGTGATCGGGATCCTGCTCGGCTCGCCCTACCTCGCGATCGTCGGCTTGGCGCTGCCCGGGTTGGTGCTCTATGACTATGTCAAGGCGATCAGTCTCGGCATCGGCGAGAGCCGGGTCGCTCTGGTCCAGGAATGTCTCTGGACCGGCTGCGTGACGGCGGTCGTCGTCGCGGCCCTGGTCGCGCCGGTCGCGCCGGTCGCGATCTTCGCCGGTTGGGCGGTGGTCGGTGCCGGCACCGGAATCGTGGCTGCCCTGCGTCAGGGCTACGGCACGCTGCCCGGGTGGGGCCTCGACGGTCGGCAGACCCGGGTCGCCGCCACCTTCGCGGCCCAGTTCCTGCTCACCAAGGGATCGGCCCAACTGGCCCTCACCGGCCTGGCGGCGACGGCGGGCGTGGCCGTCGTCGGTGCCCTGAGCGCGGCCCGAACGATCTTCGGACCGGTGTCACTGCTGACGACCACGCTCTCCTCGCTGATCATTCCGTATCTGGCGCGGTCCCGGCCCACCACCGCGGGCACCCGGATCCGCACCGCCGGTCCCGTCATCGCCTTGACCGTCGGTCTGGTTTTTCCGCTGGTGCTCGTGGTGTGCCTGCTGCCGGACGAGGCCGGGCGGGCCGTGCTCGGTGACAACTGGAGCGCCGCCCGTCCGCTGCTGCCGCTGTTCGCTGTCGAAGCGCTGCTGGCGCCGGTCGCCCTGGTCGCGTTCGCCGGGCATCGGGTACAGGCGGCCAGCGCCCGGGCGCTGTTGATCGGCGGGGTACTCGGACCGATCCGGGTCGGGGCGATCGTCGCCGGTGGCGTCCTTTTCGGGGCCGGCGGGGCCGCCGCCACCATGGCCGTGATCGCTTTTCTGAGCGCCGGTTGTTGGTGGCTCAGCTATCTGTTGTTGGACGTGAGGAGCAATCAGCGCGATGAATCCGACCGTGGGAATGATCGGTCTCGGCGAAGCCGGGAACTTCGGCGATGACCTGATCATGATCGCCGGGGTGGCCGCGGCAGTCGCCGCCCGGCACGACGTCGAGGTTCGCTATCTGAGCCGTGGCAGAGCGATCGACTGGTCCGCCGTCTCGGCCCGACTGGGGATTGCGCTCGACCCCGTGCCGGTACGCCCGGGACGGGACCTGCCCGGCTCGCGTCGCAGCGAACTGAGCTTCCGGAGTTGCGCTGCGGTGCTGTTCGGTGGTGGTGGTCTGTTGCAGACCAGTCATCACCCGCACACCCCGTACAAGTGGCTGAGTTTCCTGCCTCGGCATCGGCCGGCAGTCCCGGTACTCGCCGTCGGACTGGGGCTGGGGCCGTTGAGCGACTACTGGCAGCGGCGACTACGCGAACTCGGCTCGCCGTTCGACGAGTGCTACCTACGGGACCCTGACTCGGTGTTGCTGGCCGAGCGGCAACTGGGCTGGCGCGTCCAGCGGTGCCGGGACTTCGTCGACCGCACCTTCCTCACCCAACTCGGTGTCCGGTCGAGCGAACCGGGCCGGTCGACGTCGCTGGGCGTGGCACTGCGCCGCTGGCCAGGGCTGGACGCCACCGCCACCGCTCGGCACGTCGGGCGGGTCGCCGAAGCCTGCGGCGTGGACGCGGTGCGGTTCTTCGTGTTGGAGGCGGGCGCCGGCGGACCGGATGTGCGCTTCACCGAGCAGGTGTGCCAGCAACTCGGTTCCCGCGACGCGACCGTTCTGCCGTACCGCGGCGTGGACCTGCTCGAATTCGCCACCGCGATGGCCGAATGCTCGATCGCGGTCTCGATGAAGCTGCATTCGAGCGCCCTGTGGGCGGCCCTGGACGTGCCGATGTTTCCCATCTCGTACGCGCCGAAGACCGCGGCCTTCTTCGGGCAGGCCTACGAAGGGCTGAAGGTCTACGAACGGGTGCTGGCTCCCGCTGTCGACGAGGACTGGGTCCCACGGGCCGCCGACGTGGTGGCCCCGTGGCTGCGGCGGGCTCTTTCCGGGCAGGTGCGTGTGACCCGTGCGGTGCTGACGAACGGTGACAAGCTGCGCCTGCAGACCTCGCGTACCGCGGTCAACGTCTACCGCCGGCTCGGTCGTTCGCTGACCGGCACGCGCAGCTGAGGAAACCGGCGATCACCTCGGCGATGCGCTCACCGGCCCGCCCGTCCCACAGCGGTGGTACCGGCCAGTCGCCGGCTCGCCGACCTGCCGTCAACAGTGCGCGTACCTCGTCGATCAGGCCCGCCCGGGTCACCAGTCGGTTCGTGCCGTGGGTGATGGTCACCGGGCGCTCCGTCTCGGCCCGCAGGGTCAGGCACGGCACACCGAGCACGGTCGTCTCTTCCTGGACGCCTCCGGAGTCGGTGACGACCGCCTGGGCGCCGCGGACGAGGCCGAGGAACTCCAGGTAGCCCAGAGGTTCGACGACCCGGATTCCGGGATGCGGGAAGAGACCCGCAGCGGCGAGTCGCTGCCGTCCGCGCGGATGCAGCGGCAGCACCACCTGGATCTGGTCGGCCACCCCGTGCATGGCCTTGGCCAGTTCGGCGGCGTCCGCCGGGTCGTCGACGTTCGCCGGCCGGTGCAGGGTGGCCACCACGTACCGCTCGGGTAGGCCCAACTGATCGCGGATGGTGGCCGCCTCGAAACGATCAAGATTGGCGAGCAGCGTGTCGATCATCGGGTTGCCGACGAAGAACACCTTCTCCGCGGCTATGCCCTCGTTGCCGAGGTGCACCAACGCGTCCGGGCTGGTGGCGAAGAGCAGGTCCGAGAGCCGGTCGGTGACCAGCCTGTTGACCTCCTCCGGCATGGACCGGTTGAAACTGCGCAGGCCCGCCTCCACGTGGGCCACCGCAATGGCAAGTTTGGTGGCGACCAGCGTCGCGGCCAATGTGGAGTTCACGTCGCCGTAGACGACCACCAGGTCAGGACGCACATCCTGGAAGTACGCCTCGAGCCGCACCATCATGTCGGCGGTCTGGCGGGCGTGGCTGCCTGACCCGACGGCCAGGTTCTCGTCCGGCTCGGGGAGCCCCAACTGCCGGAAGAAGACCTCGGACATGCGCTCGTCGTAGTGCTGTCCGGTGTGTACCAGACGCTGTGCGACGCCGTGACGGTCGAGCGCGCGGATCACCGGTGCCGCTTTCGGAAAGTTGGGACGGGCGCCCGTGATGTGCAGGACACTGACGGTAGACAAATATTCCTCGCACTAATCGACGGCAATTGTTCAATGGCGCGCCAATGATACAAGTTATCCGGTTTGATAACGGTATTCGCCGTACAGTTTGGAGTGACGGAGGCGTCGCTGCGTGCACCGCCTGAAGGGCTGGCTGTCGCCGACGCCAGGTGTTCACTCCCTGGAGGCAGGTCCCGTGAAGCAGGTCGTCCAGTCCGTGTCCGGTGGCGAGGTCAGGATCGTGGAGGTTCCGCGACCCGAGCCGGCCGCCACCGAGGTGCTCGTGGCCGTGCGTCGTTCCCTGCTCTCCGCCGGGACCGAACGCGCCGTTCGCGAGCTGGCGTCGGCGAGCCTGCTGAGCAAGGCGCGGGCGCGGCCGGACCTGGTCCGTCAGGTCGTGCACAAGGCACGCACCGACGGCGTCCGCACGACACTTGCTGCCGTGCGTGGCCGGCTGGACGAGGACATGCCCCTCGGGTACAGCGCGGCGGGTGTCGTCGTCACCGCCGGTGCCGCGACCGACGGCATTCGGCCGGGAACGCGGGTCGCCACGGCCTCGGCGGGGCACGCCGAGTATCAGGCGGTGCCCGGCCTGCTCGCGGTGCCCGTTCCTGACGCGGTGTCCGACCAGGCCGCCGCCTTCGGCGCGGTGGCGGCCATCGCCCTGCAGGGGCTACGGCAGGCCGAGGTGGGGGTGGGTGGCACGGTGGCCGTCGTCGGCCTCGGCCTGGTCGGGCAGCTGTCGGTGCGTCTGGCGCTGGCCTCGGGGCTTCGGGTCATCGGTGTCGACCTGCGCGGCTGGACGGCCGAACTGGCCACGAGTGGCGGTGCGACCGGCCTGGTCGAAGCGGGTGCGGCGACCACGGAAGAGATCATGGAGATGACCCGGGGGCGGGGCGTGGACGCGGTACTGATCACCGCGGCGACCCGCTCGTCAGGTCCGGTCACCCGCAGCGCCGAGATCGCCCGTGACCGCGCCCGGCTGGTGGTGGTGGGTGATGTCGGGCTGGAACTCGACCGGCGGACGTTCTACGAGCGGGAACTCGACCTGCGTTTCGCCCGCAGCTACGGTCCCGGTCGCTACGACCGGACGTACGAGGAGTGGGGCGTCGACTACCCGATCGGGCATGTGCGCTGGACGGCGCGCGGCAACATCGAGACATATCTCGACCTAGTCGCCAGCCGGCGCATCCAGGTCGACGACCTGGTCACGCACGTCTTCGAGGTGGAGCAGGCGAGCGCGGCGTACGAGGCGCTGGCCGCCGATCCGCGTTCGCTCGCGGTGCAACTGCGCTACGCGGCTGCCATCGAGCCCGCCGGTGAGACGGTGCTGATCCGTCCACGTCGCGGTTCGTCGCGTCCCCGGGCCGGGCTGATCGGGGCCGGGCTCTACGCCAGGGCCACCTTCCTGCCCGCACTCAAGGCGGCCGGGTGGGCGGCGGACCTCACCGCCGTCACCTCCGCCAAAGGTCTCACCGCCCGGCACCTCGCCGAGCGCAACGGCATCGCGTCGGTGACCGGGAGCGTGCCGGACCTGCTCGGCCGCGACGACGTCGACGTGGTGTTCATCCTCAGCCGGCACGACTCGCACGCCGACCTGGCCCGGCAGGCGCTGGACGCCGGCAAACACGTGTTCGTGGAGAAACCACTGGCGCTGACGCAGGACGAACTCGACGAGGTCTCGGCCGCCTATCACCGCAACTCCGGCCACCTGTTCGTCGGCTTCAACCGGCGGCACGCGCCGATGGTGAGCCACGCGAGGAGGATCCTGGCCGCCGGCGAGGGGCCGGTGACGGTCGCGTACCGGATCAACGCGGGGCGGTTGCCCGACTCGCACTGGTACCACGACCGGCGTCAGGGCGGTCGGATCCGCGGCGAGGTGTGCCACTTCGTCGACCTCGCGTCCTGGCTGGTGGGTCGGGAGCCGAGCGTCGTGCACGCGTACGGCAGCGGACGTGGTGAGCTGGGGCTCGAAGAGGACGTGAGCATCCTGCTCGGATATCCGGACGGGTCCACCGCGACGATCACGTACTGCACGCGCGGGAATCAGCAGACCTCGAAGGAGCGGGTGGAGATCCTCGGCCGCGGGCACACCGTGGTGATCGACGACTTCAGGCGCCTGGAGGTCGACGGCCGGGAGATCCGACGGGTGGCCGCGGGCAAGGGACACCAGCAACTTCTCGCCCAGGTCCGGCAGACCATCGTCGGGCAGCGTCCCGACGAGCGGGAGACCGAGGCGTCGTTCGCCACGACGCGGACCGTACTGGCCGTGATCGCGGCCCTGGCCGGCGGCCCCGGGCCTGGCTCGATCCCGCCCACGCGTACCGACGCCGAGGTCGGCGTGAGCGCCCGATTCGGCTCGTGACCTGCGAAGCCGGCCGCCGTGCGCAGACCCGGCGGCCGGCGTACGACAACCCGACAGGTGGGCGGGGGAGCGGGCGGGGTCAGCGTCCGCGCGGCTCGTCGACCAGCGGGGCGAGCAGCTGGCCGAGGGCGAGAGACATCGCGGTACGCGACTGGTGGGCCCGAATCCAACGCCGGCCGGACGCTCCCATTTTCGTCAGGTCGTCCGAGCCGGCCCGGACCAGCTGACCGAGACCGTGGGCGAGTTGGTCGGGCAGTGTCACGTAGCCACAGTTGGCGCCCATGACCAGATCGCCGACCACCCCCGGGCTGTTCGTGACGACGGGCAGCCCGGCGGCCAGATAGTCGAACACCTTGTTGGGGCTGACCGCGGACCGGAACAACTCGACGTCGGCGAGGACGTGCACGCCGATGTCCGCGGCGTGCAGCAGGTCGGGCAGCTCGGTCTTCGGAACGGGATCAAGAAACCGCAGGTTGCCGAGGTCGCTTGCCGCCTTTTGTAGCCGTGACTTCTCCACACCGGATCCGACGAGGACGACGTCGATCTCGGGCACCGCCCGGGCGGCGTCCAGGAGCAGGTCGAGTCCGTTGGCCGGGCCGTGCGCGCCGGTGTAGACGGCGGTGCGACGGGTGAACCCGTACCGCGACCGCAGGGTGTGGCGATCGGTGCTGGGCAGGAAGTCCTCCGGGTCGGCCGCGTTGGGAATGTAGGCGATCCGCTCGGGCGCGACCCCGGCGGCCTCGATGGCCTCCACCACGCCGGGTGCCATGACGACCACGCGGTCGGCCTGGCGGTAGAGGAACCTTTCCAGATGTGCCAGGGCCCGGTACGGCAGCGACGTCTCCGACAACGCACCCATGTCGGCGAGCACCTGCGGCCACAGATCCCGGACCTCCAGGACGAACGGGGTACGACGCAGGGCCGCCACCACCCATCCGGAGAGCCCGGCCAGCAGGTGCGGTGAGGAGGCGTACACCACGTCGGGGCGGGGTTGCCGCAGACCGGCGGCGGTGGCCGTCACCGCGTAGCTGGCCCAGTTGACGACGCGGCCGAGGCCGTTGTTGCGGTACGGCGTCACGGCGACCGGATGGAATCCCGGTTCCGCGCGCTGCGCAACACCACTGATCGGATTGCGCCGGCCGGCGATGATGACGTACTCCCAACCGGTCAGCCGGCCGAACAACTCGACGTGCCGGGTGCCGCCGGGGTAGCCGCGGGGTACGGCGAAATGGTTGAGCACGAGGATCTTGAGGTTTGTCATCGCGGCACTTCCATCCGCTGGACGTCCCCGGAGGCGAGGTCGGTGACGGCGAGGCAGGCGCCGCCGTGGTGCCAGGTCACCGCGAAGGCGAGGCCGTCGAGCGCGTGCGTGTCCGGCGGTGTGCCGGGGACCGCGCCGAGCGCCCAGACGGCGGTGTCGGCCTGGTCCTCGACCGTGATCCAGGTCGCCGGCTCCCAGGACCCGTAGGTACGGCTGTGCCAGCCCGCGAACGGTGTCGACCGACCGCGTGCCACGGTGTGCCCGGGCAGCCCGAGCAGGTCGACCTTGCTGCCGCCGGTGACGAGGGTGTTGCCGTCGATCGTCACGTCGGGGTGCAGCGGGATGGTGAGCGACCACGTTCTGCCGGCGGCCGGCGCGTCGGCGAACTCGACGATCGCCACGTACCCGTCGGCCACCACCACCGCGCGGCCGACGCGCACCGGTCGGGGGCCGCGCGCGTACGCGTCGTGCCAGCCGAACAGGATGGTGCGGTCCGCCAGGACGAGTGGCGCCCCGAGATGCCCGGATGCGGCGTTGAGCCAGCGGAACGCGCGGTGCGGCACGAGTTGGTCCTGGCCGTCGGGCCGGCGCACCGGGTGGGCGGCGGAGGTACGCAGCCCGTTGCGAACGTCCAGCGGCCCGTTGTAGGTGCCGGTGCCGGGGTCCGCGATCAGCCACCGGCCGTCGTGTTTGACCCAGACGGAGGTGAGGTCGGCATGCCCGTGCGACGGCCCGCCGGCCACCTTGAACCAGACCTGCCACGGGCCCCGGGTGACGTAGGCGATGCCGCCGGAGGCCACCGCACTCGGCCGACCCGTGGCGGCCTTCAAGCCCGGCCGACCGGTGGCGGCCCTTCGGCTCGGCAGACCGGTGGCGGCTGTCGTGATCGTGGCGGGGGCGGTGGTCACCGCCGGGGTGGGCGCGTACCACGCCAGTTCGTCGAAGTCGGCGTACCACTGCGCGGGCACCCGCTCGCCGCCGAGCGCCAGCCCGAGCGCGACCGAGCCGGCCACGTCGAGCGGGTCGCCGGACGACGCCAGGACGCGGCCCTCGTCCCAGTCGCCGTACTGCGGAAGGTCGCCGTCGAACACGCCGAGCCGCGCCAGGTGTCGGCTGGCCGAGTGCAGGTCACGTCGCAGGTGTGCCGGTGCGTTGCCGAGCAGCACCCGGACGACGAGCATCTCCAGGACGAACCGGTGGTACGACAGCGAGTCCTCGATCATCCGGCCGTCCGGGGCAAGGTGCCGACGCCACTGGGCGGCGAACATCCTCTCGCCGGTACGCGCCCACCACCCCGCCGGTCGTGCGGTGGGGAACATCCGCGCCAGCAGGATGAGCCCGAGCGCGTCGCCGAGCATGTGGTTGTTGCGCATACTGCTCAACGTGTACGGCAACTCGATCATCAGATGCCGGGCGCTGGCCAGCAACAGCCGCTCGGTGGCGGTCACCACCTCCGCCGGGAGCCGCTCGCCGACCAGCGTCAGGATCTGACTCCAGCCGATGGCACGTAGTGCGAGTTCGAGGCTTGAGTACCAGTTGACGCCCCGCTCCGGCGGGGACTGCTCGCACCAGGAGCGCAACAGCCCGGTGAGCCCGTCCAGCCACGGGCCGTCCGGGTCGAGGCGGGCCGCACGGGCGAGTACGACCAGGTCGCGGTGACGTCCCGCCTCCCAGCTGTACTTCACGTCGGACAGCCGTGCCTCGGAGCGGATGTCGATCCGCCACCACGGTCGGAGTGCCGGCCAGGGCTGTGCCGTCAGCGGGTCGGTGCACCAGGGTGCCGACACCCCGGTCGGTACCCGGTGGCCGAAGACCCGCAGCCCTTGTCGCAGTACGAGCCCGGCGTCGTCGAGGCAGCGCCGGTGTGCCTCATCGCTGCCCGGGATCAGGTTGGTCAGTGGCACCGGGACGGCGCGGTGGTGCCGAGGCACCCCGCCACGGAACAGCACATGGTGCAAGCCGCTCCGCTTGGACGCCTCGTACGCGGCGCGCAACGGCGCCGACCGGCCCAACGCCCGCAGGTCCGCGACGATGGTTCGGGTATCGGGTTTTTCCATCAGCTCCCCTGACGTGGACCAGCTGCGAACTTCCGGAACGAGACGAGTCACGGGAAGCGAGCCGGTTGGACGGGTCTCGGATGACAGGTGTGTCCACGGTCAGCGCGGTAGGGCCACGTCCGTCTGCTGCTCGGCGGCCGCCTCGCCGGGCAGATCGCCGCAGAGCCGGGCGAGTTGGTCGACGATCTTGTCAGGCTCGTCGAACGGATCCAGGCCGCTGATCTCCAACGGATCGAGCACGGGAACGGTCACGTGCGAGATCAGCGGATGCAACGGACGGTGATCGGTCTCGCCCTGACCCAGCAGATCTTCGTGCAACTTCTCGCCCGGTCGCAGCCCGGTGTAGACGATCGGCACCGGCGTGGTGGCCTGCGCGACCATCCGGCGGGCCAGGTCGTCGATGCGGACGGGCTCACCCATGTCCAGCACCAGGGCCTCCCCGTCGCGGCCGATGCTCGCCGCCTGGAGCACCAGGTGCACCGCTTCCTGCACCGTCATCAGGTACCGCGTCACGTCGGGATGGGTGACGGTCACCGGCTTCCCCGACTCGATCTGTCGCTGGAAGGCGGTGGTCACCGAGCCCCGGCTGCTGAGCACGTTGCCGAACCGCACACTGAGGAAGGTGCCCGGGTAGCTGGCCGCCGCGTGCGCGGTGAGCATCTCCGTGATGCGTTTCGAGTAGCCGAGCACGCTGATCGGCTTCGCGGCCTTGTCGGTGGAGATGTTGACGAAGCGTGCGACGTCGCGGCAGGCGTCGAGGAGCGCGACGGTGCCCCACACGTTGGTCTTGACCGCCTCACCGGGATGCCGTTGCAGCAGCGTCAGGTGTTTCAGCGCTGCGGCGTGGAAGACGATCTCGGGTCGGCGTTCCTGCATGATCCGGCGGATGCCTTCGTCGTCGCGCAGGTCGGCGAGGATGAGTTCGGGGCCGTCCAGCATCGCCTGCCCGGTGAGGGACAACTGGAGGCTGTGCAGGGCGGATTCGTCGCGGTCGAGCATCATCAGTTCGCCGGGGTTGGCGCGCATGATCTGCCGGCACAGTTCCGAGCCGATCGACCCGCCTGCGCCGGTGACCAGGATCCGACGTCCGGTGAGACCGTTGTCGTCCAGCGTCAGGTCGCCGACGACCTGCCGCCGGCCGAGCAGGTCGCTGCTCTGGACGTCCCGTACGTCGCTGACCGTGATCCGGTGGTCGACCAGTTCCCGAACCGAAGGAAGGATCTTGAAGGCGGCGCCGGTCTGGAGGGTCGCTTCCCGGATCTGACGGATCAGCGTGGCGTCGGCATTCGCCACCGCGAAGATCAGGGTGGTCGCACCGGTGCGGCGGATCGCGTCCGGCAGGTCGTGTTGGTTGCCCAGCACCGGCACCCCGGCGATGCGCAGGTCGCGCTTGTCCGGGTCGTCGTCGAGCGCCCCGACCGGTAGGTAGCGACCCTTCGGATCGCTGAGCATCGCGCGGATCAGCCCTTGCCCCGCCTCGCCGAGGCCGAAGAGCAGCACCGGGGTTGCCGAGCGGGCGTCGGGCCGTCGGGCGCGATCACGCCGATGCCGGTGCAGGAGGCGGAAGCTCAGCATCAGTAGCAGGGCCAGGCCGCCGCCGACCATGGGTGTGCTGGCGGGGATCGGACGGGTGTCGAGGAGCACGAGAGCGACCAGGACGATCGCCGCCGTGGTGGCGGTGGTGCCGGCGAGGCCCCGGACCTCTTCGATACTGCCGAGGGGCTGACGGCCGGCGTGGATGCGGCGGGTGGCGCTGATTCCGATGTGCAGTACGGCGGTGGCGGCTCCGAGCAGCACGGCGTTGGCGATCTGTTCGGGAGTGAGTGTCTGTTCGTACCGGGCCCAACTGGCGACCAGGAAACCCCCGACCCAGGCGAGGGCATCTACGCCGAGGAATCCGGCTGTCCGGCGACCAGCCCGTAGCCGCGCCCTGATCGTCGATTCCAGCTGCTGGCCACGCTGTATTTCCGGCGGCATGTACGACTCCCCTGTCCTGTCGTGGCCAGAGACGACCTGCGGCAGGTCGGGGGCCACGCACGTTCCCTAACTGCTTAGTCGAACGAGCACCCCTTGATCCTGGTTTTCGTATTTTTGGGTCCACTGTCCGATTCGTGAGTGAATTTCGCTGCTGTCAATGGACGGCGACGCGACCGCCCGCCCGGTGTCGGTCGGCTCGTCGCGCCGGGCGTGACCTGCCCGCCGGAGTAACCGCTGTCCGGCTCGTTCGTTCGTCCCGTCGACCGGTAGTTGCGCGGGCGCCGCAGAACGCCCGCGAAGAACGTCATGGACTTCGGCCGATCGATCGGGAGCCCCATTCGTGAACCTGGCCATCGACCTGTCCGGCGGGCCTTCCGGCGGTGCCGGACGTTTTCGGGAGCAGTGCCTGCGCTACCTGGCCGAGCCGGAGGCACCACCGGTGCGCGTACTTGCCGCTGACCGACGTGTTTCGGTGGGCTGGCTGCTCCGGCGGGAGTTGATCGTCCGGTCCAGCACCCGGGTCGTGGCGGCCAACAACATCGGCTTCGCGACCGGCGGCGGTGTCCGCGTCACGCTGGTCCGCAACGCGAACCACTTCCTCGCGCCCGACGAGTGGACCCGTACCAGGGGGCAACTCCCGCGGGGTTTCGCCGCCCAGATCGCATGGGTGCGCGCGAGCCTGCGGCGCGCCGATGTCATCGTGGCGCCAAGCTCATCGATGGCCGAGCGCGTCGTCCGCGCACTACCGCAGGTGCGGGACCGGATCGTGGTGCGTTTTCATCCGCTGCACCAGCCCGCGCGCACGGCCGGCAGTGGGGCGCAGCGATTCCTCCTCAGCCCGATCGTGGACTCACCGTTCAAGCGGATCCGGGGGCATCTGACCGAGCTGGCGCGGGTGCTGCCGCCCGGTGTGCGGGTGGTGTCCACCATGCTTCCCGACGCCGCGCCGCCGGAGCTTCGAGGCGACCCACGGTTCGAGTTCGTGGGGGTGTTGAGCCGCAGCCATCTTGCCGACTACTACGCCCGGTGTTGCGCGATCTACTACCCGACGACCGTCGAGTCTTTCGGATATCCGCTGGCCGAGGCCCGGTCGGCCGGCATCCCGGTGATCGCCCAGGACAGCGCGCACAACCGGGAGATCGCCGCCCGGGCCCTGCACCCCTTCGACCCGGGCCGGACCGCCAGCCTGCGCGACGCGGTCGAGGCGGCGATGGTCGCCACACCCACGCCCGATCCCGAGCCCTTCGCGCCGAAGTCCTACTTCGACTGGCTCTTCGACCACCGCACGCCGCCCGGCGACGCGGTCCAGGTCGGTCGGGACGTACCGGCGCGGGACGTACCGGCCTGACCAGCCGGCGGCAGGGGGTCTGCGTACCAGCTCAGCCGAGCGGTGGCGGCACGCCCGTCACGCCCCGGCCCGGGCGGTCAGAAAATCGTCGATCGTGCCGAGCACGTACGCGACCTGCCGCTCGGTGAGAGCGCTGCTGCTGGGCAGGGTCAGACCCTCGGCGAACAACGCGTCGGCGGCACCGGTGAGCAGGCTCTCCGAGCCCGCGTAGACCGGCTGCGCGTGCATGGGCTTCCACACCGGGCGGGTTTCGATCTCCTGCGCAGCCAGATGCGCGGCCAGGTCGGCCGCCCGCCAACCGGACTGCTCCGGGCGCACCCGGATGACCGTCAGCCAGCAGTTCGACTCGGTGTCCTCCGCGCCGACCAACTCGACGCCCGGTATCGGGGCGAAAAGCTTCGCGTACCGATCGCGCAGCTGCCGGCGGCGGCTGATCATGGCGTCCAACCGCGTCAACTGGGCCCGTCCAAGGGCGGCCAGCAGATTGCTGAGCCGGTAGTTGTAGCCGGTGTCCCGGTGCTCGTAGTGCACCGTGGGTTCCCGGGCCTGGGTGGACAGGTGCCGAGCCCTGGCCAACAACGCGATGTCGTCGGAGACGAGCATCCCGCCGCCGGAGGTAGTCATGATCTTGTTGCCGTTGAACGACAGTACCCCGGCCCGGCCGAACGAACCCGCCGCGTGGCCGTGGTGGGCTGCGCCCAGCGCCTCCGCCGCGTCCTCGACCACCGGCACGCCCATGTCCGCGCAGACCGGCAGCAGCGCGCTGTAGTCCACGCAACTGCCGAACATGTCGACCGGTACCACCGCGCCGAGGCGTTCACCGCCGGAGCGCAGCCGTCGCAACAGTTCGGCGACGAGCGCGACGTCCAGGTTGCCGGTGTGCTGGTCGCAGTCGACGAACACCGGCCGGGCCCCGGTGTACCGGACCGCGTTCGCGGTCGCGATGAAGGTCAGCGTGGGGACGACCACCGTGTCGCCCGGACCGACGCCGACCCCGAGCAGCGCCAGATGCAGGGCGGCGGTCCCCGAGTTGACCGCGACGGCACCCCGGGTACCGACCCGTGCGGCCACCTCCCGCTCGAAGGCGTCCAGATCCGGACCGACCGGTGCGACCCAGCCGGAGCGCAGCGCCGCGAGCACGTACGACTCCTCCAGCGGGCCGACGTCCGGTGCGGACAGGTGGATGGTGCGGGTCATCGTCGGCTCCCGAGGAACTCCGGTGCGGTCGCGTGGCCCTCGGCGGAGATCCCGTCCCGGCGCAGTGTCGTACCGACGGTGGCGACCAGAATCGACAGGTCGAGGCGGAGGTCACGGCGCTCGACGTACTCCACGTCGAGCGCGAGCTTGTCGTCCCAGTCGAGACAGTTGCGCCCGCGTACCTGAGCCAGGCCCGTGACGCCCGGCCGGACCTCGTGGCGCCGTGCCTGGGTGGGGGAGTACCGGCCCAGGTAGGCCGGCAGCAGTGGCCGGGGCCCGACGAGGCTCATGTCGCCGCGCAGCACGTTCCAGAGGGTGGGCAGTTCGTCCAGGCTGGTGGCGCGCAGCCAGCGACCGAGCGGAGTGAGTCGATCGGCGTCGCTCAGCAGGTCGCCCCGTGGCTCGCGCATCGAGCGGAACTTGACCAACTCGAACGGGCGCTCGTCGAGCCCGATGCGGCACTGCCGGAACAACACCGGTCGGCCCAGTCCGACGGCCACCGTCACCGCCACCGCCGCCATGAGGGGTGCGGTCAACAGCAGCAGCACTGCCGCCAGGACCACGTCGAACAGGCGCTTGCCCCGATCCTGCGAGCGAGGCGGACGAACTGGTGAAGCCACCGAGGATACGGACACAGTGCTGATCTCCGTCCGATAAGGGTCATTGTGCCGCAAAAGGGTTGTATCAACCCGGCTGCTCCCGTCGGGGACGAATGGCGACAGCAAGGCTGATCCCAGGCACAACAACGTGCGGAGAGATCGGAAGGATGCGCTTCACCGGCGCGTCGTACCGCGTTGCCGGTGTGTCGGACGGCTGGTTCAGGAGTCGGTGTCGAGCCGCCGTTGCAGCAGTGCCCGCAGCGGAACCGACTCGCCGTCGCGCCCGCCCTCGCCGACGATCAGGGGCGCCGGACTGGGCTGAGGATCGGCGCCGAGCAGCCGGGCGCGCAGCGTACGCGGCACGGTCAGCAGGTGAAATCGTCCGTCCACGTCGATGGCCCGGCTGCGCGCCCGGTCGACGTACCAACCGTGGAGCCGGGTCCGGTAGCGGGCGCGCCCGTCGGAGGACCGGGCGACGAGCCGGGTGGTGGCCAGCCCACGCCGTCGCGCCTCGGCGACGAAGTCGCTGACCAGCGTCGCCGCCTCGGCCTGCTCGGCGAGGCGGCGACGCTCAGCGGCAGCCGCGTGCGCCAGCACCGCGTGCTGTCGCACCTTCTGCCAGTCCGTACCGTCGTCGCCCACGACCTGACGGTACGCCCATCGACGACAACCGTGCCGGCGGGTCGACTCAGAGCAGCCCGGCGCGGCGCAGCGCGTCGGCCATCGCGCCGTCGGCGGGCGCCGATCCTCCGCCCCGACCCTGTCGTACCTGGCCGCGGCCCTGCCCGCCCTGGCCCTGACCACCGCGATCCTGCCCGCCCCGGCTCTGGCGGTCCTGCCCGCTCCGGTCCTGCCCGGCTCGGTCCTGCCCGGCTCGGCCCGACCCGCCGCGGCCCTGCCGGTCCTGGCCACCGCGCGCACCCGGCTCGGCGTCGTCGTCCAGCCGCAGGGTCAGCGAGATGCGCTTGCGGGGCACGTCCACGTCCAGCACCTTGACCCGGACCACGTCGCCGGATTTCACCACCTCGTGCGGGTCCTTGACGAAGGTGCGTGACATCGCCGACACGTGCACCAGACCGTCCTGGTGCACCCCGACGTCCACGAACGCGCCGAACGCGGCGACGTTGGTGACCACGCCCTCCAGCACCATCCCGGGCGTGAGGTCGCTGATCTTCTCGACGCCCTCGGCGAAGGTCGCCGTCTTGAACTCCGGGCGCGGGTCGCGGCCCGGCTTCTCCAACTCGGCGAGGATGTCGGTGACCGTGGGCAGACCGAAGGTGTCGTCGACGAAGTCGGTGGCGCGCAGCCCTCGCAGGATGGCGCTCTTGCCGATGATCGAGCGCAGGTCCTGACCCGTGGAGGTGAGGATCCGGCGCACCACCGGGTACGCCTCCGGGTGCACGCTGGAGGAGTCCAGCGGGTCGTCGCCGCCGGGGATGCGCAGGAAGCCGGCGCACTGCTCGAACGCCTTCGGGCCGAGCCGGGACACCTTCTTCAACTCGGCTCGGGTACGGAACGGGCCGTTGGCGTCCCGGTGCAGCACGATGTTCTCGGCCAGGCCGGCGCCGATGCCGGAGACCCGGGTGAGCAGGGGAGCCGACGCGGTGTTGACGTCCACGCCGACGGCGTTGACGCAGTCCTCCACGACGGCGTCCAGCGAGCGGGACAGCTTCACCTCGGACAGGTCGTGCTGGTACTGCCCGACGCCGATGGAACGCGGGTCGATCTTGACAAGCTCGGCGAGCGGGTCCTGCAGCCGGCGGGCGATGGAGACCGCACCGCGCAGCGAGACGTCCAGTCCGGGTAGTTCCTGCGCGGCGTACGCGGAGGCGGAGTAGACCGAGGCCCCCGCCTCGGAGACCACCAGCTTGGTCAGCTTCAACTCGGGGTGCCGCTTGATCAGGTCCGCGGCGAGCTTGTCGGTCTCCCGGCTGGCGGTGCCGTTGCCGATGGCGATCAGTTCGACTCCGTGCGCGGCGGCCAGCGTCGCCAGGGTGTGCAGGGACGCGTCCCACTGCCGGCGCGGCTCGTGCGGGTAGACGGTGTCGGTGGCGACCACCTTGCCGGTGGCGTCCACCACGGCCACCTTCACCCCGGTCCGCAGCCCCGGGTCCAATCCCATGGTGGGCCGGGCGCCGGCCGGCGCGGCGAGCAGCAGGTCACGCAGGTTGGTGGCGAAGACCCGGACGGCCTCCTCCTCGGCCGCCTGCCACAGCCGCATCCGCAGGTCCGCGCCGAGGTGGATGAGGATGCGGGTGCGCCATGCCCAGCGCACCGTGTCGGCGAGCCACTTGTCGGCCGGCCGCCCCTGGTCACTGACGCCGAACCGGCCGGCGATCGCGGCCTCGTACCGGGTCGGTCCGGTGACGACCGCGTCGGCGTCACTGTCGGTATCCGGGGCCATGGTCAGGTCGAGTACGCCCTCCTTCTCGCCCCGGAACATGGCGAGGATCCGGTGCGAGGGCAGCTTCGGGTACGGCTCGGCGAAGTCGAAGTAGTCGGCGAACTTCGCCCCGGCGCTCTCCTGCCCCTCGCGTACCCGGGACACCAGCCGGCCCCGCGACCACATCTGTTCGCGCAGCGTGCCGATCAGGTCGGCGTCCTCGGCGAACCGCTCGATCAGGATGGCCCGTGCCCCGTCCAGCGCGGCGGCGGCGTCGGCCACCCCCTTGTCGGTGTCGACGAATCCGGCCGCCACCGTGCGCGGGTCCTGCGTCGGGTCGCCGAGCAGCGTGTCAGCGAGGGGCTCCAGCCCGGCCTCGCGGGCGATCTGTGCCCGGGTCCGCCGCTTGGGCTTGTACGGCAGGTAGATGTCCTCCAGCCGGGACTTCGAGTCGGCGGCCATGATCTGCGCTTCGAGCGCCTCGTCCAGCTTGCCTTGGCTGCGGATCGACTCCAGCACCGCCGCCCGCCGCTCGTCCAGCTCACGCAGGTAACGCAGCCGCTCCTCCAGGGTGCGCAGCTGGGTGTCGTCGAGCAGCCCGGTGGCCTCCTTGCGGTACCGCGCGATGAACGGCACCGTGGCGCCGCCGTCGAGCAGCTCAACGGCCGCGCGTACCTGGTGCTCGGCCACGCCGAGCTCCCCGGCGATGCGCTGATGAACAGAGAGGGTCACGATGTCGCTCCGCCTTCTGGTGTGGGTTCCGTCGTGCATTCTGCCGGGCTACCGTGGCGATCATGGAAGCACCTGTGGAGCCTCGGGCGCGGCGACTGTTCGGCGGCAGCGCGCGTGCCCTCGGCGACCTGGCGACCAGCCCGTTCCGGGCCGATCGGGACCGCATCGTCAGCTCGCCGTTCTTCGCCCGACTGGGCGGAGTCACCCAGGTGGTGAGCCCGGGCGGATCCGGGCTGCTGGTGCACAACCGGCTCACCCACAGCCTCAAGGTCGCCCAGGTGGCCCGGGCGATCGCCGAGCACCTCACCGCCGACGGGTGGCAGCGCGACCTGGCGGAGAAGCTGGGCGGCTGCGACCCGGACGTGGTGGAGGGCGCCGCGCTCGCCCACGACCTCGGCCATCCGCCCTTCGGCCACCTGGGGGAGCGGGTGCTGGACCGGTTGGCCCGGCACCGGCTCGGCCTGCCCGACGGATTCGAGGGCAACGCCCAGTCGTACCGGATCGTCACCTCGACCGAGATCCGTGGCGCGGCGACCACCGGCCTGGACCTGACCGCGGCGGTGCGGGCGGCGATGCTGAAGTACCCGTGGACCCGGCTCGACCACCCCGACCCGCATCCGCGGCTGATGGACCCGCCGCCGCGCGGGGCCAGCCCACCGCCCGACGACCCGGACAGCGGCTCGGCGAAGTTCGGGGCGTACCGCACCGAGCTGGACGACCTGCGGCAGGCTCGGGCGCCGTTCGTCGGGCGGATCGCCGACTGGCAGCAGACCGTCGAGGCGTCGGTGATGGACATCGCCGACGACATCGCGTACGCCATCCATGACGTGGAGGACTTCTACCGGGTCGGGGTGCTCCAACAGGGCGCGGTGGCCGCCGAGCTGATGGCCTGGCAGCGCGAGGGTGGTCATCTGCGGGCCATCACCGACGCGGCGCTGGCCACCTCGGCCCGCCGGCCCGGTGCGGCGATCGAGCGACTGCGCCGGCAGCTGCACCGCAAGGACGGCTGGGTCGCTGACGACGACGCCTTCGCCTCGGCCGTCGAACACGTCCGGGAGGAACTGGTCGACGGGCTGCTCGCCGTGCCGTTCGACGGCTCGATCGAGGCGGAACAGTACGTGGCCCGCTTCTCCGCCCGGTGGACCACCCGGTTCGTCGACGCGATCACCCTCACCGAGAAGCCGTCCCTGCGCTCCGGGCACGTGCTGCTCGCCGCAGCGCAGTGGCACGAGGTGCAGGTGCTCAAGTTCGTGCACCACCGGTTCGTGCTGGCCCGCCCCGACCTGGCGTTGCACCAGCGCGGCCAGGCCCGGCTGCTCGGCACCCTGGTCGAGGCGCTGCTGGAATGGCTGCTCGACCCGGAGGAGGAGTCCCGGCTGCCTCGACGCCTGCACGACCTGGTCGAGTTGGCCGAGGCGGAACTGCATCCGCGTACCCCGGACCGGATCGGCAAGGCCCGGGGCCGCGCGATCGTGGACTTCGTGGCCCAACTGACCGACGGGCAGGCGGTGGCGATGCTCGACTCCCTCTCCGGCCGCTCCGGCGCACTGTGGACCGACGCGTTCGTGCTCTGAGGGCGGGACTCAACGAGCCGGTACGCCCTTGACGACGACGTCGGGCGGCACGTCGCGGACCACGCAGGCGCCGGCACCGACCGTCGCGCCGGCACCGACGCGCAGTCCGGGCAGCACCACGGCGCCCGCTCCGATCAGCGCGGCGGTACCGAGACGACAGTCGCCGGAGACGGCGGCGAGCGGGTGCAGCGACACATGGTCGCCGACCACACAGTCGTGGGCGAGGGTGGCGTTCTGGTTGACGTGCAGGTGCCGTCCGGCGGTGACGTTGGTGGTGATCCGTGCCCCGGCGAACACCACCAGGCCCTCGGCGCAGACGAGGTCGGCACCGACGGTGGCGTCCGGGTGCACGAGACTCGCCACGGGCAGGCCGAACGCGTCGATCCGGGTGGCCACGGTCCGCCGGACCCGCGGGTCGCCCAGGGCGAGCGTGACGTGGGTCTGCGGAGGCAGGTCCTTGAGAGCGGCGAGGGTGCCGAGGTACGGCAGGCCGGTCGCCTCCGCCCGCTTACGGTTGACTTCCGACGGGGCGTCGTCGACGAAGCCGACCGGCCGCCAGGCCAGCCGACCGACCGCCTCGTTGACCGCCGCCACCAGTTGGGCGATCTCCCGGCCATGGCCTCCGCAGCCGACGATGACAAGGTCCAGACTCGCCTGCGGAACCGCGACACCCGCGTAGCGGCGAACCTGCATGCTTCTCCTCCGAACGCCGACCGATCCGCGAACAGATTAGCCAATTTGCGCAGAAGGAGGAATTATCGCCCCGATCGTGGTGAGTCTCAGGCGATCGCCTGCCACCAGCCGTCGACCGGCGGCGGATCGTCGACCACCACCCGCTCGCCCGGGCGCGGCACGGCCAGCCGGACGTCGCGTGCCTTGGCCTCGGCCCAGAGCCGGTCCACCGGCTCGGACCAGTCGTGCAACGCGAGGTTGAACGTCGCCCAGTGCACCGGTACGAACAGCCCACCGCGCAGATCGACGTGGGCTTCGACCGCCTCCTCCGGAAACATGTGGATGCTCGGCCAGGCCCGGTCGTACGCGCCGATCTGCATGAGCGTCACGTCGAACGGGCCGTGTGCGGCACCGATCTCGGCGTAGCCGGCGAAGTAGCCGGAGTCGCCGGTGTAGTAGACCTTGCGCTGCCGACCGGCCACCGCCCAGGAACTCCACAGGGTGCCGTTGCGGCGCAGCCCCCGGCCGGAGAAGTGCTGGGCGGCGGTGCAGGTGATGTCCAGACCGGCCAGCCGGTGGGTCTGCGCCCAGTCCAGTTCGACGATCCGGTCGGCCGGCACTTCCCACCGGTCGAGATGGGCGCCGACGCCCAACGGCACCAGGAACGGCGCAGACTGGCGCGCCGTCAGTGCGCGCACCGTGGTCATGTCGAGGTGGTCGTAATGGTCGTGGGAGATCAGGATCGCGTCGAGGCGGGGTAGTTCGTCCAGGCGTACCGGCGGTTCGTGTAGTCGGCGTGGGCCGAGCGACGACGACGGCGAGCACCGCTCGCTCCACACCGGGTCGAGCAGCACCCGCCGTCCCTCGATCTCGATCAGCGTGGTGGCGTGGCCGTACCAGATCACGTTCAGCTCGCGTGCCGGGTCGATCGACGTCTCGGCGACCGGCCGGACCAGCGGCACGGGGGCGTTCGGCCGTCGCTTCTGCTTACCGAGGAGCAGCTCGCGGATCAGGTTGCGGTCCGGTGCGGGGGCCGTGATCGGGGTGCCCGGCCGGTTGTGGAAGACACCGTCGCGGAACTGCGGCGACCGGGCCGCCCGGGCTGCCCGGACACCGGCCAGCCGACCACCGAGCGCGGCCGGCACGTCCCGGGCCGCCCAGGCCAGACCGGCCAACCCGGCCAGGGCCGCGAGCCCCGCCATCGATCCACTGAGCCGTCGTCCGGTCCGCTGCCCGGTCGGCTCCTGTGACGCCCGCATGGCTCCCCCTCCGCTGATCCCGGCGTCCACGTTAGCCGTCGCTGTCCGCTTCAGCCGCCGTCACTGCGACGGTACGAATGGGCCCGCTGCCGGTGCGCCACCGCCGATGCGCTCACGGGGCGAGCACGACCTTGACGCAGCCGTCCTCCTTGCGCTGGAACATCTCGTACGCCTGCGGCGCCTGCGTCAGCGGCAGCCGGTGGGTCCGCAGGTCCTCCACGCCGAGCGGATCACCGTCGGCGGCGAGCAGCGGGATGATCTCGTCGGTCCAGCGTCGGACGTGACACTGGCCCATCCGTACCTGGATGCCCCGGTCGAACATCTCCATCAGCGGCAACGGATCCACCTCGCCGCCGTACACCCCGGAGATGGAGACGGTGCCACCACGCCGGGCGGCCTTCATCGCGGCCTTGAGCACGACGAGCCGGTCCACCCCGACCTTGTCGATCATCGGCCCGGCCAGCTTGTCCGGGAGCAACCCGGCGGCGGTCTGGGCGATCTTGCCCAGCGGTGCGCCGTGCGCCTCCATGCCGACGGCATCGATCACCGCGTCCGGCCCACGCCCGTCCACCAGGTCGATCAACGCACCGGGTACGTCGTCGAGTTGGCTGACGTCGAGCACCTCGATGCCGTGCCGACGGGCCATCGCCAGCCGCTCCGGCACCAGGTCGAGGCCGATCACCCGCTCGGCGCCGAGGTGCCGGCCGACCCGGGCACAGAGCTGGCCCACCGGGCCGAGGCCGAACACGGCCAGGGTGCCGCCGCGCGGGGTGTCGGCGTACTTCACGGCCTGCCAGGCGGTGGGCAGGATGTCGGACAGGTAGAGCCACCGCTCGTCCGGGCCGGTCTCCGGAACCTTGATCGGCCCGAACTCGGCGTGCGGCACCCGCAGGTACTCGGCCTGGCCGCCGGGCATGGAGCCGTACAGGGAGGTGTAGCCGAACAGTGCGGCGCCCTTGCCCTCGGCGGTGACCTGGGTGGTCTCGCACTGCGCGTACAACTGTCGGGAGCACATCCAGCATGAGCCGCAGGCGATGTTGAACGGCACCACCACCCGGTCGCCGGGCTTGAGCCGGGTCACCCCCGCGCCGACCTCCTCGACGATGCCCATCGGCTCGTGCCCCAGCACGTCGCCCGGCTTGAGGTACGGCCCGAGCACCTCGTAGAGGTGCAGGTCCGAGCCGCAGATCGCGGTGGAGGTGATCCGTACGATCGCGTCGGCCGGTTCCTCGATGCGCGGGTCCGGGACCTCCTCGACCCGTACGTCCCGCTTGCCCTGCCACGTCAGCGCCCGCATGCCCGCCTCCTCGTCGTCCGCATAGCGGACTGCTACCCCCACCGGCGGGCTTCAACCGGCCGGCTCACCTGGACCGGTCGAGGCGGCGCCGAGCCGGCGGTGCCGGGGTTACCGCGGTGGGTGGTCATCCCGGAGCGGATCAAGGGAGGTGGTCGAGAAGGAGTATCCGGCGATCGCAGACGCAAACCTCTTGATCGACGATGGGCGTCCGGCAGGAGGTGCGCCGGGCGGAGTCGACGACAGTGATGGAGCCCGATGGCGCAAGCGGCTCAGCTCGACAGCGTCCAAGCGGCGCAGCGTGCCTGTCCCGGCACCCGGCGGACGCGGTGGCTTGGGGCGGTGGTCCGGACGCGCGACGGCCGCCTCCGCCCGCAAATGGCGGAGGCGGCCGTCCACGGTGGGTCAGGTGCCGGGGGTGTCGCCTCGCTTGGAACTGGCGGTCAGGTAGTCGCGGTTGAGGCGGCCGATGGTGGACAGCGGGATGCCCTTGGGGCAGACGGCGGTGCACTCGCCGGCGTTGGTGCAGCCGCCGAAGCCGGCCTCGTCGTGCGCATCGACCATGCCGATGACCCGGGTGTAGCGCTCCGGCTGGCCCTGCGGCAGCAGCCCCAGCTGGGTGACCTTGGCGGCGGTGAACAGCATGCCGGAGCCGTTCGGGCAGGCCGCCACACAGGCGCCGCAGCCGATGCAGGCGGCCGACTCGAAGGCGGCGTCGGCGTTGGCCTTGGCCACCGGCACCGAGTGGGCCTCGGGCGCGCTGCCGGTGGGCGCGGTGATGTACCCGCCAGCCGCGATGATCTTGTCGAAGGCGTTGCGGTTGACCACCAGGTCCTTGATGACCGGGAAGGCGCGGGCCCGCCACGGCTCGATGTCGATCGTGTCACCGTCTTTGAACTGCCGCATGTGCAGCTGGCAGGCGGTGGTGCCGCGCTGCGGCCCGTGCGCGTTGCCGTTGATCATCAGGCCGCACATGCCGCAGATGCCCTCACGGCAGTCGTGGTCGAAGGCGACCGGCTCCTCGCCGGCGAGGATGAGCCGCTCGTTGAGCACGTCGAGCATCTCCAGGAACGACATGTCCGGGGAGACGTCCTCGACCTGATAGGTCACCATCCGACCCTTGTCCTGGGGACCGGACTGGCGCCAGATGCGCAGGGTCAGATTCACTTGTAGCTCCGCTGCGTGGGGTGGACGTATTCGAACTTCAGGTCTTCCTTGTGCAGCACCGAGGGCTCGCCGGTGGCGGTGAACTCCCAGGCGGCGACGTAGGCGAAGTTGTCGTCGTCGCGCTGCGCCTCGCCGTCGGGGGTCTGGTGCTCGGCCCGGAAGTGGCCGCCGCAGGACTCCTCGCGGTGCAGGGCGTCGATGCACATCAGCTCGGCCAGCTCGAAGAAGTCGGCCACCCGGCCGGCCTTCTCCAGCGACTGGTTGAGCCCGTCGGCGTCGCCGACGATCCGCACCCGCTGCCAGAACTGCTCGCGCAGCGCGCGGATCTCGTCGATCGCCTTGCGCAGCCCGGCGTCGGAGCGCTCCATGCCGCAGTGTTCCCACATGATCTGGCCCAGCTCGCGGTGGAACGAGTCCACCGTGCGGTCGCCGTTGACGGCGAGCAGCCGCTGGAGCCGGTCCTCCACGTCACGGCGCGCCTCGATCGCGGCCGGGTGGCTGCCGTCGATCTGCTCGAACGGGCCGGCGGCCAGGTAGTTGGCAATCGTGTTGGGCAGCACGAAGTACCCGTCGGCCAGCCCCTGCATCAGCGCCGAGGCGCCGAGCCGGTTCGCGCCGTGGTCGGAGAAGTTCGCCTCGCCGATCACGAACAGGCCGGGGATGGTGGACTGGAGGTCGTAGTCGACCCAGAGGCCACCCATCGTGTAGTGCACGGCGGGGTAGATCCGCATCGGGACCTGGTACGGGTCCTCACCGGTGATCCGCTCGTACATCTCGAAGAGGTTGCCGTACTTGGCCTCGATGGCCTTGCGGCCGAGCCGGTCGATGGCGTCGGCGAAGTCGAGGTAGACGCCGAGCTTGGTCGGGCCCACGCCGCGCCCCTCGTCGCAGACGTTCTTCGCGGCCCGCGAGGCGATGTCCCGGGGCACCAGGTTGCCGAAGGACGGGTAGATCCGCTCCAGGTAGTAGTCCCGCTCGTCCTCGGGGATGTCCCGTGGCGCGCGGTCGTCGCCCTTGGCCTTCGGTACCCAGACCCGGCCGTCGTTGCGCAGCGACTCACTCATCAGAGTCAGCTTCGACTGGTGGTCGCCGGAGACCGGGATGCAGGTCGGGTGGATCTGGGTGTAGCAGGGGTTGGCGAAGTACGCGCCCTTGCGGTGCGCCCGCCAGGTGGCGGTGACGTTGCAGCCCTTGGCGTTGGTGGAGAGGTAGAAGACGTTGCCGTAGCCGCCGGAGGCGAGCACCACCGCGTCGGCGAACTCGCTGGTGATCTCGCCGGTGACCAGGTCCCGGACCACGATGCCCCGGGCCTTGCCGTCGACGACGATCAGCTCCAGCATCTCGTGCCGGGAGTTCATCTCCACGTTGCCCAGGCCGATCTGCCGCTCCAACGCCTGGTACGCGCCGAGCAGCAGCTGCTGGCCCGTCTGGCCCCGGGCGTAGAAGGTGCGCTGCACCTGGGCGCCGCCGAACGAGCGGGTGTCGAGCAGGCCGCCGTACTCGCGGGCGAACGGCACGCCCTGTGCGACACACTGGTCGATGATGTTCGCCGAGACCTCGGCCAGCCGGTGCACGTTCGACTCCCGGGAGCGGAAGTCGCCGCCCTTGACCGTGTCGTAGAAGAGCCGGTGCACCGAGTCGCCGTCGTTGCGGTAGTTCTTGGCGGCGTTGATGCCACCCTGCGCGGCGATCGAGTGCGCCCGGCGCGGGCTGTCCTGGTAGCAGTACGACTTGACCCGGTAGCCCTGCTCGGCCAGCGTGGCGGCGGCCGAACCGCCGGCCAGGCCGGTGCCGACCACGATCACCGTCATCTTGCGCCGGTTGGCCGGGTTCACCAGCTTGGCCTCGAACCGACGGCGCTCCCAGCGGCTCTCGATCGGGCCGTCGGGAGCCCGGGTGTCGGCGACCGGGTCGCCCTCGATGTACAGATCCATGGTCAGGACACCAATCCGGTGAGTACGGCGAACGGGACCACGAGGTAGCCGGCGACGAGCGCCACGGCGAAGACCAGCGCCACCGCCCGCGCCCGCTGCTCGCCGCGCGGGGTCTGCTGGCCCAGGCTGCGCAGCGCACTGAACAAGCCGTGCCGCAGGTGGAAGCCGAGCGTGACGACCGCCAGGGTGTAGAAGAGCGTGACGTACCAGCGCTCCGGCGCGAAGCCGGCGACCACGTTGGCGTACGGCCGGGACGGGTCGCCGACCGGATTCAGCGTGCCGGTGGTCAGGTCCAACAGGTGGTAGATCACGAAGAGCAGGATGATCACGCCGCCCCAGCGCATGGTGCGGGCGGCATAGCTGCCCCGGACCTTCTTGCGGTGGGCGTAGCGCACCGGGCGGGCGGCGCGGGCGCGCAGGGCCAGCACCGTGGCGGCCCAGATGTGCCCGACCGCAGCGACCACGAGGCCGATGCGCATGAACCAGAGGAACCAGACGCCCGGCAGCACCGGCTTGCCGACCTCGCGCAGCCAGTGCGCGTACCCGTTGAACGACGAGTCGCCCGAGAAGACCTTCAGGTTGCCCAGCATGTGCGCGATGAGGAAGAACACCAGGAAGATGCCCGTCACCGCCATGACGGCCTTCAGGCCGACGTTGGAACGGATGGGCGACCGCGTTCGAGTCGTGACTACCACCCGACCGACGCTAGGAGCACTTTGATCAGTCGTCCAATGCATCGACACCGCAGGCTTGATAGCCATAAGCTATGTAGATGCAGCTCCATCAGCTCAAGTACTTCGTCGCAGTGGCTGAAGTACGACATTTCACCCAGGCGGCCGACGTCGTCGGCATAACCCAGCCTTCGTTGAGTAAGCAAATTCACGCCCTGGAGGACACCCTCGGCGCCCCGCTGTTCGAGCGGGTAAGGGGCAACATCACCCTCACTGCGGCCGGTGAGGTGCTGCTGCCCCTGGCCAAGCGGATCCTCGCCGACGTGGACACCGCCACCCGGGAGGTGCAGGAGCTGGTCGGCCTGCGGCGGGGCCGGGTCCGCCTCGGTGCCACCCCGAGCCTGGCCACCTCCCTCGCGCCGCCGGTGCTGCGCCGCTTCCGCGACGCCCACCCCACGGTCGACCTGAGGGTGGAGGAGGGCGGCTCGCAGGACCTGGTCCGCGACCTGCTCCGCGGCGACCTGGACCTAGCGTTGATCATCATGCCGGCCCAGGGCACCGATCCGGGGCTGCGCGCCGACCCGATCCTGACCGAGAGTCTGGTGGTCGCCTCGGTCGACCCGCTGCCGACCGCGTACCCGGGTGGTGACCTGCGCATCACCGACCTGCGCGACCAGCCGCTGGTGATGTTCCGCGAAGGCTACGACCTGCGCGACGCCACCCTCCAGGCGTGTCGGGCCGCCGGCTTCGAACCGACCCTGTCGGTCGACGGCGGCGAGATGGACGCCGTGCTCAGCTTCGTCGAGGCCGGGCTGGGCGTCGCCCTGGTTCCCGGCATCGTGGTGGCCCGCCGACCCGGCATCCGGGTCACCCGACTGGCCCCGCCCGGGGTGCGCCGCACCATCGCGGTGGCCCGCCGCCGCGACGTGGTACCCACCCACGCCGGGCGCGAACTGCGGCGCATCCTGCTCGACTACGTGCACACCGCCACCGCCGCCGACGAACTCCCGCCCGGAGTCGAGCCGCTGACCTGAGCGCGGCCCGGAATCGAGCACGAACGAAGCTGCCCCGCTCCGGAGCCCACCCATAGGCTGCCCCGCATGGCAGCCTCCGGTCGCGCCGTCGTCGTCGGAGCCAGTCTGGGCGGGTTGCTCGCCGCCCGGGCATTGGCGGACAGCTTCGCCGAGGTGATCCTGCTGGACCGGGACACACCGCCGACCGAGCCGGTGCACCGTCGGGGCGTCCCGCAGGGCCGGCACGTCCACGTCCTGCTCGACCGGGGTCGGCAGGCCCTGGAGAGCCTGTTCCCCGAACTCGGCGCCGAGCTGTACCGTCTCGGCGCCATGCCGGTCGACCTGCACGGTCAGGTGCACTGGTACAACGACGGCCACCGGATGCTCGCGGCCCGCTCCGACCTGACCGGCTTCGGCATGAGCCGACCGCTGCTCGAACAGGTGGTCCGGGAGCGGACCGGGAACCTTCCCGGCGTGACCGTGGTGCCCGACTGCGAGGTGACCGGGCTGCTCACGACGGCCGACCGCAGCCGGGTCACCGGGGTGCGACTCGCCCCGCGCGACGGCCGAGCACAGACCCTGACCGCCGATCTCGTGGTCGACGCCGGTGGCCGGGCCAGCCGCAGCCCGGTCTGGCTGGCCGAACTCGGATACCCGACGGTGGAACAGGAGCGGGTCGAGGTCGGGGTCACCTACGTGACCCGCCGTTACCGGCGGGAAGACGGCCAACTGGAGGAGAAACTCGGCGTACTCTCCAACGCGATGCCGGGACGCCCCCGCTACGGCGTGGTCGCACCGCAGGAAGGTGGGCGGTTCGCGGTCACCATGGCGGGCATCCTGGGCGAGGCGCCCCCGGTCGACGAAGCCGGATTCATCCGGTACGCCACCTCGCTGGCCGCCCCGCAGGTCGGGGAACTGGTCCAGCACGGGCAGCCGTTGGACGAGCCGGTGCTGATGCGCTTCCCGGCCAGCGTCCGGCGTCGCTACGAACGGCTGCCCCGGTTCCCGGACGGCTACCTGGTCTTCGCCGACGCGCTGTGCAGCCTCAACCCGGTCTACGGGCAGGGCATCACCGTCGCCGCCGTGCAGGCGTTGCTGCTGCGCCGCCTGCTCGCCCGAGGGCGCCACCGGTTGGCCCGGCGGTTCTTCCGGCGGGCGGCCCGGGTGATCGACGCGCCCTGGTCCATCGCCGTCGGCACCGATCTGCGCTTTCCCGGAGTCAACGGGCGGCGCACCCTGAAAGTCCGCTTCGTCAACGCCTACCTGGCCCGACTGCACGTCGCGGCCGCACACGACGCGGTGCTCGGCGCGGCCTTCCTGCGGGTGGTCAACCTGATCGACCCGCCGGCCCGGCTGCTCCGCCCGGACGTGCTGCTCCGGGTACTCCTCGGCGGGCGTCAACGCCCTTCGGCGTCGTCCATGGCGCGGTAGATGCGCTGCTCCGAAATCGGGTACGGGGTACCCAGGGCCTGCGCGAAGACGCTCACCCGCAGCTCCTCGATCATCCAACGGATCTGCCGCACCGCGACAGAACCGCGGCGGGCCGGGGGAAGCGCGGCGAGCATCTCGTCGTACTCCCGCTGAACCACCGCGATCCGGTCCTGCAACTGCTTGTCCCGGGGCGGATTGCCGGGCAGCCGGTCCATCCGCCGCTCGACAGCGGTCAGGTAGCGCAGCAGATCGGGCAGCCGCGCATAGCCGACCTCGGTGATGAAGCCGGCGTGCACCAGCCCGGTGAGCTGGTTGCGGATGTCGGCCAGGGCGGCGACCACGGCCAGGTTCTTCGTCGCGCCGAGGCGCTGCTGCACCACGTACGCGGCGGCGAGCACCGCCCGCACCCGCTCCATCACCTCCATCACGGTGTCCACCAGGTCGGCGCGGACCCTGTCCCGCAGCGCGGCGAAGCCCTCGGCGTCCCAGGCCGGCCCGCCGGCGTCGGCGACCAGCTTGTCGATCGCGGCACCCGTGGCGTCCTCGATCAGCGCCTGCACCCCGCCGTGCGGGTTGCGCGACAGGGCCAGCTTCGCCTCGTTGGACAACCGTCCGGCCAGGAACTTCGCCGGTGAGGGCACGGTCAGCCGCAGCAGCCGCCGGGTACCGGCCCAGTGCGCGGCCTCCTGCTCGGCCGGGGAGTCGAAGACCCGTACCCCGACCGTGGTCCCCTCGTCCACCAGCGCGGGGTACGCGGTCACCGCGTACCCCGCCCGGACCTGCTCGATGGTGCGCGGCAGGGTGCCGATCTCCCAGCCGGTCAGCCCGGTGCGGGCCACGTCCGGCGCGGCGGCGGCCACCACCTGACGTACCTCGGCCTTGAGTTGGCGTTGCAGGGCCGGCAGGTCCTTGCCCTCGGCGACCGGCTGGTCGTCGTCACCGAGCACCCGGAAGGTGACCCGCAGATGCGCCGGCAACTTGCCGACGTCCCAGGCCTCGCGGGGCACGGTCACCCCGGTCATCCGGCGCAGTTGCCGGGTCAGCGCCTCCAGCAGCGGCTCCTCGCCGGGGGTGATCGCAGCCAGCACGGCGCGGGCATAGTCCGGCACTGGTACGAAGTTGCGCCGCACCGGCTTGGGCAGCGAACGGATCAACGCGATGACGAGTTCCTCCCGCAGGCCCGGCACCTGCCAGTCGAAGCTCTCCGCGGGCACCTGGTTGAGCAGCGGCAACGGGATGTCGACGGTCACCCCGTCGGTCGGGGCGCCTGGCTCGAACGTGTACGTCAACGGCAGCTCGACACCTTCGGAGCGCCACTGGTCGGGGAAGTCGGCCTCGTCCACCCCGCCCCGACCGGCGTTGATCAGCAGCTCACGGGTGAAGGTGAGCAGGTCGGGCTGCTCCCGGCGGGTCTTCTTCCACCAGGTGTCGAAGTGCCGCCCGGAGACCACCTCGGCGGGAATCCGCTCGTCGTAGAACTGGAAGATCGTCTCGTCGTCGACCAGGATGTCCCGCCGTCGGGCCCGACTCTCCAACTCCTCCACCTCGGTGCGCAGCCGCTGGTTGTCGCGCCAGAACTGGTGGTGGGTGGACCAGTCGCCCTCGACCAGCGCGTGCCGGATGAACAGTTCCCGGCTGAGCACCGGATCGATCCGGCCGAAGTTCACCTTGCGCGAGGCGACCAGCGGTACACCGTAGAGCGTCACCTTCTCGTACGCCATCACCGCCGCCTGCTTCTTTTCCCAGTGCGGCTCGCTGTAGCTGCGTTTGACCAGGTGCTGGGCCAGCGGTTCGACCCACTCGGGTTCGATCCGCCCGTTAACCCGCCCCCAGAGCCGGGAGGTCTCCACCAGTTCGGCGGCCATCACCCAGCGCGGCGGCTTGCGGAACAGCGCCGAGCCGGGGAACAGCCCGAACTTCGCCCCCCGGGCACCCAGGTACTCGTGTTTCTGGGCGTCCTTGAGACCGACGTGCGACAGCAGGCCGGGCAGCAGCGACTGGTGCACCTTCGGCGTGTCGATCTCCTCCGGCAGGTCCGCGCCGGCCTGGCGGCGCCCACCTCCGCCGGCAGCGGCGTCGTCGGCGCCTCGCCGGCCGCGTCCCCGGCCGTCCGACTCGGCGGTACGCAACACCTGGCGCAACTGGCTGACGATGTCCTGCCACTCGCGTACCCGCAGGTAGTTGAGGTACTCGGCCTTGCACATCCGGCGGAACGCGCTGGAGGACAACTCCCGCTGCTGTTCGCGCAGATATCGCCACAGGTTCAGAAACGCCACGAAGTCGGACTCTTTGTCGGCGAACCGGGCGTGCGCCTGGTCGGCCTGAGCCTGTTTGTCGGCCGGTCGCTCGCGTGGGTCCTGGATCGACAACGCGGCGGCGATCACCATCACCTCGGTGGCGCAGCCGTTGCGCTCACCTTCCAGCACCATCCGCGCGAGCCGAGGGTCGACCGGAAGCTGGGCCAGCCGCCGGCCGAGCGGGGTGAGCCGCCGCGCCGGGTCGGTCTCGGTCGGGTCCAGGGCACCCAACTCGTGCAGCAGGTTGACCCCGTCGGTGATGTTGCGGCGGTCCGGCGGGTCGATGAACGGGAAGGCGGCGATGTCGCCCAGACCGATGGCGGTCATCTGAAGGATGACCGAGGCCAGATTGGTACGCAGGATCTCCGGGTCGGTGAACTCGGGCCGCGACTGGAAGTCCTGCTCGTCGTAGAGCCGGATGCAGATGCCGTCCGAGGTACGCCCGCAGCGGCCCTTGCGCTGGTTCGCGCTGGCCTGCGACACCGCCTCGATGGGCAGCCGTTGCACCTTCAGCCGCTGCGAGTAGCGGGAGATCCGGGCGGTACCGGGATCCACCACGTACTTGATGCCGGGCACGGTCAGCGAGGTCTCCGCGACGTTCGTCGCCAGCACCACCCGCCGGCCGCTGTGCGGGGCGAAGACCCGGTGCTGCTCGGCGACGCTCAGCCGGGCGTACAACGGCAGGATCTCGGTGCCGAGCAACGACCGCTTGTTCTGCACCAGCTTGCCCAGCGCGTCGGCGGTGTCGCGGATCTCCCGTTCGCCGCTGAGGAAGACCAGGATGTCGCCGGGGCCCTCGGCGGCCAGTTCCTCGACCGCGTCGCCGATGGCCTGGATCTGGTCGCGGACGTTCTCCTCGTCGGCGTTGTCCTCGTCGGTGTCCACCACCTCGACCAGCGGCCGGTAGCGCACCTCGACCGGGTACGTCCGCCCGGACACCTCGACCACCGGCGCCGGTACGCCCTCGGGATGCTCGTCGGTCGGCGGACCGGCGAAGTGCCGGGCGAACCGGTCGGTCTCGATCGTCGCCGAGGTGATGATCACCTTGAGATCGGGCCGACGGGGTAGCAGCTGCTTGAGATAGCCGAGAATGAAGTCGATGTTGAGGCTGCGCTCGTGCGCCTCGTCGATGATCAGCGTGTCGTACTGGCGCAGCATCCGGTCGGTCTGCAACTCGGCCAGCAGAATGCCGTCGGTCATCAGTTTGACCAGGCTCTGCTCGCTGACCTGGTCGGCGAAGCGCACCTTGAAGCCGACGACGTCGCCCAGTTCGGTGCCCAACTCCTCGGCGATCCGGTCGGCGACCGTACGCGCGGCCAGCCGACGGGGCTGCGTGTGCCCGATCAGCCCGCTGATCCCGCGCCCCAACTCCAAGCAGATCTTCGGCAGCTGGGTGGTCTTGCCCGACCCGGTCTCGCCGGCCACGATCACCACCTGGTGGTCCCGGATCGCGGTGGCGATGTCGTCCTTGCGCTCGCTGACCGGCAGCGCCGCCGGGAAGGTGATCTTCGGTAGCGCGGCCCGTCGCCGTTCCAGCCGATCTTCCGCCGCGGCCACCTCGGCCGCGATCTCGGCCAACGCCGGCTCACGCCGCTGCGGGTCACGCAGCCTGCGCACCCCGTCCAGCCGTCGCCGCAGGTGGCGTTGGTCGCGGAACATCAACGGGGCGAGGCGGCGCTGCAACGCGCGGATCGGATCGGTCGCGGCAGGTGAGACTGGATTCTGCATGTCGTGCCCAAGGATAGGCAGCCCGCTGCCGACCCGCCTCCGGGTTACCCCGTCGTCTCGCCAGCACTGTCGGCATACTCCACCCTGACGGCGGCGGTCTATGGTTGAGCGTCGAGCCGGGAGCGGAACGCGGGGACGCCGATGACGATGCGTGACACCGATCGGGCGCTGGTGCAGGCCGCCAGCGCGGTGGCGAAGCTGCGTTGTCGCAGCGCTGCCCACACTCTCGCCACGGCGGCCCGTACCGCCGACGGTCGGGTCGTCTCCGCTGTCAACGTGGTGCACACCACCGCAGGAGCCTGCCCCGAGGTGGTTGCGCTCGGTGCCGCCGTCACCCAGGGGGTGGGGGAACTGGAGACCATCGTTACGGTCGGCGACCGCGGCCGGTCCCTGGTCACCCCCTGTGAGCCATGCCGTCAGCTGCTGGGTGACCTGCTTCCGTCGCTGCGAGTGATCGCTGGCCCGATCGACGACCCTCGGGTCGTACCGATCGCCGAGCTGGCCGCAACCAACCCCCGCTAATTCCTCCTCCCACCCGTACCTCAGGGTGTGTGCAACTTCGGGGAAAATGCGGCCTCCGATAGCGCCGAGGCGACATCTTCCCCGAAGTTGCCCGGCGGGGGCGGTGGGTCGGCGTGGGCGTGGGTCAGCGGGTGCGGGTGCGGATTGCTTGGCGGAGTTCGGTGAGAAAGCCGTCGAAGTCTTCGCGGAGCCGTTGCGCCGTCACGTGTAACACGATCCAGTCCTCGCCGAGCAGGCGGTTGAGTCGGCGCCGGTCGCGGTGGAACTGCTCCGGGTTGTCGTGCCAGAGGCCGTCGTACTCGACCGCGATCTTCAGCTCCGGCCAGGCCAGGTCGACGCGCGCGACGAATCTACCGTCCCGCTGCACCACGAACTGGGTGACCGGCTGGGGGACGCCGGCCAGCACGATGCGCACCCGCAGCCGTGACTCCTGAGCCGACTCCGCGCCGGGGTCTGCCAACTGCGCCACCCGAAGCATGCGCTTCCAGCCCCGGGCACCGCGACGACGGTGTGCCAGGTCCCGCAGTTGGTCGGTGCGCACCAGCCGTCGGCCGAGCAACCGGTCCACCACGACCACGGCCTCTTCCACACCGAGCCATTGGGCCAGATCCCAGCAGGTCCGCAGCGGCGTGGTGACCGGCATCCCGGCGTGCGACAGGACCTCGAACCCGGCGACCTCGGCGGTGTGCACCGCGAGACCGGCGACCGGCCCGAAGCGTTGCCCGGCGGGCACCAGGATGTCCAGCGGGTCGGCGTCCTCGATGAACCCGGCACCGAACAGCGCTGCGGCGCTGCGCCCGGCGATTGCCGCGCCGGGCGGAAGCAGCCAGCGTGCCGCAGCCTGGCAACGGGTGCGGTGCGAGATGGTGAGCTGGGCGTCGGCGTACACGTCCCGGAAGACCGGGCGCCACGCCCTGCTACGCAGTTCACCCCGGGTCAGCAGCCCTCGGGCCACGGCCCGGGAACCTCGGAAGACGCGCCCACGTAGTTGCGGCGGGCGCCGAGCGGAAGTGGCCATGTCGTCCACTCTGGATGAGCGAAACCCAGTCCCGACACCCCCTGTGGATAACCCGTTCCCTCCCGCATCTTCACCACCACCACCGACGCGCAGCGGAGTGCAACTTCGGGGAAGATGTCGCCTCGGCGCGATCGGAGGCAGCATCTTCCCCGAAGTTGCACGGCGGGGCGGCGGGGTTGGGGTTAGGCGGCGGCGGCGGGGCGGCGGGGGTTGGGGTTAGGCGGCGGCGGACCAGATGGCGCGGAAGGCGGCGGCCTCGCCGGCGAGCCAGCGTTCGATCTCGTCGGACTTGGCGCCCTCGGGCATCCGGTGGGTGAGGCCCCGGCGTACGTCGACCAGGATCGGTTCGGCGTGCGGTAGCACGGCATCCATGTGCCGGGACATCAGGTGCAGGGTGGCGAGTGCGGCCTCGTCGCTGGGCGGGGTCTCGTCGAAGTGCAGCCGGACCGCCTCGGCGCGGCCATCGGCATGGCGTACGCCGAAGTGGGGATTGATCTTGACGGGCAGGTCGCCGAGCAGGGCGAGGGCGTCGCGGGTCTGGGCGAGATCCACCGAACGCGGCTCGCCCAGGGAGTGCAGCCAGGCCGTCGCGCCCGGCACCAGCGCCTGGTAGAGCGGGCGCCACCGGGGCTTGACCACGTCGATCACCTGCGCGAGATGGGTGCCGCCGGTGTGGAAGGCGATGTCGGCCTTGAGTGCCTTGACGAACTGGCCGTGCGGGTTGAAGCCGGAGCGGCTCGCCCGCTGTCGACGCAGACCGCCGACGAAGTTGGCCTTGGTCGGGCCGGTGCGGCCGACATACCTGGTGAAACCGAGGAGGGTGGCGTACGGCGTGAGGGGGGCGGAGATGGGCGCTGTCACGAGCATCCTCCCAGGTCAGGAACTCGATTAGTACATACATTCTAATCGACGGAGCTGACATCGCCCAGGGAAGATAAGGGGCCACCCGGACACTCCGGGTGGCCCCTTGAAAAGTTTCCGGCCGGGCGCCGGCCGACCTCAGAGCTGACCGACGTCGGTGATCCGGATGACCGCCGTGCCCGCCTCGTCCGAGGCGGCCAGGTCGACCTCGGCGCTGACACCCCAGTCGTGGTCGCCGTCGGGGTCGTCGAGGATCTGCCGTACCGTCCAGCGTTCCCGGCCCTGCTCGATCATGAGAAGTGCCGGGCCACGGGCGTTCGGCCCGGTGCCGATCTCCCCGTACGTCTCGAAGTAGGGCTCAAGCGCCTCGGCCCAGGCGTCGGCGTCCCATCCGGTGGCTGCGTCCAGTTCGCCGAGCGCGTCCCAGTGCCGTAGCGCGGCCAACTCGACCCGGCGGAACAGGGCGTTGCGTACGAGTACCCGGAAGGCTCGGGCGTTGCGGGTCACGGCCGTGGGGCGGTCCTCCAGGGCGGCGGCGACGTCCGGCAGGTCGGTCGGGTTGCGCAGCCGCTCCCACTCGTCGATCAGGCTGGAGTCGACCTGGCGGACCAGTTCGCCGAGCCACTCGATCAGGTCGATCAGCTCGTCGGTCTTGGCTTCCTCGGGCACGGTCTGTCGCAGCGTCTTGTACGCGTCGGCCAGGTACCGCAGCACCAGGCCCTCCGAGCGGGACAGCCCGTAGAACTGCACGAACTCGGTGAAGGTCATCGCCCGCTCGTACATGTCGCGGACCACCGACTTGGGGGAGAGTTGGTGGTCGGCGACCCACGGGTGGCCCTGCCGGTACATCTCGTACGCGTTGTTCAGCAACTCGGCCAGCGGCTTGGGCCAGGTCACCTCGTCGAGCAGTTCGAGGCGGGCCTCGTACTCGATGCCCTCGGCCTTCATCGCGGCGACCGCCTCGCCGCGCGCCTTGAACTGCTGCGCGGAGAGCACCTGGCGCGGGTCGTCGAGGATCGACTCGATTACGCTCAGCACGTCCAGGGCGTACGACGGGGACTCGCTGTCCAGAAGTTCGATGGTGGCCAGGGCCAGCGGCGACAGCGGCTGGTTGAGCGCGAAGTCGAGTTGCAGGTCGACGGTGAGTCGGACCCGCCGGCCGGTCTCGTCCGGCTCGGGCAACTCCTCGACCACGCCACCGGCCCGCAGCGCGCGGTAGATGGCGATGGCCCGCCGGATGTGCCGGCGCTGGGTCGCGGCGTCCTCGTGGTTGTCGGTGAGCAGGTGCCGCATGGCGGCGAACGCGTCACCGGGACGGCCGATGACGTTGAGCAGCATCGAGTGGCTGACCTGGAAGCTGGAGGTCAGCGGCTCCGGCTCGGCTTCGACCAGCCGCTGGAAGGTCGGCTCACCCCAGCCGATGGAACCCTCCGGCGGCTTCTTGCGCACCACCTTGCGTCGCTTCTTCGGATCGTCACCGGCCTTGGCGAGGGCCTTCTCGTTCTCGATCACGTGCTCGGGGGCCTGCACCACGACCCGACCGATGGTGTCGAAGCCGGCCCGGCCGGCGCGGCCGGCGATCTGGTGGAACTCGCGGGCCTTGAGCAGTCGGGTACGCACCCCGTCGTACTTGGACAGGCCGGTGAACAGCACCGTACGGATCGGCACGTTGATGCCGACGCCGAGGGTGTCCGTACCGCAGATGACCTTGAGTAGTCCGGCCTGGGCCAGGGTTTCCACCAACCGGCGGTACTTGGGCAGCATCCCGGCGTGGTGTACGCCGATGCCGTGGCGGACCAGCCGCGACAGCGTCTTGCCGAAGCCGGAGGTGAATCGGAAGCTCCCGATCGCCTGCGCGATCATGTCCTTCTCGGCGCGGGTGCAGACGTTGACGCTCATCAGCGCCTGGGCGCGCTCCAGGGCGGCGGCCTGGGTGAAGTGCACGACGTAGACCGGGGCCTGCTTGGTCTCCAGCAGTTCCTCCAGCGTCTCGTGCAGCGGCGTCATCGCGTACGAGAAGATCAGCGGGACGGGCCGCTCGGCCGAGCGGACGACGGCGGTCGGCCGGCTGGTGCGCCGGGTCAGGTCGTCGACGAACCGGGTGGTGTCGCCCAGCGTGGCCGACATCAGGACGAACTGCGCCTGCGGCAGTTCGATCAGCGGCACCTGCCAGGCCCAGCCCCGGTCCGGCTCGGCGTAGAAGTGGAACTCGTCCATGATCACCTGGCCGACGTCGGCCCGGGAGCCCTCGCGCAGCGCCAGGTTGGCCAGGATCTCCGCGGTGCAGCAGATGATCGGGGCGTCGGCGTTGACGCTGGCGTCGCCGGTGAGCATGCCGACGTTCTCGGCGCCGAAGACCTCGCAGAGTGCGAAGAACTTCTCCGACACCAGGGCCTTGATCGGCGCGGTGTAGAAGGTCGTCCGGTCGTCGGCCAGGGCGGCGAAGTGCGCGGCGATCGCGACCAGGCTCTTACCCGAGCCGGTCGGCGTATTCATGATCACGTTGGCCCCGGAGACGATCTCGATGACCGCCTCCTCCTGATGGGGATAGAGGTCAAGGCCGCGCTCGGACGCCCAACTGGCGAACGCGTCGTAGAGGGTGTCGGGGTCGGCGGTCTTCGGCAGCGCGGCGGTGAGTGTCATGGCCGGTCCATGGTGCCTGGATCATGCCCTCCGACGCCAACGGGGTGCCCGGTTTCGTCGGGTCGACGGTTGACAAGGGCCCCTGTACCACGCCCGGCGTTTAGCAGGGGCCCTTCCTTACCGTCTCATCACCGCCGGTCAGCGGCGGCGGTAGATCAGGTCGGCGATCGGGCGGCCGACGCGCAGCGCCCGCCGTTCGAACCGGGTCACCGGCCGGTGGGCAGGCCGAGGCGCATAACCGTCGTGCAGGTTGACCAGGCCCGGATCGGCGTCCAGGGTGACCCGCATCGCCTCGGCGTACTCCGCCCAGTCGGTGGCGCAGTGCAGCGTGCCGCCGACGGCCAGTCGGGAGCGCAGCAACGCGACGTGCGTCGGCTGGATCAGGCGCCGTTTGTGGTGCCGGGACTTGGGCCACGGGTCCGGGAAGAAGACGTGCACCGCGTCCAGCGAGTCCGGCGGGAGTCCCTTCATCAACTCCACGGCGTCGCCCTCGGCGACCCGGACATTGCCCAGTTCACGCCGGTGGAGCAGGTCCAGCAGGTTGGCGATTCCGGGCGTGTGCACCTCGACTGCCAGATAGTCTCGATCCGGGTCGGCGGCGGCCATCTCGACGGTCGTGTCGCCCATGCCGGACCCGATCTCCAGCACCAGCGGAGCCCGGCGACCGAAGAGCCCGGCAGCATCGAACGGCACGGCAGGATCGGACGACACGGCATCGCAGACGCGTAGGCCGTACACCGGCCAAAGCTGTTGCAGCGCCGTCGTCTGCCGGTCGCTCATTCGGCCGCGTCGCGGGTGGAAGGTACGGATCGCCCGCGCCGGGTGCGGCGCGGCGCCTGCGGAGATCGGTTCGGTGGAGGTCACAGCGAACCGAGCTTACGCGAGCACGATGCCGGATCGGATGTGATGTACGACCGGGGGTGAGACCATCATCCCGTACGGCAGACCGGGTGTCCGGCGGCGCCCGGCGACTGCTCTGTCGCGCCGGGAGGGGGCCTCGTGTCAGTGACCCGCACTCGTCCGGCGTTGTCGGTCGCCACGTTCGCGGCCCCGGCGCTCGCCCTCGCGACCGTCGCCCCGCTGCTCGCCGTCGCCCTGATGGGGGCCCCGACACCGGCCCGGGCCGCAGGCCCGGCCGCCACCACCCACGCCGTGCGAGCCGCGCTGCCGATCGCTGCGCCGCAGCCGCCCGGCCCCCACGTCTTCATCGAGGTCAGCCCGAGCACGGTTGAACCGGGGCACCTGGTCGGCCTGCGGGCCAGTTGCCAGGACAACTCCGTCGGCGCCATCGCCGTCTCGGACGCCTTCGGCCGGGTCGCCGTACAGCCGCAACGCGGGCTGCTGACCGGCACCGCACAGGTGAAGGACCGGGTGCTGCCCGGCAGCTACCGGGTCAAGCTGGAGTGCCGGGGCGGGGAGAGCGCCTCGACGATGCTCCAGGTGGTACGCACCGTCAAACCCAGCCGGGGACCGGCCACCGGGTTCGGCGGTGGCGCCGGAACCACGCCCGGCCTGCTGTTGCCCGGAGGGCTCGCGCTGACCGTCAGCGGGATGATCCTCTGGGCCGTGGCCGCCCGGCGACGCCGCACCGGCCGGTGAGCTGCCATGGCCGCCGCCCGAGCACCCCGCCCCACCGGCTCCGGCCGTACCGCCCGACCGGTCGACTCGGCGCGGGGGACAGGGACCGGACGGAGCATGCGTCCGGCTGGTAGCCCGCCGCGCCCCGGGCCTCGCCCCGAGGTGTTCGTGCCACCCGCCGGCAACACGGCACGACGTCCGGCCGGCCCCGCCGCATCTCCGGATCTCTTCGTACCGCCGGCCGCCGCGCCGCCCACCGGCCACCCGGCACGCGGCTCCGCGAGACCGGTCGCGGGCCATCCGACACGCGGCTCCGCGAGACCGCCCACCGGCCACCCGGCACGCGGTTCCGCCGGCCCGGCCCGCCGGACCGGTTCCGCCGGTGTGCCCCCGGCCGGCGGTCGGGTTCGCCGGGCCACACGGTCCGGTCGGAGTCCCTGGTCGCTGCCGCTGGCCGTGGTGCTCGTACTGCTCGGGATCTTCGTCACCGGTGCCGGGCTCGGGCGCAGCGTCGGCGATCCGCTGGAGTGGGCCACCGCCGCCGGTAGCGGCGACGAGGCACCGGGTCGCGGTGCGACCGCCGCGCGTGACGCACCCCGGCCGGTGAGCCTCACCGTCGCGGCGGTCGACATCTCCGCGCCGGTGAAGCCGGTCGGCGACGCGCCGGACGGCACGATCGCCGTACCGCCGTTGAGTCGGCACGAGGAAACCGGCTGGTACGACCGGGGGCCGGTGCCCGGCGAGCCCGGTCCCGCCGTCATCGTCGGCCACGTGGACACCAAGAGCGGCCCCTCGGTCTTCTACGACCTGCACAAGCTCCGTGTCGGCGACACGGTCGAGGTGAAGCGGGAGGACGGTTCGGTGGCGGTGTTCACCGTCGACTCCGTCGAACACTTCCCCAAGGACCAACTGCCGGCCGATCGGGTGTACGGCCACGACGGCCCGCCGGGCCTGCGGCTGATCACCTGCGGCGGTCAGTGGGTCGGTGGCCCGACCGGCTACGCCGACAACGTCATCGCCTTCGCCACCCACACCGCGACCCGCCCCGCCTGAGCAACGCCAAGCCTCACAAGGTGGTCAGGCGTGCCGTGGTTCAGGGAACCTGCTGGACGACCTCGAATTCGAGCAGGGTGGCGCCGGAGGCGACCGGTGGGCGCTGCTCGGCGCCGGGCGGGGCGGCGTGGGCGGCGCGGGCGGGCCCGGCGGCCCAGTCCTGGTAGGCCTGCTCGCTCTCCCAGCGGGTGTACACGAAGTATCGACTCTCGCCGGCGACCGGGCGCAGCAGCTCGAAACCGAGGAAACCGGGCGAATTCTGCACGGCGTGCGCCCGTGCGGCGAACCGCTTCTCCAGTTCCTCGCCGGCGCCCGGTGGTACGTCGATCGCGTTGATCTTCACAACTGCCATGCCCTCACCCTAGAGCCGTGCCCAGATCCCGGTACGGCGATGCCCGTCGGAAGTGGGTTCTCGCACCAGGATCGGGTGTGTTTCCCTCAGAAGGCTTCGACGACCGGGGTGGGGTCGGCGTCGACGACGACGGGGGCGTGATCGGAGGGCAACTTGCCCTTGCGGGCCTCCCGGTCCACGTACGCCGAGCGAACCGTACGGGCGAACGGCGCCGAGGCGTACACCAGGTCGATCCGCATGCCCTTGTTCTGGTGGAACATGCCGGCCCGGTAGTCCCAGTACGTGAACGGATGCGGCCCCTTCATCGGGGTGGGCACCACGTCGACGAGGCCGAGGTCCCGCAGCGCCGCCAAGGCGGCCCGTTCGGCCGGTGTGACGTGGGTCGACGTGGCGAACAGGGCGGGATCCCACACGTCGTCGTCGGTCGGGGCCACGTTGAAGTCGCCGCAGACCGCCAGGGCCGTGGCGTCGGTCAACTCGGCGTCCAGTGTGTCCCGCAGGGCAGCCAGCCAGGCCAGCTTGTAGGCGTAGTGCGGGTCGTCGGGAGTGCGTCCGTTCGGCACGTACACCGACCAGACGCGGACCCCGTCGCAGGTGGCGGCGATGGCTCGGGCCTCGGGCTCGGGAAAGCCCGGCTCGCCGGGAAAACCGACCGTGACATCGGCCAGGCCGATCCGGGACAGGATGGCCACCCCGTTCCACCGGCCGTCGCTGTGGCTGGCCACGGTGTAACCCAGGGCGCCCACCTCGGCCACCGGGAAGGCCCCGTCGGGGCACTTGGTCTCCTGGAGGCAGACCACGTCCGGCTCGGTGCCGGCCAACCAGTCGAGCAGCCGGGGCAGGCGGGCCTTCACCGAGTTCACGTTCCAGGTCGCCAGGCGCATGGTGTCAGCCTGCCGCATCCCGCCCCACCCTGCTTGCCGCCACCCGGCCACCCGCGAGGTTGTTAATAAGGGGCCCCTGCTCTGCACCAGGCGTTAACAAGGTGCCCTTCCTTGCATCTCATTCGTTGTTGGGGCGGGTTTGTTCGGCCAGGAAGCGTTCCAGTTCGGCGCCGAGTTCCTCCGCCGTGGGCAGGGGGCCGTTCTCCGCCGCGAGCAGGTTCTGACCGCTACGACCACGGGCGTACGCGTCGTACTGCTCCTCGAGTGCCTGGACCAGGGTGACGGCCTCCTCGCTCTGCGCCACCTGACGGTCGATCTCCACCCGGACCGCCTCGGCGGCCGAACGCAGCCCGTCGCGGGGCAGCAGTAGTCCGGTGCTGCGGGACACCGAGGCGAGCAGCACCTCGGCGGCGGCCGGGTACTCCGCCTGCGCCACGTAGTGCGGCACGTGTGCGGCGAAACCCAGCGCGTCCCGGCCGGCCTCACCCAGGCGGAACTCCAGCAGGTGGCCCACGCTGCCGGGCACCTGGACCCGTTGCAGCCACGGCTCGTAGCCGACGATCAGTTCACGGCGGGTGGCGTGCGCGGTCACTCCGGCAGGCCGGGTGTGCGGCACCGCCATCGGGATCGCGTTGAGCCCGACGGTGAGGCGTACGTCCAGCCGGGCGGCCAGCCCGGCGACGGCGGCGGTGAACCGCTCCCACTGCAGATCCGGCTCCGCCCCGGTGAGCAGCAGGAACGGCGTCTCGTCGTCGTCGTGCAGCAGGTGCAGCACCAACTCCGGAGTGTCATAGCTCTCCCAGTGATCCTCCACGAAGGTCATCACCGGACGGCGGGAGCGGTAGTCGAAGAGTTGGTCCAGGTCGAAGCGGGCGATCGGACGGGACTCCAGCGAGGTCAGCAACTGCTCGCGGGCCAGCCGACTGGCATTGCCGGCGTCGACGAATCCGGTGAGTGCCTGGATCAGGACCGGTTGCCCGAGGTTGGGCAGATCGTCGGTGAGTTCATAGAGCTCGTGTGGATCGAGCACCGGTGTGGCCTCCCTGATTGCGCGTAACGGGTTGCCCGGGTTGGCGGCCTCCCGATCGCCAGAACGTACCCGCCATCCTGACGCATTCCTGCCGCGCCGGTCCGCGCGGCCTGGATTCGTCCCAACCCTGCCCGAATAAGACGTTGCGAGCCGGGGGTACATATAAGTCGGCACCGTAGAAGGGAGAGGCGATGAGCGACCCGGCACCGGCCGACGGCCAGCCCGGTATCCCGGCGGCGTCGAACCCCCGACCCGCGGACGAGGCCACCGAGGCGCCACCGGTCAACCTCTGGGACCGGATGCGCCGGGACCCGCAGTACGCCCCGGAGCATCTCGCCCTGGAGGCGGTGCGTCGACTCGGTCCGGAGGCGGCCAGATGGGTCCGGCAGGCCCGGGTGGAGCAGCCCGCCGCCACCGCCGAATCCCTCGCCGAGCAGGCGGTACGCCGGTTCGTCAACCAGGCTCGGCTCTCCGGTGCCGTCTCGGGCGCCGCCGGGCTGCCCGGCGCGGTGCTCGATGTCGGCGTGCTCGCCTGGACCCAGGCCCGCATGGTGCTGCACATCGCCGCCGCCTACGGCGCGGATCCGGCGCACCCGGACCGCGCCACCGACCTGTTGGTCCTGCAGAAGGTGCACAAGGTGGCGGCGAGCGCCCGGCTGGCCCTGGGGGTGGCGGCCGGCCGGGAGCGGGCCGGGGCCCTGTTCGGCGGTGGCGGCCAGACGACGATCGGCCGGGCGATGCTTCGGCTCGGGGTCCGGCTCGCCCAGATGGCCGGGGTGCGGGCCGCGAAGCGGATTTTCGCCAAGGTCGTGCCGGGCGCCGCCATCATCCTGGGCACCTGGGCGAACTCCTCGGCCACCAAGAACCTCGCCGAACGCTCCCGCGCCCATTACCGTCAGCACGGCCACCCGCACATCCCGGCGCCTCGCCGTTCCCCTGAAGACGACGATCAGTCGGCGTAGCCGGAGGACCGCCAGGTCACCTCGGCGAGTCGGGACTGGCCGGCCGTGTTGGGGTGGAAGTAGTCCAACACGTTCACCAGGTCCAGGTCGAACTTGACCCGATGCACCGCGCCGCCGTCGTATCGACACCGGGAGCCGTACGCGCGGCAGGCGGCCGACAGTTGTCTGTTGTAGGCGGAGATCCGCTCCTTGAACGCTGTCCGTCGGGCCCGGTCGGCCGGTGCCGTCGAGGTCGGGTCGGCCAGCAGCGCCGGACAGACGCCGCGTCGCCAGGCCCGTGCCGCGCGTGAGTCGTCGTGGCCGACCTCCCAGAGCCGGTACAGGTTGGGGATGCTGACGACCAGCACGCGGGCCTTGGGGCGACCTTCGCGCAGCACCCGCAGCCCTCGGTCGATCTCGGCCCGGAATTCGGCCACCGGGGTCATCGTGTCGATCGTGCCCCGGCAGGCGTCGTTGGCCCCGATCAGCACCGTCACGTAGTCGGCGCGGTCGCGTACCGCCGCCTCCGCCTGGCCGGCCAGCGCGGCGGCCCGGGCTCCCGGACGGGCGTGGTTGTACGCCTTGTCCCGCAGTTTGGGGTTGCGGTCGAGCAGCCGGCGGTAGTGGCTGTCGACCCGCAGTCCCGACCCGGTCGACCAGGAGTTGCGCTCGCAGGAGGTGAGGACGAGGCAGGAGCCGAAGCCGGTGCTGATGGAGTCGCCGAGGGCGGCGACCACCTTGGGTGAGCCGGGCGGGGGAGTGCCGGTCGGTCGGGGGGTCGGCTCTCCGCCCGCCTCGCAGGCCAATGCGACCAACGCGAGCAGGCAGACGGCGGCGGTTGTCCAGCGTCCAGGCACGATTTCCCCAGCCTCATAGCGTGCAGCGACGGCATGGTGACTGTACGCGCGGGCCGGGAGGCGTTCATGCCGTCTTGTCGGAGATGTGGCAGAGCCCTGTCGCCGTGCCGACGAGCGTGCTAAGCGGCGCGCAATCCGTCGGCGACGGTTAGTCCGGGTGGTGGGGGGTAGGTGGGGGTGATGACGAGATCACAGCCCCGGCGTGCCCGCGGCACGGTCGGCCACGCGTACAGCGCGCTCAACCTGCGGCTCGTGCTGGCCAGCTTCGGGCTCGTCACCATGGTCGTTTTCGCGGTACTGGCGTTCCGTGCCGACCTGGCCTGGCTCGGCGTCGTCTGCGCGATCTTCGCGGTGGTCGCGGTCGTCGACCTGGCCGTCATCCAACGCCGCCGTGCCGCCCGCCGCCGTGAGGAGCCCGGTGTGCGGCACTCGCTCTTCGAGTGACGGGAGAAGCCCTGATGACCATCGCCACCACCAACCCCGTTACCGGCCAGGTGCTCAAGACGTACGAGCCGATGTCGGGCGAGCAGCTCAGCGGTGCGATCGAACGGGCCGATCTGGCGTACCGGCAGTTGCGCGGCACCACCATCGACCAGCGTGGGCGCTGGCTGAACGCGGCGGCGGACCTGCTGGAGGCGGAACGCGACGACATCGCCCGGCTGATGACCACCGAGATGGGCAAGACGTACGCCGCCGCCAAGGCCGAGGTCACCAAGTGCGCCGCCGCCTGCCGCTTCTACGCCGCCCATGCCGCCGAGTTCCTCGCCGACACCCCGGCCGCCGCCAAGGCGGTCTCCGCGACCCGGGCGTTCGTCCGCTACCAGCCGATCGGGCCGGTGCTCGCGGTCATGCCCTGGAACTTTCCGCTCTGGCAGGTCGTACGCTTCGCCGCCCCGGCCCTGATGGCCGGCAACACCGGGCTGCTCAAGCACGCCTCCAACGTGCCGCAGACGGCGCTGCTGCTGGAGGACGTGATCCGCCGTGCCGGCTTCCCCGAGGGCGCCTTCACCACCCTGCTGGTCGGCTCCGAGGCGGTCGAGCAGATCCTGGCCGACCCCCGGGTACGCGCCGCGACGCTGACCGGAAGCGAGCCCGCCGGCCGGTCCATCGCCCAGATCGCCGGCCGCGAGTTGAAGAAGACGGTGCTGGAACTGGGCGGCAGCGACCCGTTCGTGGTGATGCCCTCGGCCGACGTGGAACTGGCCGCCGAGGTGGCCACCACCGCGCGCTGCCAGAACAACGGTCAGTCCTGCATCGCGGCCAAGCGCTTCATCGTGCACACCGACGTCTACGAGGCCTTCGCCGAGGCGTTCGCGCACCGGATGTCGGCGCTGCGCGTCGGCGACCCGATGGACGACGACACCGATGTCGGGCCGTTGGCCAGTGAGCGGGGCCGCGACGAGGTCGACGCCCAGGTCCGCGACGCGGTCGACAAGGGAGCCACGGTGCTCTGCGGTGGGGAGAAGCCCGCCGGTGAGGGCTGGTTCTACCCGCCGACGGTGGTCACCGACCTCGATCCGACCATGCGGATGTGGGCCGAGGAGGTGTTCGGGCCGGTCGCCGGGCTGTACCGGGTGTCGTCGTACGACGAGGCGGTCGAGGTGGCCAACGGCACCGCCTTCGGGCTCGGCTCGAACGCCTGGACCCGGGACCCGCAGGAGCAGGAGCGCTTCGCCACCGACCTGGTGGCCGGGGCCGTCTTCATCAACGGCATGACCACGTCCTATCCCGAACTGCCCTTCGGTGGGGTGAAGAACTCCGGGTACGGCCGGGAGTTGTCCGCCCAGGGCATGCACGAGTTCTGCAACATCAAGACGGTCTGGATCGGGGAGGGCGTGGCCGGCGCCGGGGCCGGCGCCCACGCCGAGTAGCCCGGCTTACTTTCCTGCCGGCCTGGGTAGGGAAGCCGGGCATGACGGCGATCGGTTTCCACGCTTCCCACGAGCAGATCCATCCGCGCGCCCTGCTGGAGGCGGTGTGCCACGCCGAGCAGGTCGGCTTCGACGCCGCCATGTGCTCCGACCACTTCGCACCGTGGAGCGAGCGGCAGGGGCATTCCGGGTTCGCCTGGTCGTGGCTCGGTGCCGCACTACAGGCCACCGGGCTGTCGTTCGGTGTGGTCAACGCGCCGGGCCAGCGTTACCACCCGGCGATCATCGCGCAGGCGATCGGCACTCTGGCCGCGATGTACCCGGGCCGGTTCTGGGCCGCGCTGGGCTCCGGCGAGGCCGCCAACGAGCACGTCACCGGCGACGCCTGGCCCCGCAAGGACGTCCGTAACGCCCGGCTGCGCGAGTGCGTCGAGGTCATCCGGGCGCTGCTGGCCGGCGAGGAGGTCAGCCACGACGGCCTGGTCCGGGTCGACCGGGCCCGGCTCTGGACCCGCCCCGAGCAGCCGCCGGCGCTGGTCGGCGCCGCGGTCAGCGTCGAGACCGCCCGCTGGTGCGCCGAGTGGGCGGACGGGTTGATCACCGTGAACGCCTCGACCGAGCACCTGCGCCGCATCATCGACGCCTACCGGGAGGCCGGTGGTCGCGGGCCGGTGCACCTCCAGGTGCATCTGAGCTGGGCGAGCACGCAGGCCGAGGCCGAGGCGATCGCGTACGACCAATGGCGCAGCAACGTCTTCGCCCCGCCGGTCTGCTGGGACCTGGACACCCCCGAGCACTTCGACGTGGTCTCCGCGCAGGTGCCGATGGCCCGCCTGGCCGAGGTCGTCAACATCTCCGCCGACCTCGCCCGACACACCGCCTGGCTGGAGGATTACATCGACCTGGGCTTCGACCAGATCGCACTGCACCACGTCGGCCAGGACCAGCGCGGTTTCTTGGACGCCTTCGGCGACCAAGTCCTCCCCAAACTGCCCCACACCCCCCGACAGCTCCCCCCTGTCTCACGTTGATCATGAGGTTAGCTGTGCTTGGGAGATCGACAACTGCCGCTAACCTCATGATCAACGCGTGAGGGGTGGGGGTGGGGGTGGGTGGGGGGTGGGGGTGGGGGTTAGGGGTGGCGGGTTAGGAGTTGGCCGGGCCATGGGGGGTGGCCGGGGCGGTCCAGGGTGAAGCGGTCGGTGGGGGTGAAGCCCTGACGTTCGTACCAGCGCACCAGGGCGCCGTCGTCACCGGCGTAGCAGTCCACCCGCAGCAGGGTGACGCCGCATTGCCGGGCGAGGTCGGCGGCGTGCGCCAGCAGCCGGCCACCGATCCCCGATCCGGCGTACGCCCGGTCGGTGACCAGCAGGTTCACATAGAGTTCGGGTTCGGTGGCCGGTGGCACGTAGTCGTTGGCCGTGCCCACCACCAGCGCGCCGACCGGCCGTTCGTCCACCTGCGCCAGCCACAGCCCGCCGCCGCTGCCCCAGCCGTCGGCCTGGGCGATGCGGCGCGGGTCGGTCGAGGCCGGCTCGCTGCCCCACTGCCCGGTATGTCCTCGCGCAACCAGCCAGGCGGTGGCGTCATCGAGCAGCCGCAGCACCGCCGGCACGTCCGCCGGCCCTCCGGGGCGCAAAAGGAGATCGTCCACGGCCCCATCCTGCTATCCCCTCGTGGGGGTGGGGCCGGGTGGGGCGCCGGTCGCCGACGGCGCCCCACCCGGGGATCAGGAGACGGTGCAGGCCGCGCCGTTCACCGTGATCAGGTACGGGCCAGGGTTGGCACCGCTACCGGTGGTGGCGTTGAAGCCGAACATCGCCGTGCCGCCGGGGGCGATCCGGCCGTTGTACGACTCGTTCTTCGCGGTCATCGTGGCACCGGACTGCTTCACGTCGGCCATCCACGCCTCGCGCACCTTGGCGTCACCGGTGAACGCGAACTTGGCGGTCCAACCGTTCAGCGTGGTGGTGCCGGTGTTGCGGATGGTCAGCTGGCCGGTGAAGCCGGTGCCGCCCTGCCAGGAGCCGTAGTTGGTGTACGTCACCGAGCAGCTGGGTGCCGGCACCGCCGCCGAGTCGCCCTGGTCGGCGAGGAACGAGGCGATCCAGGACAGCGCGGAGTTCCAGTTGATCGCCACCTCGTTGGTCGAGTAGGAGGCGATGTCGTCGACGTAGCAGAACATCGGGGCGCAGCCGGCGAGCAGCTGCTCCACGAACGGGTCCTGCAGGTCGGCGTTGGGACCGCCGGCCAGCGAACCGGCGGGCGGCTTCGGCATGCTCGGGTCGAGCTGGTAACCGAAGATGCGGCTGTGCTGGTTCTGCGCCGCGTGCTCGCCCCAACCGGTCACGAACGAGATGTTCAGCGCGTTGCGGCCGAAGATGTAGTCCATCGTCTGCACGGCGCCGTCGCGGTACTTCGCCTGCCCGGTCAGGTCGAAGGCGGTGGCCATCACGATCGCGTTGTTGATCACGTTGCTGTTGCCGCCCCAGAAGTAGCTGCTGGGCTCACCGGGCATCGGCAGCCCGTACGCCTGCTGGGCGATCTCGGCGAGGTAGCCGTCGGCGGCGTCGGTGACCGACTTGCGGATGCGGGTCACCTCGGCGGTCGGCAGCCCGCTGGGCACGGTGGCCAGGTCGAGGCGGCCCAGTGCGGCCACGCTCTGCCAGCCGAAGCCACGGGCGTCGAACACGTCACCGGTGTGGTGCGGCGAGGCGGTCAGGTCGGCCAGGTAGGTGGCCCCGCCGGTGGTCAGGTACAGCTCGGCCGCCGCCCAGTAGAACTCGTCGGTGACGTTGCTGTCGTCGTACGCGCCGCCGCCGTTGCCGTCCGTCGGGCTGGCGTACCGGGTCGGGTTTGCCTTCGCCGCGGCGTAGGCGGTCTTCGCCGCGGTGCCGCAACGCTGCGCGAACGCCGCGTCGTACGGGGCGAACAGTCGGGCGCACTGGGCCGCGACGGCGGCCAGGTTCAGCGTGGCGGCAGTGGACGGCGGGTGCAGTTCCCGCAGCTCGTCGTCATCCTCGGGCTGCAACGGCAGCCCGGTCCAGTTCTGGTCGTGGATCTTGTGGTGGGCCATCCCGGCCAGCGGCTTGCCGGCCGGCACCTGCATGCGCAGCAGGAACTCCAGCTCCCAGCGGGCCTCGTCGAGGACGTCCGGTACCCCGTTGTCCCGCTCGGGCAGCCGCAGCGTGCCGTCGCCGAGAGCGGCGCCGAACCCGGCGGTGGCGGCGTTCTTGGTCCGCTCGAAGGTGCTCAGCAACTGGTGGGTGGCGATGCCGCCGTTGACCACGTACTTGCCGTGGTCGCCCGCGTCGTACCAGCCGCCACGTACGTCGAGCCGGTAGTCGCAGACGCCGGGCTGGCAGGGTACGTCGGTGTCGCCCTGGTTGGGTGCGACGCCCAGGTGGCCGGCCGGGCGGGCGTACTCCTCGCCGACCAGGTCACCGTCGATGGCGATGCCGCTGCGCTGGATGTAGAAGAACTGCAACGCGTCGGAGCGCAACTGCTCGTAGAGCGTGCCGGAGATGTCGAACGGGTGGCTGACCTCGCCGTCCACGGTCAGCGTCACGCCCTGCCCCGGGGTGCGGTACGACGAGAAGTCGACCGAGTGGACGTTCTGGGCCGACGCCGGGTCGACTCCGCGCGGGGTGGTGGTGCCGCTGGCCAGCACCGCACCGGAGGCGGACTTCAGCTGCCAGGGCAGCGCCTCGGTGGTGTCGGTGACCACGGTCGCGTTCTTCGGCCCGTGCGGCAGGTAGCCGACCTGGTTGACGCGCACCCGCGGGCCGGTGTCCGGCTCGTACGGCTCGGGAGGGTTACCACCGCGCAGCGAGACGTTGTCCAGGCAGACCGTCTGCTCCTGGGCGGCGCCACCGACCTGGAAGATCAGCTGGGCGCGGCTGTCGTCGGTCGGGGCGACGAAGGTCCGCTCGACGCGTTGCAGGGTGGGCGTGGCGGCCGCGATGACCGAGTAGTAGCCGGTGTAGGGCGCGCTACCGAGTTGCAGCACGGCGGTCACCGAACTGCCCGGAGTCGAGCGGACGTCGAAGCCGAGGGTGTACTCGGCACCGGCGATCAGCGGAACGCCGTCGTGACCGATGCCGGCGTCCCACGGGTTGGCCAGACCGCCGGCGACAGTGGTGCAGAGCTGGCCGTCGGTCACGCCGAGCGGGCCGGTGCCGAAGGAGAACCAGGGCGACGAGCCGTTGCTGAAATCGCCGTTGTTGATTTGTTCGGGGGCGTCTGCCGGGGGGTCGGCGTACGCGGTGCCGGCGGTGGTGCCGGCCAGCGCCACGGCGGTTGCCGCAGCGAGTACCGCGAGACGACGTCGGGGTGGCGTCACGGGGGATCCTTCCGACGAACGGGACGGGCGAATGGTGGCAAGAAATCTGGGAGCGCTCCCAGGTATCGGGCATGTTTCCAGGCACGGCCGACCGTGTCAATCGATCGCATCCGATCCTCTTCGGGGTCGGTCAGCAGTGAGATTCGGCGCGCCACGCCCGGTCGTCCCGATCTCCTAGAGACAACCGCGCCCTTCGCCTGGCAGGCTGCGTGCCATGACCCTGAAGCTACGTTCTGCCGGAACGAGCGACTGTGGGCTGATCCGCAGCGGTAACCAGGACGCCCTGCACGCCGGTGCCTGGCTGGTCGCGGTCGCCGACGGCATGGGCGGCATGGCCGCGGGTGACCTGGCCAGTTCGATCGCCATCGAGGCGATGGCGCCGCTGGACGTGGAGACCCCCGAGGACGCGTTGGTCGCCGCGTTGCAGAGCGGCATCCAACTGGCCAGCGGCCGGATCCGCCAGGCGGTCGTCGAGGATCCGCAGCGGCAGGGGATGGGTACCACGCTGACCGCGTTGCTGTTCGCGCGTACCGGCAGCTGCCTGGCGTTGGCGCACGTGGGCGACTCCCGGGCGTACCTGTTCCGTGAGGGCGTGCTCAAGCAGATCACCCGGGACGACACCTTCGTGCAGATGCTCGTCGACCAGGGGCTGATCACCCCCGACCAGGCCGGCAGCCATCCCCGCCGGGCCGTGGTCACCCAGGCCTTGCAGGGCGACGAGGTCTCACCGACGTACGCGACGATGCTGCCCTGGGCCGGCGACCGCTGGTTGCTCTGCAGCGACGGGTTGTCCAACGTCGTGAGCGCCGACACCCTGACCGAGGTGCTGGCCGACTACCCGGACCGTCAGGAGTGCGCGCGGCGGCTGATCGATCTGGCGCTGCGCGCCGGTGGGCCGGACAACGTCACGGTCGTCGTCGCGGACGTGGTCGACGAGGGCTGAGCCGGCCAAAGGGCGGTACCGCTTTCGGTATCTCGCCGAACACCGTGAGCGGGCACGGACGGGACGTTGCTCCGAGGGCGCTCGCCGTCACGGCGGTGAGACCTAGTGTTGGGCTGAGGCGGCCTGGTTCTCGACAACCGACCTGGCCGAGACAGCCGTCGTCTGCGGGATGCGCGCACGCGAAGGGCGACGGTCGGCAATCCCACCTGCGTGATCCTGATCGACGGGGACAGGAGACCTGCATGGCTGTCAAGACCGAAGCGCCGGTACGCACCGAGCAGATCCGGCCGTTCACGGTGCAGATTCCCGAGGCGGAGCTCGACGCGTTGCGCAGGCGCATCGCGGCCACCCGCTGGCCGGAGAAGGAGACCGTCGACGACCAGTCGCAGGGCGTGCCGCTGGCCACCATCCAGGCACTCGCGCGTTACTGGGAGAACGAGTACGACTGGCGCAAGGTCGAGGCGAGACTGAACGACCTGCCGCAGTTCCTGACCGAGATCGACGGCCTGGACATCCACTTCATCCACGTCCGGTCCCGGCACGAGGATGCGCTACCGCTCATCGTCACGCACGGCTGGCCCGGGTCCGTGATCGAGCAGCTGAAGATCATCGGGCCGCTCACCGATCCGACGGCGTACGGCGCATCCGAGTCTGATGCCTTCCACCTGGTGATCCCGTCGTTGCCCGGCCACGGCTTCTCCGGCAAGCCGTCGGTGCCGGGGTGGGGACCCGAGCATGTCGCCCGCGCCTGGACGCAACTGATGAGGCGGCTCGGCTACACCCGGTTCGTCGCCCAGGGCGGCGACTGGGGCGCGATCATCACCGACCTGATGGGGATGCAGGCGCCGGCGGAGTTGCTCGGCATCCACACCAACATGCCCGGCGCGGTGCCACCCGACCTCGACGCGTTGTTCCAGTCCGACATCTCCGGGGCGACCAACGCGCTCGGCTCCCTGCCGGCCGGTCTCAGTGCCGAGGAGAGGCACGCCAGCGAGCAGTTGGACTTCGTGTGGAAGCACGTCGCGTACGCCCTGATGATGGCGACCCGACCGCAGACGCTCACCGCGCTGGCGGATTCACCGGTGGGCCTGGCGGCGTTTCTGCTCGACCACGACGCCCGTAGCCTGGACCTGATCTCGCAGGCGTTCGCCGGGCGTCAGGTCGGCCTCACCCGCGACGACGTCCTGGACAACATCACGCTCTACTGGCTGACGAACACGGCGGTCTCCGCGTCCCGCCTGTACGCGGAGAACCCGCTTTCCTTCTTCGCCACCAAGGGGGTCTCCGTACCGGCTGCGGTGAGCGCCTTTCCCGACGAGCTGTACCAGGCCCCGCGCAGCTGGGTCGAGCGTGCGTATCCGAATCTCGTCTACTACCACCGGCTGGACAAGGGCGGGCACTTCGCCGCCTGGGAGCAGCCGGAGATCTTCGCCGAGGAACTCCGCGCCGGTTTCCGGTCGCTGCGCTAGCGATGTCATGAGCGCCGGCGGCGTCGCGGCGAGAGGTCCAGGCGCACGTCGAGGGAACCGCCCGAGTCAAACGCCATCGACGTGGCGCACGGCCGACTTCGGACAGCGGCAGTACCCCACAGAAGGGGTACTGCCGCTGTCCGAAGTCGGTATGCGTCTCGGCGTGGAACGGGTCAGCGATCGTCGGCGTCGTGCAGGCCGACGATGAAGGCGTTCCAGGCCGACGGTGGAAACGTCAGCACCGGCCCGCCGCGATCCTTGCTGTCCCGCACCGCGACCTGACCGTCGAGTGTGGCGACCTCCACGCAGTTGCCGTTACCCACACTGCGGGTGCTGGTGCGCCACTTCGCTCGGGACGGGTCGAGCGCGGTCATCGCGATCCCTTCATCGATACTGAGGGTGATCGCGCCTGCGCGATCACGTAAAGTAGCGAGAGGCTTCTTTGAGACGGATCAGGGACGCCGCAGGATCCAGCGCCAACCGCCGCAGCCTTTCGTGTACAAGGCTATACGAGCGCACCTGCGCGACCTCCTCCAGTGCCAGGCCTGTCGTGAGATTTTCCAGGTAGACCACAGCGGCGTCGGCGGCGTCGGCGAACGTGAGGATCACGTACGGCGAGTTCAGGGCGGGGTGCCCGCCCGCCTCGAACGGAAGTACCTGGATAGTGACGTTCGGTAACTGAGCGACATCCTCCAGATGGGACAGTTGTCCCGCCATCACGGCTCGATCGCTGACAGGGCGTAACAGGACGGCCTCGTTCAACACCACCGACAACTCGACCGGAGGGTCGCTGCGCAGCACGTCCTGCCGGCGTAGCCGGGCGGCGACCTTGCGGTCGAGGTCCTCCTCGCCGGCGGTCAGGCGGTAGACCTCCCGGGCGTACGCCTCGGTCTGGAACAGACCGGGTACCGCCTCGGCCTCGTACGTGCGCAGGGTGGCGGCCTCGGCCTCCAGGCCGACGTAGAACTCGAACCACTCCGGCAGTACGTCGCTGTAGTGCTGCCACCAGCCGCGTTGCTGGGCACCACGGGCGATCTCGATGAGTGCCTCGGCGTCGTTTCCGGTCACCTGGTAAAGCGCCAGCGCGGCGCGGACGTCGCGTGGCTTGATGCCGATCTGGGCGTTCTCGATGCGGGACAGGTTGCTCTTGGACATGTCCAGTTGCCGGGCGGCGACATCCAGGGTCATTCCGGTGCGTTCGCGCAATTGGCGTAGTTCCCGGGCGATGCGGCGGCGGCGGACAGTGGGGCTCGCGGTCACCCTCCGAGTCTGTCATGGGAAAAGTCGCAGGTCGGTCCAGCACGGAGTGCAACTGTCGAATCCGGGAGTTGCATTGCAGTTGCCCTGGGTGCATCCTTGCCCGGAGCCAGCGATCACAATGGACGGCGATTCGGGGAGGACGTTTGCTCATCGCCGACGAGTTCTTCCTGATCGCTCACAACGACGTCCGAGGCAGGGCGAAGCTGCATCCGGCGGCTACCGGCCTCGGACTGGCCGGCGGGCTGCTCGGTGAGCTGGTCCTCTATGGACACATCACCGTCACCAACGGCCAGGTCAACGTGATCGACCGCCGCCCGCCCGCCGACGCGTTGGCGCACACCGTGCTGGACCAGTTGATCGGTGAGGCACAGCACCAGTCGGTACGCACCTGGCTCAGCTTCCTCGCCCAGAGCGCGGTGACCTCGGTGGGAGAGCGGCTAGCCCGCGCCGGCGTGCTACGCCGGCAGGAGAGCCGGCGGCTGCTGCGCACCACCGTCAGCTACGTACCGATCGATCCCAACGTGGCCGCCTGGCCGGCCACCCGGCTGCGCGCGGTGCTGGAACGCGCCGACCCGCCCAGCGTGCCCGACGCGCTGCTGCTCGGTCTGGTCGCCTCCGCCGGGTTGACCCGGGAGGTGCTGTGGAGCGCCGGCCCCCGTGCCCATCACCGGCTCAATCTGATCATCCCCGCATTGCCGGCGCCGCTGAAGGAACTCGTGGCGCACACCGAGGCCGCGGTGGGCGCGGCCGTGCTGCGCGGCATTCCCTGAGCCGGCCTCCCTACACCCCCTCATTCTGAACCGGAGCAGTTCATGTCCTCCACCGTGACATCCCAGCGACCGAGCAACGTCTCCGAGGCGTTAGCCCGTGGCCGGCTCGGCGTACCCTCCGTGGTCTTCTTCGTCCTCTCCGCGGCAGCCCCGCTGACCGTGGTCGCCGGGGTGGTCACCACCGGCTACGGGGTCATCGGAGTGCTCGGCATTCCGCTGGCCTTCCTGGCGGTCGCCGCCGTGCTGGCCGTGTTCTCCGCCGGATACGTGGCGATGGCCCGCAGGATGGCCAACGCCGGCGCCTTCTACGCCTATGTCGCGCGGGGCCTGGGCCGTCCCGCCGGGGTGGGCGCGGCCTGGGTCGCGTTGCTCGCCTACAACGCGTTGCAGGTCGGCCTCTACGGCACCATCGGCGCGGCGGCCACGCCGGTGCTGGACCGGCTGTTCGGCATCACACCGCAGTGGTGGCTCGTGGCGCTGGTGGCCTGGGCGATGGTGGGGGCGCTCGGCCTGCTCAGGGTGGACATCAACGGCATGGTGCTGGCCGGGCTGCTCTGCGCCGAGATCGCCATCATCGTGCTGTTCGACCTGGGCCAGTTGAGTAACCCGGCCGCCGAAGGCGTCAGCTTCGCGGCCTTCTCGCCGGACAACTTCTTCGTGCCGGGCGTCGGCGCGGTCCTGGTGCTGGCGATCCTCGGCTTCGTCGGCTTCGAGGCCTCGGTGGTGTTCAGCGAGGAGAGCAAGGACCCGAAGCGGACCGTGCCGATGGCCACCTACCTGTCCGTGGCGATCATCGGTGTGGTCTACGCGCTCTCCTCGTGGAGCATGACCGTCGCCGTGGGGCCCGACCGCATCGTCGAGGAGGCCGGTACCCAGAGCATCGACCTGATCTTCAACCTCGCCGGGGCGCACCTGGGTGACACGGTGCTCACCATCGGGCAGGCGCTCTTCCTGACCTCGGTGCTGGCCGCCATGATCTCGTTCCACAACACCACCGCCCGCTACGCCTTCGCGCTCGGCCGGGAGCGGGTGCTGCCGGCGGTGTTCGGACGTACCTCGCCGGTCACCGGCGCGCCCCGGGCCGCCTCGCTGGCGCAGAGCGCGCTGGGCCTGGCGGTGATCCTGCTGTACGCGGTCAACGGCTGGGATCCGGTGCTTCAGCTGTTCTTCTGGCTGGGCACCAGCGGCGGATTCGGTGTGCTGCTGCTGATCGCGACGACCGCGATCGCGATCATCATGTATTTCGCGCGCAGTGGTGAGCAGGAGACCCTGTGGCGTCGGCTGATCGCCCCCGCCATCGCCGCCGTCGCGCTGATCGCGATCATCGTGCTGGCCGTGCAGAACTTCGCCAACCTGCTCGGCGTGGCGCCCGACTCGCCGCTGCGCTGGATCTTCCCGGCGGTCTACCCGGTGGCCGCCGTACTTGGTGTGCTCTGGGGCGTGGTGCTGCGTCGCAGCCGCCCCGACACGTACGCCCGGATCGGGCTGGGTGCGGAGAGCACCGCGGCGGTCGTGGGGCTGCCATCCATGGGCGACGAACCGCCGCGCCACACGGCGGAGGCGCGGCGATGAGCCGGGCGTACATCGAGCGGCTCGGCCCGGCCGACGCCAGGTGGGTGGCCGAACGGATCGCCGAGTCGTTCCTGGTGCTGGACGCGACCCGGTGGCTGGTGCCGGACGAGGCCAAGCGGGAAGCGGTGCTGGCCGACCAGTTCGAGATCGTGGTGGCACACGCCCTGCGGCACGGGCTGGTGTTCGGCACCGCGGGCCGTACCGGCGTGGCCGTGTGGCTGCCGTCGATCGGTGATCCGCTGCCCGTGCCGGAGGACTACGACGACCGGCTGGCCGCCGCGTGCGGGGAGTGGACGCCTCGTTTCGCGCACCTCGACGAGTTGTTCGCCGCGAACCATCCGCACTCCGACCACCATCACCTGGCGTTGCTGGCCGTGCGACCGGACCGTCAGGGCAAGGGCATCGGGAGCGCGTTGCTGCGACACCACCACGCCTGGCTGGACGCCAACGGCGTACCGGCCTACCTGGAGGCGAGCAGCGAGACCAGCCGGGACCTGTACGCGCGACACGGCTACCAGGTCTCCGAGCCGTTCCACCTGCCGGACGGCACGCCGTTCTGGCCGATGTGGCGGGAGCCGGTCACCGACCCGCTATGACCGTGGACACGACGGTGGCCGGGCCCGCCGGCCCGGCCACCGTCGCCACCCCCTCCTAGTACGTCCCGTCGAGCTGCCCCCGCAGCTTCGTCAGTGCCCGGGCCAGCAGCCGGGACACGTGCATCTGCGACACGCCGATCTGCTCGGCGATCTGCGACTGGGTCAGGTTTCCGTAGAAGCGCAGCGTCAGGATCTTCTGCTCGCGCTCGTCCAGCGTGGCCAGTGCCGGCCCCAACGCCACCCGCAACTCGGCCAGCTCGAACTCGCTGTCCTCGCCGCCGAGCATGTCGCCGAGTTCGGTCGCCCGGTCGCCGTCGCCGGTCGGCGTGGACAGCGACACCGCGTTGTACGCGCGGGCGCCCTCCAGGCCCTCCAGGACCTCTTCCTCGGTCAGCTTGAGGTGGGCGGCGATGTCGGCCACCGTCGGCGAGCGGCCCAGGGTTTGCAGCAGTGAGCTGTTGGCGTCCGAGATGGCCAGGCGTAGCTCCTGCAACCGCCGGGGCACCCGGATGTCCCAGGTGCGGTCGCGGAAGTGGCGCTTCAGTTCGCCGATGATGGTGGGGATCGCGTAGCCGGCGAAGTCGACGCCTCGCGTGGGGTCGAACTTGTCGATGGCCTTGATGAGGCCGACCGCCGCGGTCTGGGCCAGGTCGTCGGTCGGCTCACCCCGCCCGCTGTAGCGGTGTGCGAGGTGGTTGGCCAGCGGCAGCCATGCCTCGATGGCCCGGTCGCGCAGCGCGGCGCGGGACGGATGCCCGGCGGGCAGCGCGGCCATCGCGTTCAGCAGGTCGGTGGCGCTGTCGGTGAGTGCTCGCGGGTCCAGCTTCGTAGCCGCGGTTGCCGGCGCGGTCGCCGCTTCGCTGATCGTTGGCGCGGTCATGGTGGTCCTCCCTGCACCTCGTCCGCGGATAAAAGACGTGACGCTTCGGTTGGGCGCTGTTGGTACGTTCGGGAGTCACCATAGCCTGATAGTGCCGCAGAAATCTAGCCGAAAGTACGATGTCTTTAAGTGATTTAACATCTGATACTAGTGCAAATCGCCCACCACTGAGGAACTTCACCTCGTGGTGAACAGCCGTAGGTCGCTGCTATCCACGCGAGGTCGGCGGCTGGCGCGTGCGTGGGCTCGCGATTGGGTGGGGCGGTGAAGGTTTCCGGCGGCCCAGACGGGTAACTCAGGGCCGGATCGGCATTCACCCCTACCTCGAGGAGGCCGCACCATGCCCGGCGAGACGACGAGCGCCGTGACCGAGCACCGCGAGCAGGCGGTGGAGGGGGAGCGGGGAGCGCTGTTGGCCGTACTGGTGATGGTGCTACTCGGCGTGGCCGGCATCTTCGCCGTTTCCTGACCAGCGGGGGCGCCCCGGTCGCATCGGGCGCCCCCACCCCTGTCGGAGGTCGGGTCAGGGCCGCGAACCCTGGCCGTCGGTGTGCGGCAGCCGCTCCGCCGGGATCACCCCGAGTCGACCGGCCTGGTAGTCCTCGAAGGCCTGGATCAGCTCGTCACGGCTGTTCATCACGAACGGGCCGTACTGTGCCACCGGCTCCCGGATCGGCTGACCACCCATGATGTAGAGATCCAGCGTCGGAGTGCGGCTGTCCTGCCGGGCGTTGGCCTTGAACCGCAACGCGTCGCCCGGGCCGTGCACCGCCAGCTGCCCGGTCCGTACGCCCCGCCCGTTGGCGCCGACCGTGCCGCGCCCGCCCAGCACGTAGACCAGGGCGTTGAAGTCGGGCCGCCAGGGCAGGTCGACCTGCGCCCCCGGCTCGACCGTCACGTGGGCGACGGTGATCGGGGTGTACGTCGAGCCCGGTCCACGGTGCCCGGCGATCTCACCGGCGATCACCCGGATCAACGCGCCGCCGTCCGGCGTGGTGAGCAGAGCGGCCTCGTTGCCGCGGATGTCCTGGTATTTCGGCGGGCTCATCTTTGCCACCTTGGGCAGGTTGACCCAGAGTTGGGTGCCGTGGAACAGGCCGCCGCTGACGACCAGGTGCTCCGGCGGCGCCTCGATGTGCAACAGGCCGCTGCCTGCCGTCATCCACTGGGTGTCGCCGTTGGTGATCGTGCCGCCACCGCCATGGGTGTCCTGGTGTTCGAAGATCCCGTCGATGATGTAGGTGACGGTCTCGAACCCCCGGTGCGGATGCCAACTGGTGCCCTTCGGCTCGCCTGGGGCGTACTCCACCTCGCCCATCTGGTCGAGGTGCAGGAACGGGTCCAGCTCGCTGGTCGGTACCCCGGCGAAGGCCCGGCGCACCGGGAAGCCCTCGCCCTCGAAGCCGCTGGGTGCGGTGGTCAGCCGACGGACCGGGCGGATGACAGTGGTGGACTCGTCGAGCCTGGGCAGCCGGGGCAGGACGAGGACGTTGTCGACGGTGATCGCGGGCATCGAAGGCTCCTTCAACGGTCGCTGTGAGCGGGGCTGGCGGTTCCGTGCAGCCGCTGGCCGAGTCGGGTGAAAATCCTGGTCAGGAAGGCGATCTCGGCGTCGTCGAGGTCGTCCATCAGGTGCATGCGTACCGAGTGCAGGTGGTGCGGGGCCGCCTCGCGCAGGGCCAGCAGGCCGGCGGCGGTGAGCACCGCCTCGCTGCCCCGCCCGTCCTGCGGACACGGCTGTCGGGCCACCAGGCCACGCCGTTGCATCGACGAGATCTGGTAGGTCAATCGGCTGGGGGAGAAGACCAGCCGGCCGGCCAGCTCGCCCATCCGCAGGCGTTGCCCGGGAGCCTCGCTGAGCAGCACGAGCACGTGGTAGTCGGCGAGGCTCAGCCCGCTGGTGTCGCGCAGGTCGTCCTCCAGTCGGGTGAGCAGCCGCTGACTGGCCTCGATGTACGCCCGCCAGGCGGTGAGGCGGTCGTTGCTCAGGCTCTCGGTCATGGCCCCAAGGTAGCACGCTATTAAAATTTGAACAACATCGGTTGGTCCCTGGTCATCCCATGGTCAAGCGGAATCCAAGGAAAGGTGTTGAAGGTTTGAATGAGCCCCCGACCGCGCCCTGCCGGGGCGGTCGGGGGCGGTCGGACGCGGCCGCGTCCGTCGACGGGAGTACTCAACCCGCGGTCTGCGGGGCACGCCCACCCAGGTGCAGCCGGCCCAACAGTTGACGGGCCTGTTCGGCCACGTCCGCGTCGACGATCACGGCGTACTGGTTGGCGCGCAGCGAACTCGCGGAGGTGAAGTCCCGCTTGCCGCCCGTCATCGCGTGCGCGACAGCACCGAACACCGCGCCCCAGATGGCCCCGATGACCAGGCCGGCCAGGATCACCGCGATCCAGTTGCCGATGGTGAAGATGCCGAACAGCAGGCCGATGAACAGACCGAACCAGGCACCCGTGCCGGCGCCGATCAATCCCGCACGCGCGGTGGTCATCCGCCCCAGTACGGTCTCCACCAGGGTCAGGTCGGTGCCCACGATCGCGCTGCGCTCCACCGGGAACCGGTTGTCGGCCAGATGGTCCACCACCCGTTGGGCGGAGGGATAGTCCGGGTAGGCCCCGATCGTCACGGTCGGCTGGCCGACCTGCGGACCGTGTCCGTCGCCGCTGGGTGCCGCGGTCCGGCCACCCGGGCCCGACGGGAGGGTGCCGCCGCCGGTCACGCCCGGCTGCCAGGCCGGGGGATTCGACTGTGTGGTCATGGGTCTCCTCCTTCGTCGTCGAACGCGTTCCCGCCGGACGGCAGCGGTAACGCGCTCGCGCCGGCCGGCTGGCGGCACCGGCGCCGGAGGTGACCGGGGACCCGGATCCGTCGCCAGGAGGCCGACGGAGGTGAAAAGGGCGTAGGCCCCTCGCCGGTGCCCGAAGGCGGTGGCGAGGGGCCTACGCGGTTGCGATCAGGTGCAGTTGGTGCCGTTGAGGGCGAAACCGCTCGGTGCCGGCAGGCTACTGCCGCTGTAGGTGCCCTGGAAGCCGACGCTGAGCGTGCCGCCGCTGGGCAGGCTGCCGTTCCAGTCGGCGTTGCGGACCGAGATCCGGTCGCCGGACTGGCTCCACACGCCGTTCCAGCCGTTGCTCAGCCGCACCCCGGAGCCGGCCGTGAAGGCCAGGGTCCAGCCGTTCACCGCGCCACCGCGGTTGGTCACCCGGATCTCGGCGGTGAAGCCACCGGTCCAGGTGTTCGGGGTGAACGTCACCGTGCAACCTCCGCCCGGCGGCGGGGTGGTCGGCGGCGGGGTGGTCGGCGGCGGGGTGGTGGGCGGCGGGGGCGTGGTGGGGCCGGGCGTGGTGGGCGCGGGCGTGGTGGGCAGCGGCCCGGCCGCGATCGCCAGGTCGTACGCCCGCTGCGGCACGAACTGGCCGGCGGCGGCGATGCAGCCGTCAGCCTCGCCGGGCAGCTTCACCCAGAGGAAGGCGTCGATCGCCGAGTCGCCCGTGTTGGTGGTGCTCGGCGTGCCGATCGCCCGCCCCGGCGGGTCGCACCACTCCGAGCCGGCAGGCCCGTTGCCGTTGCGGCTGGTGTCGATGACCGCCTTCAGGCGGGAGATCCCGGTGGCCGCGATGATCGACTTGGCGTACGAGACCTCACCGGCGGTGCTCCGGTAGTTCGACACGTTCACCGAGATGCCGTCGGCGCTGTTGGCGATGTCCGCAGCGAGCAGCCGGTTGGCGGCCTCGCCGGCAGAGAGCCAGCCGCCGTGGCCGATGTCGTAGTAGACCTTCGCCGCCGAGGAGGCGCGCTTGAGGGCCTTGCCGGCGTACGCCATCGAGGCCCGGACCTCGGCCTGCTGGTTGCCGTCCATGCAGCTGGTCATGATGGGGAGCACGTCCGGCTCCAGGATGATGGTGGCCGGTCGGCCCTGCAGGCCGGCTGCCACCTGGTCCACCCACTGGCGGTAGGCGCTGTGGTTGGGCGCGCCGCCACCGCTGTGGTTGCTGCAGTCGCGGTTGGGGATGTTGTAGACCACCAGGATCGGGATCTTGCCCGCTGCCGCGGCGGCGCCGACGAACTGGCTCACCTCCCCCTGCACGGTCGAGGTGTTGGTGGTGGTGTACCAGCGGGGCTGCGGCACGCTGGCGATCCGGTCCCGGATCACGGCGGCCCGGGAGTCGTTCGGGTTGGCCGCCACCCAGCGGGCGGCGCTGGTCTGCGGGTCCACGTAGAAGGCGGAATCGGCAGCCGCGGCGGGTGCCGCCAACAGCGCGCCCACGCCGACGGTGGCAGCGACGGTGAGTGCCGTCGTCACCGCGCCGACCACGGCGAACGTGCTTCGGGGTCTCATGGTCTGCTCCTCGGATACATCGAAAAAGTTGCGTGGAAGCGCTCCCACATGTCCGCCAAGGTACGGGCCCGTTGCGAAATTGTGAAGACCTTCCGGAAGCATCGATGTCTTTCGGTGTGCGCCATGGCCTGGCCCGCCACCCGGATCGCGACCGCGGCCTGGCCCGGGGTACATAAGATCACCGGATGACTGCGGACCGGACAGGCGTCGTGGTGGAGTTGGCCTGAGCTACTGCGGCGGGGTCAGGATCTCGAACCAGACCGTCGATCCCCGCACGGTGGGATCGGTGCCCCAGGCGTCGCTCAACTCCTCGATCAGGCCCAGCCCACGGCCCCGGCTGCTCAGCGTGTCCGTCCGGGTCCGGGTGACGGTGCCGCGTGAGCCCGAGTCGGCCACCGACACGAGCAGGCGCTCCGGGCTGAGATCGATCTCCACCCGGGCCGCCGTGCCGGCGTGCAGCAGGGCGTTGGTGGTCAACTCGCTGGTGCACAGCACCGCCGCACCGATCACCGACTCGGCCACCCCCCACTCGGTGAGTTGGGCGGTCATCCAGTGCCGCACCCGGCTCGGCGCCGTCGGCTCGGCCGGTACCTCCATCCGGGCCGACCGGCTCGGCCGCAGCGCGTACTCGACGGCCAGCACGGCCACGTCGTCCTCGGTGGCACCGGGTACCGCGGCGGTGGCGGCGGCGCACAGCGCCCGGGGATCACCGCTGTGTGCCCCGGCCACCGACTCGGCCAGCCGGGCCAAGCCGCGCGAAAGCCCCTGGCGCCGCCGTTCCACCACGCCGTCGCTGAACAACAGCAACGTGTCGCCGGGCGGGAAGGCGACCGTGCAGGTCGCCGGGCGGTAGCCGACGCCCAGCGGCGCGCCGACCGGCACCTGCACGTACTCGGCTCTCGGTTCGCCGCCGGACGAGCAGCGCCGGATCAGCGGCGCCGGGTGCCCCGCGCTGGCCAGGGTGAGCAGTTCACGGGCGACGTCGATGACCCCGAACGCCACGGTGACGAACAGTTCGTGCGTGCCGGCCTCGGCACCCAGGCTGCTGACCAGACGGTCGAGCCCGATGAGCACCTGATCGGGGCGCGGGTCGTTGAGGGCCAGCGCCCGCAGGGCGGCGCGTACCTGACCCATCCGGGCGGCGGCCTGCACGTCGTGTCCGGCGACGTCACCGAGCACCACGCCCAGGTCACCGGTGGGCAGCACGAAGGCGTCGTAGAAGTCGCCACCCGCGGCGTTGCCGTCGACACCCGGGTCGTAGCGCGCCGCGATCCGTAGCCGGGGCAGGCCCGGCAGGTTCTCCGGCAGCATGCTGCGCTGCAACAGCTGGGCGGTACCGTGCTGGGTCTCGAAGCGGCGGGCCCGCTCGGTGGCCTGACCGACCAACTCGGCCGACGCCGCCAGCAACGCCCGCTCCTGCGCCGACCAGGGGTGCGCGGACCGATAGCCGACGGTGAGGGCGCCGCGTACCACGGCGGCGCTCAGCGGCACCGCTGCCAGGGCCCGGATCTTCTGGTCGTGGCGGTCGGCGGCGACCTCGCGCAGCGGCTCGCCGTCGTCGGTGTAGCCGGCCAACCCGGTGCGGGCGCTGGCCACCGCCGGGGCCTGCCAGTCCGCCGGCCCGCGCCGCCACAGCGGGGGGAGCCGTTCGTCGGCCTCGTCGACCAGTTCGCCCCGTACCCGCCGGGCCATCCGCCAACCGCCACCGTCGTCGACGGTGAAGCAGACCCGGTCGGCGTCGAACGAGGTGATCGCGTAACGCAGCGCGACCCGGGCGACGTCGTCCAGGGTGAGGGTGCCGGACAGTGCCGCGGCGAGCTCGCTGAGCCCCTGCAACTGGCGGATCGCCGGGTTGGTTTCGGTGATCACGGACAGCACCCCGACGATCCGACCACGGCTGTCCCGGACCGGGGAACAGGCCCGGACGTACACGGCCTGGTGTTGCGCGGTGGCCCGGCGCAGCGGCAGCGTCACCTCCCGCTCCAGGAACGGTTCGCCGGTGCGGTAGGTGTGCTCGACGACGTCACCGATGCCCGGCATCGGCCACACCTCGGCGAAGACCTGCGGCGCGGGCTGCCCGAGGGCCTGGGGATGCTTGTCGCCGATCAGGTCCGCGTACGCGTCGTTGTAGAGCAGGAAGAACTCGTCGCCCAGGTGCAGCGCCATCGGTGCGGGCGAGGCGAGCACGATCTCGGCGGCGGCCCGCACAGCCAGGTCCCAGTACTCCGGGGGGCCGAGCCTGCTGTCACTCCACCGGTGCCGGTCGACCATGCCGGTGACGCCGGGCACCCGCGCGCTCGGGACGGGGCCTGTTGGCGTGGGGACTCGCCCGACCGTTCCTGGCATGACAGCAGCCTAGTCCGGCCATCCGAACAGTGTTTCGATCATGCGTCGCGGTACCCGGTCCTCAGGACGTAAGTCCAGGTCAGGGCAGGTGTGTGGCGATCTGTCGAGAAAAAGGAGGCGATCGACGCGGCGTGCTGCCCGAGGGAAGGGGTAAGCGCGCGGGGCAGACCATGCGACAGGAGGGACATCATGCCGGAAACCTTCGCGGCCAGGCAGGTCGACATCGGCAACGCCGTGGCCGACATGTGGAGGTCGGTGCTGCTGTTCGTACCGAGGGCCATCGCGTTCATCGCGATCCTGGTGGTCGGATGGCTCATCGCCAGAGCCGTGCTCAAGATCGTCGATGCGGCCCTGGAACGGGTGGGGTTCGACCGGGCGGTCGAACGGGGTGGCATCAAGCGGGCACTGGAGCGAACGAAGTACGACGCCAGTGACATCCTGGCGAAGTTGGCGTACTACGCCGTTCTGCTGTTCACATTGCAGTTCGCGTTCGGCGTCTGGGGGCCCAACGCGATCAGCAACCTGATCTCGGGTGTGGTGGCCTGGCTGCCGCGCGCGTTCGTCGCGATCGTCATCGTGGTGATCGCCTTCGCGATCGCGAACGCCGTACGGGACATCGTCAGCGGGTTCCTGGGCGGCCTGTCGTACGGCAAGGTGCTGGCCGACCTGACAGCCTTCTTCGTGATCGCCCTGGGTGTGATCGCGGCGCTGAACCAGGTGGGCATCGCCACCACCGTGACCACGCCGGTGCTCGTCGCGGTACTCGCCACGGTGGCCGGCATCCTGATCATCGGCGTCGGTGGCGGTCTCGTCCGGCCGATGCAGAACCGCTGGGAGGACTGGCTGCGCCGGATCGCCGATGAGTCGCGGGCCGTTCGTGAACAGCGGCAGGGCGCTGCTGCCGGTCGCGGTGACACCCAGCGGCAGATGGCCGACCGGGCCGGTGCCGAGCGGAGTCAGGCGATGGCCGGTGGCCGGGCGACCCACCAGTCCGGCTCCGCGAGCGAGCAGACCCAGCAGTTTCGGACCTGAGGACGGCAGCGAACCGCAACGGGTGTCCGTCGACGGCGGGCACCCGTTGCCGTCACAGCGGCGGCGGCTGCGGGGCCGGGGTGTCGAGGGCGGCGGTCAACGCGCAGACGGCGAGCAGGCGCACCAGCACCCAGTCGGCCTCCGACCAGTCGACCGGGTCCGTTGGCGGCTGCCAGCCGTGTTCGCCGGCTGCGGCGCGTACGCCCTCGGCGTAGCCGGCGAGGGCGGCGGCGGTCAGCGGGCGCTGGTCACCGTGCAGGCTGGCGCGTACCGCGGCGGCGTGCTGGTCGACGACCGCGAGCAGCCCGGGCAGCTGGCTGGCGGCGGCCAACCCGTCGAGCCCGACGGCGTTGGCGAGCCCCACGAGGGTGGTTCGCGTCGCGTCGACAGCAGTGGAGGCGGGAACCTGGTCCGGGGGCACGCGCATGGGGAACGAATCTAACCAACCTGGACCGGCCGCGTCCTCGTCCACTCGGCTGGCCGGCGCATCCACCACTGGTCGCCGCCGGTTGTCCGGGCGTTCCAAGTCGGTGCGGACCGGGCACGGGACGCCGCCGCAGACGGTGCGTCCGGCCCCAGGAAGGGACGAAGCGGACCAGCGGCGACACCCCGGGCCGTCGGCCAGGGTGACCGATCACACAGCCCCCGACGACCCGGGTGGCCGGGCCTTCGGGGGGCGATTCAGTCGGACGAGCGGGCGTCAGCGGGACGCCGGCGGGCGGCGTCGTCGGCGATGATCACAGTGGCCACCATCAGCGCGACGCAGAGGCTGAACAGCCAGGAGCTGTCTGCGACCAACCGGGCGGAGACGGGTGCCTGCACGGCGGCGAGGAGGAAGCCGAGCCATGCCAGGCGGCGCTGACGCGTGGTGAGGAAGCCGGAGCCCTGATGCATTCCGAAAGTCTTGCGCGCATCGACGGCATTGCCGTCAGCCGAACGGCCGATTCTGGCCGAGCTGTCCGAATTTCCGACCGTCCGGCCGGAGTCTCCGCCCCGGCGGAGCGGGCATCACATGTTGTCGGGTCCGGTCCGGCCGGTGGTCGACGGGCGGTAACCCCGCTCCGGGTCCGTCGGCTCCAGGTTGCTGCCGGGCACGGCCCGGCCGCGATCGGCTGGCTCTGGGCCGTGCCCGAAGGCGGCCTCCTCACCGGCGTCGTTGGCGGTCACGTCCTCGGCCTGCCCGTCGAGCGTGTTGCGGGCCACGGCCCGGTCCAACTCCTCCAGCGAGAGCCGCTCCTCTTTGCGCCACGTCCTGTCGTCCGTCATGCCTTCAGCGGTACCCCCGCCCGGTCGCCGCAAACGGGAGCCACCCACCCGCCACCCGCGCCGACGTCCGCCGCACGCAACAAAACGGTGCCCAGCCTGCACGGCGACCGCCGGTGTGCTGCGCACGGCGACAGCCGCCGGTGGTGACACCGGCGGCCGTCGACGAGATCATGCTCAGGGCTGCGGCCGGTCGACCTTGCCGCGCCAGGCGCCGGTCTCCTGGCCGCGCCGCTCGATGAACTGCTTGAATCGTTGCAGGTCACCCTTGGCCCGCCGGTCGACCACGCCGAGCTTGTCACCGGCCTGCTCGATGACACCGTGCGGGTCGAACTCCAGTTGCAGGCTGACCCGGCTGCTCTGCTCGTCGAGTCGGTGGAAGGTCACCACACCGGCGTGCTGGGTGCCGCCGGTCGAGCGCCAGGCCACCCGCTCGTCAGGCAACTGCTCGGTGATCTCGGCGTCGAACTCCCGCTTGACCCCGGCGATCTCGACGGTCCAGTGGGTCATCGTGTCGGAGATCTGGTGTACGGACTCCACGCCCTCCATGAAGTGGGGGAACTCCTCGAACTGAGTCCACTGGTCGTACGCCGTCCGCACCGGGACGGCCACGTCGACATGTTCGGTAACGCCACTCATCAGCATTCCTCCCTGCGCCGGCGGGGGTGGCGGACCGGGGCGGCCCGCCTCACCAGCGCGTCGTCTCGTTCTTGTGCCCCAGCGCTGCCCACACCTCGGACACCGTCTGGTACCGGATGCCGTCCGGCAGGCGCTCCAACGCGGCGAGCACGTCGTCGGGTGCCTCGTTCTCCCGCGCGTTGGCGAGCAACGTGTCCCGGTCACCGGGCAGGGCGGTCATCGTGATGAACCGCCCGAGCCGACTCCGTGCCTCGACGTCCTCGGAGGTCATTCCCTGTGGGGTGCCGCTGCGCAGGTCACCGGCCGGCGCAGTGGTCGCCTCCGGCTGGTCCTCGCCTGCGGGCTCCGGCACCCGGGACTCGTCGACCCGCGAGCCACCGGTCCCCGGCCCCTGTACCAGGCCGCTGACCTCCTGGCTCATCTGCTCGTCGACTCTCGGTGCGTGCTTGCTGCTGCCGCGATCCATGTCTTCTGCGCTACCCGGCGGGGCGGGTGGTAAACCCGGCAACCAGTCACGAACCGGCCGGTGATCGTGGCGGCAGTACCGGTTCCGTGGGGTCGCCGGCGCCGGACTGGATCACCCGGCCACGCTGAAGCTCGGCGTTGATCTGGACCCCGAGCATCAGCGCCGAGTTGGACAGGTAGAGCCAGACCAGGAACGCGATGACCGCGCCGAGACTGCCGTAGGTGGCGTCGTACGAGCCGAAGTTCGCCACGTACAGGCCGAAGCCGAAGGACGACAGCATCCAGGCGAGCAAGGCCACCGCGCCGCCGGGGGTGAGCCAGCGGAACCGGGGCTGGCGTACGTTCGGCGCGGCCCAGAACAGCAGGGACAGCAGCAGCATGGCGATCATCGCCAGGGCCGGCCACTTGGCCACGGCCCACGCCGTGCGGGCCGCACCGCCGGCGCCGAGCAGATCACCGACCGCGTCCGCGACCGGGCCGCTGACGATCAGACCGGCGGCGACCGTGGCGAGCAGGACCAGCGACAACGCGGCGAGCCCGAGCTGCATCGGGCGCAACCGCCACACCGGCCGTCCCTCGGTCACACCGTAGATCGCGTTCGAGGCGCGGGTGAACGACGCGATGAAGTTCGAGGCCGACCAGAGGGCGCCGAACAGGCCGAAGCTCAGCAGGACCCCGGCCGAACTGTTCTGGTCCACCACTGCCCGGACCGCACCGACGAAGCCCTCGTTGCCCACCACTGAGCCGGCACCGACGCCACGGGCCAGATCCAGCACGGTGTCGACGGTGCGTTCGCCGTCGGAAACGAGACCGACCAGGGCGACCACCACGACGGTGGACGGAAACAGCGCGAGTACCCCGTAGTAGGTGAGCGCGGCAGCCCAGTCCGTGCAGTTGTCCCGCAGGTAGTTACGGCCGCTGCGGATCAGCACGCCGCGCCAGGTCGACCAGTGCAACTGGCGGATCCGGCGGGGCAGCGGCGAGGTGGGGACTTCGGCCGGCGGGATGTCCGGGTTGGTCGTCGTCATCACCGCTCCCTCGCAGTAGCCGACCCGTTCGGGTGGCCCGGCCGGTACCCGGCGGCGAGTGTCGGCAAACCGGCCGCCGGTTAGCCGGCGGCACCTGCGGGAACGCCACCAGGAACGTTCGCCGACGACAGGAGGACGAGATGCCCGGGCGCGAGGTACTGCCCAGCACGCTGCGGCGCTCCCCGGAGAAGGCCCAGCGCACCTGGGAGAAGACGCACGATTCCGCGGTGGAGACCTACGGCGAGGGGGAGCGGGCGCACCGTACCGCCTTCGCCGCCGTGAAGCACCGGTTCGAGAAGGTGGGCGACCACTGGGAACCCAAGGGGCGCACGGGCCCCAGTGATCAGCAGGCCGCAGGCGGCGGCCCGGAGCGCCGGGCACCCACCGCCGGTGGCGTGGACGCGAACGCTCCCAAGGAACACCTCATGGAGGTGGCCCGGAAGCTGGACGTGCGGGGCCGGTCGAGCATGACCAAGCCGGAACTGGTCAAGGCCATCGAGAAGGCCAACGACCGGCAGACCCGCAAGGCCCGCGGCGACTGAGGTCGTGCAGGCCCCGGACCGAGCCGCATCGAGGGGTCCCGGTCGAAGTCAGGCGTACGGCCTGCGACCGGGACCGCCGCTCACCAGTGCCCGCCGCCGGGCGCCTCGATGTGCACCGCCTTGGTGGCGGTGAACTCGTCGAGCAGTTCCGGTCCGTAGCCGAACCCCTCGCCGCTGCCCCGACGCGGATGGGCGGCACCGGCCGGGGCGCCGCCGAAGACCGCGTTCACCTTCACGGTGCCCACCGGCAACTCCCGCCAGGCCCGCTGGGCGTGGCTCATCGATCCGGTCAGTACCGTGGCGGCCAGCCCGTACGGCGAGTCGGCGGCACACCGCAGCGCCTCGCTGAACGAGTCGACCACCACCACCGGTGCGACCGGCCCGAAGGTCTCCTCACGGACCAGGGTCAGGTCGTGCCGGCAGTTGTCGACCACGGTGGCGGGATAGAAGGCACCGGGACCTTCCGGCAGGGTGCCGCCGGCGCGGATCCGGGCACCGTCGGCCGCCGCCGCGGTGACCTGCCCGTGCACCTGGTCACGGTGGCGCCGGTCGACCAGCGGACCGAGTTCGGTGGCCGGGTCCCGCCCCGGCCCGACACGCAGCGCCGCGGCCCGCTCGACCAGCGCGTCGACGAAGTCCTCGGCGACGTCCCGGTGTGCGTAGATCCGTTCCACCGCGACACAGATCTGCCCCGCGTTGGCGAACGCGCCCTGTGCCGCCTGGGCGGCGGCCCAGATCGGGTCGACGTCGGCGTCGACGATCATCGGGTCACTGCCGCCGTTCTCCAACAGCACCTTGGCGCCCCCGGCAGCGGCGGCCGCCGCGATGGCCCGGCCGGTGGCGGTGGAGCCGACGTGCGCCACCACATCCACCTCGGCGGCGGCCAGCGCCGCGCCCGTGGCGGGCCCACCGGTGAGCAGCGACAGCACCCCGGCCGGCAGCGCGGCGTCGAACGCCCGAGCCAACAGCCAACCCGTGGCCGGAGTACGTTCGCTCGGCTTGTGCAGCACCACGTTGCCGGTGACCAGTGCCGCGCCGAGCAGCCCGCAGGCCACGGCCACCGGATCGTTCCACGGAGTGATGACGGCGACCACGCCGCGCGGCTCGGGGGCCATGAAGTCGATGGCGGCGGTATCGCCGTGCAGGGTACGGCCACCTCGCGCGGGGGCCAGTTCGGCGTACTGGCGCAGGGTGGCGATGCCGGCATCGACCCCGGCGCGGGCGTCACCGAGGGGCTTGCCCATCTCGGCGGTGGTCGCCTGGGCGAGTTCGTCGGCGGCCTCGGCCACCGCGTCGGCGGCGCGGTGCAGGGCCGCCGCCCGCTCCGCCGGTGCCGTCGCCGCCCATTCCGCCGCCACCCCACGGGCCGCCGCCACGGCTTTGCCGACCTCGTCGGCCGTCGCCATCGGTGCGGTGGTCACCCGGCTGCCGTCGGCCGGGTCGCACACCACCAGTTCGCCGTCGTCCCCGCCCCCCCCCCACACCCCACCGATCAACTGCGCAACCGTGTACATGGGCGGTGGATGCCCCGGGCCGGGGCCGGCAAACGTTTCGCCCAGTTGTCTGCGGGGTAGCGTTCCTGGATGATTTCGCCGGGTTCCACCGGTTCCGAGCAGGCGGACGCCGTCGTCATCGGAGCAGGACACAACGGGCTGGTCGCCGCCAACCTCCTCACCGACGCCGGCTGGGACGTGCTGGTGCTGGAAGCGACCCAGGTGCCCGGCGGGGCGGTGCGCTCGGCCCAGGTCACCGCGCCGGGCTACCTGAGCGACCTCTACAGCTCCTTCTACCCGCTCGGCTACGTCTCGCCGGTGCTGCGCGCCCTGGAGTTGCAGCGTCACGGGCTGGTCTGGCGGCACGCCCCGGACGTGCTGGCGCACCTGTTCCCCGACGGGCGGGCGGCACTGCTCAACCGCGATCCGGCGGTCACCGCAGCTTCTCTGGAAGAGTTCGCACCCGGTGACGGGCAACGGTGGCTGACCGCGTACGACCAGTGGCAGCAGGTCGCCGAACCGATGATCGACGTGATCACCACGCCGTTCCCGCCGGTACGAGGTGGGCTGGACCTGCTGCGTCGACTGCACGTCAGCGGCTCGCTGCGGCTGGCTCGGCGGATGGTGCTGCCGGTACGCCGGCTCGGCGCGGAACTGTTCTCCGGCGTGGGCGGCACCGCGCTGCTGGCCGGCTGCGCCCTGCACACCGACCTGTCCCCCGAGGAGGCCGGCTCCGGCGTGTACGGCTGGCTGCTGGCGATGCTCGGGCAGCAGGTCGGCTGGCCGGTGCCGGTCGGTGGGGCACAGAAGATCACCGACGCGCTGGTGGCCCGGCTGACCGAGCGGGGTGGCCGGATCCTCTACGGCGCCCGGGCGGACCGGGTGCTGACCGCCCGGGGCCGGGCGGTGGGCGTACGCACCGTCGGCGGAAGGCTCTGGCGGGCCCGCCGGGCAGTGCTGGCCGACGTGCCCGCGCCCGCGCTCTACCTGGATCTGGTCGGCGCTGCGGCGCTGCCGCCCCGACTGGTGGCGGATCTGGAGCACTTCCGCTGGGACGGCTCGACGCTGAAGGTCGACTGGGCGTTGTCCGGCCCGGTGCCGTGGCGCGACCAGCGGCTGTCCACCGCCGGCACCGTGCACCTCGGCGCGGACCTCGACGGGCTGACCGGGTACGCCGCCGCACTGGCCCGCGGCGAACTGCCGCGCGACCCCTTCCTGCTGCTCGGGCAGATGTCGGTGGCCGATCCGAGCCACTCCCCGCCGGGCACCGAGTCCCTCTGGTCGTACACCCATCTGCCGTTTCGCCGCGACTGGCGGGCCGACGAACTCATGACGCACGTCGAGCGGATGGAGGCGGTGCTGGAGGCCGCCGCCCCCGGCTTCCGGGAACTGGTCGTCGGTCGGCACGTGGCCGGGCCGGCCGAGTTGGAGCAGGCCAACCCGAGCCTGGTCGGCGGGGCCCTGGGGGGCGGCACCGCCGCGCCGTACCAGCAACTGTTCCTGCGTCCGGTCCCCGGGCTGGGCCGTGCGGACACCCCCGTCGACCGGCTGTTCCTGGCCAGTTCGTCGGCCCACCCCGGAGGCGGGGTGCACGGCGCGCCCGGCGCGAACGCCGCCCGGGCCGCACTGGCCCGCGACGGCGTCCTACGCGGAGAGCTCTACCGCCGGGCGGTACGCACCGCGCATCGCGCGATCTACCGCTGACCGGGCTCAGCGCTCGATGTGGCGATGCCGGGTACGCAGCTTGAACGGCATCAGCGCGCTCTCGATCTTGGTGGCGGTGGTCATCTTCGAGGCCCCGTCACGCCGCTCCTCGAACCGGATCGGCACCTCGAGGATGGTGTGCCCCAGCTTCGTGGCCAGGTAGTGCATCTCCACCTGGAAGCTGTAGCCGTTGGACTGGACCCGTTCCAGCCCGATGTCGCGCAGCGCGTCGGCCCGCCAGATCTTGAAGCCGGCGGTCAGGTCCCGGATCCGCACCCGCAGCAGGGTGTGCACATAGAGGTTGGCCCAGCCGCTGAGAGCCCGGCGGTACAGCGGCCAGTTCTCGTCCAACTCGCCACCGGGGACGTACCGCGACCCGATCACCACGCCGGCCTGGGTGGACAGCAGGGCACCGAGCATGCCGGGCAGCGCCTCCGGCGGGTGCGACAGGTCGGCGTCCATCTGGGCCACGTACTCCGCGCCACCGTCGAGGGCACGGCTGATCCCGTCCACGTAGGCCCGCCCGAGGCCCTCCTTGCCCGGCCGGTGCACCACCTCGATCCGTTCGGGGTGCTCGATGGCCAGCTTGTCGGCGACCTCACCGGTGCCGTCCGGCGAGTTGTCGTCGGCGACCAGCACCTTCAGGCCGGGTAGCGGCAGAGCGAGGAGTCGCTCGACCAGCGTCGGCAGGTTGCCGGCCTCGTTGTAGGTCGGCACCACGACAGTCAGGCGCGCGTCCCGCCACGGCGAGGGTAACTGGACGGGTTCGATCATGGGGGACATCCTCGGTCTGCGAACAGGGTCCTTCAGAGAGTAGCCACTTGCCCCTTCCGGGGTGAAATGGCTCCCCCGCCCGGTGTGGCCCGCTCTGCCGCACGGGATCGGTCGAGGCACGGAAGGGCCGGTCAGTCCGGGCTCTTCTGCCGGCGCGCGATGTCCGAGAGCCGGTTGAGGGTCTCCTTGTTGCGCAGGTGCAGCACCAGGTCGTTGAGTTTGGTGCGTACCCAGCGCAGCGGGCCGGCGGCGAAGTCCTCGCCGAGCAGCACCCGGGTCGCGTCCGGGCCGACCGGTTCGAGGGTGAACACCACGACCGCCTCACCGGCGGGCCAGAGCTTCACCCGCAGCACGAGCTTGCGTTCCGGCTCGCACTCCAGCACGAGGGAGGAGTCCTCCAGGGAGAACGGCCAGGGTCCGGCGCGGTGGTGCAGCCGGGTGCCGACCGCGGGCCAGGCGTCGTCCACGTTTCGCATGTGGGCGGTGCCGACCACCCAGTCGCTGTAGGTCCACCCGTCCGCGAGGACCGCCCAGACCTGCCGGACCGGGGCCTCGATCACCCTCTGCACGATCGCCACTGGTTGTCCGTACCCACGAGGCCACGCCGGCTAACGGCACGGCCGGGTTAGCTTCTCCGGGGCGACGGGTAAGGCCACCGCTGGCGGCGCCCGCGAGGCCGCCGACGCGCGGCACCGTCCGCCGCGTCGCAGTCGACGTTTACTCCTCGGGGCGCCGGGAACCCGCCGCCCGTGCGAGGGGACCGTGGGGATCCGGATAAGCGCAGGTCAGCCGAGGTGCTGGCCGGCGTGGAACGGGCCGGTTGCCCGACCGTGCTGTTCGACGCGGTGCTGCTGGACCGCGACGGCACCCTGATCGAGGACGTGCCGTACAACGGTGATCCGGACAAGGTGCGGGCCATGCCCGGCGCCCGCGCGGCGCTGGACCGGCTGCGCTCCGCCGGCCTGAAAGTCGCCGTGGTGACCAACCAGTCCGGACTGGCCCGGGGCCTGTTCACCGAGGCGCAACTGGATCGGGTGCACCGCCGGATCGAGGAGCTGCTGGGGCCGTTCGACAGCTGGCAGGTGTGCCCGCACGACGACGGCGACGGCTGCGCCTGCCGCAAGCCGGCGCCGGGCCTGGTGTACGCCGCCGCCGAGGCGCTGAGCACCGTGCCGGCCCGCTGCGCCCTGATCGGTGACATCGGACGCGACGTCACGGCGGCGCTGGCCGCCGGTGCGGCGGGCATCCTGGTACCGACGCCGGTCACCCGGCCCGAGGAGATCGCCGGGGCGCCCTGGGTGGCCGACGACCTGCCGTCGGCGGTCGCGGAGATCCTGCGGCGCCAGGAGGCGCTGCAATCGACGAGCACCGCCGGCCGCGCCGCCAGGGGCCGGACCGTGCTGGTGGTGCGCTCGGACTCGGCGGGCGACCTGCTGGTGACCGGGCCGGGGATCCGGGCGGTCGCCGCCGGGGCGGACCGGGTGGTGCTGCTCTGCGGTCCGCGCGGCCGGGCCGCCGCCGACCTGCTGCCCGGCGTCGACGAGGTGGTGGAGCACCGGCTGCCGTGGATCGACCCCGCACCCGATCCCGTCGACCCGACGGAGATGACCGCGCTGGTGGCCCGGCTCGCCGCCGTGGACGCCGACGAGGCGGTCATCTTCACCTCCTTCCACCAGTCACCGCTGCCGTTGGCGCTGCTGCTGCGGATGGCCGGCGTCGCGCGGATCGCCGCGATCAGCGACGACTACCCCGGTTCGCTGCTCGACGTGCGGCACCGGGTACCGGCCGGCGTCCCGGAGGCCGAGCGCGCCCTGTCGCTCGCCGCTGCGGCGGGCTACCCACTACCGCCCGGCGACGAGCCGAGACTGCGGTTGCGGCCGGCGCCGCCGCCCCCACCCGAGGCCGGCGAGCCGGGGTACGTGGTGCTGCACCCCGGATCGGCGGCACAGGCCCGAGGATGCCCGCCGGAGCTGGCCGAACGGATCGCCCGGGAACTGGTCGACGCCGGTCACCGGGTGGTGGTCACCGGCGGTCCGCAGGAACGCGACCTCACCGCCCGGGTCGCCGGTGCACACGCCGTGGACCTCGGCGGCCGGACCGGGCTGGTCGAGCTGTCCGCGGTGGTCGCGGCGGCCGGCGCGGTCGTGGTGGGCAACACCGGCCCGGCGCACCTGGCCGCCGCCCACGAGGTGCCGGTGGTCAGCCTCTTCGCCCCCACCGTCCCGTTCGGTCAGTGGGGACCCTGGCGGGTGCCGACGGTACGCCTCGGCGACGCCACGGCCGCCTGCCGTGACACCCGGGCCGCGCGCTGCCCGGTACCCGGGCACCCCTGCCTCAGCCGGGTCGAACCCGATGCGGTCCTCACCGCCCTGCGGTTGCTGGCCGTGCCGAGCGGCGGGAGCGGCCGGTGAACATCCTGCTCTGGCACGTGCACGGCTCCTGGACCACCTCCTTCGTGCACGGCAAACATCGCTACCTGGTCCCGGCCACTCCGGACCGGGGGCCGTACGGCCTGGGCCGCGCCCGCACCTACACCTGGCCGGACAGCGCGACCGAGGTGAGCCCGGAACAGTTGCGCGGCGCCGAGGTGGACGTGGTCATCCTGCAACGCCCCGAGGAACTGGACCTGGCGGCCGAGTGGCTGGGCCGCCGCCCCGGCCGGGACGTGCCGGCGATCTACGTGGAGCACAACACCCCCAAGGACGGCGACGTCCCGCACAGCCGCCACCCCATGGCCGACCGGGACGACCTGCTGATCGCGCACGTGACCGCGTTCAACGAGCTTTTCTGGGACACCGGGGCGACCCGGACCACGGTCGTCGACCACGGCATCGTGCCGCCGGCGGTGGAGTACACCGGTGAACTGGACCGGCTGGCCGTGGTGATCAACGAGCCGGTACGCCGGTGGCGGGTCACCGGCACCGATCTGCTGCCCCGGTTCGCCGAGATCGCCCCGCTGGACGTCTTCGGCATGAAGGTGGCCGGGCTGGCCGACCATCTCGGGCTGCCCGCCGACCGGCTGACCAGCCACGACGACGTGCCGCAGCACCGGATGCACGCCGAGTTGGCGCGGCGCCGGGCGTACCTGCACCTGTGCCGGTGGACCTCGCTCGGGCTGAGCCTGATCGAGGCGATGAGCATCGGCATGCCGGTGGTCGCATTGGCCACCACCGAGGCGGCGATGGCGGTGCCACCGGACGCCGGTGCGCTCTCCACCCGGGTCGACACCCTGCTGGCGGCGGCCGGCCGCTTCGTCGCGCAGCCGCAGCAGGCCCGCCGGGCGGGCCGCGCGGCCCGTACCGCCGCCCGGGAGCGCTACGGCCTCGACCGATTCCTCGCCGACTGGGACCGGCTGCTGGAGGAGGAAGTATGCGGATAGCGATGATCTCGGAGCACGCCAGCCCGCTCGCCATCCTGGGCGGTGAGGACGCCGGCGGCCAGAACACGCACGTCGCGGAGCTGTCCGCCGCGCTCGCCGCCGCCGGACACGACGTACGGGTCTACACCCGGCGCGACGCGGTCGACCTGCCGGTGACCGTACGCAGTCCGGACGGCTACGACGTGGTGCACGTGCCGGCCGGGCCGGCCGAACCGGTGGCCAAGGACGCGCTGCTGCCCCACATGCGACCGTTCGGTGCGTGGCTGGTGGACCGCTGGCGCGGTGGCGACTGGACGCCCGAGGTGATCCACGCGCACTTCTGGATGAGTGGACTGGCCGCACTCCAGGCCGGCCAGCAGACCGGGATACCGGTGGTGCAGACCTACCACGCGCTCGGCACGGTCAAGCGTCGCTACCAGGGTGTGCAGGACACCAGCCCGGCCCGCCGCATCGGCTACGAACTCCAGCTCGGCCGCTGCGTCGACCGGGTCATCGCGCAGTGCCGGGACGAGGTCGGTGAGTTGGTCCGGATGGGGGTGCCCCGCTCGGCGATGACCGTCATCCCGTCCGGGGTGAACCTGGGCACGTTCGCCCCGCTGGGGCCGGCCGCCGAGCGGGAACCGGGCCGTGCCCGGATCCTCACCGTCGGACGACTGGTGGAGCGCAAGGGGTTCCAGACCGTGGTACGGGCCATGGCACACGTACCCGACGCGGAGTGCGTGGTGGTGGGCGGGCCGCCGGCCGGGTTGCTGGAGGCCGACCCGTACGCCCGGCGGCTGCGGGCCCTGGCCGGCAGCTGCGAGGTGGCCGACCGGGTCCGGCTGGTGGGCGCGGTGCCCCGGGAGGAGATGGGCCGCTGGTACCGGTCGGCGGACATCCTCGTCGCCGCACCCTGGTACGAGCCGTTCGGCCTGACTCCGCTGGAGGCGATGGCGTGCGGGGTGCCCGTGGTGGCCACCGCCGTCGGCGGCCTGCGGGACACCGTGGTCGACGGGGTCACCGGGGATCTGGTGCCGGCCCGGGATCCCCGGGCGCTCGGCGAGGCGCTGCGGCGACTGCTCGACGACCGGATCCGCCGGTTCGCGTACGCGGGCGCAGCCCGGGCCCGGGCCCGGCAGCACTACTCGTGGACCGTCACCGCCGAGCGGCTCGCCGAGGTCTATGCCGAGGTGGCCGCCGTACGTCGGCCGACCCGGGTGGTGGCCTGATGCCGGCGGCCACCCTGCTCGAACGGCACCTGGCGAACCTGGCCGCGGCGCTGCCGCCGTACCAGCGGTGCGAGCCGCTGCTTGCCAGGTGGGGTGCGACGTTGGCCCAACGGCTCATCGACGGTGGTCGGCTACTGGTGGCCGGCAACGGTGGCAGCGCCGCCGAGGCGCAGCACCTGACCGCCGAGTTGGTCGGCAAGTTGCGCGACGACCGTCAGCCGCTGTCCGCGATCGCCCTGCACGCCGAGACCTCGGCGCTGACCGCGATCGGCAACGACTACGGCTACGACGAGGTCTTCGCCCGCCAGGTCCGCGCCCACGGCCGGCCCGACGACGTACTGCTGCTGTTGTCCACCAGCGGCGGCAGCGGCAACCTGCTCGCCGCAGCCCGGGCGGGGCGGGAGGCCGGGCTGCGGTGCTGGGCGTTGACCGGCCCGGTCCCGAATCCCCTCGCCGACGCCTGCCACGAGGTGCTCGCCGTGGAGTCGCCGGACAGTCAGGTCGTGCAGGAGCTGCACCTGGTTTCCAGCCATCTGCTCTGCGAGTACGTGGAACAGGCGATGCCGGCCTGTGCGGGGAGCACGACACCGCGCTACGTCGAGCCGGAGGTGCCGGCGGCCTCGGGTGCGCCGGCGGTGGGCCCGGTGCGGGCGGGTGTCGAAGTGGTGCTGGACGGCGGCGCCGGACGGCCGGTCGAGGCGTGAGGAGACGAGCGTGACAGGACCCGTGGTGGTGCTCGGCGACACCCTGCTCGACCGCGACGTCGAGGGCGTGGTCAACCGGCTCTGTCCGGATTCACCGGTGCCGGTGCTCGACGAGATCGCACACGTCGACCGGCCGGGCGGCGCCGGGCTGGCCGCCGTCTTCGCCGCAGCGCAGGGCGCCGAGGTGGTCCTGGTCACCGCGCTGGCCGACGACGCCGGTGCGGCCCGCCTCGGTGTGCTGCTGGCCGCCGCCGGTGTGCAGGTGTATCCGTTGCGGCTGACCGGGGCCACGCCGGAGAAGATCCGACTGCGGGCGGGTGGACGGGTGCTGCTGCGACACGACCGGGGTGGTGGCGCCGCTGAGCCGGGCGAGCCGGCGGAGGCCGTGCTGCGGGCGATCGACCGGGCTTCGGTGGTGCTGGTCAGCGACTACGGCCGGGGGGTGGCACGCCAGCCGGCGTTGCGGGCGGCCCTGGCGGCGACCCGGGCGCCGGTGGTCTGGGATCCGCACCCGCGCGGACCGGCGGCGGTGCCCGGGGTGCACCTGGCGACGCCGAACGAGGCGGAGGTGCGGGAACTGGTGGAGGCGCCGGCCGGGGCGACCCGGCTGGCCACCGCCGCCGAGGGTGCCGAGCGGCTGCGGCAGCGGTGGCGGGCGGGCGCGGTCGCGGTGACGCTGGGCGCCGACGGTGCCCTGCTCAGTCATGCCGGCTCGACCCCGTTGATGGTGCCCGCACCGGTCGCCGCCGAGGGGGACACCTGCGGCGCCGGGGACCGGTTCGCCGCCACCGCCAGCCTCGCCCTGGCCGGTGGGGCACTCGTCTCCGAGGCGGTGCGCGAGGCGGTGACCGAGGCGTCGGCGTACGTGGCGGACGGGGGCGTGGCCACGGCGCTGCCACCGCCGGTACGGCGGGCCCCGCAGCCGGTGCACGCGGCCGCTGCCGGGGACCGGGTCGGGGTGGCCGCGGCCGCCGCCGTGGTGACCCGGGTCCGGGCCGCCGGTGGCACGGTCGTCGCCACCGGCGGCTGTTTCGACCTGCTGCACGCCGGTCATCTGGCCACTCTCCAGGCCGCCCGGCAGCTCGGTGACTGCCTGGTGGTGTGCCTGAACTCCGACGCCAGCGTCAGTGGGCTGAAGGGGCCGGAGCGGCCGGTCATCGGGCAGACCGACCGCAGTCGGCTGCTGGCCGCGTTGAGCTGCGTCGACGCGGTCGTGATCTTCGAGGAGTCGACCCCGGCGGCGGCGCTGTCCTGGCTGCGACCGGACATCTGGGTCAAGGGCGGGGACTACGCGACCGGTGGTGCCGACGGTGAGGCGCTGCCCGAGGCGGAGATCCTGCGCCGCTGGGGCGGTCACAGCGTGGTGGTGCCCTATCTGGACGGCCGCTCGACCACCGGACTGATCGCCGCGACCCGGGCCACCGGAGCACTGGCATGAGCGCGCCGGGAACCGGCCGGACGGTGCTGGTCACCGGCGGATCCAGCGGCCTGGGCGCGGCGGTGGTCGCGGCGGTGGCCCGATCCGGCGGCCGACCGCTGGTGCTCGACCGGCAGGCACCGGCCGACGGTGTGCCGTGGATCGAGTGCGACCTCGCCGACACCCGGGGTGCGGAGGAGGCCACCCGTCGGCTCGTCGAGCGCACCGGTGGACTCGACGCGGTGGTCACGGCGGCGGGCATCGACGTGCCCGGCCGGCTGGCCGACGTGCCCGGCGAGACGTGGGATCGGATCGTCGCCGTGGACCTGCTGGCCACCGCCGCGGTGATCCGGGCGGCGTTGCCGTTCCTGGAGGCGTCCCGGGGCCACATCGTCACGGTGGCCTCCACCCTCGGGGTGAAGGCGGTCAGCGACGCGACGGCGTACTGCGCGGCGAAGTTCGGCGTGGTCGGGTTCACCCGGGCACTCGCCGCCGAGCTGGCCGGGGCGGTGGGGGTGACCCTGCTGGTGCCGGGCGGGATGCGTACCGCCTTCTTCGACGACCGGGATGCGCAGTACCGCCCGGGGCCGGACGCGATCCTCAACGAGCCGGCCGACACCGCCGCCGCGATCATGTTCGCGCTGTCCCAGCCCGCCGGCTGCGCGGTCCGCGAGCTGGTCGTCTGCGCCGAGCGGGAGACCTCGTACCCGTGATTGTGGCCCTGCGTGCCCTGGGCGTCGGTGACCTCGCCACGGCGGTGCCGGCGTTGCGGGCGTTGCGGGCGGCGTATCCCGATCGGGAGCTGGCGCTGGCCGCGCCGGCCTGGCTCGGTCCGCTGGTCGAGCTGGTCGGTGGGGTCGACCGGCTGTTGCCGACCGCCGGACTGCACCGGCTGGAGCGGCCTCAGGCGGTGGTCGAGGTCGCGGTGAACCTGCACGGCCGGGGACCGGACTCGCATCGGCTGCTGGCCGGCGTCGGTCCCGGCCGGTTGCTCGCCTTCGCCAGCCCCGACGCCAGGCATCTCGACGGGCCGGCATGGGACGACGACGAGCACGAGGTGGCACGTTGGTGTCGTCTGCTGTCCGCCTACGGCATCGCGGCCGACCCGACGGACCTGGACCTGCGCCGGCCGGCACCCTCGAATCTGCCCACCGGCGTGACGGTGCTGCATCCCGGGTCGAAGGTGCCGGCCAAGCGATGGCCACCCGAGCGGTACGCGGCGTTGGCCCGCATCCTGACCGTGCAGGGGCACCGGGTCGTGTTGACCGGCAGCGGGCGGGAGCGTGAGACCGTCGTACGGGTCGCGGCCGAGGCGGGCCTGCCGCCCGACGCGGTGTTCGCCGGGCGTACCGACATTGCCGGGTTGGCGGCGCTGGTCGCGGACGCCCGCCTGGTGGTCAGCGGGGATACCGGGGTGGCCCACCTGGCCACCGGCTACCGCACCGCCTCGGTGGTGCTCTTCGGCCCGGTCCCGCCCACTCGATGGGGGCCGCCGCTGGAGCGGCGGCGGCACCGGGTGCTCTGGGCCGGCCCAGGGGCATGGCCGGACTGGGACGGGGTAGGTAGTCACCCCACGATGGCCGCGCTCGGTCTCGACCAGGTACTGGTGGCCGTCGACGAGGTGGAACGGGCGGTGCGTGCGGACCGTGCGGTTGCGGCGTAGCGATCCGGGCCGGCCGGGGTACGGACGTCGCCGGCGCGGCCAGGGTTGGTCGTACCTGGGGCCGGACGGCGCTGTGGTGCGCGATCCCGACGAGCTGGCCCGGTTGCGGGCGCTGGTCATCCCGCCGGCCTGGCGTGAGGTCTGGATCTCGCCGCACCCCAACGGGCACATCCAGGCCACCGGGATCGACGCCGCCGGCCGTAAGCAGTACCTCTACCACCCGGTCTGGCGGCAGCGTCAGGATCAGGCGAAGTTCGACCACGTGTTGGAGGTGGCCCGCCGGCTGCCGGTGCTGCGGGCGCGGGTCGGTCACGACCTGGCCGGGCGAGGGCTGCGCCGGGAGCGGGTGCTGGCGACGGTGACCCGCCTGCTGGACATGGGCACCTTCCGGGTCGGCGGCGACCAGTACGCCGTCGGGGACGATCCGACCTTCGGAGTGGCCACCCTGCGTCCCGAGCACGCCCGGTTGCGGCAGGGCTGTGTGGTCTTCGAGTTCCCCGCCAAGGGCGGCATCGAGCAGGTGCGGCTGGTCTCCGACCCCGAGCTGTGCCAGGTGCTGACCAACCTGCGTCGGCGCCGCCGCGCGGCCCAGCGGCTGTTCGGTTACTGGGATGGGCGGGACTGGCGTGATGTGCGCGCCGACGAGGTCAACGACTACCTGCGCGAGGCCAGCGGTGGGGAGATGACCGCGAAGGACTTCCGGACCTGGCACGCGACGGTACGGGCGGCGACCGAACTGGCCGCACTCGGTTCACCAAGTTCGGTGACGGCTCGGCGACGGGCGGTCGCGGGGGTGATGCGGGAGGTCGCGGAACTGCTGGGCAACACCCCGACGGTGGCCCGTACGTCGTACGTGGACCCGCGGGTGGTCGACCTGTTCCACGACGGTGTGCTGGTGTCGGTGGAAGGGCACGCGTCCCGCGACCAGGCCGAGCGGGCGGTGTTGACGCTGCTGGAGGGGGCCTGAGGGTGGATCAGCCTCGGGGCGAGCCCGAGGCGCGGGTGCGGATCAGCCTCGGGCCGGGCCCGAGGCGCGGCTGCGGATCAGCATCTCGACGCCGTCGAGCATCCGTTCGAGGCCGAAGCGCCACTCCTCGTCGGGGTGCTCCTCGTCGTCGAACGTCTCGGCCAGCAGTTCGTGGATGGCCGGGTACGGGCCGGGCGCGGTGAGCACGGCGAGGTTGCGCCAGTAGCGCAGGCCGACCTCGTCGGGGGTCTGCCCGGACCGGGCGGCAGCCTCGGCGAGATCCAGACTGATCATGGCCCAGCTGCGTGCGTACCCGCTGACCAGCATGATGGTGGAGATCCGCTCGGTGGCACGCAGCCCGGTTCCGCGTAGGGCGAGGAGCCCGTACTCGAACCAGCGGACCTGGTTCGGGTTGATCGGCGGACCGCTGATTGCCACGTGTCGCATCCAGGGCTGTCGGCGCAACGCGACGAGGTTGCCCTCACCCCAGCGAGCCAGGGCCGGTCGCCAGCCCTCGTCGGGGGCGCGGGGTGGTGGCGGCGGGCCGAATGCGGTGTCGACCATGAGATCGAGCAGGTCGTGTTTGGTCGGCACGTACCGGTACAGCGACATGGTCGACACGCCCAGCTCGCTGGCGACCCGGCTCATCGACACCGCCGGCAGCCCCTCGGCCTGGGCGACCTGGATCCCGGTGGCGACCACCTGCTCCAGGCTGAGGCTGCGCTTCGGGCCGCGACTCGATCGGTCGCGCAGCCCCCACGCGAGCGCGATGTTCTCGGGCAGTTCGACGTCGTCCACTCCACCTCCCTGCCAACGACCTTGACCGTCATCCTAGCTTCTGCGTATGGTCTACGCAGTAAAGCGTATGCCATACGCAGTTGATGGGAGTGATCATGACGCATGGACCGCCGGCAGTGGAACTGGAAGACCTGCGCAAGACCTACGGCCACCTCGTGGTGCTGGATCGGCTGACCATGCGGGTGGCCGCCGGTGGCGTGCACGCGCTGCTCGGGCCCAACGGGGCCGGCAAGACCACCACGGTGCGGATCCTGGCCACCCTGACCCGGCCGGATTCGGGGACCGCCCGGGTCGCCGGTCACGACGTGCTGCGCCGACAGCGGCAGGTCCGCCGGGCGATCAGCCTCGCCGGCCAGCACGCGGCACTCGACGACGGGCAGACCGGAGTGGAGAACCTGACCATGCTGGCCCGGCTGACCGGTCTCTCCGGGCCAGCCGCCCGCCGGCGTGCCGCCGCCCTGCTGGAACGCTTCGACCTGGTCGAGGCCGCCGGCCGGCGGGTGCGGACCTACTCCGGCGGCATGCGACGCCGGCTCGACCTGGCGGCCAGCCTGGTCGGCACACCATCGGTGATCTTTCTGGACGAGCCGACCACCGGCCTGGACCCGCGCAGCCGGCAGGGCCTGTGGGAGGTGATCGGCGAACTGGCCCAGGCCGGGGTCACCGTGCTGCTGACCACGCAGTACCTGGAGGAGGCGGACCGGCTCGCCGACCGGATCACGGTGCTGCACCAGGGCCGGCTCGCCGCCGAGGGCACGGCCACCGAACTCAAGCAGCGCTTCGGCGCCCAGCGGCTGGAACTGGTCTGGCGCGACGCGGCGGGATTCGGGCAGGCGACGCAGCGGCTCGGCGACCGGGTCACCCACCGCGACCCGGCCCGGCTGGCACTGGCGGTGACCACCGACGGCAGCGCGCCGGACGTGCGCCGACTGCTCGACGAGATCGACCCGGACCGGCACGGGGTGGTCCGGTTCAATGTCCGGGAGGCGACCCTGGACGACGTCTTCCTGACCCTCACCGGCCAACCGGTGACGGTCGCACCGCAGGAGGTGGCGAATGTCTGAGCTGGCTATCCGGGGTACGCAGACCGCGGTGATGATCGGCCGCTGCGTCCGGCTCTCCCGGCGCAACATCGACGCACTGCTCACCTCGCTGGTGCTGCCGGTGCTGCTGATGCTGCTCTTCGTCTACCTCTTCGGCGGGGCGATCGAGACCGGTTCGGCCTACGTGACCTACGTCGTGCCCGGCGTACTGCTGCTGTGCGCCGGTTTCGGCGCGGCGGGCACCGCGGTGAGCGTGACCACCGACCTGACCGAGGGAATGATCGAGCGGCTGCGCACGATGGACGTCGGCGCCACGTCGATCCTCGCCGGCCACGTGGTGGCGAGCGTGGCCCGCAACCTGGTCTCCACCACGCTGGTGCTGGCAGTGGCCGTCGCCATCGGATTCCGGCCGGCCGTCGAGCCGCTGCGCTGGCTGGCCGCCGCCGGGCTGCTGGTGCTGTTCGTGCTGGCGGTGTCCTGGGTGTCGGCGGCGTTCGGCCTGCTGGCCCGTACTCCGGAGGCGGCCAACGGCTACACCTTCATGGTGATGTTCCTGCCCTACCCGAGCAGCGCGTTCGTGCCGGTGGAGACGATGCCCGGTTGGCTGCGCGGCTTCGCGGCGCACCAGCCGGTCACGCCGGTCATCGAGTCCCTGCGCGGGCTACTGCTCAACACGCCGGTCGGATCGGCACCGGCCCGCGCGGCGGCCTGGTCCCTCGGCATCCTGGCCGTCGGGGTGCTGCTCTCCGCGGTGCTGTTCCGCCGTCGCGTCGCCTGACCGCCGTCGCGGTCGGCGGTGGCCCGCAGGTCCGCCGGTGGATGATCCCGGACATGCGGATGGCGGCGCCGTCCGGCGCCGCCATCCGCAATGGATCAGTCGTTGAGGACCTGCGCCAGCCGGTCGCGGAAGCGTCGCTCCGACGCGCTGACCACGCTGCCGCCCAGGCCGAGCACTCCGCCGCTGCTGGCCGCGCCGACGACCTGCTCGGCGATCTCCACCAGCCAGTGCCGGTACGCGCCGGCCTCGCCCTCGTCGACCTTGGCCGCCAACAACGCCATGGCCTCCTTCGCCCGGGCCAGCACGTCCTCGGCGTAGGCGCGGGGGTCAGCGGGCGCGATGGCGGGCAACTCCTCGCCGGCCTCCGGGTCGCCGACCCGGGTCACCAGCTCACCGGCCACCGCCGCCACCAGCGGGCTGGCGGACTCCCGGCCGGCGGAGATGCTCTCCAGGCCGGCGGCGCTCTCGGCCATGGTGGCCTTGGTGCCGTCGGACTCGGCGGCGCTCGCCGCGGTGAGCACCGACTGCGGAAGACCGACGAGCAGCCCCCACTCCTCGTCGGTGAAACCGAAACCGGTGTACGCCGGTTCTTCGATCACAGCTGTGCCCCTCCCGCTCGTCGTCGGTCTCCTCGCCGGTGCGTACCCGTGCGGGTGCGGCCCACGGCTGGCCCAGGTTAGTCCAGCGACAGCAGCCCCTGTTCGGACACCACGCTGACCGACAGCGTCTTGTACCCGACCTCGTCGAACAGCACCGTCATCCGGCCCTCCTCGTAGCTGAGCACCAGACCCGCACCCCACTCCGGATGCCGTACCTGGCTGTGCACCGGGAACGGGCCCACCGCGCCGTCGTCGGCGACACTCGTGCCGGCGTGACAGTTGTCGCAGTGCCCACAGATCGCGGTCATCTGTTCGCCGAAGTACGCGAGCAGGGTCTGCCCCCGGCAGGCGCTGGTCTCGGCGAAGGCCCGCATCATGTCGGTGCGCGAGCGGGTCAGGTTCTGTTGCCGCTCGGCCTCGGCCAGGGCGGCGTCGGCGGCCGCCACCGGGGTGGGGGAGTAGCGGGGTGCGCCGATCCGCTGCCCCGCGCGGGGTTGGGCGGCACCCACCTGCTCCAGCAGCGCGAGGTACTGGCCGAGCTTGCGTGGTCCCAACCCGGTGCTCTCGCGTAGTTCCTTGCGGGTGCTCGGTCCACGGCGCAACAGCGCCGCCAGGTCACGCAACTCGGTGGCGTCCGGCAGGCCACCGCTGAAGTACCGCTGCAACCCGATGTCCTCGGCCTGCCAGAGCAGCAGTACGCGGGCGGGCTGGCCGTCGCGCCCGGCACGACCGATCTCCTGGAAGTAGCTGTCCGGTGAGTCGGGCAGCGCCATGTGCACCACCCAGGCGATGTTGGGCTTGTCGATACCCATGCCGAACGCCGAGGTCGCCACCATGATCGGCACCTGGTCGGCGAGGAACGCCTCGTGCAGCCGGGTGCGGGCGCCGCCGGGCATCCCGCCGTGGTAGTACTGCGCCGGGAAGCCCGTCTCGGTGAGGCGGGCGGCCAGGTCCTCAGCGGCCCGGCGGGTCGGCACGTAGATGATGCCCGGCCGCTCGTCCTGCTCCAGCAGCGCGATCAGCCGCCGCCACCGGTAGTCCTCGGTCGGGCAGTGCGCCACCTCGAAGAAGAGGTTGGGCCGGTCCAGCCCGGACACCACGATCTCCGGGTCGCGTAGCCGTAGCCGGGCGACGATGTCCTCGCGTACCGGTGGGGAAGCGGTGGCGGTCAGCGCCACCACCGGCGGACGGCCGATGCCCTCGATGAGCTGGCCCAGTGCCAGGTAGTCCGGTCGGAAGTCGTGCCCCCAGGCGGAGATGCAGTGTGCCTCGTCGATGGCGACCAGGGCCGGTTTCAGCTCGCGCACCTCGGCCAGCCGTTGCGGGTTGGCCAGTTGTTCCGGCGTGATGAAGAGGAACTCGGCCCGTCCGTCGCGGATCTCGGCGATCGCCTCGGCCTGCTGGCTGGGCGCCTCGTCCGAACTGATCCGCACCGCGCGCAGTTCCGGTCGCCGGCGTTCGTTGAGCGCGGCTATCTGGTCCTGTTGCAGGGCGAGCAGCGGCGAGATCACCACGGTGGGGCCGGGGATCAGGCTGGCCGGGATCTGGTAGATCGCCGACTTGCCGGCGCCGGTGGGCAGGACCACCAGGGCGTCGCGGCGCTTCATCACCGCCCGCATGGCGGCGAGCTGGTTGGGCCGCAGGGTGCTCCAACCGAACAGGCTGCGAGCCGCGCGGCGCAACGACATCGGGTGCGTGGTCAGTTTCATCGAGGGCCGCAGGTACCCGGGCGGCAGCGTCGCGAAACCGGGCCCGGCCTGCCTTCCGGCGACGGTCAGCCCAGCCTCGGCAGCACCTCGCGCTGGTACAGGTCGAGCAGCCCCTGCCAGTGCGGTCCGGTGTTGGCGACGTAGACCTCGTCGAAACCCGCCTTCGCGTACGCGTCGATCCGCGCCAGGTGCGCGTCGGCGTCGCGGCCGCAGACGAAACTCTCGCGCAACGCCTGCGGGTCGACCAGTTGGGCGGCCTGCTCGAAGTGTCGGGGCGAGGGCAGCACCTGCAACAGTTCACCGGGGATCGCCTCGGTCGGCCAGCGCTCGTAGGCCAGTCGTACGCCCTCCTGCTCGGTCGGCGCGTAGGCGGCCTTGAAGCCGCCCTGGCACGGCTTGTCGCCGCCGCCGTTGTCGCGGAACCGGCGCACCAGGTCGGCGTCGGGCATCGTGTTGACGAAGCCGTCGCCGATGCGGGCGGCGAGGTCGATCGCCTTGGGGCCGAAGGCGGAGACGTAGACCGGTGGCGGGGTCTCGGGCCGCGTGTAGATGCGGGCGTGTTCGACCCGGTAGTGGCGTCCGTGGTGGTTGACGAACTTGCCACGCCACAGTTCCCGCATCACCTCGACCGCCTCCTCCAGCATCTGCAACCGGATGTCGGCCTGCGGCCACGGGTCGCCGAGGATGTGCTCGTTGAGCGCCTCACCGGAGCCGACACCGAGGATGAAGCGCCCCTCGTGCAGCACCGCACTGGTCGCCGCCGCCTGGGCCAGCACGGCGGGGTGGATGCGTGTGGTCGGGCAGGTCACCGCAGTGGTGACGGGCAGCCGGCATGCCTGGCTCAGGGCACCGATCATCGACCAGACGAAGGGACTCTGACCCTGCGCGTCGATCCAGGGGTGGTAGTGGTCGGAGATCCACAATCCGGCGAATCCGGCCCGTTCGGCGGCCCGTGCCTGGGCCAGCAGTTCCGCGGGCGAATACTCCTCGGTGGACAGGAAATAGCCGATCTTCATGGGCTGCCCCTCGCCGTGTCGGTGTCCCGGCAGGCGGTACCCCACGGCGGGCGGGTCACACCCGGCGGCGGGTCAGCGCCGGAACATCGCCCGGATCGCGAGGAACAGCAGCAGGCCGCCGACCACCAGGCCGAGCAGGCGTACGCCGGGAATGTCGGCCGGGCTCGTGGCGTCGGCCAGCAGCAGGTCCATCTCCGCACTCTCTCGGGACAGCGCTCCCAAGGCAACTGTAAGGTTTATTGACTATTCGTTGGCGTGGTGTGACCATGTCTGCACCGTCGGGTGGCGGGACCGCAGCGGAGAAGACGAGGTCGACAACCGGCATGAGCGACAAATCAGCAGGGCAGTGCGGGCACGCGGCGAGCGGAGGAGAGCGGGCATGAGCGCGTCCAACGGAAACCTGGCGGCGCTGGCGCTCGCGGTCCTGCAACCCGGTTTCGTCGGGACCGTCCCGCCCGACTGGGTCCGTCGCCGGCTCGGTGACGGGCTCGGGTCGGTGGTCCTGTTCAGCCGCAATGTCGTCGACGCGGAGCAGGTCGGCGCGCTGACCGCGGCGTTGCGGGCGGAGCGGCCGGACGTCATCGTCGCGATCGACGAGGAGGCCGGCGACGTCACCCGGATCGAGTCGGTCCGGGGCAGCTCCCGGCCGGGCAACCTCGCCCTCGGCATGGTGGACGACCCGGCACTCACCGAGGAGGTGGCCCGTGACCTCGGCGCCGAACTCGCCGACGCCGGAGTGACCCTGAACTACGCGCCGGACGCCGACGTCAACTCCAACCCGGACAATCCGGTGATCGGTGTCCGCTCGTTCGGTGCCGAGGCGGCGCTGGTGGCCCGGCACACCACTGCCTGGGTACGCGGCCTGCAATCCAGCGGCGTCGCCGCCTGCGCCAAGCACTTCCCGGGCCACGGCGACACCCACGTCGACTCGCACCACGATCTGCCCCGGATCACCGCCGACCGGGCCCGGCTGGACGCCGTCGAACTGGCCCCCTTCCGCGCCGCCGTCGCCGCCGGCGTGCAGGCGGTGATGACCGGGCATCTGCTGGTGCCGGCGCTGGATCCGCAGCTGCCGGCCACCTTGAGCGGGCGCATCCTCGGTGGCCTGCTACGGGAGGAGATGGGCTTCAACGGGGTGGTGGTGACCGACGGGATCGAGATGCAGGCGGTGGCGGGCCGGTACGGCCTCGCCGGGGCGGTGGTACGAGCGCTCGCCGCCGGTGCCGACGCGATCTGTGTGGGTGGCGAGCACGCCGACGAGGAAACCGTTCATCACCTGCGGGACGCCATCGTCGCCGCGGTCGTCGGCGGGGAACTGCCGGAGGAACGGTTGACCGAGGCCGCCAAGCGCGTCGGTCAGCTCGCCGCCTGGACGGTGGCGGCCCGGGCGGCCCGGCCCGGGTTGGTTGGTGGCCCGGCCGACGGTGCGGGTTCGGCGGTCGGACTGGCTGCGGCGCGCCGGGCGGTCCGGGTCACCAGCACCGGCGGGGACGTCGTACTGCCACTGGTCGGCGCCGCGCACGTGGTGGAGTTCGAACCTCCGCACAACATCGCGATCGGCGCGGACACCCCGTGGGGGGTGGCGGCTCCCTTGGCCGAACTGGTGCCAGGCACCACCGGAGTCCGCTACACCGAGGGTGCGACGCCGACCGACCCGGGTGCTGCCGCCGTCGGCCGTCCCCTGGTCCTGGTCGTGCGGGACCTGCACCGGCACAGCTGGATGCGCGCCGCCGTCGACCGGGCGCTGGCCACCAGACCCGACGCGGTGGTGGTGGAGCTGGGGGTTCCCGCGCTGGTCACCGGTGAGGTGCACATCGCCACCCATGGCGCCACCCGGGCCGCGGGTCGGGCCGCGGCCGAGTTGCTCAGCGGCGCCGCCGTCATGCCAGGCTGGTGACCAGGTCGGCGTACTCGGGGTGGCGTTTGAGGAACGCGGCCATGAAGGGGCACTGTGGCACCACCCGCTGGCCCTGGGCGCGGACCTGGTCCAGCGTGCCGCGCATCAACGCCGAGCCGACGCCCATGTTCTGGAACGCCGGGTCCACCTCGGTGTGGGTGAAGACCAGTACCTCCTTGCGGGGCAGGTACGCGGTGAACCCGGCCAGTGCGTTGTCGACCAGGATCTCGTAGCGGTGTTTGGCGGGGTTCTCCTCGACCAGCATGCTCACGTCGCCCATTGTCCACCGGCCGGCGGGACACCGATGGTGTTCGCCGGCGTCTCGTACGCTGGGCGGTGTGATGAACCGACCCCCCGCCGGTAAGACTCCGCGTATCCCCGTCCGCAAGCTCGCCGGTCTGCTGGCCGGCCTCGCACTGGGCACGGCACTGCTGACCGGTTGCAGCTCGGAAGGCGCGAGCACCGACTGCGGGCTGGACGCCTGCACGGTGACCTTCGACCGTGGTGTCGAGGCCAACGCCAACATTCTCGGTGTCGAGGCCAAGCTGGTCGGCGTCCAGAACGACCAGGTCACCCTCGACATCGCCGGTGAGCAGTTGACGCTGACCGTCGGCCAGCAGGCCGCCGACGTCGGCGGCCTCGCGGTCACCCTGGACAGCGTCACCGATTCGCAGGTCGCGGTCCGAATCGCCCGCAACCCGGGCTGACGGTCACCACGGGCGGCGGCACCACGTTTGGAAATCTTCGCGTCCGGAGATTGAGGGCCCATGTCTCTCACCCGGAACGCCGAAGCCACCGCCGCCCGTACGGCCGACAGCAGGTGGCTGGAACTCCTCGCCCGGGCCGGCTTCATCGGTTACGGGATCGTGCATCTGTTGTTCGGTTGGCTGGCGCTACAGATCGCGTTCGGCAACTCCGCCGACGACGGCGACCAGTCCGGCGCGCTGCGTACCCTCGCGGCGCAACCCATGGGCAAGTTCCTCGTCATCGCGATCGCCGTCGGCATGCTGGCCATGGCGATCTGGCAGGCCCTGGAGGCGGCCGTCGGGCACCACGCCGCACGGGGCAACGACCGGACCAAGGAACGGGTCATCTCCGCCGCCCGGACGGTCATCTACCTCTGGCTGGCCTGGACGGCCTGGAAGGTCTTCTCCAACGCCAACTCCGACAGCGCCTCCCAGCAGGAGGAGCTCACCGCGCGGATGATGGAGTCCACCGGTGGCCGCTGGCTGGTCGGTCTCGCCGGCCTGGTGCTCGCCGGGATCGGCGTCGGCATGGTCGTCTACGGGGCCAAGAAGAAGTTCATGAAGCGGCTGAAGACCGGCGAGATGAACGCCCGGACCACCCAGCTCGCCCGCCGTCTCGGCATGGCCGGCTACATCTCCCGGGGCAGCGCCTTCGCGGTCACCGGTCTGCTGGTCGTGCTGGCCGCGGTCAACTACGACCCGGAGAAGGCCCGAGGGCTCGACGCCGCCCTGCGCACCCTGCGCGACCAGCCCTTCGGCACCATCCTGCTGATCCTGATCGGCCTGGGCATCGCCGCCTTCGGCGTCTACTGCTTCCTCCAGTCCCGCTACCGCAAGGTCTGATTCCTCCGGCCGGCCATCGCCCTCAGCGGTGGCCGGCGACGGCGATCCGAGGCAACATAGCCCCTTTGTGCGGATCTTGCCGTCAGCCCGGAGGGAGAGGAACACGTGCACAGCTACCTGGTTACGGTCGTCGCCGCGCTCGCCGCGGCGGCGACCGCCGTCGTCGTCGTCGAGGTGGTGCATCGGCTCATCAAACGGTGGGGGCGCCGCTCGGTGCTGCTGACCGAGTTGGCCGAGCACGCGCACCGGGCCGCCCAGGTGGCCGCGACGGTGCTCGCCGTGCAGTTCGCCATCCGGTTCAGCACCGGGTACGCCGTCGGCACCGCCTGGCGGCAGGTGACGCTGCACCTGCTGGTGCTCGTGGTCATCGCCACCAGTGCCTGGCTGGTCGCCTCCCTGCTGGTGGTGGTCGAGGACACCGCACTGGCCCGGTTCCGCGTCGACGTGCCGGACAACCGGCACGCCCGCCGGGTGCGCACCCAGGTCGTCATGCTCCGTCGGGTCACCATCGTGGTGATCGTGATCCTCACCCTCGGCGTGATGCTGATGACCTTCCCCGCCGTACGCGGTATCGGTGCCGGCGTACTGACCAGCGCCGGTGTGGTCGGTATCGTCGCCGCGCTGGCCGCGCAGAGCCTGCTCGGCAACCTCTTCGCCGGGCTGCAACTGGCCTTCAGCGACGCGGTGCGCCTCGACGACGTGGTGGTGGTCGAGGGGGAGTGGGGCCGGATCGAGGAGCTGACGCTCAGCTACGTGGTGGTGCAGATCTGGGACGACCGGCGGCTGATCCTGCCCACCTCCTACTTCACCAGCACCCCGTTCCAGAACTGGACCCGCACCGAGGCCGCCGTGCTCGGCACGGCCGAGTTCGAGGTCGACTGGTCGGTTCCGGTGCAGGCCATGCGGGAGGAGTTGCGCCGCCTGGTGGAGAGCACCGAGCTGTGGGACGGCCGGGTCTGCGTACTCCAGGTGACGGACGCTACCGGCGGCATGATCAAGATTCGCGCGCTGGTGAGCGCCGCCAGCGCCGGCGCACTGTGGGACCTGCGCTGTCTGGTCCGGGAACACCTGGTGGCGTGGGTACGCGACCAGCGCCCCACCGCGATGCCCCGACTGCGTGCCGAGGTCGGCGACGGTGCCGGCACCCTGCCCTGGCAGTGGGTACGCCCCTCGCGGGCGCCGCGCCGTCGCGCCGAGGCCGAGGTGCCGGACGACGCGCGCCTCTTCGGCGGCAGCGACGACGGCCAGGCCCGTAGTGAGGCGTTCATCGGTCCCGACGAACCCGCGCCGGCGCACCGCTGAGCTTTGGATCGGCCGGAAACTGGTGGGGCCGTCGCCGTTTGGCGGCGGGTTTTCCGGGGACCTGCTGCGGGACGCTTCTGTCCCGTCCCGGTGGCTGCGTCGGGCGGCGAGTCGACCACCTGCGGGCAGGATTGACCGGCGGCGAGTTCGGGCATACAGCGCGGTGATGAACGAGAGGGGGACAGCATGGCTGACGTGGCGAATGTCCGGACATCCCACAACGGGAGGACGCCCCACAACGGGAGCGAACCGTCCACCGCCGAGCTGGTCCAGCGGGCGGCTGAGCAGGTGTCCCGCCTGGTACGCGACGAACTCACGCTCGCCCGCGCCGAGCTGACGCAGAAGGGCAAGCACGCCGGCATCGGGGTCGGCCTGCTTGCCGGCGGCGGCGCGTTCGCGTTCTTCGGTCTCGGTGCGCTGATCACCGCCGTGATCCTGCTGCTGGCCCTGGTGCTGCCGGCGTGGGCCGCCGCGCTGATCGTGGCGGTGGCCGTGTTGCTGATCGCCGGCGTGCTCGCCCTGATCGGACGACGGCAGGTCAAGCGGGCGGTGCCACCGGTGCCCCAGGCGACCGTACGCAGTCTGCGTGCCGACGTCGACGTGGTCAGCGCCGCTGTCAAGGACAGGGGACGGGCATGACGCGCAACGGCACCGGCGACACCGAGGCGCTGCGAGCGGAGATCCGGCGTACCCGGGTCGAGTTGGGCGAGACCATGGAGGCGCTGGCCGCCAAGGCCGACGTCAAGAAGCGGCTGAAGTCCTCTGCGGACCAGGCCCGGGAGCGGGTGCGGGGTCAGGCCGCGATGACCGTCGCCCGGGTCCGCGCGCAGACCGGCCTGAGCCGAGAGGTGGCGGCGGACGGGGCCCGCAGCGGTCCGGCGCCCTTTGTGGCGCTGGCTGCCGGGGCGGTCGTCGCCGCGGTGATTCTGGCCATCATCCAGGGGAGGCGGCGATGAGCAAGAGGATGGGCAAGGTCGCCTACCGGCCGGTCGGTGTGCTCATGGGCATCGCCGCCGGTGCGATCGCCGGCAGCATCTTCCGCCAGGTGTGGAAGATGACCGCTGGAGACGGCGAGGCTCCCAACGCGACCGACGAGGACCGGCGGTGGGGTGAGATCCTCGCGGCCGCGGCCCTGCAGGGCGCCATCTTCGCCGTCGTCCGAGCCGCTGTGGACCGAGGCGGAGCGGTGGGCGTACGCCGGCTGACCGGCAGTTGGCCCGACTAGGCCGGCTCGGCGAGAGGTCCTTTCGGCTCGTGTACAGCCGCCATCGCAGTGGTGCCGACGTATCCGTCAGGTCACATGTCGGAGAATTTCGTCGGGTAGGCTGTGCAGAGTTTTTGTGTACGTGGTTTGCTGTTCCACGCTGTTGAGAGATGGCGTGGGTTGAGAGAAGTCTCCTTCACCGGGGGCCGCCTCAGGCGCCGCTGCTCGAAAACGGCCAACCGGCCGCACGGCGTGCTTGGCCGCCAGTTTTAGAAGGAGATACACATGGCGCAGGGAACCGTGAAGTGGTTCAACGCTGACAAGGGCTTCGGCTTCATCACCGTCGACGGCGGGGGTGCAGACGTCTTCGTCCACTTCTCGGCCATCCAGTCCAGCGGCTACCGCTCGCTGGAGGAGAACCAGCGGGTGGAGTTCGAGATCGCCCAGGGCCAGAAGGGTCCGCAGGCCGAGCAGGTCCGCCCCCTCTGACAACACCGATCGGCGGCTGCCGGCCAGTGGCGAGGCCGCCCCACACATCGGTGTGAAGCCCCGCGTTCCGACAGGACGCGGGGCTTTTCATGTCCGCCGCAGCGGGACGGTGCCGACCAGTCCCGTCGACTGTCGCAAGAGGTCGGACGGGACCGGCCGGTGCCCGACCGGCGTCGGACACCGGCCGCCGGTCAGCGGCGGTTGCGGGCGCGGACGCCGAGCCAGAGCAGGACCACGCCGGCCAGCATCAGTACCGGACCGATCAGGGCCCAGATCCGGTGGCCGGCCATCACGCTGCCCTCGACGTAGCCCAGCCCCTGCACCGTGCAGGCCGCGCCGAGGACCACGCCCAGCAGGCCGAGCGTGAGTCGGAACCACCCGCTCATCGCGACTTCCCTGTCGTCGGGTCGACCGGCGGCGACACCGTCGGTGGTTGCTTCGTTCACCATCGGTGATGCACCTGCGGGCGGATCAGCTCGTCGTAGACCGCGGTCACCTCGGTCAGCTCCGATGTCGACAGTGGTGGCTGACCGGCTGCGGCGACGTTGGCGCGGGCCTGTGCCGCGTCCCGGGCGCCGGGGATGACCACGGTGACCCCGGGCTGGTCGAGTACCCAGCGCAGCGCGAACTGGGCCATCGTCCGGTCGGTGCCGACCAGCGGGGCGAGCCGGCGTACGGCGGCCAGGCCGGTGGAGAAGTCGACGCCGGAGAACGTCTCGCCGACGTCGAACGCCTCGCCGTGCCGGTTGTACGAGCGATGGTCGTCGGCGGCGAAGGTGGTGTGCTCGTCGTAGCGACCGGAGAGCAGCCCGCTGGCCAGCGGCACGCGGGCGATGATGCCCACCCCGGCGCTCGCGGCGGCCGGCAGTACCCGCTCCAGCGGCTTGTGGCGCAGCGCGTTGAGGATGATCTGAACGCTGGCCACTGCGGGGCGGGCGATCGCGGTCAGCGCCTCGTCGCAGGTCTCCACGCTGACCCCGTACGCGGCGATGCGTTTCTCGTCGACCAGGGTGTCGAGGGCGTCGAAGACCGCGTCGTCGGCGAAGACCACCGTCGGCGGGCAGTGCAGCTGCACCAGATCCAGGGTGTCCACCCCGAGGTTCGCCCGGGACCGGTCGGTCCACTTGCGGAAGTTGTCCAGGGTGTACGCCTCGGGTGTCTGCGGCACGCGACGACCCATCTTGGTCGCCACGGTCAGCGTGGCGTCCGGGCGGGCGGCCCGGAACCGGCCGATCAGCTGCTCGCTGCGCCCGTCGCCGTACACGTCGGCCGTGTCCAGGAAATTGACGCCGGCCTCGACGGCGGCGCTGAGCACGGCCATCGCGTCGTCCTCGCTGACCGTGCCCCAGTCGGCGCCGAGCTGCCAGGCGCCGAGGCCGACCACGCCGGCCTGCCGCCCCAGCCGGGGGAAGGTGCGTTGCTCCATGGGGCGAGCCTAGTGGCCGTGCCCGCATCGGGCCGGGTCGGGCCGCAATCCAACAATACGTACGTACGGTTTGCGCCTTGCCGGGTGTCGCCGGCTGAGCTGGACCCGCCTGGAAGACTGGCCGGGTGCACCGGTACCGCTCGATCCGTTACGAATCCTCCAGCGCCCAGGTGCACGTTTCGTCCTGTCGGATTTTCGTCGTCGCCCGTACCGGCGCCCGTGCCCAGGAGAACCCGTGACCGATCTACGTACCTTCATCGCCGGACTGCCCAAGGTGGAGCTGCACGTGCACCACGTCGGCTCCGCGTCTCCCCGGATCGTGGCCGAACTGGCCGCCCGGCACGAGGGGCGCAGCCCGGTTCCGGCGGATCCGCAACTGCTGGCCGACTACTTCGTGTTCCGCGACTTCGCACACTTCATCGAGCTCTACCTCAGCGTCGTGGACCTGATCCGGGACCAGGAGGACGTCTGGATCCTCACCCACGAGGTGGCCCGGGAGCTGGCTCGCCAGCAGGTCCGCTATGCCGAGCTGACCGTGACGCCGTACTCGCACGTGCGCCGCGGCATCCCCGCTCCGGCGTTCTGCGAGGCCATCGAGGACGCCCGCAAGCGGGCCGCCGCCGACTTCGGCATCGAGCTGCGCTGGTGCTTCGACATTCCGGGCGAGGCGGGGCTGGCGGCTGCCGAGGAGACGCTGCGGATCAGCCTCGACCAGCGTCCCGAGGGGCTGGTCAGCTTCGGCCTGGGTGGGCCCGAGATCGGGGTGCCGCGCCCGCAGTTCAAGCCCTACTTCGACCAGGCCCGGGCGGCGGGGTTGCACTCGGTACCGCACGCCGGGGAGACCACCGGTCCGCAGACCGTCTGGGACGCGCTGCGCGAGCTGGGTGCCGAGCGCATCGGCCACGGCATCTCCGCGGCACAGGATCCGCAACTGCTCGAACACCTCGCCGAGCGGCAGATCCCGATGGAGGTGTGCCCGACCTCCAACGTACGGACCCGGGCCGTGTCGCGCATCGAGGAGCACCCACTGCCCCGCCTGGTCGAGGCCGGGCTGCTGGTGACCATCAACTCCGACGACCCGCCGATGTTCGGCACCACCCTCGACGACGAGTACGCGGTGGCCGCCCGGTTGCTGAACGCCGGCCCGGCACAGGTGGCGGACCTGGCCCGCAACGCGGTGAGCGCGTCCTTCCTCGACGACACCGGCAAGCGTCGGATCATCAGCGAGATCGACGCCTACGTCTCCGCTGCCGCTGGTTGATCGAGCCGGCAAGTACGACTCAAGTGGCGCGCGGCGGGAGGAGGTGTGGGGGGACCATGTCTCCCGCCGCGCGCACGGCTCCACCGGCCCGGTGCGCTGGGAGCGGAGGGCCGGTGGAACTGCTGGGTTCGAAAGGAATCCTGACAGTAGGCGGCCGACCCTGGTCCCGGGTTAATCCGGATCTAAGGAAGACTTGCGCCGGGGCACAGCCCGTTAACGTCGGCGAATCGTGGCGCTCGGGCGTCCGCTCCGGTTCAGGTGTCGGTCGGGCGCTGTCGGGGCCACCGGCGTCCGCTGCTCTTCTGCTCCCGGGCCATCCGACCCACCAGGCCGAACCGGCTTACCTGACGCGGCGTCGCCTCCGGATCGGCGAGCAGCATCACCACGCTCGCGCCGCCCAGCCGGGCCCGGTCGATGCTCACCGAACCGTTGGCCTGCAACGCCACCCGCTTGGCGATGTCCAGCCCCAGCCCGGTGGAACCCTGGTCGCTGGCGCCGCGGCGCAGGGCCCGGTCCGCATCGACGATGCCCGGTCCGGCGTCGTCGATGCGGATGGCCACGTACCCGTCGCGCCGGGAGACCGCCACCTCGAACGCGGTGCCCTGCGGGGTGTAGCGGAACACGTTGCCGATCACCGCGTCCAGCGCGGCGGCCAGCTCTGCCCGGGGCACCGGCGCGGGGATCCGCAACTGGGCGCCGATAACCCGGTGCGGGCGGTTCTGATCGCCCGCCAGGGCCGCCCAGAAAACCATCCGGTCCCGGACCACCTCGCTGACATCGCACATGGCCGGGCCCGCCTCGGTGGCCACCGCCTTGCGGGTGGTCTTGATCAGCGTGTCGATCTCACCTTCCAGGGTGACGATCGCCTGCCGGATCCGCCGGATCCCCCGCCGGTGGTCGAGCTCCGCCTGGCTGAACGAGCCCACGCTGGTGTCGTCGGGTTCCAGCGCCTCGGCGTCCAGCCGAAGCACGGTCAGCGGGGTCCGTAGCCGGTGCGACAGGTCCGCCACGAGCTCCCGCTCCTCGGTGCGGGCCGCGACGAAACGTTCGGCCATCCGGTTGAAGGCGTGGCCTGCCTCGGCCAGCTCGCGCGGGCCGCTCGGCTCGACGCGTACGCCCAGGTCGCCGTCGCCCACCGCGAGGGCCGCCTTGACCAGATCCCGGGTGGCGTCCACGGCCCGCGCGGCGACCCGGTCCACCACCAGCACCGCCGCGCCCACCAGAGCGACGGCCACGCCGGCGAGCAGCAGCCACCTGCCACCGGCGTCCCCGCCGAGCGCGGACTCCGGGATGAAGACCTCCACCACGGCGGTCCGGTCGGCCAGCACCACCGGATCCAGTCGCAACACGCCACCGTCGACGTCCAGCACCACCGAACGCTGCTCGGCACGGGCCTGCGCCAACTGGTCGGCGTCGGCTCGCCCGGACGAGGAGACGCCGGCCATGCCGTGCACCACCGGTCGGGTCGCCGGATCGTCGCCACTGGCCTCGACCGCGCGGGCCACCACGTCCGGTTCGGCGCTCACCGCGAGTGCCCCGGTCACCAGCGCGCTGCGCCGGGCCGCGTCGGCGACCGCCTCCTCTCGGGCCTGCCCGCCGAGGGCCAGCCCGAGCGGGATCAGGAAGGCGAGCGCCAGCAGGGCGCCCATGCCGGCCGTCAACAGGGCCAGCGACCGCCTCAGTCCGGCGCCACCAGCCGGAAGCCCACCCCCCGCACGGTGCGCAGGTAGCGCGGCTTCGCCGCGGACTCGCCCATTTTGCGCCGTAGCCAGTACAGGTGAACGTCGATGGTCTGATCCTCGCCGACCGACGGTTGCCGCCATACCTCCTCCAAGAGCTCCCGCCGGGACACTACCCGGCCTGGGCGCGCGGCGAGATAAGCCAGCAGGTCGAATTCCTTTCGGGTCAGCGCCAGCGCCTCCCCGTCGAGCTGCGCGCTGCGTTCGCCGAGGTCGACGCGCAGGCCGCCCACGCTGAGCACGACCGGCTGCTCCGCCCGACTGGCCCGCCCCACCCGGCGCAGCACACTGGTGATCCGGGCGTCCAGGTGCGCGCCGGTGAACGGCTTGACCATGTAGTCGTCGGCCCCGGCGCGCAACAGCCTGACCACGGACTGTTCGTCGTCGCGGGCGGTGGCGATGATGATCGGCACGTCGGTGATGCCGCGCAGCATCCGTAGGGCGTCCGAACCGTCCAGATCCGGCAACCCCAGATCGAGTACGACGAGGTCAGGTGTTTCCGCGGCGACCCGGCGCAGCGCGTCCAGGGCGGTGCCCACCGCGTGTACCGCGTGGCCCCGATCGGTGAGGGAACGAAGCATCGCGCCGCGTACGACGTGATCGTCTTCGACCAGGAGGACGGTGGCCACCCCAGCACGGTACTCGGCGCGGCAGACGACACGTCATTGCGGCCCGCCGCGGAACCCGCCAAGCTGGTGCAACGATGACGTTCACCCTTTACCCGGACACCCGACTGACGCTGGCCCGGGACAGTCTCGCCGGCCTGTCGGTCGGTGACGCCCTCGGATCCCAGTTCTTCGTACCCGGCCGGCAGTCGACCGACCTGGCCGCCGGACTGCTCCCGCCACCGCCGTGGCAGTGGACCGACGACACCGAGATGGCCTGCTCGGTAGTGGCCGCCCTCGGGGAGGCGGGCAGCATCGACCGCGACGCCCTGGCCCTCGCGTTCGCCGAGCGCTGCGAACCGTACCGGGGCTACGGCCCGGGTGCGGTGCGCATCCTGCGGCTGATCCGTACCGGCACCCCGTGGCCGGTCGCCGCCGCGTCCGCCTTCGACGGGCAGGGCTCCTGCGGCAACGGCGCGGCGATGCGGGTCGGGCCGCTCGGTGCGTACTTCGCCGACTCGACCAGCCGGGCCGCCGCGCAGGCACGGGCGTCGGCCGAGGTGACCCATGCCCACCCGGAGGGGGTCGCCGGAGCGGTCGCGGTGGCCGTGGCCGCCTCGCTGGCCGCGCGGGCCCGCCTGGACGGCGACCGGCCCACCCCGGCCCGGCTGCTCGCCGGGGTGGCCGCCGCGCTGGACCCGGCGACCGAGGTGCACCGAGGCGTACGCCGGGCGGGCGGACTGCTCGGCCGTCCGCTGCCCGAGATCGTGGCGGCGCTCGGCAACGGTGCCCGGGTCACCGCGCAGGACACCGTCGCCTTCACCCTGTGGGTGGCGGCCACCCACCTGGACGACTATCCGGCGGCCGTGCGGGCCTGCGTCGAGGCGGGTGGGGACGTGGACACCACCGCCGCCATCGTCGGCGCGGTGGTGGCCGGGTACACCGGAGTGGGCACCCCGGGTGGGGTGCCCACCGACTGGCTGGCGGCTCGGGAGCCGCTACCGGACTGGGCCGGCTGACCTCGCTCAGCGCGCGGCGCCAGCCGGCTGCTCGTCGAGCACCGAGCGGTCGATCTCCTCGGTGTTGCCGCGGCGCCGCCGGCTGACCAGCCAGCCCAGCACGGCACCGCCGCCGAGACCGGCGAGCAGGCCGGCGGCGAGCAGGCTGTTGGCGTTCAGGCCGCTGTCGGTGGCGGCCGGGGCCGGCGGGGTGTCGACCGGCGCGCCGCCCGGAGCCGCACCGTGCCCCCCACCATGAGCGCCCGGGTAGGCCGGATCGCCCGGGGTCAGGGTCAGCGGCGGCAGCGGGCGCTGACCGGGGCCGTCGCCCCAGTGCACCTGGAGGCCGTCGGCGTAGGTCTGGATCAGTTCGAAGGTCAACTGCTCGGTCTGGGGCAGCGGGGCCATCGAGAAGACCAGGCGGGCCGGGCCTGCATCCGCCGGGCCCAGGGCGCGGGACCAGGTCAGTGCGGCGGTGACGACGTCGGTGGCCGGGCCGTGCATACCCGCTACCGGCACGTCCAGCTTGCGGGTGGTGATCGCCGGTGCCCACCCCGGCACCGACAGCGGGTAGACCTCGGCGATCGGCGGGTCCACCGGCATCCGGATCTCGATCCGTTCGGTACGCACCCCCGGCCGTTCGTCCGGCACGGTGAACTCCATCTTCACCGAGTTGCCCTGCTGTGCCTCGGTCGGGGTGAAGGTGACCCCGTCGGCCCACGCCGTCGCGGGCCAGAGCAGCACCGTGGCGGTGGCCAGCACGGCCACCAGCCCACCCCGGTGTCGACGACTCCCGCCGCGCGTCATCGCCATCTGGCCCCCATCCGGTGTCGACAGGACCGGAACGAACTCCGGCCACACCTGGTAGTTCGGATGCCGGGCCGGAAAGGTTCAACGCCGGCCGGCGCTCGGGCGGCGGCGGTGGCCGACGGGGCGACCGATAGCATCGCAGTGAGCCGACATCGGCACCTACCGTCACATCTGCTGCGAGGAGTCTCCCGTGTCCGCACCCCGTACCCCCGCCGTGGCCGACCCCGTCGTCGTTGCCGCCGGGACGACGGCGGCCGACGCGGTGGCCGCGGCCGAACTGCCCACCAGCGGGCCGAAGGCGATCGTGGTGGTCCGCGACCCGCAGGGCGTGCTGCGTGACCTGGACTGGCGTCCGTCCGAGGACACCGTCGTCGAGCCGGTCGCCCTCGACTCCCCGGACGGGCTCAACGTGCTGCGGCACTCGACCGCGCACGTGCTCGCCCAGGCGGTGCAGGACGTCTTCCCCGAGGCGAAGCTCGGCATCGGCCCGCCGATCGACAACGGCTTCTACTACGACTTCGCCGTCGACAAGCCGTTCCAGCCCGACGACCTCGCCAAGCTCGAGAAGCGGATGCAGGAGATCGTCAAGTCCGGCCAGCGGTTCCGGCGGCGGCGCTTCGCCAGCCTCGACGAGGCCAAGGCCGAGCTGGCCGCCGAGCCGTTCAAGCTGGAACTCATCGACGTCAAGGGCGAAGGGCTGGACTCCTCCGAGGTGATGGAGGTCGGCGGGGGCGAGCTGACCATCTACGACAACCTGGCCGCCGACTCCGACAAGGTCTGCTGGTCGGACCTGTGCCGGGGCCCGCACCTGCCCAACACCCGGCTGATCGGCGCGTTCAAGCTGATGCGCTCGGCCGCCGCGTACTGGCGGGGCAGTGAGAAGAACCCGCAGTTGCAGCGGGTGTACGGCACCGCCTGGCCGACCCGCGACGCGCTCAAGGCGTACCTGAAGCTGCTGGAGGAGGCGGCTCGGCGCGACCACCGCAAGCTCGGCGCGGACCTCGACCTGTTCAGCTTCCCCGACGAGCTCGGCTCCGGCCTGGCGGTCTTTCACCCCAAGGGCGGCATCATCCGCCGGGAGATGGAGAACTACTCGCGGCTCAAGCACGAGCAGGCCGGGTACGAGTTCGTCAACACCCCGCACATCACCAAGGGACACCTGTACGAGGTCTCCGGGCACCTCGACTGGTACGCCGACGGCATGTTCCCCCCCATGGAGATGGAGGGGGTCAGTTACTACCTCAAGCCGATGAACTGCCCGATGCACGACCTGATCTTCCGCTCCCGTGGTCGCTCCTACCGGGAGCTGCCGCTGCGGATGTTCGAGTTCGGCACGGTCTACCGGTACGAGAAGTCCGGTGTGGTGCACGGCCTGACCCGGGTGCGCGGCATGACCCAGGACGATGCGCACATCTTCTGCACCGAGGAGCAGATGGCCGGCGAGCTGAAGTCGCTGCTGGCCTTCGTGCTCGAACTGCTGCGCGACTACGGCCTGGACGACTTCTACCTGGAGCTGTCCACCCGTAACCCGGAGAAGTCGGTCGGCACCGACGAGAACTGGGAGCGGGCCACCGAGGCACTGCGCTCAGCCGCCGAGGAGTCCGGGCTGGACCTGGTGCCGGACCCGGGCGGCGCGGCCTTCTACGGGCCGAAGATCTCCGTGCAGGTCAAGGACGCCATCGGCCGAACCTGGCAGATGTCCACCATCCAGGTCGACTTCAACCTGCCGGAGCGCTTCGGCCTGGAATACCAGGCCGCCGACGGCACCCGGCAGCGGCCGGTGATGATCCACCGGGCGCTGTTCGGTTCGATCGAGCGGTTCTTCGGGGTGCTCACCGAGCACTACGCGGGCGCGTTCCCGGCCTGGCTGGCCCCGGTGCAGGTGGTCGGCATCCCGATCCGCGACGACCACGCGGACTACCTGCACGGCTTCGTCGCCGCGCTGCGCGCCGAGGGCATCCGGGCCCAGGTCGACTCAGGTGACGATCGGATGCAGAAGAAGATCCGTACCGCCCAGCAGCAGAAGATCCCGTTCATGGTGATCGCCGGGGACGACGACGTGGCCGCCGGCACCGTCTCGTTCCGCTACCGGGACGGCTCGCAGCGCAACGGCGTACCGCTGGCCGAGGCGGTCACCCACGTGCTCGACGTGGTCAAGTCCCGCACCAACACCGGCCCGTCCGCCGCCTGACCCGCCGCGACGGCAGCCCTGCGTTCGGCGGGGCTGCCGTCGCGTGGGTGCGTCAGATCCCGCAGCTCGGTGCCGACCAGGAACGGCTGGGCGTGTTGCCCAGGTGGGTGTGGTCGTTGTGTCCGGGATATCCCGGGCCGAGGATGTTGGTGAACCCGTGGTTGCGGGCCCGCTGGGCGAGCGCGCAGAAGGAGTGCGACCCGACCAGGTCGATTCCGTCGCCGTAGAGGTGCCGGCTGTTGCTGGCGCCGCCGACCGCGCTGTTGCAGGAGTAGCTGCGGAATCCGCTGCTCAAATAGAGCGGGGCGTTGCCCATGGCCCGGCGCATCGCCTGGAGCTTCCACATCGAGACCAGGGCGTTGAACCGGGCGGTGCTCGCCGAGACCGCGCCGCCGGACCAGTCGCTGTTGCACCGGTTCCACTCGGCGTAGCTGAAGCTGACCGGGGTGCAGTCCGGGTCCTGCAACGCGTAGATCTGGTTGAACGTCTGCGGGCCGGCCACCCCGTCGGCGGCCAGGCCGTAGGCCTGCTGGAAGCGGATCACCGCTGACCGGGTGGCGGGGCCGTACGCCCCGTCGAGGGTGAGCACCGCGCCGTAGCCGGGGTAGCCGGAGACGCGGATCTGCAACTGGCGTACGTCCTCGCCGGTCATCCCGGAGGAGAGGGCTCGACCCCAGGTGTAGCAGGCGTCGGCCTGCGCGGGGGTGCCGGTGGCGGTCACCGTCGCCAGGCTCGCCAGCGCGGCCAGTACGCAGGCGGTGAGGGCACTGACCAGACGTCGCCGGACGGTACGTCGTTCCACAGCCACTCCAATCGACGATCTTCGAATTGCGAGGAGTGAAAGTTTCATCGACATAGATGTAATAGTCAAGAAATCCTTGTCGCATTCTGCAAGTGGGCGTCACCCGGTGGCCGCGGTCGCCGGACGTCTGCGGTACGGGGTGGCGGACTGGCTCCGTGCGGTACGTAGGATCGCCGTGTGACTGGGGCGGACGAGCAGCACATCGACAGGGACATGGCAGACGGGCTGGACCGGCTCTGGACCCCCCACCGGATGACGTACATCTCCGGCGAGGACCGGCCCGAGGGTGGCTACGAGAAGCCGTCCGGGTGCCCGTTCTGCCTTGCCCCGGGCCGGCCCCACGACGAGAGCCTGGTGGTCGCCCGGGGCGAGCACGTGTTCGTGGTGCTCAACCTGTATCCGTACAATCCGGGCCACCTGCTGGTCTGCCCGTACCGGCACGTGGCCGACTACACCGACCTGGACGGGCCGGAGACGGTCGAGCTGGCCTCGTTCACCCAGACCGCCATGCGGGTGATCCGTAAGGTCAGCAACGCGCACGGTTTCAACCTCGGGATGAACCAGGGTGGGGTGGCCGGCGCCGGCATCGCCGCTCACCTGCACCAGCACGTGGTGCCACGGTGGGGCGGGGACGCCAACTTCATGCCGGTGATCGGCCGTACCAAGGTCCTGCCGCAACTGCTCGGCGACACCCGCGACCTGCTCGTCCGCGCCTGGCCCAGCTGACCCGACCACCACCTGTCGTCCCGCACAGGCGGGTTCAGGTGAGCTGCTCCAGCGGGCCGGTGCGCGGGTCGGTGAGGGCCCGGAAGTGCGCGACGAGCCGCCCGCGGCGGACCGATGCTCACCTTCGACGCCTCCGCCTGGGCCGGTTTCCTGACCGGGCTCAAGGCCGACTCAGCGGGCTAGCCCGGCCGTCCTGGACCCGCCACCCTCTCCGGTTCCGGCGGTCAGCACGGCAGCCGTCGCTGGTCGGACTGCCCTCCCCCGGAGGACCGGGGTGGCGTCAGATGGATGCCGGGAAGTTCGCCTTGGCTGCCTTACCGACCAGAGCGGTCAGGGTGGCATCCACCCCGGCACCGACGAGGCCACCGGCGATCGGGATGCCCTTGGCCAAGGTGATCACGGACCGCTGCGTCCCGTACTTGGTGAGAAGCGCGAAGCCGACTCGCGCGTTGATCTGTCGGATGGCAGTGACCGGGATCGCCTTAATCATTTGCGCGGTCAGCTTCGTTCCGATCTTGACCCCGACCCCGTGGAGGCTGCTCGCCAGCGTCCCGCCTGCCGTGGTGAGCATGATGATGGTCTGGACGTGCGGGTCCGAGATGTCGTAGCCCCGCAGGTGCGCGATCGACCCGACGAGTCGAGCGTTGATCACCAGTGACCCGGCGATGTTCGCGGGGATCGTGACGGGCATGGCCACGAAACCGCCCAGGCCAGTGACGAACCCGTTCGTCGAAGACGCTGCCACCGACTCCATGATCAGTCGATCGATCACCCGCTCGACTGCTGCTTCCCGCGCCTTACCGTCCAGGGCTTGGCCGTCGGAGTCGATGATCGAGCCCTCTGTGGCCGGGAGGGCCTTGCTGAGCCGGTCCTGCGCGTAGGTGACCGATCCGGTGATCGGGCCGACCCCATCTCGGACGACCTTGACGGTCATGTCCTGGAAGAAGCGAACCATGGCATTGGACTTGTCCTCACCACGTTCGCCCGGGTCGCCTTCGTTTGCTTCCATGATTCTCCGTTTCACTAGCTGGAAGAGTGCGTCGGGCGGGGCCAAGCAAGCCATCGAATAGTCAGCATCGAGCGATCCGCAGCAACGGATGCGTGCCTGGGCGAGTAAAGGTGCAGAGTAGGCGACCGTCCATGGAAGATCTACATAAGACGGATGTCCGACGCCGGCCACTCACCGTGGTCGCACGGGGTGCTTTCCACGGAGGATTGATCCGCGAGGCCCGGTCCCTCGTACGGATGATCGTGATGAATATCTGCCCAGCACCGCCCTCCGGATGGCACGATGCGCCGGTGGCGGAGTCGAGACGGACGCTGGGTCGCAGCGGCATCGGGGTCAGCGCCCTGGGCATGGGCTGCTGGGCGATAGCCGGTCCCTGGGCGGAGGGGCGTACCCCCCTGGGCTGGGGGGCGGTCGACGACGCCGAATCGGTACGGGCGATCCGCCGGGCCCTGGACCTGAGGGTGACCCTCTTCGACACCGCGGACACCTACGGTGCCGGGCACGGCGAGCGCCTCCTCGGGCGGGCCCTGGCCCGGCGGCGGGACGCAGCCGTCATCGCCACCAAGTGGGGCTACACCTTCGACGAGCAGACCCGGCAGGCCACCGGTACGGACGCCTCACCGGCCTACCTGCACCGGGCCGTCCGGGCCTCGCTGCGGCGGCTGGGCACCGACCGGATCGACCTCTACCAACTGCACCTGGCCGACCTGCCGGTGGCCCGGGCCCAGGCCCTGATCGGCACCCTGGAGGAGTTGGTCACCGACGGCCTGATCCGGGCGTACGGCTGGAGCACCGACCGCACCGACCGGGCCGCCGCCTTCGGTGACGCCCCGCACGCTGCCGCCGTGCAGCACGGCCTGTCGGTGCTGCGCGACGCCCCGGAACTGCTCGACCTGTGCGAGAAGTACGACCTGGCCAGCGTCAACCGGGGGCCGCTGGGCATGGGGCTGCTGACCGGCAAGTACCACCCCGCCTCGACCCTGCCCCACGACGACATCCGGGGCATGACCTCAGGCTGGTTGGAGTGGTTCCGGGGTGGCCGTCCCGCCCCGGAGTGGCTGCGCCGGGTGGAGGCCGTCCGGGAGGCGTTGACGGCCGACGGCCGTACCCTGGCCCAGGGGGCGCTGGGTTGGATCTGGGCCCGCAGCGACCGGACCATCCCGATCCCGGGCTGCCGCACGGTGGCCCAGGTGGAGGAGAACGCCGCCGCGCTGACCCTGGGCCCGCTGGCCCCGGACCACTTCGCCGAGGTCGAACACCGACTGGCCGCCCTGCGCGCCGCCGCCCTGCGGGCGGCCGACCGCCCCTACTGGCCCAGCCCCATGCTCCCCACCGCCCGCCCCTGACCGCGCCGGCCGTCGGGGTGGGCGGCGGGCCTCAGGCGTGCTCCTTGCGGATCTGGTCGGCCAGGTGCTCCGGCATGGCGTCGTAGCGGACGAAGTGGCGGCGGAAGGTGCCGGCCCCGGCGGTCAGCGCACGTAGTTCGACGGCGTAGCGCAGCAACTCCGTGGCGGGCACCTCGGCCCGCACCAGGGTGCGTCCCTCCGACTCCGGGTCCGGCTCCGTGCCGAGCACCCGGGCACGCCGGCCGGACAGGTCACCCAGCACCGTGCCCACGCTGCCGTCAGGCACCCGTACGGTCACCTCGTCGACCGGTTCCAGCAACGCCGGCCGTCCCTTGGTCGCGGCGTCGCGTAGGGCCAGCGCCCCGGCGGTCTGGAACGCCGCATCGGAGGAGTCGACGCTGTGCGCCTTGCCGTCGACCAGCGTCACCCGCAGGTCCACCACCGGGTACCCGGCGAGCAGGCCGCGTTCCAGCTGGGCGCGTACCCCCTTCTCCACCGACGGGATGTAGTTGTGGGGGACCGCCCCGCCGACCACCCGGTCGACGAACTCGAAGCCGGCGCCGCGCGGCAACGGCTCCACCTCGATGTCGCAGACCGCATACTGGCCGTGCCCGCCGGACTGCTTGACGTGCCGGCCGTGTCCGGCGGCCGGCGCCGTCAACGTCTCCCGCAGCGCCACCTTGACCGGCTCGGTGTCCAGCTCGACCCCGCCGGCGCGCAGCCGGTCGAGGATCACGTCGGCGTGCGCCTCGCCCATGCACCACAGCACCAGCTGATGGGTCTGCGGGTTGCGCTCCAGCCGCATCGTCGGGTCACCGGCCACCAGGCGGGCCAGATTGCGGGCCAGGGCGTCCTCGTCGGACCGGGACCGGGCCACGATCGCCACCGGCAGCAGCGGCTCCGGCATCTCCCACGGGGCGATCAGCAGCGGATCCTCCTTGGCGGAGATGGTGTCGCCGGTTTCCGCGCTGCCGGACTTGGTGATCGCACAGATGTCACCCGCCACCGCGACACCGACCTCGCGCAGGGTGGCGCCCAGCGGGCTGTACAGGTGCGCGATCCGCTCGTCGGCGTCGTGATCGGGGTGACCGCGTTCGGCCAGCCCGTGCCCGGCGATGTGCACCGTCTGGTCAGGGCGCAGCGTGCCGGAGAAGACCCGGACCACGCAGACCCGACCGACGTGCCGGTCGATCGTGGTCTTGACCACCTCGGCGACCAGCGGACCGTCCGGATCGCAGGTCAGCGGCGGGCGGGGCGAGCCGTCCACCCCGGTGACCGCCGGAAGCGCGTGCTCCGGCGGCGACGGGAAGCCGGCGGTGAGCACCTCCAGCAGCGCGTCCACCCCGACCCCGGTCGCCGCGCAGACCGGCACCACCGGATAGAAGTGCCCCCGGGCCACGGCCTTCTCCAGGTCCTCGACCAGCAGGTCGGCGTCGATCTCCTCGCCGCCGAGGTAGCGGTCCATCAGGGTCTCGTCCTCGCTCTCGGCGATGATCCCCTCGATGAGTTCGTTGCGGGACTCCGCGATGGCCGGCAGGTGCTCCGGGTCGGGCTCGCGTACCTGCGCCGGCAGGCCGTCGGTGTAGTCGAAGACCCGCCGGGTGATCAGCCCGAGCAGGCCGGCGGTGGAAACCCCGTCGTCGCCGAGCATCGGCAGGTAGAGCGGCAGCACATTGTCGCCGAAGACCCGCTGGCACAGCGCCACCGCCTCGTCGAAGTCGGCACGTGGGTGATCCAGTCGGGCGACGGCGACCGCGCGGGGCATGTCGACGGCGGCGCACTCCTCCCACAGCGCGGCGGTGGCGGCGTCCATCCCGTCCACGGCGGAGACCACGAACAGTGCGGCGTCGGCGGCCCGCAGGCCGGCCCGCAACTCGCCGACGAAGTCGGCGTAGCCGGGCGTGTCCAGCAGGTTGACCTTGATGCCGTCGTGCACCAGCGGCGCGCAGGCCAACGAGACCGAGCGCTGTTGGCGTACGGCCGCCGGGTCGTGGTCGCAGACGGTGTTGCCGTCGGTGACGGAGCCGGCGCGGGCGATCGTGCCGGTCGCCGCGAGCAGCGCCTCGACCAGCGTCGTCTTGCCCGCGCCGGAATGTCCGACGAGCACCACGTTGCGGATCTTCGTCGGATCGGTCACCACCGGTACCCCGGTGGCTTGCTTGTCCTGACTCCTCTGCGCCATCGGGCGCACCTCCCTCAGCCGGTGGTGGTGACGACCGCCGCGCGCGACGGGGATGCGGCCCGGACGGGGCACCGCGGCGATATCCTCCGGTGGCCCGCCCCGAACCGGGCAGTCAACGGGCGGTCGGGTGAGATGGGTCACCCTCCCGACCCGATCCCACACCCGATGGCCGACCGGCACAACCCTGCCTGCTCGGACCGGCGTTGTCGCCGAGGCTGGGCCGACCGTTATCGTGGGACCGCCATGGCGAAGATCTTCCAAGTGTCGGTCCGCGCGGGGATGACCCGCGTCGTCGAACCGATTGCCCGCAGCCTGCTGCGCGCGGGCGTGTCCCCCAACGCGGTCACCGTCGCGGGCACCCTCGGGGTGCTCGTCGGCGCACTCGGCTTCGGCGCCCGCGGCGACCTGGTCGCCGGTGCGCTGATCGTGACGGTCTTCGCGCTCACCGACCTGCTCGACGGGACGATGGCCCGGATGAGCGGCGGGTCGACCCGATTCGGTGCATTCCTCGACTCCAGCATGGATCGGGTCGCCGACAGCGCGGTGTTCGGCGCGGTCGCGTTCTACCTGGCCGGTCAGGGCGACCGCGCGGGCGTGGCCGCCGCGCTGATCTGTCTGGCCGCCGGTGGGCTCGTCTCGTATGTCAAGGCCCGCGCCGAAGGGCTCGGCATGAGCGGCAACGTGGGCATTGCCGAGCGTACCGAGCGGTTGCTGATCGTCGGTGTTGGTGGCCTGCTCACCGGCCTGGGCGTCGAGCCGGCGCTGCCGATCGCGCTGTGGCTGCTCGCCGCGGTGTCGCTGTTCACCGTGGGACAGCGGATGCGGTACGTGTACCGGCAGGCCCAGCAGGTCGACGTGCCGGGTGGCCGCGGGTGAGCGGCACAGCCCGGCGACGGGGGCGCCGGTGAACCTCACCGAACTCGGCTACGTCGCCGGCTGGCGGCTGGTCCGCGCACTGCCCCGCCCGGTCGCCGCGGCGGCGTTCACCGCCGGCGCCGACCGGGCCCACCGTCATCGGGGCGCCGGGGCCACCCGGCTGCGTGCCAACCTGCGCCGGGTGGTCGGCCCCGACCTGCCCGAGGCCGAGCTGGACGACCTGGTCCGCGCCGGTCTGCGCTCGTACGCCCGCTATTGGTTGGAGGCGTTCCGGCTGCCGTCGTTGAGCCGGGAGCAGGTGCTCGCCAATTTCCGGCTGGACGGCACCGAGCTGCTCGCCGCCGACGTGGCAGCCGGGCGGGGCGCGGTGGTGGCGCTGCCGCACGCCGGCAACTGGGACCTGGCCGGTGCCTGGGTGGTCGCCAACGGCTGGCCCCTGTCCACCGTTGCCGAGCGGCTCAAGCCGGAGGCCGTCTACGAGCGGTTCGTGGCCTTCCGGGAGGGCCTGGGCATGGAGATCCTGCCCACCAGCGGTGGCCGGCGACCACCGCTGGACGTGCTGACCGAGCGGCTCGCCGCCGGGGCGGTGGTGCCGCTGCTCGCCGACCGGGACCTGTCCGCCCGGGGCGTGGAGGTGGACTTCTTCGCCGGCCGGACCCGGATGCCGGCCGGTCCGGCCCTGCTGGCGTTGCGTACCGGTGCGCCGCTCTACGTGGCCTCGATGTGGTACGAACCGGATGCGGCGTGCGCCTCGCTCGAGGGGCCGCTGCCACTACCGGGCCCGGAAGAAGGCACGCTGGACAGGCGCGTCCGGTCGCTGACCCAGCTGATCGCCGACAGTCTCGCGGCGGGCATCGCCCGGCATCCGCAAGACTGGCATATGTTGCAGCGGATGTGGCTGGACTGAGGGGACGGGCGCAATGCGGATCGGCATCGTCTGTCCGTACTCCTTCGACGTGCCGGGCGGGGTGCAGAACCACGTCATGGACCTCGCCGAGGCACTGATCGGGCTTGGGCACGAGGTGAGCGTCCTCGCCCCCGCGGACGAGGACTCCCCCCTGCCGTCGTACGTGGTGTCGGCCGGTCGGTCGGTGCCGCTGCCGTACAACGGCTCGGTGGCCCGGATCGCGTTCGGCCCGGTCTCCACCGCCCGGGTACGCCGGTGGATCACCCGCGGCGACTTCGACGTGCTGCACGTGCACGAGCCGCTGACGCTGAGCGTGTCCATGCTCGCCGTGCTCTCCGCCCGAGGGCCGGTGGTAGCGACCTTCCACACCGCGATGACCCGTTCCCGGGTACTCTCCGCAGCTCAGGGGGCTCTCCAGATCGTGCTGGAGCGGATCACCGCCCGGATCGCGGTGAGCGCGCTGGCCCGCAAGGTGCAGGTCGAGCACCTCGACGGCGGTGCGGTGGAGATCCCCAACGGGGTGGCGGTGGCCAAGTTCGCCGGCATCGAGCCGCTGCCCGGCTGGCCGGGGGAGTGCTCGGCGGGTACCGGCGGCACGCTCGGCTTCCTGGGCCGGTTCACCGAGCCGCGCAAGGGCTTCCCGATCCTGCGTGACGCCTTCGTCGAGCTGGCCGCGCGGCGTCCCGGGCTGCGTCTGCTGGTCGCCGGCCCCGGTGACCCGGACGACCTCTTCGACCGCTTTCCACCCGAGCTTCGCGATCGGGTGACCTTCCTCGGCCTGGTGCCCGAGGCGGAGAAGGCCCGGATGCTGCGCAGCGTGCACCTCTACGTGGCGCCGAACACCGGGGGTGAGTCGTTCGGCATGATCCTCACCGAGGCGCTGGCCGCCGGCACCACGGTGGTCGCCAGCGATCTGGACGCCTTCCGGCGGGTGCTGGACAACGGCCGGGCCGGACGGCTGTTTCCCACCGGCGACGCCGGGGCGCTGGGGGAGACCCTCGCCGAACTGCTCGATGATCCGGCGGCCCGGGCGGAACTGACCGCCTGCGGTGACCAGGTGGTGGCGAATTTCGACTGGCCCGTGGTTGCCCGCCGCGTTCTGGAGGTATACGCAGCAGCGATCGAGGCGACCGACGGGCGGGTGATCGACCAGGAGTGGGTGGGGTTGGACTGACCGGGAGGAACGGGAGCAGCACTACGATGCCGGGCATGTGGTGGGTGGTGGGCGCGACGCTGGTCGTCGCCCTGGTGGCGGCGTACCTGATCTGGACCGCCGGCCGGGTCGAGCGGCTGCAGTCCCGCGCGCAGCTCGCGGCCCGCGCCCTCGATGCTCACCTGCTGCGCCGAGCCGCCGCTGCGGCAGTGCTGGCCGAACGCCGCTACGGCGTGGAGCTGTACGCGGCGGCGCGGATCGCGCTCGACGCGGAGCCGGAGGAGCGGGAGGCCGCCGAGAACGACCTGACCCGGCAGCTGCGGGCGGTCCAGCTCGACCCCACCGACCCGGACTGCGAGGCGGTCATCGCGGCCAGCCGGCGACTCGCCCTGGCCCGGCAGGTGCACACCGATCTGGTCCGCGACGCCCGTACGGCGCGCAGTCGACGCCTGGTCCGCCTGTTCCGGATGGGACGCGCGCACACCTGGCCGCGCTACTTCGACATCGACGACCCGACCCTCACGGTGCCCGCCGCCGACGTCTCCACCCGGTGACCCGGGCCGGGCCGCGCCCGAGGTGACGGCGGCCACATGCCAGGCCACCACGGGTCTGATTGGCTGTCGGAACGGTGTCGCGCCGGTCGTAGCATTTCGCTGCCCCGCCCGTGCGCCTCAAGGAGCGACGACCCGTGTCCGAGACGATTTCCCCGAACACCGACGGCAACACCCCGGTCGTCGGCACCGCCCGCGTGAAGCGGGGCATGGCCGAGATGCTCAAGGGCGGCGTGATCATGGACGTGGTCACCCCCGAGCAAGCCAAGATCGCTGAGGACGCCGGCGCGGTCGCGGTGATGGCGCTGGAGCGGGTACCCGCCGACATCCGTGCCCAGGGCGGGGTCTCCCGGATGAGCGATCCGGACATGATCGACGGGATCATCAACGCCGTCTCCATCCCGGTGATGGCCAAGGCCCGCATCGGCCACTTCGTCGAGGCGCAGATCCTTCAGGCGCTCGGCGTCGACTACGTCGACGAGTCGGAGGTGCTCACCCCGGCCGACTACGCCAACCACATCGACAAGTGGGCCTTCACCGTCCCGTTCGTCTGCGGGGCGACCAACCTGGGCGAGGCGCTGCGCCGGATCACCGAGGGCGCCGCGATGATCCGTTCGAAGGGTGAGGCCGGCACCGGGGACGTCTCCAACGCCACCACGCACATGCGCAAGATCCGTCAGGAGATCCGCCGGCTGTCCTCGCTGCCCACCGACGAGCTGTTCGTCGCGGCGAAGGAGTTGCAGGCGCCGTACGAGCTGGTCAAGGAGGTGGCCACCACCGGCAAGCTGCCGGTGGTGCTGTTCACCGCCGGTGGCATCGCCACCCCGGCGGACGCGGCGATGATGATGCAGCTCGGCGCCGAAGGTGTCTTCGTCGGCTCCGGCATCTTCAAGTCCGGCAACCCGGCCCAGCGGGCCGCCGCGATCGTCAAGGCGACCACCTTCCACGACGACCCGGACGTGCTGGCCAAGGTCTCCCGTGGCCTGGGCGAGGCGATGGTCGGCATCAACGTCGACGACATCCCCGTCCCGCACCGCCTGGCCGACCGCGGCTGGTGACGTGCAATGAAGGGCCCCTGTCAACGCCTCCGGTAGAGCAGGGGCCCCTTCTTGACACCTCGGAAGGAGCCCACGTGCCCGCACCCGTGATCGGCGTGCTCGCCCTCCAGGGCGACGTCCGCGAACATCTCACCGCCCTGACCGCTGTGGGCGCGTACGCCTGCCCGGTACGCCGAACCTCGGAACTGGACGCCGTCGACGGCCTGGTCATCCCCGGTGGGGAGTCGACCACGATCAGCAAACTGGTCGACATCTTCGAGCTGCGGGATCCGATCGACAAGCGGATCGCCGCCGGCCTGCCGGTCTACGGCTCCTGCGCCGGCATGATCATGCTGGCTGCGGAGGTCCTCGACGGCCGGCCCGACCAGCGTGGTTTCGACGGCATCGCGATGACCGTCCGGCGTAACGCCTTCGGTCGGCAGGTCGACTCGTTCGAGGCGCCCGTGGAGATCACCGGCATCGACGGGGGCCCGCTGCACGCGGTCTTCATCCGGGCACCCTGGGTGGAGCGGGTCGGTGCTGAGGTCGAGGTGCTCGGTACCGTCGCCGACGCCACGCCGTCCGCTGCGACCGACACCCGGATCGTGGCGGTGCGGCAAGGCAACCTGCTCGCCACGTCGTTCCATCCGGAACTCACCGGCGACCTGCGGCTGCACCGCTACTTCGTACGCATGGTCGCTGCCGTGAGCTGAACTGGTCCGATCGCTGCGGCTGCCCGCCCGCGCCGGCTACCCGCCCGCGCCGGCTACACCCGCAGCGGCCCCGCGCCGCGACGGCCCGCTATGTCGTGGCGGGTATTGCCGTTCGCGACAACCTGCTCCGGCACGGGCGCCGACCGGCGGTGGGTAGCCGCAGTCGATGCCTGGGCGATCTCGTGGCGACCGACCGTGGGTCGGATCAGCAGCAGTGCGATGAGCAGCCACACCACGGTGGTGACCCGGTTCGAGGTCAGGGTCGGCAGCCCCAGCGATCCGGCGACCGCCACGATGACCACGCCGAGGCCGAACCGTGCGGCCGTAGGCTCAGCCCAGCTGCGCGCCCGCAGCCAGCAGACGACGAGCACCGCCATGACGGCGCCCTGTAGGAGCAGCCCGAACACGCCGAGCATCACCAGTGCTTCCACCCAGGAACTGTCGTAGGCGATGCGGATGCCGTCGATGCCGAATCCGAACCACGGGGAGTGGTGGAGCACAAGGTCGGCGGCGTCGGCGAGGGTGGAGTTCTCGCCGAAGCGGGAGGCGGTGTAGAACGACAGCAGGCTGCCACTGCGACCCTGTGGGTTGAATCGGGCGGCGAGGAGCACCCCGCCGATCGGGGTGTCCGGCGATCGGGCCTGGTAGTCGAACACGACCAACACGCCACCGAGGGCGAGCACGGAGCCGAGCCGGCTGCGCCACGATGAATCCCGCCAGGTCTGCCACAGGGCGACCGGTAGCCCGATCAGCAGGAAGATCTTCGACGCCGTGAGCAGGCCGCCGACGGTGAGAATGACGCCGACCACGGCGAGGCGCAACGAGTGGCGGCGCAGCAGGTACACCGCGGCGATCAGCCCGAGGGAGTACATGACGCCGGCTTCGGCCGGCTGGTTGAAGATCCCCGAGTGTCGTCCCATCGTGGCCGCACGTTGGGCGGTGCTGGTCTGGCCACTGCTCCACCACTGCGGTAGCAGCTCGTCCAACGGGCTCGGCCCCAGCAGTGTCAGGTAGGCGATCACCGTGTTCAGCGCCAAGAGGATGACCAGGGTCGCCGCCGCGGCGCGAACGAGTCGGGTGCGGTCGGCCGCACCGGCGACGATGAAATACCCGGCGACGAGTACGGCAATCGGTAGCAGCAGGTTGTCGAGGCCGGCCCACATCCCGACGGGCTCGTATCCGGTGCCGGCGGTGGGGTCGCCCAGGGACGCCAGCACCGCGAGCGTGACATAGGTGGCAGTGAGGGCGACGAGCAGCACGACCAGCGGCGGAATCGAGCCGACAAGGTGGGGATGGGCGAGAATCGCCAGCCCGGCGATGACGATGACAGCGATCTGCTCGGTGCGTACGCCCGGCCCGAGGTAGGGGCCGAAGGCGGCGAGGATGAGCAGGACCACCGCCAGTTCGGAGGTTCGCTGACGTGCGGTGAGCTTCTGGCGGTGGGCCGGCATGTCGCCCCTTGGTCGTCTGGTACCAAATCGAGCTTCAACAAGGTGCACCATTCATACCAACTTCTCCCTCTGTCGATCGGTGGTTTCCGACTTCTGGCCGTCTGCTGGTGCAGCGGGCGACCACGGGAGTTTTGGTCTGCTACGCGATGCGGTGGGTGGTCCGCCGGTCGGTCGGCGTGCGGCGGGTGACGGGCGCCGGTGGTACGTCGGTAGGATTGTCGAGATTCGGCAGGGCCATCTGGCCGCCACGGCTTCCACCAGAGCTGACCGGCACCACCGCGTGCGCGGGTGCGGAGCAGGGCGTGCGCGGTGCGGTCGAGGCAGACGGCGGGTAGCAACGGAGGTAACAGATGTCCGGCCACTCAAAGTGGGCGACGACCAAGCACAAGAAGGCGGTCATCGACGCCAAGCGCGGCAAGATGTTCGCCAAGCTGATCAAGAACGTCGAGGTCGCGGCGCGGACCGGCGGTGGCGACCCCGCCGGCAACCCGACCCTCTACGACGCGATCCAGAAGGCCAAGAAGAACTCGGTCCCCAACGACAACATCGACCGCGCGGTCAAGCGCGGCTCCGGCCTGGAGGCCGGCGGTGCCGACTACCAGACGATCATGTATGAGGGGTACGGCCCGAACGGCGTCGCACTGCTGATCGAGTGCCTGACCGACAACCGCAACCGCGCCGCCACCGAGGTGCGTACCGCGCTGACCCGCAACGGCGGCTCGTTCGCCGACGCCGGTTCGGTGTCGTACATGTTCTCCCGCAAGGGTGTGGTGATCGTGCCGAAGGCCGGCAGCACCGAGGACGACGTGATGATGGCCGTCCTGGATGCGGGGGCCGAGGAGGTCAACGACCTGGGCGAGGCGTTCGAGGTGGTCTCCGAGCCGGGTGACCTGATCGCGGTGCGGACCGCGTTGCAGGACGCCGGCATCGAGTACGAGTCGGCCGAGTCCTCCCTCATCCCCAGCGTCAACGTGCCGCTGGACGAGGAAGGCGCGCGCAAGGTCTTCAAGCTGATCGACGTCCTGGAGGACTGCGACGACGTGCAGAACGTCTACGCCAACTTCGATGTCAGCGACGACGTCATGGAGGCCGTCGGCTGAGCCGACCCCGACACTGACGCGACGTCAGGGCGTGTGCGCGAGCCTCGGGCTTGTGTGCACGCCCTGAGTCGTCCCGGACCCCGGTCGAAACTGATCGGCGCCTTGGATCGAGCCCCAGGTATTGCTAGAGATAGCTTTCTAAAGCATTCTCTACTGTATGACCCAGGAGTTGCCTCAGCGAGCCGTCAAAGTCACCGACCCACGCGCCCTGCGGGCGTACGCGCATCCGCTGCGGATGCGGCTGATCGGGCTGCTTCGCGGCGAAGGCCCGATGACCGCGACGCAGGCCGCCGCTCGGCTCGACGACAACGTGCCGAACTGTTCGTTCCACCTGCGGCAACTCGCCAAGTACGGCTTCGCCGAACGGGTGCCCGGGGCGGACGGTCGGGAACGGCCCTGGCGGGCCACCACGTTGTACACGTCCTGGGACGACGACTCCGACGATCCGGCCATGCGGGCCGCCACGGACCAGATCAACAGCGTGATGGTCGACATCTACCTGCAACGGGCGCAGAACTACCTGGCAATCCGTGCCGACGAGCCCGTCGAGTGGCGGATCGCGGCCGGCTTCGGCGACACGCTGCTGCACGTCACCGCCGCCGAGTTGCGCGAACTCACGGCCAAGGTCGACGCGCTGCTGGCCCGGTACGACGAACGGATCGCCGACCCGGCGAAGCGTCCGCCCGGCTCCCGTCCGGTGACGTTCGTCCAGATGGCGCTACCGCGTGCTGTCGTACCTCCACAAGGGCCGGCGAGCGGGGTCTGACCGTGACTGAACCCCTGGTATTGGCCGACCCGGCATCGCCGCGCCGGCCGCGAATCCCACGCCTGCTGCGGGAGACGGCCTTCCGCCGCTACTGGTCCGCACAGACCGTCTCGCTCTTCGGCGACCAAGTCACCATGCTCGCGGTGCCGCTGCTGGCCCTGCTCGCAGTCGGCGCCGGCCCGGCCGAGATGGGCTACCTGACCGCCGCCTCGCTGCTGCCGAACCTGTTCTTCTCCCTGCCGGCCGGTGCCTGGGTGGACAGGTACCCGCGCCGACGCCAGGTAATGATCATTGCCGACCTCGGCCGGGCGGCTCTGCTGCTGCTCGTACCGCTGCTGTGGTGGGCGGACGCCCTGAACCTGCTGCTGCTCTGCGCCGTGGCCTTTCTGATCGGGTGCCTCTCGGTCTTCTTCGAGGTGGCGCACAGCAGCCTGTTCGCCGCACTGGTCCGCCGACCGGATTACGTGGACGCAAACAGCCTGGTCAACGGCAGCAGAGCCATGTCGCACGTGGCCGGCCCGAGCGTCGGTGGCGTGCTCGTACAGGTGCTCACCGCCCCGGTCGCACTCTTCTCCGGAGTGCTGACCTATCTGGCGTCGGCGGTCTTCCTGGCCGGGACAAGGGTCACCGAGAGTGCCGCGCCGAGCGGCACCGCCCGGGGCATGACGGCGGGCATGCAGTACGTGGCCCGCTCTGCGGTACTGCGGGCGACACTGCTTGGCACCACCACGCTCAACCTGTTCAACTACATGTTCGCGGCGCTTTTCGTGCTGTACGTGACCACCGAACTGGGCATCACACCCGGCATTCTGGGCCTGGTCATCGGGGCCGGCGCCGTCGGCGGACTACTCGGCGCGGCGGTCACCGGCGCGATCAGTCGCCGGATCGGCATCGGCCCCGCCGTGCTCCTCGGCTTCGTCGCCTTCCCGGCCCCACTGGTCCTCGTACCGCTGGCCATGGGACCGGAGCCGGTGGTGCTCGCGCTGCTGTTCACCGCCGAGTTCGTCTCCGCACTGGGCGTGATGGTCCTCGACATCACGGTCGGATCAGTGCAGATCGCGGCCACGCCGGTGGCGATGCTCGCCGTGATATCCGGTTTCAGGCGCACCGTCAACCACGGCATCCGACCGATCGGCGCGCTCATCGGCGGGACGCTCGGCGCCGCGATCGGAGTACGTCCCGCGCTCTGGATCGCCAGTGTCGGTGCCCTGCTCGGGGTGCTCTGGATTGGTTTCTCCCCGCTGCGCAGCATGCGCAAGCTGCCCGAAGAGTGACACCCCACCGCGCTTTCGGTCGGCAGACCGTCAGTCGAAGATGCCGGCCGGTGGCGGGAACCTGCCCTCCCGGGTGTGCCCTGCTCTGTTGTCTACGTCAATAAACTCCGTAGTTGTCTGAGTCGAGTGGGGTTGACGCTGTCATTGTCAACTCATGGAGTTGGTGGGCGTGTCGGAGATCCGGGAGATGCTGGGAAACGTCTCCCGGCAGCGCGCGTCCGTCATCGCCAACCAGCGGAACTTCCCCGAGCCGATCGCCGTGCTGGCGATGGGCAAGGTGTGGCGGAAGTCGGATGTGGAGGCTTGGATCAGGGAGCATCGGCCGGAGTCGGCGCAGGACTGACCAGGGGGAGTAGTGGCGGTCGAACGCTTCAGGCCGGGTGACGTGGTGACCCGGCGGGAGATCCTGCACGGTGAGGTCTGGTTCGCCTGCCCGACGATCTGCGTCGAGGACAGCCCCGATCTGCTGGCGCTCTACCTGCCGCCGGGCGCGGAGTTCGGCTTTCCGGTCGAGGGCAGCTTCCCGTGCGGCCGGCATCCCTGGCAGGTGGCGGGCCACCGGGCCTGGAGCGGGCACGGCAAGCTGATGCTCCAGCGTCCCGGCGAGGCACACGCCGTCGACGTCTTCTGGTCCGGCCCGCAGCGCGCCTTCGCCGGTTGGTACTTCAACCTCCAGGACCCGTTCCGGCGTACGCCCATCGGGGTGGACACCCTCGACCACGAGCTTGACCTGTGGTGGGCGGCGGACGCCGACCGGTACGTCTTCAAGGACGTGGAACTGTTCGCCCAGCGGCTGGTGGAGGGGCGCTATCCCGGCATGGGTGAGGCGATCCGGGCCGAGGGTGACCGGATCGCCGCCCTGCTCGACGCGGGCCAGCGCTGGTGGGACGAATCCTGGGCGACCTGGCGACCCGACCCGGCCTGGCCCGTCCCCCGCCTGCCCGCCAACTGGTCAACCATCCCGTTCCACTGTTGACCGTCTGCGCCGTGTCGGGCAGCAACTTCGGGGAAGTTGCTGCCCGACGTCCGCCCCGACCCAGCACCTTCCGGGAAGTTGCTGCCTCACGGGCCGGGGCGGTGCCGGTCAGCTCAGCGTCTCGCGCTCCCGCCAGGCGGTGCGGATCGAGGTGCGGCCGTTGGTGCGCAGCAGCGAACCTTCGTACACCCGGGAACCGGCGAGCAGGAAGCCGACCGCCGCCACCAGCAGCAGGGCCAGTGAGGCGAACAGTTCCCAGACGGCGGCGTCCCCGTTGAACAACCGCAGCGGCATCGCCGTCGGCGACGAGAACGGTAGGTAGGACAGCACCCGCATGGCACCGGCGTTGTCGTTGAGGAAGATCACCGCGAAGAACGGCAGCATCACCGCGAGTTGCACCGGCATGGACACTCCGCCGATGTCCTCCAGCCGGTTGACCAGCGCGCCGGCCGCCGCCCACATCGAGGCGATCAGCACGAAGCCGAGCAGGAAGAACGGTACGAACCAGCCGATCGCCGGGCCGAGCAGGGAGAGTAGTTGGTTGCTGTCGCCGAACGCCATGCCGGCCACCGCGACGAGGGCGACCAGCCCGATCTGCCCCAGCGCGAGCAGGGTGCCGGCGAGCATCTTGCCGGCCAGCAGTGCGCGGACCGGCACCGCGGCGACGAGGATCTCCACGATCCGGGTCTGCTTCTCCTCGATGATGCTCTGCGCGATCTGCACGCCGAAGGTCTGCGAGGTGATGAAGAAGATGAAGGCGAAGGCGAACGGCACCAGGAAGGCCACCACCGGCTCCACCGCGTCGGGGTTCAACAGCCGCACCGGGGGCGCGCTGCTCAACGCGGACACCACGTCGTTGGGGGCGTCGTTCATGGCCAGCACGACCGGGCCGGCGACCACCGCCGCGTCCGCGTCGCCGTCACGGACCGCCTGCTCGGCGGCGGCGTCGTCGGCCACGACCCGCACCTCCAGCCCCGCCTGGCGCAGCGGGCCGGCGGCCGCCTCGGTCACCGCCACGGTGGACGGCCCACCGGAGAGCATGGGCGGCAGGATGGTCGCCGCCGCGGCGATGAGCAGGAAGAACAGCGTACTGATCAGGAAGGTGCGGTCGCGCAGCTTGACCCGGATCTCCCGGGCGGCGACCAGCCGGGTGGCCTCGAAGGTGTTCACTGGGTGACCTCTCGGAAGATCTCGGCGAGGGACGGGGTGACCGGACGGAACGCGCGCACCGGGCCACGGGCCAGCGCGGCGTGCAGGACCGGCTGCTCGTCGGTGTCGGCGGCGAGGTCGAAGACGGCCCGGGCGCCGTCCAGGTCCACCAGACTGACCCCGGGATGGTCCCGCAGCCACCCGGCGTCGGTGTCCACCACCAGTTCGAAGCGGCGGGTGGCGGACGACGCGCGCAGCTGCTCCCGACTGCCGGCGGCGCGGATCGCACCGTCAGCGATGATCACCAGGTCGTCGCAGAGTCGCTCCACCACGTCCAGTTGGTGACTGGAGAACAGCACCGGGGCGCCGGCGGCGGCCCGCTCCCGCAGCACCGCCAGGATGGTGTCCACGGCCAGCGGGTCCAGCCCGGAGAACGGCTCGTCGAGCACCAGCACCTCAGGGTCGTGCACCAGCGCGGCGGCGATCTGGGCGCGCTGCTGGTTGCCCAGCGACAGCGTCTCCAGCAGGTCGTCGCCCCGCTCGCCGAGTCCGATCCGTTCCAGCAGCGTGTCGGTGGCACGCCGGGCGCCCTCGGCGCTCATCCCGTGCAGTCGACCCAGGTAGACCACCTGTTCGCGGACGCTCATCTTCGGGTAGAGCCCGCGCTCCTCCGGCATGTAGCCGAAGCGTCCCCGGATCGAGCGGTTCAACGGCTGGGCGCCCCAGGTCACCCGACCCGCGTCGGCGGCCAGTACGCCGAGGATGATCCGCATGGTGGTGGTCTTGCCGGCGCCGTTGCCGCCGACGAAGCCGGTCATCCGACCGGCGACGACATCGAAGGACACGTTCTTGAGCACCTGACGGTCGCCGAAACTGCGGTCGATGCCGTCGAGGCGAAGGACTGTGGTCACGCGTCCACGTTAGATCTTTGATGATCGACTGCCGTCCGTCCCGGGACGGAAATCAACGCTCCCCCTCGCGGCGGAGTCCGCTCACCCGCCGGGGCGGACCACCCCCTGCTCGTACGCGAAGACCACCGCCTGTACCCGGTCACGCAGCTCCAGCTTGGCCAGCACCCGGCTGACGTGCGACTTGACGGTCGCCTCGCCGAGGTGCAGCGCGGTGGCGATCTCGGCGTTGCTGGCACCCCCGGCGACCAGGACCAGGACCTCCCGCTCCCGGGGAGTGAGGTCACGCAGAGCCGCCTGCGGATCCGTCCCACCGGTGCTCGGCCCGCCCGGCCGGGCGAAGGTGGCGATCACCCGGCGGGTGATCTCCGGGGCGAGCAGACCGTCGCCTCGGGCCACCACCCGGATCGCCTCGATCAGCGCCTCCGGCGTGCCGTTCTTGAGCAGGAAGCCGCTGGCTCCGGCGCGCAGCGCGGCGAACAGGTAGTCGTCGCGGTCGAAGGTGGTGAGGATCAGTACGGCGGGCCCCGGCTGATCCTGCTCGGCGCGGATCCGTCGGGTCGCCGCCAGCCCGTCGACCTCGGGCATCTCCACGTCCATCAGCACCACGTCCGGGCGTAGGGCCCGGGTCATGCTGACCGCCCGTTCCCCGTTGGCGGCCTCGCCGACCACCTCGATGTCGTCCTCAATCTCCAGGATGACCCGGAAACCGGTACGCACCAGATGGTGGTCGTCGGCCAGCAGTACCCGGATCGGCCGGTCGAGCCCGGACCCGTGCTCGTCGGCGCTGCCCGCAGCGGTGCTCACGCCGATCGTCCTGCCGCCACCGGCAGCGGAAACCGCACCCGTACCCGCCAGCCACCGCTGGTCCGCGTCCCGACCTCCAACTCGCCGCCGTGGGTGGCGGCCCGTTCGCGCATCCCGATCAGGCCCAGCCCGTCGGCGTTCGGCGCTCGGCTGGCCTGGCCGTCGTCGGTCACCTCGACCTCCACCTCCTGTGTCAGATAGCGGATCCGCACGTCGAGCGTCCGTGCTCCGACGGCGTGCTTCAACACGTTGGTGACCGCCTCCTGCACCACCCGGTAAACGGCCTGGGAGACCGACTCGGGCAGTGGCGTCGGGTCACCGTACACCCCGAGGGTGGCGTGCAGGCCGGCCTCGCGCGCCCGGGTGACCACCGCCTCGACCTGCGCGATCCCGGCGGCCTGGTGTTGTGCGTCGGTCGGTTCGCCGTCGCGGGCGCGCAGCACACCGAGCATTCGGCGCAGCTCGTCCACCGCGGTACGGGCGGACTCCTCGATCGAGGCCAGCGCGGTCCGGGCCTTGGCCGGGTCCTTGTCGAAGACCCGACGACAGGCCGCCGCCTGCACGCCCATCACCGACACGTGGTGGGCGACCACGTCGTGCAGCTCACGGGCGATGCGGACCCGTTCGCCGACCACCGCGTGCTCGCGCGCCTCGGCCTGCGACCGGCGTAGGGCTTCGGCCTGCTCGGCCAGCTCGTGCTGCCGGCGGGCGGCGACCCAGGCGATCTCGCCGAAGAAGTACGCGAAACCGAAGAACAGCGCGTTGACCAGGACACCGGTGACGATCGCGGCGAGGATCGGCGGCACCGGCCCGATCGCGTCCGCGAAGGCGTCCGGGGACAGACTGCCGAAATGGATCCCGTAGGAGACCGCCATCCACAGGAACATGGCGACGATCACGCCGATCCGCACCCGGCGGGACAGCCGGCGGTCGCGTCCCCAGGCGCCGAGGGTGAAGATCGCGGCGAACAGCGCCCACTGGGAAAGCTGCCACTCGGGTACGGCCCGCGCCTGCGATCCGATGAACGCGGCGGAGATGAGCAGCGCGGTGACGGTGGGGTAGCGGCGCCGCCAGATCAGCGGCAGCGGCACGGCGACGGTCCAGAGGAGCTGTTCGAGGCCGGACGGTGGCGGCCCGAGCAGGAACGCCCCGGTGCTGTTGGCCAGGGTGAGGCTGAGCAGGGCCAGGACCGTCGCCGCCAGACCCGCGTAGAGGTCCACCCGTTGCTGTTCGGGGGTGGGTCCTGGCCGCCGCCACCCGTCGGCTTGCTCGCTGGTCACGCGGGCCAGGATGCCAGCCCGGCGGCCGGTGTCCCAACCTGCGCCGACGTGATGCTCGCCCGAACGCCCGGACAGGCGAGGCGCTCGACCGCCCGCCTGTCCGGTTCGCGGCTGCGCCGCCGACCCGGTGGGTGCGGTCAACCGATCCCGGCGCCGGCCATCGGTGGCAGCGGGCAGTGCAGCAGGCCGCAGATCGTACGCAGCAGTTCGATCTCGGCCACGGTCATCATCCCGTCGTGGCTGATCACCGCCACCACGGCCGCGACCAGCCGCTCCTTGTCCGCCGGGCGTAGCCCGTCCAACACCGGCCAGGCGGTCTCCAGGGCCAGTACGCCGTTCTCCGGTGGCGCGTACGCCCAGGCGGTGCCGGGCAGCAGGGTGGTGATGCCGGCCTGGAAGGCGCGTTCGGCGTCGGCCCGCTCGGCATGCCCCACCTGGGCGAGCGTGGCCAGCAGGAAGCCCGCCGCGGAGCGGGCGTCGGTGAGCGTCCGCCGGTCGGTGCGCCAGCGGGAGTCCGGCCGCAGTGACTCCTGGATCTCGGCCAGCAGCAGCCGGGAGAGGCAGTACTCGGAGACGTTGATCGCGCCGTCGGCGTGGATCAGCGTGAACACGGCCGCGACGATCGACTCCAGTTCCGCAGCCGACCGGTCGCGCAGGGCCGGGAAGGTCAGCTCGGCCAGCGGCAGCACGAGCATCGGGTGCAGCCCGTCGAGCGCCTGCGCCTGACCGATCGCGGCGTCGGCCAACTCGCGCCCGTGCCGTTCGGCCAGGGCTGCGTACTGGTGCTGCCGGACCTCGGGCTCGGCGCTGAGCAGCAGGCCGAGCAGCAGCGGCACGGCGGTCGCCCGGTCGCGGGCCCGGTCGAGCAGCGGGTCCGGAATCTGGTCGAGCAGGGCCGCGGCGTGCTGGTAGGCGCTCTCGGTGGGCGCGGCCACCCGCCCGAGCACCTCGGTCGGCGCGAGACGTACCCGGGTCCCCGCCACCGGCAACGCCGACGCGCTCGGCCGTACCCCACCGGCCGGGCCGGGTGCTGCCGGGACGGGCGCCGGGTGATCGGGCGCGGCCTGGCCCGGTGCGGGCTGGTTCGGTGTGGGCTGGGGTGGTGCGGACGGGGCCAGGCCCAGTGCGACGTCCTCCTGCCGGCCCGACGGCGGTGCCGCCGCCCACTGCCGGGACAGCCGTTGCAGTTCGGCCGGGTCGAAGGACGGCTCCAGCGCGCGGATCCGGTCGGCCAGCGGCGGGTGGGTGGCGAACCACGAGGTCCGGGCCGCCTCGCCGAAGAGCATGTGGCCCACCTCGTCGCGCTTGGGCGACTTCAGTTCGGAGCCGTCGGACAGGCCACCGATCTTCTTCAGCGCCCCGGCGATGCCCCGGGTCTGCCGGGTGTACTGCACGGCGGAGGCGTCGGCGAGGTACTCGCGTTGCCGGGACACCGAGGCCTGGATGAGCCGTCCGGCGAGCACGCCGACGTAGCCGGCGACCAGCAGCGCCAGCCCCACCAGCACCAGCGGGTTGACCCCACCGCCACCGTTGTTGCCGCGTTGCCGGTTGCCGCCGCTGATCAGCCCGGAGCGGGCCAGACCCCGGCCGATCACGGTCAGGAACAGGATGCCGAACAGCAGGCCCATCAGCCGGATGTTGAGCCGCATGTCCCCGTTGACCACGTGCGCGAACTCGTGGGCGATGACCCCTTGGAGCTCGTCGCGGTTGAGCCGCTGCAACGCGCCCCGGGTCACCGCGACGGCGGCGTCCGACGGGCCCCAGCCGGCGGCGAAGGCGTTGATCGCCGTCTCCTCCGGCAGGACGTAGACCTCGGGCACGGGGACCCCGGAGGCCAGCGCCATCTCCTCGACGACGTTGCGCAGTCGCCGCAGCTCCGGGTCGGTGGTGTTCGGCGGCACCGGCACCCCGCCCAGCTCACGGGCCACCTTCCCGCCACCGCCGCGCAACGCGAGGGTACGCACCAGCGCGGCCAGCCCGATCGCCGCCACGGTCGCCACGGTCACCATGGCCACGAAGCCGGCGAGCTGCCCCGGATCGGCGGCGGTGGCGTTGAACGCGAGGATCGCCGCGACGTTCACCACCACCACGATGCCGATCACGGCCAGTACGAACAGCAGCACCAACCGGGTCGACAGCCGGCGTACCTGGCGCTGCCGTTCGAAGAAGTTCATCAGAAGGAGACCTGCGGGGCCTGGCGCTGCTGCGGGTCGTCCGGCTCGAACAGCGCGGCCGGGCCGAAGGAGAACATCCCCGCGATCAGGCTGGACGGGAAGACCTCACGCTTGTTGTTGTAGGCCATCACCGCGTCGTTGTAGGCCTGCCGGGCGAAGGCGACCCGGTTCTCCGTCGAGGTCAGCTCCTCCGACAGCTGCATCATGTTCTGGTTGGCCTTGAGGTCCGGGTACGCCTCGGAGAGCGCGAACAGCCGACCCAGCGTGGCGGTGAGCGCGTTCTCCGCGCCGCTGAGCTGCTGCATCGCCGCCGGGTCACCGGGCGCTGCGGCGGCCGTGGCCTGCGCGTTGACCGCGGCGTTGCGGGCCTTGATCACCGCCTCCAAGGTCTCCCGCTCGTGCTTCAGATAGCCCTTGGCGGTCTCCACCAGGTTGGGGATCAGGTCGTGCCGGCGGACCAGCTGCACGTCGATCTGGGCGAAGGCGTTGCGGTACGTGTTGCGGGCCCGAACCAGCCCGTTGTAGATCGAGACGCCGAAGCCGACCACCGCCACGACGATCAAGACCAGGCACACCAATCCGATGATCACTTCCACGGCAGCTCCCTGGGTACGCATCAGATCCGTCGCAGGCCAGCGTACTTTCGCCAGGCCAGCTCTGCCGCCGGCCCAGCCCTCGCCCCACCCCGCCGCCCACCCCGCCGCCCACCCCGCCGCCCAGCCCAGCCCTCGCCCCGCAGCGTTGATCATGAGGTTGGCGGCAGTGGTTGATCTTCATACCGCCGTCAACCTCATGATCAACGGAGCCGGGGTGGGGTGTCAGCGGGCGGCGCGACGGGCCTTGATGGCGCTGTCGGCGATGTCCCAGAGGGTGGTGGCGGCGATGACCACGATGGTGATCCGGGCGACGGTGTCGATGCCACCGTCGCGCAGCCAGGCGAAGCGGGCGACGAAGTCGGGGTTGAACAACTTGTCGTTCGCCAGCAGCCAGATCATCGGCACCGCGTACGCCAGGTTGAGCACGGCGTTGACGGCGACCAGCGGGCCGGTCCACCGGCGGGCCCGGTACTTGGCGATCTCCAGCCCGATGCTGGCGACCAGGACGACGAGCAGCGCCGGCAGCCAGGAGTTCCAGAGCGCCGGGTCGAGGATCGGCAACCGGTCACCGTCGCCGACGACCGTCTGGAAGTGCTGCCACGGCAGGGCGGCGATGAACAGGACCAGGAAGACGATCGAGGCGCACACGTCGGTGAGACTGACGTCCCGTTCGACGGGCTCGTCCGGGAGCTGGTCGATGCTCCACTGTGGCTGGTTCAGTGGGGTGCCCACCCGCTCCATGATCGCGAAGACCAGGGTCACCCAGAAGGCGATCTGCACCGCGACGTTGAACGCCGCGACGATGCCTTTGCCGATGGCGCCGGCGGCGTTGTCGGCGACGGTGGCCTCCAGCACACCCATCAGCACACCGATGATGGCGGGGATGGTGCTCAGCAGCCCGATCATCAGTCGTTGCCAGGCCAGGTAGTACGTCGGGCCGATGAGCTGCAGTCGCCGGTCGGCGTACCGGGCGGCGAGCTCGGCGGGGTTGCCCAGCTCGGTGAGCACCTCGCGCTCGGCCGTCGCGGCGTCGAGCCCGTCGGCGGTCCGGCCGTCGATCATGTCGCCGATCGAGGCGCGCAGTTCGTCGGCGATCTCCGCGCGGCGCGCCGTCGGCACCGAGCGCAGGGTGGCGGCGAGATATCTGTCGGTCAGGGAGGTTGTCATCGGGGGTCTCCTTCGATCAGGGCGGTCAGGGAGGTCTGCACGGCGGCGAGGTCGTCGAGCAGGCGGTTCAGCAGCTGCTCGCCGGCCTCGCTGGTGCGGTAGAACTTGCGCGGCCGGCTTTCCTCGGTGTTCCACTCGCTGGTCAGCAGCCCCTGCTCCTCAAGCCGGCGCAGCAGCGGGTAAAGGGTGTTGGCGTCGACCGGGAAGCCGTGCCCGGTGAGCCGTTGCAGCAGCGCGTACCCGTAGCCGGGTTGGCGCAGGGCCACCAGGCTGGCCATCACTACCGTCCCCCGGCGTAACTCCTGCAGATGCGTCCGCAACACGTCGTCACTGCCCATGCGTCACACCATACTGTGTGTCGCACACTGTTGTCCAACGCACTGCGGTGTCCGCTGCCCTATATGGTGTCGGTCAGGGAAAGTCGTGTCACAAAATAAAACTTTGCAGAGAGTGCATCTTTGGCCGTACGGTTTCTGCCGTGACGGTGGACGAGACGACGACGCTGGGTCGGCGAGACCGCAAGAAGCAGCAGACCCGGGCCGCCCTGGCCGCCGCCGCGCTGCGACTGGTCGCCGAACGCGGGCTCGACCAGGTGACGGTCGAGGAGATCAGCGAGGCGGTCGACGTCTCCGCCCGGACGTTCTTCAACTACTTCCCGACCAAGGACGACGCCCTGGTGGGCGACAGCGAGGGCGACCGGGACAGAGTGCTGCGGGCGCTCGCCGCCGTGCCCACTGAGCAACCCGCGCTGGAAGCGCTGCACCGCGCCTTCACCGAGGTCGTCGAGGACATGCAGGGTGACGCCGAGCTGTGGCAGCTCCGGTTGCGGGTGGTCACGCAGCATCCCGTGCTGCTGGCCCGCCTGGTCACCGGCAATGCCACCACCGAACGGGCCCTCATCGAGGCGATCGCCGCGCGTACCCGGCTGTCGGCAGACGACGCGTACCCCGCCCTGGTCGTGGCGGTCGCCGGGGCTGCCCTGCGGGCCGCGATGATCCGCTGGGCGGCCGGCGGGGGCGGCCGCTTGACCGCGCTGCTCGACGAGTCGTTCGCCGCCGTCGCCGCCGGCCTGCCCGACCCCCGCACCGGCTGACCCTTCCCGCACTGATCCCCGCGGCCCTCGCCGGTCGAGCGGGGCCACGGCACCCACACCAGCAGTACCACTCGACTGGCGCGACCGCGCCGGGACCAGAACCACGCGTGAGGAAAAGTGCCATGACAACTCCGACCGAGCCGATCGAGGCCCCCGAGGCAGGGGAGGGCCGGATGTCCCGCAGGGAGATCCTCCAGGCCCTCTCCGGGCTGATGGTGGGGATGTTCGTGGCGATCCTCGCCTCGACGGTGGTCGCGAACGCGTTGCCGCGCATCATCGCCGACCTCAACGGGAGCCAGACGGTCTACACCTGGATCGTCACCAGCGAACTGCTGGCCATGACCGCCACCGTGCCGCTGTGGGGCAAGATGGCCGACCTCTACAGCAAGAAACTGCTGATCCAGCTCTCCCTCGGGTTGTTCGTGCTCGGCTCGCTGATCGCCGGACTCACCCCGAACGTCGAGGTGCTGCTGGTCAGCCGGGTGGTGCAGGGCATCGGCGCCGGTGGCATGACCGCCCTGGCGATGATCGTGATGGCGGCGATGATCCCGCCGCGCGAACTGGGCCGCTACGCCGGCATCTTCGGCGCGGTGTTCGGTGTCGGCACCATCGCCGGCCCGCTGATCGGCGGCGTCCTGGTGGACACCTCCTGGCTGGGTTGGCGCTGGTGCTTCCTGATCGGGGTGCCGTTCAGCCTCGTCTCCATCTTCCTGCTCCAGCGCACCCTGCACCTGCCGGTCATCTGCCGGAAGGCACGCATCGACTGGGCCGGCGCGGCGCTGATCACCGCCGGCGTCTGCACCCTGCTGATCTGGTCCTCGCTGGCCGGGCACAAGTTCGCCTGGGCCTCCGGCTGGACCGCCCTGATGGTCGTCGGTGGCCTGGCGCTGCTGGTGGCGGCCGTCTGGGTCGAGTCCCGGGCAGCCGAGCCGATCATTCCGCTGGAGATCTTCCGCAGCCGTACGGTCACGCTGACCACCGTCGCCAGCATGCTGGTCGGTGTCGCTCTCTTCGGCGGGACGGTCTTCCTTTCCCAGTACTTCCAGACCTCACTGGGTAAGTCGCCGACCGTCGCCGGCCTGATGAGCCTGCCGATGATCCTCGGCCTGCTGGTCTCCTCCACGGTCGCCGGCCAGCTCATCACGAAGTACGGCCGGTGGAAGGCGTACCTGGTGGCCGGGGCCGCGGTGATGGTCGCCGGGATGCTGTTGCTGTCGACCATCGACATCGACACCCCGCTGCCGCTGCTGTTCAGCTACATGGCGCTGCTCGGCATCGGCGTCGGCATGCTCATGCAGAACCTGGTGCTGGCGGCACAGAACGACGTGCCCGCCCACGAACTGGGTGCGGCCACCTCGGTGCTCACCTTCTTCCGCAGCATGGGCGGCGCGATCGGCGTCAGCGCCCTCGGCGCGGTGCTGGCCAACCGGGTCACCAGCCTGATGACCGGGCAGCTCGGACCGGCCGCCGGTGCGGCCGACGGCGGCACCACCGAGGTGCCCGACCTGTCCACCCTGCCTGAGCCGGTGCTGATGATCGTGCGGGACGCCTACGCCACCGCCACCTCGGAACTGTTCCTGATCGGCGCGCCGATCGCGTTCCTCGCCCTGGTGGCGGTGCTGTTCGTCCGGGAGAAGCCGCTGCACACCCTCAGCGGCGACGAGCGGGCCCGCCAGGAGGCGACGCTGACGTCCACACACTGACCGAGATTCAGATCCGACGTGGGGGCGCCCGACATCCGGGCGCCCCCACGCGATGTGTGCCACTGTCTCACGCTCCTAGGCGCTCGGCGGCCATTGCGGTGCCCTCGATGCGAGCTTGGATCTTCGCCCAGGCGGTGTCTCTGGAGGTGGAACGGTCGTCGCTGAACGGCGCGAAGCCGCAGTCGTCGCAGCTACCCAACCGCTCCGGGGCGATGTACTCGGCGGCCCGGAGCACCCGGTCGCGGACCTGCTCCGGGGTTTCCACGACCGGGTCGACCGGGTCGGTCACCCCGACGAAGATCCGCTGGTCTGGCTGCGAGTGGGCGGCGACCTGGCGGAGTACCCGGTCCGGGTCGGCCTCGCTGGCGAGTTGGAGATAGAACACCCCAGCGTGCAGCGCGAACAGGCTCGGCAGCAGTTCGGCGTAGTCGACGTCGAGGCTGTGCGTGGAGTCCTGGTCGCCGCCGGGACAGGTGTGCACGCCGATCCGGGCCCGCTCCTGCTCGGTGAACCGGTCGAGCACCCGATTGTTCAGCGCCACGAACGAGTCGAGTAGTCCCTTGGAGGGGTCAAGCTTGACCGCCAGGCGCCCCTCGGTGAAGTCGAGCTGCACGCTGCTGGCCCCGGCGTCCAACGCACCCCGGATATCCGCCTCGGCCTCGTTCACCAGGTCGTCGAGGAACGCCTCCCGGTCGTACCCGTCGATGCCCTCAGGTGGGTAGAGCAGGCTCAGCGCGGATGGCGCGATCACCGACTGCTTGACCGGTACGGTCGCGTACCGCTGCGCGGCCCGCAGGTAGTCGACGGAGCGGGCCGCGTAGCGGAACGGGCCGGCGGTCAGCTTGGGCAACTGCCGCGAATGGCCGTCGGCGAACGGGATCTCCACCCCGTCGGCCGCCAGGTGATCAAGGCCATGCACGGGGTACGTCGCGAAGCTGGGCTTGCGCTGTTCGCCGTCGGTGACCACGGGCGAGCCGAGCGCTTCGAAGCGGGCGATGGTGTCGCGTACGGCGTCGTCGTACCGGGATTGGAGGGTGTCCGATTCGAGTCTGCCGGCCTCGTGTTCCGCGATGCCGGCGAGGAGTTGCGGGGGGCGGGGGATGCTTCCGATCGGTTCCGTCGGGAGACTCATGCCACGAACCTAGCGGCACCCATCGATCAACTCAACGTGACCGCTCCGGTGCGCGTAGCAGTTGCCGCACGTCGCCAGACGCATGGTCAACCCAGGTGGAGTGGGGGCGGGAGCGTGATCCAGGGATGCCGCACCGGTCGGTGGTGCGCGGCGCGCTGGAGCAGCTCCAGCGGCGGCGATAGGGTGGGCCGACCGACTCGATCATCCGACCCGGGGGGCCCTTCGCATGAGCGATTCGTTCGCGCATCTGCACGTGCACACGGAGTACTCGATGCTCGACGGGGCGGCCCGGCTCAAGGACCTGTTCGCCGAGGTCAAGCGGCAGGGGATGCCGGCGGTCGCGATGACCGACCACGGCAACATGCACGGCGCGAACGACTTCTACAAGCAGGCCATGGCCGCCGGGGTGACGCCCGTGCTGGGCATCGAGGCGTACGTGGCGCCGGAGTCGCGGTTCCACAAGTCTCGGGTGCGGTGGGGCCGTCCGGAGCAGAAGAGCGACGACGTCTCGGGTAGCGGTGGTTACACCCACATGACCATCTGGGCGCGCAACCGGGATGGCCTGCACAACCTGTTCAAGCTCACCAGCAAGGCATACACCGAGGGCTACTTCGTGAAGTGGCCCCGGATGGACGCGGAACTGCTCGCCGAATACGCCGACGGACTGATGGCCACCACCGGCTGCCCCTCCGGCGAGGTGCAGACCCGGCTGCGGCTGGGCCACGACGCGCAGGCCCTCGAAGCGGCGGCGAAATACCAGGACATCTTCGGCAAGGAGAACTACTTCCTGGAGCTGATGGATCACGGCCTGGACATCGAGAAGCAGGTCCGAGACGGGCTGCTGGAGATCGGCCGCAAACTGAACATCCCGCCGGTGGTCACCAACGACTCGCACTACACGCACGAGGCTCAGTCAGAGGCGCACGACGTGCTGCTCTGCGTGCAGACCGGCAGCAACGTCGCCGACCCGAACCGGTTCAAGTTCGGCGGCAGCGGCTACTACATCAAGTCCGCCGACGAGATGCGCGGCGTGGACAGCTCCGACGTGTGGCTGGAGGGGTGCCGGAACACCCTGCTGGTGGCCGAGAAGGTCGACCCGGCGGGGATGTTCGAGTTCCACAACCTGATGCCGCGCTTCCCGGTGCCCGAGGGCGAGACCGAGGAGTCGTGGTTCCGCAAGGAGACCTTCAAGGGCTTGGCCCGCCGCTTCCCGAACGGCATCCCCGAGGGGCACGTGGTGCAGGCCGAGTACGAACTCGGCGTCATCATCCAGATGGGCTTCCCGTCGTACTTCCTCGTGGTCGCCGACTTCATCCAGTGGGCCAAGAACCAGGGCATCGCGGTCGGTCCGGGCCGTGGCTCGGCGGCCGGCTCGCTGGTCGCGTACGCCCTGGGCATCACGGACCTGGATCCGATCCCGCACGGGCTGATCTTCGAGCGGTTCCTCAACCCCGAGCGGGTCTCCATGCCCGATGTCGACATCGACTTCGACGAGCGTCGGCGCGGTGAGGTGATCAAGTACGTCACCGACAAGTGGGGTGAGGACAAGGTCGCCCAGATCGCCACCTTCGGCACCATCAAGGCGAAGGCCGCGATCAAGGACTCGGCGCGGGTGCTCGGCTACCCGTACGCGGTCGGCGACCGGATCACCAAGGCCATGCCGCCGGCCGTGATGGGCAAGGACATCCCGCTCGAAGGCATCTTCGACCCGAAGCATCCGCGCTACGCCGAGGCCGGCGAGATCCGCGGCATGTACGAGTCGGAGGCCGACGTCAAGAAGGTCATCGACACCGCCCGGGGCATCGAGGGGCTGATCCGGCAGACCGGCGTGCACGCCGCCGGTGTCATCATGTCCGCCGAGCCGATCATCGAGCACATCCCGCTGATGCGTCGGGACTCCGACGGGGTGATCATCACCCAGTTCGACTACCCGACGTGCGAGTCGCTCGGGCTGTTGAAGATGGACTTCCTCGGCCTGCGCAACCTGACCATCATCGATGACGCGGTGAAGAACATCCAGCTCAATCACGGCAAGGAACTGGACCTGCTGGGGTTGCAGCTGGACGACAAGGGCGCGTACGAGCTGCTGGCCCGGGGCGACACCCTGGGCGTGTTCCAGCTCGACGGCGGGCCGATGCGCTCGCTGCTGCGGATGATGAAGCCGGACAACTTCGAGGACATCTCGGCCGTCCTCGCGCTGTACCGCCCCGGCCCGATGGGTGTGGACTCGCACACCAACTACGCGCTGCGCAAGAACGGCCTCCAGGAGATCACCCCGATCCATCCGGAGCTGGAGGAGCCGCTACGGGAGATCCTGGCACCCACCTACGGCCTGATCGTCTACCAGGAGCAGGTGCAGCGCGCCGCGCAGATCCTCGCCGGGTACACCCTCGGCCAGGCCGACCTGTTGCGCCGGGCGATGGGCAAGAAGAAGAAGGAGATCCTGGACAAGGAGTTCATCCCGTTCCGGGACGGCTGCCGCGAGCACGGCTACTCCGACGAGGCGATCCAGAAGGTCTGGGACGTGCTGGTCCCGTTCGCCGGGTACGCCTTCAACAAGGCGCACTCGGCCGCGTACGGACTGGTGTCGTACTGGACGGCGTACCTGAAGGCGCACTATCCGGCCGAGTACATGGCGGCGCTGCTCACCTCCGTCGGCGACGACAAGGACAAGATGGCGCTCTACCTGTCGGAATGTCGGCGGATGGGCATCCAGGTGCTGCCGCCGGACGTGAACACCTCGGCCGGTCCGTTCACCCCGGTCGGCAAGGAGATCCGCTTCGGCCTCGGCGCGATCCGCAACGTCGGCGCGAACGTGGTCACCTCGATCATGCGTTGCCGTGAGGAGAAGGGCGAGTACGCCGACTTCTACGACTTCCTGTCCAAGGTGGACGCGGTGGTCTGCAACAAGAAGACCATCGAATCGCTGATCAAGGCCGGGGCGTTCGACTCGATGAGGCACCCGCGCAAGGGGTTGCTCACCGTGCACGCCGACGCCATCGACGCGTACGCCGACGTCAAGCGCAAGGAGGCGGTCGGGCAGTACGACCTGTTCGGTGCGGGCTTCGGCGACACCGAGACCGCCACCAACACCACGGTCATGCCGACCATCGCCGAGGGCGAGTGGGACAAGCGCGACAAGCTCGCCTTCGAACGCGAGATGCTCGGCCTGTACGTCTCCGACCACCCGCTGTTCGGCCTGGAACACATCCTCGGCGCGGCGGCCGACTGCACCATCGCCGCGCTCTCCGAGGAGGGCACCGTGCCCGACGGTGCGGTGGTCACCCTCGCCGGGATCCTCTCCGGGGTGCAGCGGAGAGTCACCAAGCAGGGTCGGGCGTGGGCCTCGGCCACCCTGGAGGATCTCGCCGGTGGGGTGGAGACGCTGTTCTTCCCGAACACCTACGAGGTGATCGGCCAGTACATCGCCGAGGACGCGATCGTGGTGGTCAAGGGCCGGGTGGACCGGCGCGACGACATCCCCCGCATCATGGCGATGGACATGTCCATGCCCGACATCTCCACCAGCACGACCAACAAGCCGGTCACCCTCACCATCCCGGTGACCCGGTGCACCCCGCCGCTGGTGGAACGGCTCAAGGAGACCCTGGTGCTGCACCCGGGCGACGCGGAGGTGCACGTCAAGCTGCTCAACGGCAGCCGGACCACGCTCCTGCGGCTCGGCCCGGTGCGGGTGGCGGCGACCACCGCGCTGATGGCCGACCTCAAGAGCGTCCTCGGCCCGGCCAACGTCAGCTGACCTCGCCCGATGGCTGAGCGCCGTTTCGGCGGTGTGGCGGTGACCGGCCCGTCGGGACCCCGCCACAACGCCGAAACGGTGTCGATCTTCGTCAGGGCCGACGGGCTAGGGGCGGTGGTGTCGGTCTTCGCTGCCGTCGAGGGCCAGGGGGTGCGGATTGGCGCTGCGCACCGGCTGGCAGCGACGACTAGCGTCGGTTGGCGTGGAGCTTGAGCAGGCACAGAAGCTGTGGCAACCGCAACCCGGATGGCTGAACACCGCCAGCTACGGTCTACCGCCCGACCCGGCCTGGGACGCGTTGCAGGAGGCCCTCGCCGGCTGGCGGGCGGGAGCCGCCTCCTGGGAGAGTTGGAACACGGCGACCGGCCGGTCGCGGGAGGCGTTCGCCCGCCTGACCGCAGTGCCGGTGGCCGACGTCGCGATCGGCGTCAACGTCTCGCAGTTGCTGGCACCGATCGCCGCCGCACTGCCCACCGGTGCCCGGGTCGTCGTCCCCGAGGTGGAGTTCACCTCCAACCTCTTCCCCTGGCTGGTGCAGCAGGACCGGGGGGTCGAGGTACGCATGGTGCCGCTGGCCGAGTTGGCCACCTCGATCGACGCCGACACCGACCTGGTGGCGTTCAGCCTGGTGCAGTCCGCCGACGGCGCGGTGGCCGCGTACGACGACATCGTCGCGGCGGCCCGGGCGCACGACGCGCTGGTCGTGGTCGACGCCACCCAGGCCTGCGGTTGGCTGCCGTTCGACGCGGCTCGGGCCGACGCGGTGGTGGCCGGTGGCTACAAGTGGCTGATGGGTCCTCGGGGCACCGCGTTCGCCTACCTGGCGCCGGAACTGCGGGACCGGTTGCGGCCGGATGCCGCCGGCTGGTTCGCCGGGCGTGACCCGCACGGCTCCTACTACGGTCCACCGCTGCGGCTGGCCGACGACGCCCGCCGCTTCGACATCTCGCCGGCCTGGTTCAGCTGGGTCGGCGCGGCCCCGGCGTTGGAGTTGCTGCTGGAGATCGGGGTGCCGGCGGTGCACGCGCACGATGTGGCGCTGGCCAACCGGTTCCTCGCCGGGCTGGGCCAGCCACCGGGGCACAGCGCGATCGTCACCGTGCAGGTGCCCGGCGCACAGGAGAAACTCGAACGGGCCGGGATCCGTGCCGCGGTCCGTGCCGGCAACGTCCGCGCCTCCTTCCACCTCTACTCGACCCAGCACGACGTCGACCTCGCCCTGGAAGCCTTGACCAGCTGATCACACGCCCTCGCCGGACTCCCCGCACGACTCATCACCGCCCGGCGAGGGGTGTCAGCTCACTTCGCGGTGCCGGTGACGATGCCCGGGTTGATGCACAGGCCCGGCGAGCTGCCGTTCTTCTCGGCGATCTCCAGGCAGCGGGTCACCTTGTCGACCTTGGCGTTGGTCTCGGTGATCTCCTTCTGGATCTCGGCGTTGCGGCGGTCCTGTTCGAGGTTGCGGGTCTGGGCGAGCTTGTCCTGGAAGGCCTTGATGTTGCCCTCGGTCTTGTCGTCGTGGTTGACCCGGGTGATGGTCACCGACAGGATGTCGACGTCGCTGCCCAGCCGGCCCTCGGCGCTGGACTTGATGCTCTCGGCGAATGGCTTGAGGTCGACGTTCAGGTTGCCGGTCTTCGCGTCGATGCGCTCCAGCGGGTTGTAGGAGGCGAAGGCGTCGTTGACCGCGCTGTCGAGCTGCACACCGACCCGCTGACCCCGGAAGCTGTCGAAGTCGCCCTTGTAATCCATGAACTGCTGCGGCGCGTTCTCCGGCTGGACCTGCCACTCGATCAGCACCTCGACGCAGGCGTCGGCGAGCGTGCCGGTACGCACCCGTACGCAGGCGTCGCTGCCGATGTGGTCGTACTTCTGCCGGCCGGCGTCCCATTCGCCGACCCGCTGCCACGGCGCGACCCACTTCAGGCCGGAGCCGGTGACCTCACCGGTCGGCTTGCCGAAGCTGGTGACGATCCCGACCGAGCGGATCGGTACCGAGTGGGCGCTCGATGCGACGGTGAGCAGGAGCGTCGCGACCAGTGCGGAGACCGCCGTCAGGGCGCCGACCTGTCGTACGCTCCGGTGTCCGCCGAGCAGTGCGACGGCGACGGCGACGGCCGCGATGACCGCGCCGACGATCGCAAGGATGAAACCGATGGGCATGGGTTAGGTACCTTCCGGAGCGACCTGCTGAGTGGATCATCAACCTATCGGCCCTGCACAAGCCCTCTTCGGAACCCCGCCTGCACGACGCCGCCCGCTCGTGTTGCAGACGCCCGTCAGCAGAAGGCCGTCGTGTGGAGGGCCGGCGTGCGGAAGGTGAAGACACCGATGGCCGGCACCCGGATGCGGGTGCCGGCCATCGGCTTCTTGTTCCCCCTGTACGAGGAAGGTCTTCGGGTCAGCTGTTCCAGTGTTCGGCGACGAGGTCGGCGGCCTGCTGTTCCCACTGGGCGTAGTGGAAGGGGTAGGCGGAGACCTGGACGGTCTGGGCGGCCTTGGTCAGCGGCATGTCCTGCCAGCCGTCGACCTGCTTCAAACCCTTCAGGAACGCGGTGGTGGAGTACTCGGGGTCGGTGATCTGCTCGACCGTGCCCCAGCCGCTGGACGGACGCTGCTGGAACAGGCCCTGCGAGTCGTGGTCGTTACGGTCGCCGAGGTGGCCGAGGTTTTCCAGCTTCGACTCCTGCAACGCGGTGGCGATGGACACGACGGCGGCACGCTCGTCCATACCGGCCTGCTTCGTCGCCGCGATGATCGCCTTGGTGTTGTCGACCTGCTCGTCGTTCAGGTCGATGTGCGACTGCGCACCCTGCACGCCGTGGGGGATGAGCTTGGCGGTGTCGGGCTTGGTGGCCTGCGCGGCGGCGGTGGTGTTCGTGGTGGTGGTGTCGGTGGTGGCGTGGTTGAGCGGTCCGGCGGCGAGACCGCCTGCGGCGGTGAGACCGGCGATGGCGAGGACGCTCTTACGCAGCATGGTGTTCATGATCAAAGCTCCATTCGGGGGTGATGTCCGCGCGGGGGGATGGGCGCGGGGAGGTACGCGCCGGTAAGGGCGCGGAGGATCAGGGGCGCGGCGCGAAGAGTCCAGAAGCGCAGGTACGGCGTTCTGCGATGCGCTGGGGGAAGCGTCGCCGACGCGTACGGTGCACGCCCGTCGTGGTGCCGGGTCCAGGTGTAACGAACGGGCGGGCCGGCCCATTCCCTGGGCGGTCGGTCGAGGGCCGTGGGGGAGGATCGCGCTGGTCACCGTGGTACTCGGGTGACTGGCGCCTACATGGCCCCTACTTCGTCAGCCATGGGTTACAACGCCACCCACCCGCCGGGGATTCCGTCCACGGGCCCGTGAGCGCCAACCATTTCCGGACAAAAGCCCCAAGTTGGCATCTGGCGCCGGGTGGGCTGGCCAAGTGAAGCGGTTTTGGGTGCATCTGTTGCTGCCCTGGCAACAACAGATGCACCCAAAGCGCCGCAGGATGCACCCGCACTGGTGGGTGTCGCGCCCGACGGGCGTCGCAGGTTGCCCGCAGCAGGGGCAGGGCATCGAAAGCGCTGCACGGGTTGCGCGAGCAGGTGGGGTGGTGGCCGGCCTGTCGGGCGCCTAGTGTGACGGCAGTCACATTAGATACGAAACGGTTCCGTATCGATACTGTCGAGCCTACGCTCAGATGCGATTACGGACGCGACCGTATCGAAAAGCGGGGGGTGTGGGGAATGCCGCCGAATGCGAACACTGGACACCCGAGGAGATGGGCGATCCTCGGGGTGTTGGTGATCAGCCTGCTCGTGGTCGTCCTGGACAACACCATCCTCAACGTCGCGCTGCGTACGCTCGCCGACCCGGTGCACGGTCTCGAGGCCAGCCATGGCGAGCTCGAATGGTTCATCAACTCCTACACGCTGGTCTTCGCCGGGCTGCTGTTCACCTTCGGCGTGCTCGGCGACCGGGCCGGCCGGCGCCGCCTGCTGCTCATCGGCCTGGTGCTGTTCGGTGTGGCCTCGCTGCTCTCCGCGTATGCGCAGAACCCCGCGCAGTTGATCGCGGCCCGCGCGTTGATGGGGGTCGGGGGTGCGGCCATCATGCCGGCCACTCTGTCGATCATCACCAACGTCTTCGATCCGCGCGAACGGGGACGCGCCATCGGGATCTGGGCCGGCGCGGTCGGCTTGGCGATGGCGATCGGCCCGATCCTCGGCGGCCTGCTGCTGGAGCACTACTGGTGGGGCTCGATCTTCCTGATCAACGTGCCGGTCGTCGGGCTCGGCGTGGTCCTGGTGGTGCTGTTGGTGCCCGAGTCACGGGACCCGAACCCGGGCCGGATCGACGCCTTCGGCGTACTGCTCTCGGTGATCGGTCTGGTCACCCTGACCTACGGCATCATCGACGGCGGCGAGCACGGCTTCGGTCGGCCACTGGTCTGGGCCGCCATCGTCGGCGGGCTCGCGGTGCTGGCCTGGTTCGTCGCCCACGAACGGCGCAGCAGCCATCCCTCGCTGGACGTACAGCTGTTCCGGGTGCCGCGCTTCGCCGTACCGGTGGCGCTGATCGGGTTGGTCTTCTTCGCTGCCATGGGCGTGATGTTCTTCAGTTCGTTCTACCTGCAACTGGTGCGCGGCTACAGCCCGTTGCAGACCGGCCTGATCTTCCTGCCCTTCGCGGTCGCCCAGCTCGTCTTCGCCCCGCGCAGCGCCACCATGGTGCGTCGGTACGGCGCCCGGGCGGTCGCGGTGGTGGGGCTGGTGCTGGCCGCCGTGTCGCTGGGCGGGTTCGCCTTCGTCGACGCGGTCACCCCCATCTGGGTGGTGCTGGTCTTCTTCTTCCTGCTGGGTGCCGGGATGGCCAACATCATGCCGCCGGCCACCGAGTCGATCATGTCGGCGTTGCCTCGGGAGAAGGCCGGCGCCGGGTCTGCGGTCAGCCACACCATCCGGCAGATGGCCGCCGCGCTGGGCGTGGCGGTGCTCGGCTCGGTGCTGGCCGCGGGCTACCGCAGCGGCATCACCCCGGCCCTGGCCGAGCTGCCACCGGACGCCCGCGCGGCAGCCGGCGAGTCGATCTCCGGGGCGTACGCCGCCGCCGATCAGCTCGGGCCGGCGGCGCCGCAGCTGATCACGGCGGCCAATGACGCCTTCGTCTCGGCGATGCACTGGTCGGCGGCGCTGGCCGCACTGGTCACGGCGGCTGGCATCCTGGTGGCGCTGCGCTGGATGCCTGCCCGGTCCGGCACCGGGACGCCGGCCACGGTCGGTGAACCCGAGTTGGCTGGCACCGCGTAGCGTCGGGAACAATGCGCGCATGACTAGCACGGCAGATGCTCCGCGGCCGCCCGGCCGGCCGCGCAGCGTCCGCGCGGCCGAAGCGATCATCGAGGCCACGCTGGACCTCCTCGCGGAGGGCAGCACGATCGAGGCGATCTCGGTGGAGGCGATCGCCGCGCGGGCCGGGGTCGGCAAGGCCACCATCTACCGTCGTTGGGCGGGCAAGGACGCCCTGCTGTACGACGCGCTGCGTACCCTCAAGGGCGATCCGCCGCAGCCGGCCGGCCGGTCCGTCCGGGAGGACCTGATCACGCTGGTCGGCGCGGTCGGGCAGAACATCGACCCGCGTGCGGCGCAGATCATGCCCTGCCTGGTGCCCGAGGTGAAACGCAATCCCGAGCGCTACGCGCTGTACCAGAGCATCGTCGAGCCCCGCCGAGCGGTGATGCGCGAGGTGCTGCGCCGCGGCATCCGCGACGGCGAACTCCGCGCCGACCTCGACATCGAGGTGACCCTGGCCATGATCACCGGTCCGATGCTCATTCAGCGGGTGATGAACTGGAACCCTGACCTCGACGAGACGACGCTCCCCGCGAAGGTCGTCGACCAGGTGCTGGCGGGCATCCGGGCCCGCTGAGGGCGGAATTCGCTCGCGGCTCGCCGCCGAGTGGGTCGGTGTCGGCTCCCTGGCCCACCGGGAGCGGCCTAGACTACGGGCGTCCCGCAGTCATCGGGATCGTTCCCAGCCATCGGAGGTCTTCGTGCCGTCGCCCGTCACCCACCTGGCCCTCGGGCCGGACTGGCTCGATCCGGAGTGGCTGATCTCGACCTTCGGGCTGATCGGCATTCTGGTGATCGTCTTCGCCGAGTCCGGGCTGCTGATCGGCTTCTTCCTGCCGGGTGACTCGCTGCTGTTCACCACCGGGCTGCTGGTCGCCGACGGCCAGTACCTCAAATATCCGCTGTGGCTGGTGTGTCTGCTCATCACCATCGCCGCGATCGCCGGTGACCAGGTCGGTTACCTGTTCGGCCGCAAGGTCGGCCCGGCCCTGTTCCGGCGACCGAACTCACGACTGTTCAAGCAGGAGAACCTGCTCAAGGCGCATGACTTCTTCGAGAAGTACGGCGCGCGGTCGATCGTGCTGGCCCGGTTCGTGCCGATCGTGCGGACGTTCACCCCGATCGTGGCCGGGGTCAGCCGGATGAACTACCGCACCTTCGTCATCTACAACGTCGTCGGCGGCATCCTCTGGGGCACCGGCGTGACCGTGCTGGGTTACTTCCTGGGGCAGATCCCGTTCGTCAAGGCCAACATCGAGTTCATCCTGATCGGCATCGTGGGGATCTCGGTCCTGCCGATCGCGGTGGAACTGCTGCGGGCCTGGCTGGCCGCCAGGCGGGGCGTCACCCCGCAGGAGCGCGCCGCCGCCGAGGAGGCGATCCGGGAGACCCGGCAGCACTACGGCAAGCACTGAGCCGCGCCGCGCGATCGTCGCGGGCCGGCAGCCCGGTGGTTGAGCAGCCGGCTCAACCACCGGGGGTACGCAGCCGGTGCAGCCGCAGGGCGAGCTGCACCTCCAAAGCCCGCTCGGGTTTCTGCCAGTCCGCGCCGAGCAACTGCCCGACCCGCTCCAGCCGTTGGGTCACCGTGTTGACGTGCACGTGCAGCAACTCGGCGGCCCGGGCCAGGCTGCCGCCCACCCCGAAGTAGGACTCCAGCGTCCGCACCAGAGCGGTACCCCGGCGGGCGTCATAGTCGACGACCGGGCCGATGGTGGTGGCGAGGAACCGGCTCACGTCGGCGTCACCGCCACCGGAGACGGTCCCCAGCAGCAACCCGACGAAGCCCAGCTCGGCGGTGCTCGCACCCTGACCGGCCCGGCCCAACGCGCCGAGCGCGGTCAGGCAGCGGTCGGCCTCCCGGAAGGCGGTGGCCAGCGACGTCGGCCCGGCGACCGGGCCGCTCGCCCCGGCGGTCACCGGTCGTCCGGTGACCCGGGCCAGATCCCGCGCCACCGCCCGAGCGCTGCCGCCCGCGTCCTGCCCGGGCAGCATCAGCACCACCCGCCCGTCGCGCGCCGCAGCCAGCCCGCCCCGGGTCGAGGCGTACGTGGTGGCCCAGGAGAGCACCCGTTGGCGGGCCGAGCCGGTGGCCGCGATCGCGTCGTCGTCGACCGCCACCAGCACGTGCGGGGCGTCCAGGTCCACCCCGAGGCGACGGGCCCGGCCACGCAGCGCGTCGGTGTCGCGCAACGGCCGCGCGATCAGGTCGTCGAGCAGCTCGCCCCGGACCCGGCCCTCCGCCTCGGCCACGGTGCGCCGGAACAGCAGCAGCAACGCGGTCACCAACGCGGCCCGTTCCAGGATCCGCTGATCGGCGTCGGCCAGTTCCCCTTCGGTGTGCAACACCAGCGCACCCAGGTTCTCCGCGCCGGCCACCACGGCGGCGTACCACAACTCGCCCCGGCGTACGCTGCGTCCCTCGGTCCGGGACGCGGCCACCGCCTCGACGATGTCCGCCCGGTCCGGCTCGTCGAGCTCACCGACCCGGGCCAGCAGGCGACCCTCGGTGTCCAGTGCCAGCAGCGTCCCGCCCAGCACCTCGGTGACCGCCGCCGTCACGTCCTCCACCCCGCCACCGCGCAGCACCAGCGCGGTCATCCGGTCATGGGCCGCCGCGGCGCGTTCGACCGAGGCGCTGTGCGCCCGGATGGTGGTGTTGGCCGACGACAGCTCCGCCAACGCTGCCCGGGTCTCGGCCAGCAGCCGGGCGGTGTCGATCGCCACCGCGGCGTGTGCGGCCAGCGAGAGCAGCAGCGCCACCTCCTCGCGGGCGAACGGCCGGGCCGAGCGGTTCGCCGCGTAGAGCACGCCGATGCTGGTGGAGCCGAGCCGCAGCGGCACCCCGAGGATGGCCACCAATCCCTCTTCACCCACCCCGGCGTCGATCTCCCGGGTGTGGTGGAAGCGCTCGTCCTGCGGGTAGTTCGCGGTGACGTACGGGGCGCCCGACTGGGCCACCAGCCCGCCGAGGCCGGCACCCATCGGCAGCCGCAGCTGCTGGAAACGGGCCGAGACCGAGCCGTCGGTGACCCGCATGTAGGTGTCGCCGCGCTCGGCGTCGTTGAGGGTCATGTAGGCCACGTCGGCACCGAGCAGGTGCCGGGCCCGGTGCACGATCGCCCGCAGCACGTCATCCAGGTCCCGTAGCCCGGCCAGGTCGCTGACCGTGTCGTACAGGCTGAGCAGTTCGCTTTCCCGGCGGCGGCGCCGCTCCAGCAGCGCGCGGACCCGCAGCGCCACCGACTTGGCCTGGTCCAGCTCGGCGATCCGGTCGGCGGACAGCCCGGCCGAGCGGGCGGCGACCAGTGGTCCCTCGAACTCGACCGCGGCGGCTTCCCGGGCGAGCAGTTCCAGGAACTCCAGCGGCGACGACATGACCGACATTGTGCGGGGGGACTCTAGTTCGCCGTCCAGCCCCCGTCGAGCGCGATCGAGGCGCCGGTGAGGAACGCGGCCGGCGGTGAGCAGAGGTAGGCCAGCAGTTCCGCCACCTCGTCCGGTTCGATCAGGCGCTTGATCGCGGCGCGGGCCAGCATGATCTTCTCGACCACCTCGTTCTCCGCGACACCGTGGGTGGCGGCCTGGTCGGCGATCTGGCTCTCCACCAGGGCGGTACGCACGTACGCGGGGTTGATGCAGTTGGCGGTGACGCCGTACGCCGCGCCCTCCAGCGCCACCACCTTGGACAGTCCTTCCAGCGCGTGTTTCGCCGCGACGTACGCCGCCTTGTAGGGCGAGGCGCGCAGTCCGTGCACCGAGGAGATGTTGATGATCCGGCCCCAGCCCCGGGCGTACATGTGCGGCAACGCCCGCCGGATCAGCAGGAACGGCGCCTGCACCATCACCCGCTGGAGGTGCTCGAAGCGTTCGACGGGAAAGTCCTGGAGCGGGGCGACGTGCTGTAGGCCGGCGTTGTTGACCACGATGTCCACGTCGACGTCGAGTCGGTCCACCGCGGCGGCGTCGGCCAGGTCCAGGCCGACGGCGTGACCGCCGGCCTCGGCCGCCACCAGCTTCGCCGCCTCGACGTTACGGTCGACCACCAGCACGTTGGCGCCGGCCTCGGCCAGTCGCAGGGCGCAGGCCCGACCGATGCCGCTGCCACCCCCGGTCACCAGAGCGGTACGGCCGGCGAGGTCGACGTTCACGACATGGGGGACCGCCACGGGTTCTGCCGTCATGGCGCATGAAACTACGAGCTGGGCGGCCGGTCGCACATGGCGTCGGCGCACATACTCCTGGGGGATCGGGTGGCCGTGGCCTACATCCCGTCGCCGTTGACGTCATCGGCGTGCCGGCGGTGCAGCCGCGCCGGGCGTGTCCCATGGCGCGGCCGTGCGGCGGCATCGGTAGGGTGTCGAACACACGTACTGCTCGGCGGCTGGGAGGGGGAGGCGTGCGGGTGCTCGGCGTCGACCCGGGGCTTACCCGGTGCGGGGTCGGCGTGGTCGAGGGGGTGCCCGGGCGGCCCTGCACGCTGGTCGCCTACTACGTGATCTACACCGATCCGGCCGACGAACTGCCGACCCGCCTGCTGCACCTGGACCGGTCGCTCACCGACCTGGTCGCCGAGCACCGGCCGGACAGCGTGGCCGTGGAGCGGGTGTTCAGCCAGCACAACGTGCGTACGGTGATGGGCACCGCGCAGGCCAGCGGGATTGCCGTGCTCGCCGGGGCCCGGGCCGGGCTGCCGGTGCAGACGTACACCCCGAGTGAGGTGAAGGCGGCCGTGACCGGCTCCGGTCAGGCGGACAAGGCGCAGATGACCGCGATGGTGACCCGACTGCTGCGGCTGCCCGAGCCACCCCGGCCGGCCGACGCCGCGGACGCCCTCGCGCTGGCCATCTGCCACGTGTGGCGGGGTGGTACGCGTTCGAAGCTGGCCGCCGCCGCGGACCGGGCGAGACGAGGAGGAGCGAGATGATCGCCAGTGTGCGTGGCGTGGTGACCGCCACCGGTCCGGACCATGCGGTCATCGAGGTCGGCGGGGTCGGCCTGGCCGTGCAGTGCGCCCCCGGCACCATCGCCGACCTGCGGGTCGGCCAGCCCGCCCGACTGGCCACCAGCCTGGTCGTCCGGGAGGATTCGCTGACCCTCTACGGCTTCGCCGACGACGACGCGAAGTCGCTGTTCGAGCTGTTGCAGACCGCGAGCGGGGTCGGTCCCCGCCTGGCCCAGGCGGTGCTCGCCGTGCACACCCCCGACGCGGTACGCAAGGCCATCGCCAATGCTGACACCGCCGCGCTGACCCGGGTCCCCGGCATCGGTAAAAAGGGTGCCGAACGGTTGGTGCTGGAGCTGCGCGACCGGATCGGCCCGGTCGCGGTGGGCGCCGACGGCGCGGCCGGGGTCACCGGCGGTGCCTGGCCGGAGCAGGTCCGCCAGGCGTTGATCGGGCTCGGCTGGACTGCGAGTCAGGCCGACCAGGCGGTCGCGGCGGTCGCGGAGACCGTCGACGGGGCCACCCCGCCGGTGCCGGTGCTGCTCAAGCAGGCCATCCGGCTGCTGGGCCGGACCCGATGAGCGCGCGGAGTGAGCCGGGTTTGCGAGCCCCGCAGTCGCGAATGAGGATGATCCCGTGACCGGCCCGGACGGCGGCTTGGTCTCGGCGTACGTCAACGATGCGGAGCGGGACGCGGAGGTCAGCGTCCGCCCGAAGCGCCTCGACGAGTTCATCGCCCAGCACCGGGTCCGTGACCAGCTCGACCTGCTGTTGCAGGGCGCGATGCGGCGCGGCTCGCCCCCCGACCACATCCTGCTGTCGGGGCCGCCCGGCCTCGGCAAGACCACCCTGGCCAACATCGTCGCCGCGGAGCTGGGCGCGGGCATCCGGGTGACCAGCGGCCCGGCGATCGAGCGTTCCGGTGACCTGGCCGCGATCCTGACCAGCCTCGCCGAGGGCGACGTGCTGTTCATCGACGAGATCCACCGCATCGCCAAGCCGGCCGAGGAACTGCTCTACAGCGCGATGGAGGACTTCCGGGTCGACGTGGTGGTCGGCAAGGGTCCCGGCGCCACCGCCATCCCGTTGGACGTCGAGCCGTTCACCCTGGTCGGCGCGACCACCCGCTCCGGCCTGCTGACCGGGCCGATGCGTGACCGGTTCGGGTTCGTCGCGCACCTGGACTTCTACTCCCCGGCCGACCTGGAGACGCTGCTGCACCGCTCGGCGCGCATCCTCGGCGTGCCGATCACCGACGACGGTGCGGCGGAGATCGCCGGTCGCTCCCGGGGCACCCCCCGGATCGCCAACCGCCTGCTGCGCCGGGTGCGTGACTTCGCCGAGGTACGCGCCGACGGCGTGGTCACCCTCGATACCGCCCGCTCGGCATTGACGGTCTACGATGTGGATGCGCTCGGGCTGGACCGGCTGGACCGGGCGGTGCTCACCGCGCTGGTCGACTCGTTCCGGGGTGGTCCGGTCGGCCTGTCCACGCTCGCGGTGGCGGTGGGGGAGCAGCCGGACACGGTCGAGGAGGTGTGCGAGCCGTTCCTGGTGCGGGCCGGATTGTTGGCCCGTACGCCGCGGGGCCGGGTGGCGACGGAGGCCGCCTGGCGGCACCTTGGCCGCACTCCGCCAAATGGTACATTTGCTGCCGAAGTTCCCCTTGCGCCTGATCTGTTTTCGGTGGACACCAGCGAGCCGTGATCTGTTCGTGATCTGCGACGCGTTCGGCGTTCCCAGATACAGCGACTAGACTCGCCGCGGTCTGTACAGGATGTGAAAATCCGCCTCCGCTCCGGCGCCATGTGCCGGATCGGGGCCAATGGGAAGGTCGACAACCGTGTTTCACGCAGCAGAAGGCAGCGGAGCGGGTAGCTTCACGCCGATCCTCATGATCGCGCTGCTCTTCGGCGTCATGTACTTCATGATGATCCGCCCCCAGCAGAAGCGCCGCCGTGAGGCCGAGGCGATGCAGACCGGTCTCTCCGTCGGCGACGAGGTGGTGACCATCGGCGGGCTGTACGGCACGGTCTCCGGAGTCGAGGACGACAGCGTCCTGCTCGAGGTCGCTCCCGGAGTGCAGACCCGATACGCCCGGCCGGCGATCGCCCGCGTGGTGACCAAGGCGGAGCGTCCCGTAGAGCCGGCGGCCGAGGAAACCGACGCCGTCAAGGAGTGAGTACCGCACCCACCTGGTCTGCCGGTGCGCTGGTCGGCCGGGTGGGGACCACCCGCACGCGTCCCCGGGCGGGTGACCGCCGACGTGGCGGTGCAACAACTGGATAGCAGGCCGACGCCGGGCGTCGGCGCGCCGGTTCGGTCCGGTCCACGCTGCCCGCGTTGACCACCCGAGGCGGCGGCGTCAGCCCCGGGCGCCGTCGGAAGGCAGATCGTCGGCCGGGAAACCGGCAGACCCCGCCGTCGCGCCTGCGGCGGCGCGACCGTACAGGGAGACAGGACAGCCGTGGCACCACCTCAGGGACAGATGCGCCCGGGACGGCAGTTGGCCGTACTGGGCGGCATCCTCGTCGTCCTCTATCTTTTGGTGTTCTTCGCGGGCGGTGCCAGCGGAGGCTGGAAGGACCGGCTCGAACCCCGCCTCGGTCTTGACCTTGTCGGTGGTACCCGGCTCACGTTGGAGGCGACGAACACCCTCGACGGCCGGGCTCCGACGGCGGACAACCTCGAACAGGCCCGCCAGATCATCGAGAGCCGGGTCAACGCGTACGGCGTTGCCGAGGCCGAGGTGGTCACCGAGGGCGACCGCAACATCGTCGTCTCCCTGCCCGGCGAGAACCGCGACCTGACCGAGATCGGTAGCGCCGCCGAGCTGCGCTTCCGCAAGGTCTTGAAGATCGCCGACGGCAGCGGCGCGCTTCCCTCGCCGGCGCCGAGCCCGAGCGGCAGCGCCGAGCCGAACGCCACCCCGAGCCCGTCCGGCAGCGCCAGCGCCACCCCGAACGCCGAGGCCACGGCATCGCCGTCCGGCGGTCAGGGTGGTGGGGCCCCCACGCCGGCCCCGTCGGAGAGCCCGAGCACCGCACCTTCGCCGAGCGCCAGCGAGGAGCCGGTGCCGCAGAGCCTCGAGGAGCAGCGCAAGGCCGTCGAGGCGAAGGTCGGCGCGGAGGCCTGGGCCGCCGCGAGCGGGCTCCAGTCGCCGGCCGACCTGAGCGCCGACCCGACGCTGGCCGAGAAGCTCAAGCCCTTCGCCGAGCTGACCGGCCGCGAGGTCGCGGTGCTCCCCGCCCAGATGCAGTTCAACGTGCCGTCCATCGGCTGCCTCCAGCTCGACGACCGGCCGCCGGCGTCCGTCTCGGCCGCGGATCAGCAGGTCGTCGCCTGTGAGGGCGGCTACGCCAAGAACCTGCTGGACCAGGCGAAGGTGCTCGGCACCGACGTCGACTCGGCCAGCGCGGTGCGCGACCAGACCAGCCAGTGGGTGGTCAGCCTGAACTTCACCCGGGACGGCCAGGAGAAGTGGACCGCGCTGACCCGCGAGGCGTTCAACAACGAGGGTCAGGCGTGTGACGCCTCCGCGCTCGGTGACGAGGGCAAGTGCCGCGTCGCCGTGGTGCTGGACAACCAGATCATCTCGTCGCCGCAGATCCAGGGCGTGCTCACCGGCAACTCGCAGATCACCGGCAACTTCAGCAACGCCGAGGCCAGTGAGCTGGCCGGCTACCTGAACTACGGCGCCCTGCCGGTCACCTTCGAGGCGCAGGAGCAGCAGAACGTCACCGCCACCCTGGGCGCCAGCTACCTGCGGGCCGGTCTGCTCGCGGCCGGCATCGGCATGCTGCTGGTCATCATCTACTCGTTCTTCTACTACCGGCTGCTCGGCACGGTGATCTTCGCGAGCCTGGTGCTGTCGGCGCTGCTGCTCTTCGGCGCCCTGGTGGTGCTCGGCCGGCAGATCGGCTTCACCCTCACCCTCGCCGGCATCTCCGGCATCATCGTCTCGCTCGGTGTGGCGGCGGACTCGTTCGTCATCTACTTCGAGCGACTCAAGGACGAGATCCGTGAGGGCCGCAGCCCGCGCAGCGCGGTCTCCCGCGCCTGGGTCCGCGCCCGCCGTACGATCATCTCGGCGAACGCCATCACGATCATGTCGGCGGTGGTCCTCTATATCGTCTCGGTCGGTACGGTCAAGGGATTCGCCTTCGCCCTCGGTCTGGCCACCGTGCTGGACTTGGTGGTGGTCTTCCTCTTCCGGCACCCGATGATGACGATGCTCGCCCGGAGCCGGGCGTTCCTGTCCCCACGGGTCAGTGGTCTCGGCCGGGTGCTGCCGGCCAAGTCGGAGCAGGCCCAGTCCCGCAACCCGCGTGTCAAGGAGGCCTGAGATGGCTGCTGAGAACTCTCTGGCAAGCCGCCTCTACCGGGGCGAGGCCGGCCTCAACGTCGTCGGCCGGCGCAAGATGTGGTTCACTGCGGCGGCCGTCCTGGTGCTGATGGCGTTGGGCAGCATCCTCATCAAGGGGTTCAACCCGGGCATCGAGTTCGCCGGTGGCAACTCGTTCCAGATCCCCACCAGTGTCGGCACCATGCAGCAGGCCGAGGACACTGCGGGCCAGTCGCTGAGCGCTGCGGGTGACGGCGCCCACGTGGTCACCGCCCAGCAGGTCGGTGGAGCCGGCGGCTCGTTCTACGAGTTGCGCACCACCCAACTCGACCCGCAGCAGGCCGAGGCGGTCCGGCTCGACATGGCCGAGCGGTTCAGCATCGACCCGAACGAGATCAGCGCCAACCGGGTCAGTGAGGCCTGGGGTAGCCAGGTGACCAACCGGGCTGTGCTCGGTCTGGTCATCTTCATCGCCCTGGTGACGGTCTACCTGGTCATGCGCTTCGAGTGGCAGATGGCGGTCGCGGCCATCTTCTCGCTGGTGATGAACCTGGCGCTCACCGCCGGCATCTACTCGATCGTCGGGTTCGAGGTGACCCCGTCGACGATCATCGGTTTCCTCACCATTTTGGGCTTCGCGCTCTACGACGTGGTGGTGGTCTTCGACAAGGTGCAGGAAAACGCCAGAGGCATCACTGCGAACAACAACCAGACCTATGGCGAGGCCGCCAACCTGGCGGTCAACCAGAGCCTGATGCGGTCGGTCAACACCTCGGTGGTGGCGCTGCTGCCGGTCGGCGGCATCCTCTTCATCGGTGCCGGTCTGCTGGGTGCGGGCACCCTGAAGGACCTGGGTCTGGTGCTGTTCGTCGGTATGGCCATGGCGTTCGTCACCTCGATCACGCTGGCCACCCCGCTGCTGGTGGTGCTGAAGAACCGCGACCCGCGGATCCAGGCGCACAACAAGCGGGTGGAGGCGCGCCGGGCCAACCCGGTGCCGGCGAAGGAGGCCCGTACCAAGGCGGCCCCCGCCGCCGCGGTCGAGCGGGACGACGAGGAGGAGGTGCCGGCGGAGGCCGGTGCGGCTATGGCCGGGGCGGCAGCCCCGAAGGTGGGTGCCCGGCCGGCTGGCAAGCGTTCCGGCGGTGCCCGCGGTGGACGGCCCGGCGGCGGCAACCGCCCGGGCGGTGGAAAGCGACGTTGAGCGACAACTGCGCAACTGACAGGAATTGATCCGGGCGGCGTCCGGCATGCTGTGCGAGCAGCGTGCCGGACGCCGCTGTCATGTGGAAGGGGAGGGGAACTACCGTGACGGAGACCCACAGCAGCAGGGTACGGGGAGACAGTGGCCCGGAGGTTGCCCGGCTGGTGGCCAGCCGGGCGCTCGACGTGCCCGACTTTCCCAAGCCCGGCGTCATGTTCAAGGACCTCATGCCGTTGTTCGCCGACGGCGAGGCCTTCCGTGACGTGATCGACGGGATCGTCGCGCACCACGGGCGGGAGTCCTTCGACACCGTGGTCGGCATCGAGGCGCGGGGCTTCGTCGTCGCCGCCGCCATCGCGTACGCGACCGGAGTCGGTGTGGTGCCGGTACGCAAGGCCGGCAAGCTTCCCCGACCCGCCTACGCCGCCTCCTACGCCCTGGAGTACGGCGAGGCCACGCTGGAGGTGCACCAGGACGCCTTCACCGCCGGCCACCGGGTCCTGGTGGTGGACGACGTGCTGGCCACCGGGGGCACCGCCGCGGCGACGCTGGACCTGGTCGAGCGGGCGGGTGGCACGGTGGCCGGGTTCTCCGTACTGCTGGAGTTGTCCTTCCTGGGGGGACGGGAGCGGCTGGCTCCGCGTCCCGTCCATGCCCTGCTGACTGTTTGAGGTGTGGTCGCCGCCGGGCGGAGTCGGCACGGTCCGTCCGGCGGAGCGGCAGGGCACTGCGGGTGCGGGTAGCATTGCCCATTGCTGAGCGGACGGTGACCCGTCCGAGCGGCACGAGACCAGGCCGACCGGCGCACGGTCGGTTCACTTCCGGCGAGCGGTGAGGAGGCCGGTGTCCCACGATGTCGCCCCTCCGGTGGAGGGCACGGTGCACCCGACAGGCGACGCGGACGGCTCGGTGACCGATCGCAACAGCGCCGCTGCGGCGCCGGGCGGTGGCCCCGGTACGGTGCTGCCCACCGGCGATGTGGCCCGTACGAGTGTCGGTGCCGATGTCGCACCCGTCGACACCGCGGCTGAACCCATGCCGAGCAGTGGCTTCGGGCTGTCCAACGCGCCCACCGGGCGTCGGGTCCGGGCGCGGCTGGCCCGGTTCAACGCACCCTGGCAGTCGTCACAGGTCAGCGAGGTGCTGGAGCCGCTGATCTCGTCGCACCGGGAGAATCACCCCAAGGCTGACGCGCGGCTGTTGCAGCGGGCCTTCGACACGGCGGCGCGCTGGCACTCCGGCCAGTACCGCAAGTCCGGCGACCCGTACATCACCCATCCGCTCGCGGTGGCGACGATTCTCGCCAACCTGGGCATGGACACCACCACCCTGGTCGCTGCGCTGTTGCACGACACCATCGAGGACACGGAATACTCCCTCGACCAGATGCGTACGGACTTCGGTGGTGAGGTCGCCCTGCTCGTCGACGGGGTCACCAAGCTGGACAAGGTCAAGCTCGGTGACGCGGCGAAGGCGGAGACGATCCGCAAGATGGTCGTCGCGATGGCCAAGGACCCGCGGGTTCTGGTGATCAAGCTGGCCGACCGGCTGCACAACATGCGTACGCTGACCTTCCTGCCCCGGCCCAAGCAGGAACAGAAGGCCAAGGAGACGCTGGAGATCCTCGCCCCACTCGCGCACCGCCTCGGTATGAACACCATCAAGTGGGAGCTGGAGGATCTGGCCTTCGGCACGCTGTTCCCGAAGCGGTTCGAGGAGATCAACCGGCTGATCGGGGAGCACCAGCCGCAGCGGGAGGCGTTGCTGCGGCAGGTGACTCAGAAGGTGCAGACCGACCTCAAGGCCGCCAAGATCAAGGCGGAGACGACCGGTCGGCCGAAGCACCTCTACTCGATCTACCAGAAGATGATCGTGCGGGGTCGGGATTTCAACGACATCTACGACCTGGTGGGTGTGCGGATCCTGGTCGACACGGTGCGGGACTGCTACGCGGCGTTGGGCGTGATCCACGCGAACTGGCAGCCGGTGCCGGGTCGGTTCAAGGACTACATCGCGATGCCCAAGTTCAACATGTACCAGTCGTTGCATACCACCGTGATCGGCCCGACCGGCAAGCCGGTGGAGATGCAGATCCGCACGTACGCGATGCACCGTACGGCGGAGTTCGGCATCGCGGCGCACTGGAAGTACAAGGAGCACAAGGGCACCCAGATCGTCGGCCCGCCGGCGCACATCGACGAGATGACCTGGCTGCGGCAGTTGCTGGACTGGCAGCGCGAGGCCGCCGACCCGAGCGAGTTCCTGGACGCGCTGCGGTTCGACCTGTCCAGCCAGGAGGTGTACGTCTTCACCCCGAAGGGTGACGTCATCCCGCTGCCGACCGGGTCGACGCCGGTGGACTTCGCGTACGCGGTGCACACCGAGGTCGGGCACAAGTGCATCGGGGCGCGGGTCAACGGCAAGCTGGTGCCGTTGGAGTCGACGCTGTCTAACGGTGACGTGATCGAGATCTTCACCTCGAAGTCCGACACTGCCGGCCCGACGCAGGACTGGCTGGGCTTCGTTAAGAGCCCTCGGGCGCGGACGAAGATCCGGCAGTACTTCAACAAGGAGCGCCGCGAGGAGGCGATCGAGGAGGGCAAGGACGCGATCGTCAAGGCGATGCGCAAGCAGGGCATGCCGTTGCAGCGGATGCTCACCTCCGACAACCTGATGGCGATCGCCCGGGACCTGCACCTGGCCGACGTGGCGTCGCTGTACGCGGCGGTCGGCGACAGTCAGGTCTCCGCGCAGTCAGTGGTGCAGAAGCTGATGGCCACCTACGGTGGCGAGGAGGGCGCGGCCGAGGACATCGCCGAGACCGCGGTGGCCACCCGGCCGCCGCGCAGCCGGGTGGCCAGCCACGATCCGGGTGTGGTGGTACGCGGGGTCAGCGACGTGTGGATCAAGCTGGCCCGCTGCTGCACCCCGGTCCCGCCGGATTCGGTCTTCGGTTTCGTGACCCGCTCCGGTGGGGTCAGCGTGCACCGCGACGACTGCGCCAACGCCGAGGACCTGCGCGCCCAGGGTGAACGGGTGGTCGAGGTGAGCTGGAAGCTCACCTCCGCCTCGACCTTCCTGGTCGCCATCCAGGTGGAGGCCCTCGACCGGCACAAGCTGCTCGCCGACGTCACCCGGGTGCTCTCCGACGAGCGGGTCAACATCCTCTCCGCCACCGTCACCACCACCCGCGACCGGGTGGCGGTGAGCCGGTTCAGCTTCGAGATGGCCGACCCCAAACACCTCGGGCACCTGCTCGCCGCCGTCCGCAAGGTCGACGGCGTCTTCGACGCCTACCGCGTAACCTCCGGCTCCTAACCCACCCCCACCCCGCCACCCCCGCGCACCCCCACCCCGCGCGGGGGGCGGGGACGCGCGTCGATCTTGCACTTTCGGTCCCCGTATACCGGGATGGACGGTGCATATAGGCGACACAAAGTGCAAGATCGACGCGTGCGCGTGGTGCAGGTGCCCGAGGGTCGGCACGCGGGCCCTGTGCGCGTCGATCTTGCACTTTTGGTCGTCACATAGCGGAATGAATGGCGCATAAAGGCGACACGAAGTGCAAGATCGCGGGGTGTGGGGGTGGGATAGCGAAGCGCCCGCCGGTGGACCGGCGGGCGCTTCGAGGTTGGGCTGGGTCAGCTCATCGTCAGGTCGGTGATGACGACTTCCTTCTTGGGGTGGCCGCCCCCGGCCTGCTGGGCGAACGCACCGTCGTCGCCGGCCTTGGCGACGTCCTCGACGATGTCCATGCCATCGGTGATGGTGCCGAGCACGGTGTAGTTCGGGTCCAGCGGCGAGTCGCCGTAGACGATGAAGAACTGGCTGCCGCTGCTGGCCGGCTGGCCCGAGTTGGCCATCGCGATGACACCAGCGGGGTACGGCGGACGCTTGTCGGTCGGCAGGTTCTCCTCGGCCATCCGGTAGCTCGGGCCGCCGGTGCCGTCGCTGTCCCGCCAGCCCTCGCCGGCGGCGCTCGGGTCGCCGCACTGGAGCACCTTGATGCCCTCGGTCACCAGGCGGTGGCACTTGGTGTTGTCGAAGAAGTTCTGCTCGGCCAAGTGGATGAAGCTGCCCGAGGTGCAGGGCACCGCCGACCGGTCGATCCGCGCGGTGATCGGACCGAGGTTTGTGGTGATCGTCATGGTCTGGCTGCCGACCCGGCTCTGCTCGACGGGCGGCAGTCCGACGTCCTTGGTCGTCGGGGACCGCTCACCGGCCGGGAGTTCGACCCAGTCACACTGCACCGTGTCCGCGCTCTGGGCGGTGGTGTCGGTGCCGCTGTCGTCGCCGATCAGGCTGCTGGCCAGCCAGACCGTACCGGCGACCACCAGCAGCAGGACCACGCCACCGCCCACGACGGCCTGCGTCTGGCGGCGCTTGCGGGCCCGGGCCGCCCGCTCGGCCATCTCCTTCTCGAGCCGGGCGCGGGCCGCCGCGCGCTGCCGCTCTCTGGTGGACGTCACGCCTCGATCCTCCTGGACTGTCTGTGGATGCCGCTGCCCGTAGCGGGTCAGCCGGCGTTCGGGCTGGCCTCGGTCGAGCCGGAGACCGCCGGGGTCGGTTGACCCGTGGGGTCGGTGGGCGATGCCGGATCCAGCACCGGCTCACCGACGGTCAGGCTCTGGATGACCACGTCGTCCTTCTCCGGCTTGACCTTCTGCCCAGCCCCATTGTCCACGGTCGGCAGGGCACCGATCTTCTCCACCACGTCGAGGCCGCCGGTGACCCGACCGATGATCGGGTACGCCGGATCGTCGTGGGTGGTGAAGTCCTTGAAGAAGATCAGGAACTGGCTGCTGTTCGCGCCCGGCGGGTTCGAGATCATCGCGACCGTGCCCTTGGGGTACGTCGGCGGCTCGCTCGGCGGGGCCGGGCTGCTCTCCGGCGGGGTCGGCACGTTCTCGCTGTAGAACGAGTACGCCGGGCCGCCCAGACCGGTGCCGCTCGGGTCACCGCAGCGCACCGCGCCCTCGGCCGTGATCTCGTGGCACTTGGTGTTGTCGTAGAACGACTGGCTCGCCAGGTGGGCGATGCTCGCGGCGGCGCACGGCGCCTTCGCGAGATCCAGTTCGATGTTGATCGGCGCACCCTGGTTGGTGGTCACCGTCATGGGGCGCGTACCGGTGGTCGGCAGCCCGGTGGTGGCCGGCTCGCCGACGTCCTTGAGGTTGCTGTTGCCCGCAGTGTTCTGCGGGGTCCAGAGGCAGACCTCGTTGGCGGCGGTGTCCTCGGTCGTTTCCCGGTCGAAGGCACCCAACGCCCAGGCTGAGCCGGCGACGACAAGTACGAGGATCAGGGCGGTACCGACGCCGGCGCGAATCTGCCGACGCCGTTTGACGGCGGCGGCCCGACGAGCCATCTGCCGGTCGAGTTTGGCCCGCGCCAGTTTGCGCTGCCGGTCCCTGCTGGAAGCCACCCGTGCTCCCCTTCCTCTACCCTGATCGTCAGCCGGTGGTCGCGTACCCGTCGGGCGGCAGGTGCGCCACGCCACACGCCCGCCAGAGTGTACGGGTACTGGCTGGAAAAGTCGTGTACGAGGTCGGTGCTCGGGCCCATCGGGACATCTCGGTGTCCGTTGGGCTGCTGTGCCGACGGGGAAAATGTCGTGAGCCGCCGGTTAGGCTGCGATTGACGGACAGTTCGACGGAAGGGGAGCGGACGTGCTCGTTGCCGGCTTTCCCGCCGACGCCTTCGGCACCAACTGCTATGTGGTCGCCACCGCGCCGGGGGAACAGTGCGTGGTGGTCGATCCCGGCATCGGAGTGATCGACCGGCTCGACGCGCTGCTGGCCGAGCATCGCCTGCATCCGGCCGCGGTGCTGCTCACCCACGGGCACCTGGACCACACCTTCTCCGTGACGCCGGTCTGCGGGGCGCGAGGGATCACCGCCTACGTGCACCCCGGGGACCGGGAGATGCTGGCCGACCCGGCCAAGGGGCTGTCGGTGGACCTGACCCAGATGTTCGGCGGGCGGCTGCCGTACGCCGAACCGGAGGACGTGGCCGAGTTGGCTGACGGTATGACGCTCACCCTCGCCGGGTTGGAGATCACCGTCGACCACGCGCCCGGCCATACCGGCGGGTCGGTGCTGTTCCGGCTGCCCGGCGCCGGTTCGCCCTGGGAGGCCGACCAGGTCTGCCTCTCCGGTGACGTGCTGTTCGCCGGCTCGATCGGCCGCACCGACCTGCCGGGCGGCAGTATGCCGACGATGCTGACCAGCCTGCGGGACAAGATCCTCCCGCTGGCCGACGACACCGTCGTACTGCCCGGCCACGGCCCCGCGACCACCATCGGCCGCGAACGCGCCACCAACCCGTACCTCGCCGAGGTGGCCGGGATGGGCGGCGCGCGACCGGCGGCCCCCACCCGCGGCCTGTAGCGGCCGCGCCCACGCTGACCCGCGCGGAGCGTGCGGGTTTCCGAACGGAGCATCATGAGCAAGCCCACGCCCATCTCCGGCTTCCCGGAGTGGACGCCCGCCCAGCGGATGATCGAGCAGTACGTCCTGGACCGGATCCGGTCGACCTTCGAGCTGTACGGCTTCGCGCCCCTGGAGACCCGGGCGGTCGAGCCGCTGGACCAGTTGCTGCGCAAGGGAGAGACCTCCAAGGAGGTCTACGTGATCCGGCGCCTGCACGGCGACCCGGAGGGCCCGTCCGGCGACGACACCCTCGGCCTGCACTTCGACCTGACCGTGCCGTTCGCCCGGTACGTGCTGGAGAACGCCGGCAAGCTGAACTTCCCGTTCCGGCGCTACCAGATCCAGAAGGTGTGGCGCGGCGAGCGCCCGCAGGAGGGACGCTATCGGGAGTTCCTCCAGGCCGACATCGACATCGTCGACCGGGACACCCTTGCCGGGCACCACGAGGCGGAGATGCCGCTGGTGATCGGCGACGCGCTGCGCTCGCTGCCGATCCCGCCGGTGCGCATCCAGGTGAACAACCGCAAGATCTGCGAGGGCTTCTACCGGGGCATCGGGCTGACCGACCCGGAGGCGACGCTGCGCGCGGTCGACAAGCTCGACAAGATCGGCCCGGCCGGCGTGGCGGAACTGCTGGCGACCACCGCCGGGGCGAGCGAGGCGCAGGCCAAGGCGGTGCTGGCGCTGGCCGAGATCTCCGCGCCGGACGCCTCATTCGCCGACGCGGTACGCGCCCTCGGGGTCAGCGACCCGCTGCTGGACGAGGGCGTCGAGGAGTTGGTCCGGGTGGTGGAGACCGCCGCCGCGCACTCGCCCGGCCTCTGCGTGGCCGACCTGCGCATCGCCCGGGGCCTGGACTACTACACCGGCACCGTCTACGAGACCCAGATGATCGGGTACGAGCGCTTCGGCTCGGTCTGCTCCGGTGGCCGGTACGACAACCTGGCCAGCGCCGGCAACGCCCGGTTCCCCGGCGTGGGCATCTCCATCGGCGTGACCCGGCTGCTCGGCCTGCTCTTCGGCGCCGGCGCCCTGTCGGTGTCCCGGGAGGTGCCGACCTGCGTGCTGGTGGCGGTGACCAGCGAGGAGCACCGTCCGGCCAGTAACCGGGTCGCCGAGGCCCTGCGCTCGCGGGGTATCCCCACCGAGGTCTCGCCGAGCGCGGCGAAGTTCGGCAAGCAGATCCGGTACGCCGAGCGGCGCGGCATCCCGTACGTCTGGTTCCCCGGCACCGACGGTGCGGCCGACGAGGTGAAGGACATCCGCTCCGGCGACCAGCTCGCCGCCGCAGCGGGAGAGTGGACCCCACCCCGGGCCGACCTCAAGCCGCTGGTCGGCTGAGCGGGCCGGCACCAAGTCGGTCCCGGCGTGGTCCCGCTGCAACCCGGACCGCCTGTCCGCCGGCCGACCCGAACTCGGTCGCTTGCCGGGCCTGCGTTGTGCTCGTACCCCGGTGAAGCCCCGGGCCTGGTCGTTGCTGGCTCTGGCGACGATCACGCCCGGGGCGGCTTGCGTGCCGCCCGGTGCTGGCTGCGTCAGGCGGCGGGAGGCTCCAGGGGCAGCAGGAGGCAACTGGAGGTGGCGTGGGCGACGAGGCGGTCCCGCCCGTCGGTCAGCCGGGCCTCGGCCAGGGCGGTACGACGGCCCTGTTGCAGCACCGTCCCCTCGCAGCGCAGCATGCCTGAGTCCACGGTCACCGGGCGGAGGAACTTCACGTTCAGGTCGAGCGTGGTGTAGCCGATGCCGGCCGGCAGGGTGCTGTGCACGGCGCATGCGGCGGCGGTGTCCAGCAGCGTCGAGATGACGCCGCCGTGCACCGTGCCGAGGGGGTTGTAATGGAACTCCTGCGGCTTCAGTTCGACCACGACCCGCCCCTCCTCGGCGGTCATGCTGGCCATGTCGATCAGGCGCATCACCGGCGGGGCGGCCAGTTCACCGGCGAGCATGGCGCGGATCATGTCCAGCCCGCTGCGCCGGCCGATCTGCGCGGCGTTGATGCTCGGGTCGGACCACGAGAAGGTGCGACTGCGCGTCGCATCCTGCGTCTGCGTCATGGACTCAGCCTGGCAGCGCTTGCTGGGTCTGTCAATGAGACCTAGCCTTGTGGGATGAGACCTACGGCGTTGGACTGGTCGGTGGACAACTGCACGGTCGCCCGCGCCATGGAGATCCTCGGCGAGAAGTGGACCCTGGTGGTGCTGCGTGAGGTGTTCAGCGGGGTCCGACGCTTCGACGACATGCGGGTGCGGACCGGGATTCCCCGACAGGTGCTGACCAACCGGCTGGCCGGCCTGGTCGAGCAGGGCGTGCTGCGCCGTGAGCCGTACCAGGAGCCGGGCAGTCGGATCCGCCACGAGTACCGTCTCACCACCAAGGGCTTCGACCTGTGGCCGGTGCTGGTCGCCGTCCTGGCCTGGGGTGACCGCTACCTCGCTGATCCGGAGGGGCCGCCGCTGAGCGTCGGCCACCGCGACTGCGGCGCCGACGTGCGCGTGGAACTCCACTGCACCGCAGGCCACCCCGTCACCAACCCCCGCGACATCATCCCCCGCCCCGGCCCCGGCGCCCACCCCCGCTAGCCCTCCCGCCGTCCCCGCGCTCCCCGCCCCGCCCCGCTCTCCCGCGCCTTTCCGCCGTCGATCTTGCACTTTCGGTCGCACTTATGGGGCTTTTGCCCTTGTTCCTGCCGACAGAAAGTGCAAGATCGCGGGAGCGGGGAGCGGGGAGCGGGGAGCGGGGAGCGGGGAGCGGGGAGCGGGGAGCGGGGAGGGAGTGGGGCTACCAGGGGTAGCCGGCGGGGTAGGAGATGGTGGCTAGGACCTGCTGGCCGGTGGTGTTGGGGTGGAAGTAGTCCCAGCCGGAGAGCTGGGCGAGGGTGAACGGGTAGCCGAAGACGGCGTTGCCGTCGTACTTGCAGTTCGCGCCGTACGCCGCGCAGGCGGCGGCGAGCTGGCCGTTGAAGTCGATCACCCGCTGCCGGACCCGGTTGCGGCGGTCGACGTCGGCCTGGGCGGTGGAGGTCGGGTTGGCCAGGATGGACTGGCAGATGCCAAAGAGCGACCAGGCGGTACGCGCGCTGCTGCTGTCCTTGCCGACGGACCACAGTCGGTGCACGTCCGGGATGCTGATCACGTAGACCTTGGCGTTCGGCAGGCCGGACTTGAGTCGGGCCAGTGCAGAGTCGATGTTGGCCCGGAAGGTGGTCGGCGAGGTCATCGTCGACTCCGAGCTGGTGCAGGCGTCGTTGGCGCCGATCAGGATGGTCACGTAGCCGACGCCCTGGCTGACCGCGGTGCCGGCCTGGCCGTACAGGTCGGCTGACTTGGCCCCGGTGCGGGCGGCGTTGTGGTTGCGGCCGTTGATGGCCGAGTTGGCCCGGCGGATGCGCAGGTAGTGACTGTTCACGGTGGCGTCGTCGCCGGTGCTGAACGAGCGGCCGGTGCAGTCGACGTACCACCCGCAGGCGTTGAAGCCGCGGGTGATGGAGTCGCCGAGGCTGGCCATCGAGCTCGGCGGTGGGCCGGGATCGGCGACGGCGGGGCTGGTGGCGAACAGGACGAGGGCGGTGACGCCGGCGAGGGTGGCCAGCGCGCGTCGGACGAGGGTCATGGTGGCCTCCGGTTCACGGTTGCCGGGTTGCGGCGGTGACCAGAGCGTATAGATGACTATCTGTGTCCACAATGTTGCGGACGGGTTACTTCGGGCGAGCGGCGAAATTCGGGCAAAGGGTGGCCTTGTCAATGATCTTAAATGTGTGAATACTTGCCTTCGCTTGGCCGTTTCCCCAGGTGGCCGAGTTTCCCCCTGCCCTGTCGGCGTGACAGGGCCCTCCAACCCCCTTCGGGAGGCTGTTACATGCGACCCACAAGGTCAATGCTGCGCCGCGCCGTCACCGTCGCCGCGGCCGGAACCCTCGTCGCCGGCGTGCTGGCCGGTACCCCCGCCCAGGCGGCACCCGCGTCCGCCACGCCTGACTCCGCTGCCGCCCTCGCCGAGCGGCTCGGCGCCCGCGCCGCCGGCGCGTACGCCGATGCGGCCGGCAAGATGGTCGTTGCGGTGACCGACAGCCTCGCCGCCCGCCAGGTGGCGTCGGCCGGCGCCACCCCGAAGCTGGTCAAGCGTGGTGCGGCGGAGCTGAACCGGGCCACCGCCGAGCTGGACCGCTCCGCGGCCATCCCGGGCACCGCCTGGTGGGTCGACCCGGCCACCAACCAGGTCGTCGTCTCCGTCGACAGCACGGTGACCGGCGCGAAGCTGGAGCGGGTCAAGGCCGCTGCGGCGCGGACCAACGGCGCGGTACGCATCGAGGCCGAGGCCGGTGTGCTGAGCACCCGGATCTCCGGCGGCCAGGCCATCTACGCGCAGGGCGGCGGGCGTTGCTCGCTCGGCTTCAACGTGCGGGCCGGCAGCACGTACTACTTCATCACCGCGGGGCACTGCACCAACATTGCGGCGAACTGGTACAGCAACTCCAGCCAGACCGCGCTGCTGGGTTCGCGTACCGGCAGCGTCTTCCCGGGTAGCGACTACGGCATCGTCCGGTACAGCAACCAGAGCGTGGTGCAGCCGGGCAACGTCTCCCTCTACAACGGCAGCTTCCGCGAGATCACCGCGTCCGGTAACGCCTACGTCGGCCAGTCGGCGCAGCGCTCCGGCAGCACCACCGGGTTGCGCAGCGGCTCGGTCACCGCGCTCAACGCCACCGTCAACTACGCCGAGGGCCAGGTCCGTGGTCTGATCCGTACCAACATCTGCGCCCAGCCCGGTGACAGCGGCGGCTCGCTGTTCAGCGGCACCATCGCGCTCGGCCTGACCTCCGGCGGCAGCGGCAACTGCTCCACCGGCGGTACCACCTTCTTCCAGCCGGTCGGGCCGGTGCTGAGCCGCTACGGCGTCAGCGTCTACTGACCCTTTCGCACCACTGACCCTCCTCACCGCAGCGGGCCGCCGGATTCCTCCTCCGGCGGCCCGCCCGCATGTGTGCCGACGTTCCGGCGCCGCCGCACCTCGATCCCGGTGCGGGCTGGCTGTTGAACGGGTGCGGTCTGGCTGTTAAAAGGGGACCCTTTTGCTACCGGAGGCGTTAACACGGGGCCCTTCCTTGCACCCGGCAAACGGCGGCGGGGGCGTCCTGCGAGAATGCCCGAAACAGATGTAGAGCTTCACGAGGGAGACGCACGCCGTGATCCGTACCCATGACGCCGGCAGCCTGCGCGCGACGGACGCCGGCACCACGGTGACGCTCGCCGGGTGGGTGGCCCGCCGGCGCGACCACGGCGGTGTCATCTTCGTCGACCTGCGCGACGGCTCCGGCGTGGTCCAGGTGGTCTTCCGCGAGGAGGACGCGCACGCGCTGCGCAACGAGTACTGCGTCAAAGTCGTCGGTGAGGTGACCCGGCGGCCGGAGGGCAACGAGAACCCGGAGCTGCCCACCGGCGAGATCGAGGTGACCGCGTCCGAGCTGGAGGTGCTCTCCGAGGCGGCGCCGCTGCCGCTGCCGGTGGACGACCAGGTGGTGGCCGGCGACGACATCCGGCTCAAGTACCGCTACCTGGACCTGCGGCGCGGCGGCCCGGCCAAGGCGATGCGGCTGCGCTCGCGGGCCAACCAGCTGGCCCGGGCCGTGCTGCACGAGCGGGACTTCCTGGAGATCGAGACCCCGACCCTGACCCGGTCCACCCCGGAGGGCGCCCGCGACTTCCTGGTCCCGGTGCGCCTGCAGCCCGGCAGCTGGTACGCCCTGCCGCAGTCGCCGCAGCTGTTCAAGCAGCTGCTGATGGTCGGCGGCATGGAGCGGTACTACCAGATCGCCCGCTGCTACCGCGACGAGGACTTCCGGGCCGACCGGCAGCCGGAGTTCACCCAGCTGGACATCGAGATGTCCTTCGTCACCGAGGACGACGTGATCGATCTCGGTGAGGCGATCGTGACCGCCCTCTGGTCGGACCTGGCCGGCTACGAGATCCCCCGGCCGATCCCGCGCATCACCTGGCACGACGCGATGGCCCGGTACGGCTCGGACAAGCCGGACCTGCGCTACGGCGTCGAGCTGACCGAGCTGACCGAGTACCTGCGCGGCACCACCTTCCGAGTCTTCGCCGGCGCGATCGACGCGGGCGGCTACGTCGGCGCGGTGGTCATGCCCGGCGGCGCGGCCCAGACCCGCAAGGAGCTGGACGGCTGGCAGGACTGGGCCAAGGCGCGCGGCGCCAAGGGCCTGGCGTACGTGGTGCTCGACGCCGAGACCGGCGAGGCGCGTGGGCCGGTGGCGAAGAACCTGTCGGCCGAGCACCTGGCCGGGCTGGCCGACGCGGTCGGCGCCAAGCCGGGCGACGCGATCTTCTTCGCCGCCAGCGCCGAGACCCGGGAGGCGCAGGAACTGCTCGGCGCGGCCCGCGTCGAGATCGCCAAGCGGGCCGGGCTGGTCGACGAGAGCGCCTGGGCGTTCTGCTGGGTGGTCGACGCGCCGATGTTCGAACGGACCTCGGACGAGAGTGGCGCGGCGGGCGGCTGGACGGCGGTGCACCACCCGTTCACCTCGCCGAACTCCGAGTGGGTGGACCGCTTCGAGGAGGCTCCGGACCGGGCGCTGGCGTACGCGTACGACATCGTCTGCAACGGCAACGAGATCGGCGGCGGCTCGATCCGTATCCACCGCCGTGACGTGCAGCAGCGGGTCTTCGATCTGCTCGGCATCACGCCGGAGGAGGCGCAGGACAAGTTCGGCTTCCTGCTGGAGGCGTTCAGCTACGGCCCGCCCCCGCACGGCGGCATCGCGTTCGGCTGGGACCGGGTCTGCATGCTGCTCGCCGGCGCCGACTCGATCCGCGAGGTGATCGCCTTCCCGAAGACCCGGGGCGGCTTCGACCCGCTGACCGGCGCCCCCACCCCGATCACCGCCCAGCAGCGCACCGAGGCCGGCATCGACGCCAAGCCCAAGCCCCAGCAGGCCCCCCACACCGGCACCGCCGGTCCCGCCGCCCCCGTCTCCGACCCCACCTGACCTGCGGCCCTTCCCGGCTCCGGGCCCCCGACGCCCTCGCTGATCAAGAAGTTTGCGTCATGATCTAGGCGCTTCGGCGACGCAAACTTCTTGATCAATCAACGGGGAGGCGTGCGGATGCGGGTGTTGGTGGTGGGGGGCAGTGGGTTTCTGGGCCGGGAGGTTTGTCGGCAGGGGACCGGGGCGGGGTGGTCGGTTGTCGGGACGTGGCATTCCACTGCGGTCGGGGTGCCGGGGGTGGCGGCTCGGCGGGTGGACGTGACGGACCGGGTCGCGGTGGGCACGCTCGTCGCGCAGGTGCGTCCGGACGTCCTGGTCAACACCTCTTACCGGTACGAGAACTGGGCGGTCACCGCCGACGGGGCGGCCAACGTCGCCTGGGCCGCCGCAGAGGTGGGCGCGCGGCTGGTGCACATCTCCAGTGACGCACTGCACGCCGGGCGCCCCGAGCCGTACGCCGACGACGACCCGCCCAGCCCGATCTTCGCGTACGGGGCGGCGAAGGCCGCCGCAGAGACGGCCGTACGTGCGATCGACCCGAGTGCCGTGCTGCTGCGTACCTCGCTGATCGTGGGGGAGGGCAGCCCGCAGATCCGGCTCTGCCGGGAGGCCCTGGCGGGACGGGGTGCCCTGTTCACCGACGAGTTGCGCTGCCCGGTCGACGTCACCGACCTGGCCGCCGCCGTGCTCGAACTGGCGGTTTCGGACTATGCCGGCCCGCTCAACGTGGCCGGCCCGGACGCGGTCAGCCGGGCGGAACTGGGCCGGCTGGTGGCCCACCGGTCGGGACTGGACGCGAGTGCCCTGAAGACCACCACTGCCGCCGAGTGCGGCTTGGTCCGTCCCACCACGATCCGCCTCGACACCACCCGCGCCACTGCCCTGCTCCATACCCGCCTGCGCGGCATCACCGAACTCCTCACCCCCTAACATCCCGCCCCTCGCCCCACCCCCACCTCGCCCCGCCGATCTTGCACTTTCCGTCGGGATAAAGCCGACAAAAAGTGCTAATGGGCGACCAAGAGTGCAAGATCGGCGAGTAATGAGAGTGCACGGTTATTGTGCATAGAAGTTGTGCAGAAGTATTGTGGATTTATGGGGAGTGGTGAGGGGGGCGAGCCGAGGCGGGTGCGGATCGACCGGCGGCAGGTCCGGGCGTTGGCGCATCCGCTGCGTACGCGGCTGCTCGGGGCGTTGCGGGTGAAGGGTCCGGCGACGGCCACCAGCCTCGCTGAACTGCTCGACACCAACACCGGGGCGACCAGTTACCACCTGCGCCAGTTGGCCGAGGTCGGGCTGGTTGTCGAGGAGCCCGACCGGGGGGCCGGGCGACAGCGTTGGTGGCGCGCCGCGCACGACGTCACGAACTGGGACAACACCGACTTCGACCACGACCCCGACGCTCGGGCGGCGATCGAGTGGATCCAGGCCGAGCAGGTACGCCAGTACGTCGAGTACGCCGAGCGGTGGTTCGCCGTACGCGACACATGGCCGTCGGCCTGGCGCGACGCGTTCGGCATGAGCGACATCTTCATGACCATTCCGGCAGCCCGGCTGGAGGGGCTGAAAGCCGAGTTGTGGCAGGTGCTGGAGCGCTACCGTGCCGAGGCTGACCCGACCGAGCCCGGCGCCGAGCAGGTGCAGATCTTCCTCGCCGCACTGCCGTTGCTGCTCGGCGGCACGCGGTGAACCCGCTGTCCATCCGCCGAATTCGGCGGCGTTACCTGGTCCTGCACGGCCTGCGCTGGTTGCCGGTCGGCCTGCTGATCCCGGTGACCATCCTGCTCATGCAGGAACGCGGTCTGACGCTTACCCAGATCGGACTGGTCGTCTCCGCCCAGGGCGTGATGGTGCTCGCCCTGGAGTTGCCGACCGGCGGGATCGCCGACGCCCTCGGCCGTAAGCCCGTGCTGGTGGTGGCGAGCCTGGTCGGCCTCGTCTCGACCGGGCTGCTGGTGGTGGCGGACTCGTTCGCCCTGCTGGCCGTCGTCTGGGCGCTGCAAGGGGTGTTCCGTGCCCTGGACAGCGGCCCCCTGGAGTCCTGGTACGTCGACAGCACCCTGGCCGCGGACCCGGACGCCGCGTACGAGAAGGGGCTGGGCCAGGGCGGCATGGTGCTCGGCCTGGCCATGGCAGCCGGCGCGTTGCTCAGTGGTGGCCTGGTGGCCCTCGGGCCGATCGGTCCGCTCAGCGCGTTGACCGGGCCGGTGCTCGCCGCCGTCGGCTTGCAGGTGGTCTACCTGGCGGCGTTGTTGACCCTGCTCGTGGAGCGCCGAGCGGTGATCGGTCCGGCCGCGGTGCGGGCCTCCGTGCGCGACGCTCCGCGCATGGTGGCCGAGGCGCTCGGACTGCTGCGCCGATCCCGGGTACTGCTCGCGTTGGTGGCGGTCGAGTTGTTCTGGGGCTTCGGCATGGCCACCTTCGAGGGGCTGCTGCCGATCCGGCTGGCCGAGGTGGTGGGCGACGCCGACCGGGCCGCCGTCCTGCTCGGACCGGCAAGTACGGCGGCGTGGCTCGCCTCGGCCGGCGGTGCGGCTCTCACGCCGCTGCTCATCCGCTGGATCGGTGCCGCGCCCGGTGCCGCCCTGCTGCGGATCATGCAGGGGATCACCGTGGTCGGCATGGCGCTGTTCGTCGGTCCGACCGGAGTGTTGGTCGCCTTCGTCGCCTGCTACGCCGTGCACGGTGCGTCCAATCCGCTGCACATGGGGCTGCTGCACCGGCAGGTCGCCGGCCCGTACCGGACCAGCCTGATCTCGCTGAACTCCATGGTGGCGATGCCGGCAGGCGCGCTCGGCGGGGTGTTGCTCGGCTACGTCGGCGACCGCGCCGGAGTCAGCACGGCGATGCTGGTCGGCGCGGTGGTGCTGGCCGTCGCCGCGCCGCTGTACCTACCGGCCTGGCGCGCCGGCCGTCACCCCGACCCGCCGGTCACCGCCGATCAGCAGGAGGACACCGCCGAACCGGGGGAGGTCGGCGCGGCGGCTCCCGGTCAGCCGGCCGGCGACGGGGTGCCGATCCCCGGTCAGGCGCAGCGCACCGAGGTGAGCGCGAAGGCGTCGAGGTAACCGAGCCGACGGTAGAGCCGGATCGCTCCGACGTTGGCCGGATAGACGCCCAGCGCCAGCACGTCGTAGCGGGCCGACAACGCCCGGCTCATGCCGGCGGTGAGCGCGGCGCCCAGCCCTCGGCCGCGCCAGGCCGGAGCCACCGTCAGACCGGCGAGGAAACCGACGTCACCCCGGGTGCGGTCGGCCCCGCAGGCGATCAGCCGGTCGCCCTCGCGGATGCCGTACCAGTCGACCACCTGAGGATTACCCGGCCGCGCCGTGGAGGTAGGAAACGACTCGTCGATGAGCGCCGTCAGCGCCGGGTAATCCGCCTCGGTGAGCCGGACGACCCGTTCCTCGCCCGGCTGCCGCGGCGGCGGCGCGACCGTCCAGAGGAAGTCCCAGTCCTCGTGGCCCGCCACGCCCGGCGTGCCGGCGAGGGCCGCCGGGCCCAGCCGGGGCAGGTGCACCCATCGGCCGGTCTGGAAGACTCCTTCGGCGGCGAGCGCGCTGAACAGGTCGACCGCGTCGGCCGGCGGCCCGATCATCCCACCCAGCGGTCCCGGCGTGTCGGCGGGCAGCAGCCAGCATGTGGCGCTGCCACGTCGCCAACCGCGTACCGGCTCCCGCCGTGGCAGCGAGTGCCGAACGAACGGGTGCTGGCCCACGATGCCGAGAATCGCCTCCCGCTCGGTGATCGCCCCCTCGGTGATGACCATGGGGGGAGACTAGACGGGCCGAGATCTTGGTACGAAACGCCCAGGCGCAGTTTTCACCCCAGCACCTGCGCGAGCCGGAGGTCCACCGTGGAGATTGGTGAGGGGACCGATCGGGTACATGCCGGGCGACCTACTGGAACCCCCACCGGAGGAACGCCATGCTCGCTATCGCCGCCGCTGCGGTCTTCGGCTTCACGCTGCTGCTCGACCTGCTCGACACCAATCTCGGAGCGCCGGACCTGTTCAACTGGAACACCCTCGTGCTGATCGGCCTGCTGCTGCTCGCGCTGCACCTGGCCGGTGTAGGTAGCCGTGGTGGCCGCTGGTACCGGGGGCGTCGCCCCGGGCGAGGTTGACCGAGAATAATCATCCCGGGCTCGGTCGGCGGCGTGATTCTGGCGTGGTCGGTCGAGCCCGGTACTGTTCTCGTGATGGAGTCCGAGACGCTCTTCACCCTGGGTGAACCCGCCGCAGCAGTCAGTGCGGTGGCGGGTTCCGGCGGCGTCGGTGGCTTCACCCCGGCCGGGCCGGACGCGCCGCTGCCGGTCCGGATGCGCCCGGCGAGCCTGGACGAACTCGTCGGCCAGGATCATCTGCTCGCCCCCGGTGCGCCGCTGCGACAACTCGTCACCGGGGACGCTCCGATGTCGGTCATCCTCTGGGGGCCACCCGGAAGCGGCAAGACCACCATCGCCCACCTCGTGGCCGCCGCGACCGACCGGCGGTTCGTTGCCATGTCGGCGCTGTCAGCCGGGGTGAAGGACGTCCGAGCGGTGATCGACACCGCGCGACGGCAGCGGCGGTCGGGCGGCCCGCCCACCGTGCTCTTCATCGACGAGGTGCACCGGTTCAGCAAGACCCAGCAGGACTCCCTGCTCGCCGCCGTCGAGGACCGCACCGTCACGCTCCTGGCCGCCACCACGGAGAACCCGTACTTCTCGGTCATCTCGCCGCTGCTGTCCCGGTGCGTGCTGCTCACCCTGCAACCGCTCGACGACGCGGCGGTGCGCCGCCTGCTGCGCCGGGCGATGACCGACGAACGGGGCCTGGCCGGGGCGCTCACCCTCGCCCCCGAGGCCGAGGAGCATCTGGTCCGGCTGGCGGGCGGGGACGTCCGCAAGGCGCTGACCGCGCTGGAGGCAGCCGCCGGTTCGGCCACTGCGCTCGGCAACGGTCGCATCGACCTGGCCACGGCCGAGCGGGCGGTGGACACGGCGGCGGTCCGCTACGACCGTGCCGGCGATGCGCACTACGACGTGACCAGCGCCTTCATCAAGAGCATGCGAGGCTCGGACGTGGACGCCGCGCTGCACTGGCTGGCCCGGATGCTGGTCGCCGGGGAGGACGCCAGGTTCATCGCCCGCCGGTTGGTCATCTTCGCCAGCGAGGACGTGGGCATGGCCGATCCGAATGCGCTCAGCGTGGCCACCGCCGCCGCACACGCGGTGGAGTACGTCGGCCTGCCCGAGGCGCAGCTCAACCTCGCCCAGGCGGTGATCCACCTCGCCACCGCACCCAAGTCGAACTCGGCCACCATCGCGATTGGCGCGGCGATCGCCGACGTACGGGCGGGTCGGGGTGGCGCGGTGCCGCGGGGCCTGCGCGACGCCCACTACGCCGGCGCCCGCGGCCTCGGTCACGGCACCGGGTACCGCTACCCGCACGACGACCAGCGGGGCGTGGTCAGCCAGCAGTACGTGCCGGACGACCTGGTCGGGATCGACTACTACCGGCCGAGTCACCACGGCGCGGAACGGTCGGTGGCCACCCGGCTGCCGTTGCTGCGCCGGATCATCCGTGGACTGCCCGCACCCGCACCCACGGGCATGTCGCCGGGTGGCGGTCGGGCTGCGGCCCGGCCCGGTGTCGACGACACGCAGTTGACGACCGTGGACGCCGAGGTGACCGATGAGGTCGGCGATCGCGCCGACGGGAAGGGCCAACAGTGAGATCGCCTGGTTCGGAGCGACCGGAGGACGGCCAGGACGAGCGGCGTACCAAGAGCCGCCGCTGGGGCCGGAACAGGTCTGAGCCCGCCCCGGAGGAGCCGGACAGCGGTGAGGACTTCGGCTGGATCGACGACCTGCGCTCGGCCAAGCAGCAGCGCGGTGAACTCGGTCCCGAGGGGGTCGCACCCACACCGGAGGGGCCCACTGCGCGGTCCGGCCCGGCGGCGCCACCCGGCCCGGACCGCCCCGGCCTGGCGCCCACCGGCCGCCCCGGCCCGCTTCCGGGTCGCCCGGCCCCGGCCGCCCCGCCGCCGACCGGGCCGGTCCCGGCTCCGACCGCTGACGGGCGTACGCAGGCGTCCGGGCATTCCGCCGGTGCGAACCCGTCGCCCCTGTCCCCGCCGCGCCCGGCAAGCGCCGAACCGCCTCGCGCCCGGCCGGTGGACGGCCCATGGCCAGGCTCGCCGATCACCCGCCCGACCGGCGGCCCGCACCCCGTTGATGGTCCGGCATCCGCCGGGGGACCTCGTCCGGCCGGTGCGCCCGGGTCCACCGGCTCGTCCGGCCCGCCGCCTCCCGGCCCCGGGCACCAGTCGGTCGCCGGTGCCCGGGAACGGCCGCCCGCGACCACGGCACATCCCGTACCGCCCGCCACCGGACCGGCCGGACACCATGGTGCCGGTACGGCGAACGCCTCGTCCGGGGGCTGGCCGCAGGCAGCGGGCGGGCGATCCCGGGGCGAACCGGGGCCCGGGCCGGTGACCGGCCCGATTCGCGGCCTGTCGGACGGACCGGTCTCCGGTGCGCCGATCGGACCGGTGTCGGGTCCGCCGGCTTCGCGCCGCACCGTCGGTCGGCCGGCCGGAGCGCCCGCCGGCCCTCGTCGTGCGATGCCGGAACAGCCGAACGACCCTCGGGTCCCGGGTCCGTCCGAGATAGACGCCGGGTCCCGTCCGCAGACGGTCCAGCCGGGCCGGCGTGCGGCGCCCGAGCCGCCCGCTGCGGCCGAGCGTGGTCCGGGTGGCCCGGCAGCAGGTGTGACGCCCGCTGCGGCAGCAGCATCGGGCGGCCCCACCGGCGCACCTGCCGGCAGCCGTCGGGCCGGTCGGCGGCGCGCCGCCGAGCCCGAGGCGGACCAACCGGTGGTGCCGTTGTCCGGCAACGCCCCGCCGATTCCCGAATCGTCATTCGGCGGCACCGGCGACGCGAATCCGCCCCGGGGCCGCCGTGCCGCGCCGCAAGGCCCGCCGCCATCACCGCAAGGCCCGCCGGCACCACCGCAAGGCCCGCCGGCACCACCGCAAGGTGCACCGACACTGCCGCAAGGCCCGTCGGCAACTTCGCAAGGCCCGTCGGCACCGCCGCAAGGTCCACCGACCCTGCCGCAGGGGCTGGCGACACCGCCGCGGGGCCGTCGGGCGGTGCCCGAGGCACCAGCCACCGGCCGGCGGGCGGCCGACGGAATGGACGTTGCCGTGCCCGCGGGGCCAGGAGAGCCGGAGCCGCCGGTCCGGGGCGGGCGCCGAGCCGCCGACGACGGGCCGGTCACCGGGTCCGGCGGGACCGATGACCTCGCCCGGGGGGCAGCCGACCACCGGCCGGGCAGCGGCCGGGCCGACCGCCCACAGCGACCGGCGGACTGGCTGCGACAGGCCGGTCGTGCCCATCACACCGATCCGGCGCTTCGGACGATCAAGGGCCCGGGTGATCCGCAGACCGGTCGCGCCGGCGGTGCTCCCACCGGCGACCTGCCGGCGACGCGTGAGCAACGCGGCGTGGACACTCCCGCCGGCCCGCCGCCCGCCCGCCCGGTCGCCGGTGCCGAAGCGGGCCGGCCCGACACCGGATCACGCCGGCCCGCCGCCGGCCCACCGCGCCACGACGGGCCGGTCACCGGCCGTGGACGTGCCGTGCCACCGGCCGGCCCCGCGGGCGTACCGCCGGTCACGAGCGAGCCGCCGCGCGGCCGGCCCGGATCAGCGCCGGTGGCTGGTCGACCCGGATCAGGGCCGCCGCCCAACCGGCCCGGATCAGTGCCGGCGGCGGGGCGTACCCGGGTGCCGGGCCTTCCGGACGCCACGCCACCCGGATCGCCGCGCAGCGGCGTCGACCCGGAGCACCTGCCAGCACGTCCCGGCGATCCGCCGGGACCACCGAGGACGCCACGTTCCGGGCCGGTGCCACCGGCAACCCCGACGGCACGGCCCGGTGACGAGCCATTGGCACCGCCGAGGGCAGCACCGCCCGGCAGCGGCGTGCCGCGCGTCGCAGGTCGTCCCGACGGAGCACCCACTGGTGGCCCCGGCCGTACCGCTGGTATGCCACCGGGGCCGCCCCGGGGCAGCGCCCGTCCCGAGGGGGACCCGTCCCGTCCCGAACCCGGCCCGATGCGACCGAACGCCGGCCCGCCTCGGCCCGGCGCCGTACCACCGGGCGGCCCCGTACCGGGGGTTCCCGGTCGTGCCGGCGGGGAACGTCCGACCCCGCCCGGGTCACCGGTGGTCGCCCGGGGCTCCGTAGCGCCTCGGCCCGAGGACCGGCTCGCCGGCCGGGCCGCTCCGCCGCCACGCAACCCCGGCCCTCCCGAACCGTCCGGCACCGCACCGGTACCCCCGCCGCCCCGGGGCGGTGAGGGCCCGGCGGTGGCCCGGGTCGCCGCGGCGGTCGCGCCGATGGGCCCGGCCGCGCTCCGACCCGAGTTCGAGCCGGAGGTACGCCGACCCGCCGACCCGGAACGCACTGACGACACCGTGGACGACGGGCCGGAATCGCGCCACCAGGGTGGCGGCAACCAGCGGCTGCGTGTGGTGGTGCTGGCGGTGGTGAGTGTGCTGCTGCTTGGCGCGGTGCCGGCCTTCTTCGGCCTGCGGGCGGAGGGCCGGGATCCGGTCTTCGCCTCGCTGGACGAGTTGGCCGTGCCCACCTGGGCCGCCGTCGATCCGGTCGATGCCGTCAGCGGCAGCCGCTGGTGCCTGCTGGACTGCCGGCTGCGGGAGCGGACCGTGAATTCCGAGCGGTCACCGGAGGAGACGGCCCCGGTGTACGAGTCGGCGCTGAGCCAGGACGGCTGGCAGCCGTGGAAACCGGCCTACTGCCCCGAACAGGAGGAGAAGGGCCGCTACACCTGCTGGCGGCGGGACGAGTTGACCCTCGATCTCTGGGTTCGCGCACCCACCTGCGTACCGCCGCCGGTGGACGGTGAGCCGGCGGTGGTGCCGTCGCCGGACCCGGAAACCGCCGCTGCGGAGTGCACCGGATCGTTGGTGACGGTGAAGGTGCGCAACGCGATCGACGACGACCGGACCCGGCCCCAGCCGAGCACCGACCCGTCACTGACCGGTGTGGACCCCTTCCCGACCCTGGGCGACGACCCGCTGGGTGACTTGACGCCGTCACCACCGTCCTGAGCCGAATGTCATCACGGACGGTAGGGTCTGGTCTGGCGTCCCGCGTGTCACCCTGCCGGCCCTTCGGCGGGCCATCGGGCGCCGGCGCGGGCGAGACGGTCGTGCGGATCGGGGATAATGCCGCCCCGAGACATTTCGTTGAGGAGGACAGGCGTGGGCTTTTTGGAGGTCGCGGCGCTGATCGCGGCGATCGCGTTCGCGATGCTGGTGCTGATCCTGACGCTGCCCATCCTGCGGCTGCGGCACACCGTGGACGCCACCACCCGGATGATCAACGACCTCAACGACCGGACCGGTCCGCTGCTGGGTGATGTCAACACGACGGTTCGCAACGTCAACGTCACCCTGGAGCAGGTGCAGACCTCGCTCGACGGGGTGAACCTCCAGCTGGCCAAGGTCGACACCATGACCAGCCACGCGCAGAACGTCAGCGCCAACGTCGCCAACCTGGTCACCGTCGTCTCCGCCGCCGCGGCCAACCCGCTGGTCAAGGTGGCGGCGTTCGGCTACGGCGTGCGCAAGGCCGCCGCCGCCCGCCGACACGCCGAGACCGAACGCGAGGTCCGCGACACCATCAAGGCCCAGCGCCGCGCCGCCCGGCGCGGCAACCAGTGACCCGTCGGCACCGGGAGGTACGAGCATGAGGCGCCTGTTCTGGCTGGGTATCGGCTTGGCCGTCGGCGTGGTGGTGGTCCGCAAGGCGACCCGTGCCGCGCACTCGTACACCCCGGCCGGCATCGCCGACAACCTGTCACAATCCGCTGGCGGCCTGGTCGAGGAACTGCGTAGCTTCGTGGCGGACGTGCGCGCCGGGATGGCCGAGCGGGAGCAGGAGATCCACGAGGCGTTCGCCCAGGGCGAGGCGTTCGACGACCAGTTCGCCGAGCTGCGGGAGGACCCGCGGCTCGGTGATCGAGAAATCTTTCCGGAGGAACACCAGCGATGAAGACGGCGGAGATCAAGCGGCGGTATCTCGCCCATTTCGAGGCGAATGGCCATGCCGTGGTGCCGTCCGCTCCGCTGCCCGCCATCAGCGACCCGAACCTGCTGTTCGTCAACGCCGGCATGGTGCAGTTCGTCCCGTACTTCCTGGGCCAGCAGACCCCGCCGTACTCCCGGGCGGTGAGTGTGCAGAAGTGCATCCGTACGCCGGACATCGACGAGGTCGGCAAGACCAGCCGGCACGGCACGTTCTTCCAGATGAACGGCAACTTCTCCTTCGGCGACTACTTCAAGGACGGGGCGATCCCGTTCGCCTGGGAACTGTCCACCAAGTCGGTGTCCGACGGCGGCTTCGGGCTGGATCCGGAACGGATCTGGGCGACGGTGTACCTCGACGACGACGAGGCGTACGACATCTGGTTGCGTACGGGGGTGCCTGCGGAGCGGATCGTGCGCCGCGGCAAGAAGGACAACTTCTGGTCGATGGGCATCCCCGGTCCGGCCGGTCCCTGCTCCGAGTTGTACTACGACCGGGGCCCGGAGTACGGCGCCGAGGGTGGCCCGGAGGTCGACGAGGACCGCTACCTGGAGTTCTGGAACCTCGTCTTCATGCAGTACGAGATCGCGGACGTGCGCAGCAAGGAGCAGTTCCGGATCGTCGGTGAGCTGCCGAAGAAGAACATCGACACCGGCATGGGGCTGGAGCGGATGGCCTCCATCCTCCAGGGTGTCGACAACCTGTACGAGATCGACGAGGTCCGGCCGATCCTGGAGCGGGCGGCGGAGCTGACCGGCAAGCGCTACGGCGCGCACTCCGGCCAGGCGGCAAACCAGTCGCACCCGGACGACGTACGGCTGCGGGTGGTCGCCGACCACGTGCGCACCGCGCTGATGCTGATCGGTGACGGGGTGGCCCCGTCCAACGAGGGTCGGGGCTACGTGCTGCGCCGCATCATGCGCCGGGCGATCCGGTCGGTGCGGCTGCTCGGCTGGCAGGAGCGGGCCCTGCCCGAGCTGCTGCCGGTGGCCCGGGACTGCATGGCGCCGTCGTACCCGGAACTGGCCGCCGACTTCGACCGGATCTCCGCGTACGCGTACGCGGAGGAGGACGCCTTCCTGGCGACGCTGCGGGCGGGCACGACGATCCTGGACACCGCGATCACGGAGACGAAGTCGGCGGGCAAACCGGCGCTCTCCGGTGACAAGGCGTTCCAGCTGCACGACACGTACGGTTTCCCGATCGACCTGACCCTGGAGATCGCCGCCGAGCAGGGGCTCGACGTCGACCGGGAGGGCTTCCGGCGGCTGATGGCCGACCAGCGGGCCCGGGCCAAGGCCGACGCGCAGGCGCGCAAGACCGGGCACACCGACCTGTCGGCGTACCGGTCGGTGCTCGACGCCGGCGGGCCGGTGACCTTCACCGGTTACACCGAGACGGCTCGCGAGTCGACGGTACGGGCGGTGCTCGGCACCGACGGCCCGCGCGCGGCGGCGGTCGAGGGCGACCTGGTCGAGCTGGTGCTCGACACCACCCCGTTCTACGCGGAGGGCGGTGGGCAGCAGCCCGACCTCGGCATGATCACCGTGGGCGGTGGGCAGGTCGAGGTGCTCGACGTGCAGCAGCCGGTGCCGGGGCTGATCGTGCACCGGGCCCGGGTGATCCGGGGCGAGGTGCGTACCGGGGAGACCGGCTACGCCGAGATCGACACCAGTCGGCGGCGGGCCATCTCCCGTTCGCACACCGCGACCCACCTGGTGCACCAGACCATGCGTAACTTCCTCGGCGAGTCCGCCACCCAGGCCGGCTCGCTGAACGCCCCGGGTCGGCTCCGGTTCGACTTCAACACCGCCACCGGCGTCGCGCCGAGCGTCCTGCGGGACGTGGAGCAGCAGGTCAACGAGGTGCTCCTGGCCGACCTGGAGGTGCACGCCTTCGTCACCTCGCTGGACGAGGCGCGCCGCATCGGCGCGATGGCGCTGTTCGGTGAGAAGTACGGCGAGCAGGTCCGGGTGGTCGAGGTCGGTGACTACGCCCGTGAGCTGTGCGGTGGCACCCACGTGTCCCGTTCCGGCCAGCTCGGCCTCGTCAAGATCCTCTCGGAGTCGTCCATCGGATCCGGCGTCCGCCGGGTCGAGGCGTTGGTCGGCATGGACGCGTTCAACTTCCTGGCCCGCGAGCACCTGCTGGTGTCCCGACTGGCCGAGCTGTACCGGGTCCCCTCCGAGCAGGTCGCCGACCGGGTCGAGCAGACCGTCACCCAGCTGCGCGACGCGGAGAAGGAGTTGGAGAAGCTGCGCGCCCAGTTGGTGCTCGGCGGTGCGGCGGCGTTCGCCGCCCAGGCCAAGGACGTGCGCGGGGTCGCCTACGTCGGCATCGAGGCGCCCGAGGGGGCGGCCGGCAACGACGTACGCACCCTCGCCCAGGAGGTCCGCGGCCGGATCGACCCGGCCCGGCCGGGCGTGGTCGCGGTGGCGGCCCGATCGAACGGCAAGGCCTCCCTGGTGGTGTCGGTCAACCCGGCCGCCCGCAGCCGAGGGCTTGCCGCCAACGACTTGGTCAAGGCGGCGTTCTCCGGGCGCGGCGGCGGCAGCCCGGACCTCGCCCAGGGCGGCGGGTTGCCCGAGTCGGAGGTGCCGACCCTGCTGCTGACGGTCGAGAAGGCGATCGCCGAGGCGTGAGTTACCGGCACAGCGGGCCAGGGCGGACCAGTTCGGTCCGCCCTGGCCTCTTTCTCGACAGGGGTGACGTTCGGTGACTGAGCTGTCCCGTGGTGTGCGGCTGGGCGTGGACGTCGGTCAGGTCCGCATCGGGGTCTCCCGGTCCGATCCGCACGGTGTGCTCGCCACCCCGCTGCGTACCGTCGCCCGGGAGCAGAATCCCAGGCCGGACGCGGTGCCGAAGGATCTTGTCGAACTCGCCGCGCTGGTCGTCGAGCACGAGGCGGTGGAGGTGGTGGTCGGCCTGCCGGTCAACCTCGCCGGCCGACATGGTCCCGCAGCCGAGCAGGTGAAGGCGTACGCTCGTCAACTGGCTGATGTCATAGCGCCTGTTCCGGTGACGCTGACCGACGAGAGGATGTCCACGGTCGTGGCGAGTCGTAGGCTGGCCGAGCGAGGTGTCCGGGGGAAGAGACAACGTGCGGTGGTCGACCAGGCCGCTGCGGTGGAGATTCTGCAGAGCTGGCTGGACGCGCAGCGGAGGCGGACGTAGATGTTTGACGAGCTGGACCTCGGTCACGACGAGCAGGATCGGGGGGACAAGGGCAAGCACCGCAGGGGTCGTAAGCGGGGCGGTCGCTCCGGCGGGGGCCGGGGCAAGACCGCGCTTGCGCTGCTGCTGGCCCTGGTGCTGCTCGGCGGCATCGGTGGCGGGGCCTTCTACGGCTTCGACCGGATCCAGAACTACTTCGTCACCCCCGACTACGACGGCGCGGGCACCGAGGAAGTGACGATCCAGATCCCGCAGGGCGCGTTCCTGGCCGACATGGCCGTGGCGCTCTACGACGCGGGCGTGATCAAGAGCACGAAGGCGTTCATCGAGGCTGCCGAGGAGAACTCCCGCAGCCGCAACATCCAGTCGGGCACGTACAAGCTGCGCAAGCAGATGAGCGGTGAGCTGGCGCTGGCCGCGATGCTCGACCCGGCCAACCGGATCGTCAACGGGATCACCATCCCCGAGGGGCGTACCGCCAAGGGCATCTTCAAGCTGCTCAGCGACAAGACCGACATCCCGGTCAAGGAGTTCGAGGCCGCCGCGAAGGCCCCGGAGAAGCTTGGCGTACCGGACTGGTGGTTCAAGCGGGCGGACGGCAAGAAATCGAAGAAATCCATCGAGGGTTTCCTCTTCCCGGACACCTACGAGATCCCGCCGAACTCCACCGCCGAGACCATCCTCGGGCAGATGGTCGACCACTTCCTGAGCGTCACCGGTGAGATGGAGTTCGCTGACCGGGTACAGAAGGACCGCGGGATCAGCCCGTACGAGGCGTTGATCGTGGCCTCGCTGGCCCAGGCCGAGGCCGGCACCAAGAAGGATCTCGGCAAGGTCGCCCGGGTCGCGTACAACCGGGTGTACAAGGGCACCTTCGACTGCGGCTGCCTGGAGATGGACGTCACGGTCAACTACTACCTGGAGTTGACCGGGCAGAAGACGAAGACGTCTGCCGAGATGACCCGGGACGAACTACTCGACACCAAGAACCCGTACAGCCGCAAGCTGCGTGGCATGATCCCCACCCCGATCAACAACCCTGGCAAGGATGCCCTCGAAGGTGCCATGGACCCGCCCAAGGGAGAATGGCTCTTCTTCGTGGCCGTCGACAAGGAAGGCAACTCCGAGTTCGCCGAGACCTACCAGGAACATCTCAAGAACGAGGCCAAAGCCCGGAAGGCCGGGATCATCTGAGTTCTGGCAACACAGCCTGCGGGGGTGGAGATCGGCTCTCTCCACCCCCGGTAGATCGCTTCGATCAGCCGATCCCGGCTCCCGGCGGCATCTGGCTGGTGTTCACGCAACCCAGGGCGACATACCGCAGGGTGAGCTGGTAGCCGACCTTGAGCCACTTGTTACTGGTGGCACCGTTGCAGGTGTAGGAGCCGCCGGTGGTCACACCGGTGGTGGTCTTGTTGCAGTCCGACGTGACGGGGTACCAACAGCTCACCCACTGCCCCGTGTTGATCTGGGCAACCGCCGTGTAGCCGGTGCCGGCTCCGGTGCGGATCTTCACCGCGGTGTTGCCCGCCTTCGGCGTCGCCCCGGCGTTCAGGGTGCTGGCGTTGGCCGACGGAACAGCCAGCGTGAGCGCTACCAACGTGCCGGTCGCAACAGCTGCGGACACTCTTCGTAACAACATTCACACTCCCCGTGGGTTGATGTGGGAGTATCGAACCATCGAAGATCGCTAATCAGTAAGCTTTATTTGGAGTCCCCGCCACGTCCTGTCGTGGTCAGGACAGGTCGATCGTGGCGGTGCTGTCGGCGGCGTCGATGGTGAAGCGGGCGCTGCGGTCACCCGCTGAGACGGTGTAGTCGCCGAGAAAGCCTTCGACGATCACCCTGCCGTCCGGATCGGTGCGCCTCGGGGTCGGGGGTAGCCACCACTCGCCCTTGAGCAGGGCTTCGAGTGCGTCGTACGACGGCTTGCGGCTGCCGTCGGCGTGGACGAGGCCGGCGGGGGCGCCCAGCCACGCGCCCCGGTCGGTGAGCCCCCAGTAGTTGACCGACTCGACTGCCGGATGTGCGAGCAGGCACCGGTAGTGCCGGACGATCTCCTCGGCCTGCCGGGCCTCGCCCTCGGAGGTGCTCGGCCACTGCGGGATCTGGTAGTCGTTGAGATCCTCGATCTCGGGCGGCATGAGGTGGCCGGAGACCAGCGTGGTCTCGGTCAGGTGCAGCGGCAGACCGTACCGGGCGAACCGGTCGAGCGTCTCGAGCATGTACTCCTCGCCCCGGTACCCCTGGTGCATGTGGGTCTGCAAGCCGATTGCGTCGATCCGGACGCCGGCTTCGAGGACGCCCTCGATCAGGCATTCGTACGCCGAGCTGAGGTCGAAGTCGTTGAGCACCAGGGTCGCCGTCGGGTTGGCCGCACGGGCCTCCTCGAACGCCATCCGCACCAGGTGGATGCGGCCCCGGGCCCGGGCCAGGTCAGTGATGGCGTTGTCCCCGTTGGCGAAGACGGGCATGATGACCGCCTCGTTGATCGCGTCCCAGGTGTTGATCAGGCCGGCGAACCCGCCGACCAGGTCGCGGATGCGGGCCCGTTGCAGCGCTTCGACCTCGTCGAGGTCGAGGCCGAGCAGCCACGGCGGCTGCACGGTGTGCCAGACCAGCGGGTGGCCCTTGACCGTCACGCCGCGATCGGCCAGCCAGCGCGCGGTCTTCGTCAGCCGCCCGGTGTCGGGGGCGCCGCGGCGGGGCTCGTAGCTGCCCCAGTAGAACGGCAGCGTGGCGGTGTTGAAGAGGTTGAGCCACAGCTGACCGAGCCGGTCGAGGTCCGACTGATCCGTGCCGCCGAAGGGCTGGGCACCCTCGGGATCGGGGCCGCCGACCAGGTCGACGAAGTCGAAGCCGATGTTGCCGAAGGCGAAGGCGTGCCGCCGCTGCGCGACCGTCACGACCTGCTCGGCGAGCGCCGACCGGTCCGACCGGCGTACGGTGAGGGTGATCTTTCCGGTGCGGTGTCGCAGGCTGCTGTCCGACATTGTTGGATGCTAGGTGACAGTCGTCCCTGCTGTTGAGGAGCGTCGTTGGCGGTGTCGGTGCACAAGACGGCGGTGGTCGGCAAACCGATCGCGCACTCGCTCTCCCCGGTGATCCACAATGCCGGCTACGCCGCCGCCGGGCTCGACGGGTGGTCGTACACCCGGATCGAGTGTTCGGCGGCGGAGCTGCCGGCTCTGGTCGCGCGCCTGGGCCCGGAGTGGGCCGGGTTGTCGGTCACCATGCCCGGCAAGGAGGCGGCGCTCGCGGTGGCCGCCGAGGTCTCGCCGGTCGCCGCCGCCGTCGGTGCGGCCAACACGCTGGTACGCCGCCCCGACGGCTCCTGGTACGCCGACAACACCGACGTCACCGGCATGGTCGAGGTGCTGACCGAGGCGGGGGTCGGCGGCGGCGCCACGGTCACCGTGCTGGGTGCCGGTGGCACCGCCCGGGCGGCGCTCGCGGCGGCGGCCCGGCTGCGGGCGGCCGGTGTCACCCTGGTGGCCCGCCGGCCGACGGCCGTCGCCGAGCTGGCACCGGTGGCGCACACCCTGGGTCTGGCGCTGACCGCCGCGCCCTGGTCCGAGGCGGCGGCGCTGACCGGCACCGACGTGCTGATCTCCACAGTGCCCAAGGGGGCCGCCGACGAACTGGCCGGCATCGTGGCCTGGAGCCCGGCCACGGTCCTCTTCGACGCCATCTACGATCCCTGGCCCACCCCGCTCGCCGCGTCGGCTGCCGCCGCAGGCTGCCGCATCGTCTCCGGTCTGGACCTGCTGCTGGCCCAGGCGATCGGCCAGTTCGAGCAGTTCACCGGCGTCGCCGCCCCCCGATCGGCGATGGCGACCGCGCTCACCGTCGCCCGCCGCAGCGATCGATGAACCACGAATCGGCAGGTCGGCGCCGGATCGGTGTGCCGGTGCTCGCAGCCCGCTCGATCGTGGATAGAGCCTGATCACGCGCCGGACGCGTTCCTGCGCTGAGTCTTAGGTGAGTATTAAGACGCGCTTAGGTCCCCCTGTCATGCCCATGCTCTGTTGTGTACACCGATACGCTGCTCAGCGTTACCGCCGCAGACGCAAGGAGTTTCCGTGACCAGGCGTGGACTACATCGCCTCATCCGGCACCCCGGTCCCCGGCGCAAGGCCGTTGTCCTCGGTGCTCTTGGCATCACGGTCGTGCTCGGACTCACCGCGACCATGGTGCCCCTGCTCGCCGACGACGACCTGTCCATCCCGGTGGTCGCCGACACCACCGCCACATCCGTGGCGCAGGACGGGGACAACAGTGTCAAGACGACCCTGGCGACCTGCCCGGCGCGATGCGACGGGAACCCACGTGGCGGCCGGGACGCGGTGCTCGCCTTCATGGTGACCTCACTGCCGGCGAACGCGACGAACGTCCGTGCGACCCTGCGGGTGCACACCTGGCAGGCGTTCAAGGCCACCGTGACCGCGCACGCCTCGACCCTGGACGCCACCGCGCAGCGGCCGGCACCGGAGCGGGTCGGTACGGTCCTGGACACGGTCACCGGGATCGGCAAGGGATTCAACGAGTGGGACGTCTCCGGGCTGGTCACGGGTAACGGCATCTGGACCGTGTCACTGGCCCAGGCGGGCCTGGACACCCGCATCTACTGGGCCTCGGCCGAGAACCGCAACGTGGATGTGCGGCCCAACCTGGTGCTGACCTACAGCGTGGGTGCCCGTCCGCCGTCGGCCCCGCCGAGCGCCACGTTGCCGCCCACCGCCGAGCCGACGCGGCCCCCCGTATCGCCGAGCGCCTCGCCGAGCCTGAGTCCGACGCCCACGCGACCGACCCCGACCCCGAGCGCGACCCGACCGCCGGCCGACTCGGGCAAGTGCGGGCAGGTCTCGGAGAAGTTGGTCCCGTCCTGTGGCGCCTGGTGGGGGATGTACTCACCGACCAACCCGCAGACCTGGGACCACGGCCGGGCCATCACCGACGTCGAGGCACAGGTGGGTCGCAAGTTCGACGTCGTCCACCGCTACCACGACTTCTCCAACACCGGCAGCAACGGTGCCTTCCCGGACGCGTACCAGCAGCAGCAGATGCGCGAGGGCCGGCTGATGTTCTTCGCCTGGGAGAGCCGGGTCTTCTCCTCGGGAACCGTGCTGACCTGGAAGGACGTCTACAGCGGCCGGTACGACGAGACGATCGACGCGGTCGCCGGCCGGATCCGGGCCGTCGGGCAGCCGGTCTTCATCGGCTTCGACCACGAGCCGGAGGACGAGCCGGCCAAGGGCAGCGACGCCGACTTCGTCCGGGCCTGGCGGTACGTGCACGACCGGTTCGCCAAGGCCGACGTACGCAACGCGGTCTGGGTGTGGACGATGATGGGCTGGTCCGGTCACTACAACCGGTACGCCGGGCTCTACCCCGGGGACCGTTACGTCGACTGGGTCGCCTGGGATCCGTACAACTTCCACGTCTGCAACGGCAGCACGGTCTGGAAGAGCCCGAGCACCACTGTCGGATCCTTCTACCGCTGGCTGGACGAGAAGGGCATCGGTGCGGGCAAGCCGCGGATGCTGGCCGAGTTCGGTACGAACTTCGACGCAGGCGACCCGAACGCGAAGCGGCGTTGGTTCGAGGAGTTCCCGGCGGCGTTGAAGGCTCACCCCAAGATCAAGGCAGCGATCTACTTCAATTCGCCGGGCATGACGACCACGACCAAGACCTGCAACATGACGATGAACCACGACGCGGCGTCGCTGGCCGGATTCACCGCCGCGGGGCGGGACAGTTACCTGCGGCAGCCCACCGGAGGGAGCCGCTGACTGAAACCGGACACGGGTTTGCGACACTCGGTTGCTGCCGCAGCCTCTGGCGTCGCCACTGTCCGCTAACTGATGCACCGACCGCCCAATCGGCGGATGTCGCCCTGCTGGGTGGACGCGAGAGGCTACCGGCAATCCCGTCCACCCTGGAGGCGAAGCGTGCCCATAATCTCCTTCCAGCGGCACCCCACCCGTAGACGTCGTGCACGGGTCGGGGCTGTCGCGTTGGTAACACTCGCGGCCGTACTGGCCGTGCCGAAAGCGGCCGAGGCGGCCGTGCTGCCCGTACCGGAAACGGGCACCGTCGTGTCGACGAACCCGGTCGACCAGACCCCGCACGCCCGAGACGGTGAGGCCCGTGCCTTCGCCGAGGTGGGCAACAGCGTGTTCGTGGGGGGCAGCTTCACCCAGATCCGGCAGACCGCCAGTTCTGCTTGGATCACCCAGCGTTACCTGTTCTCGTACGACCGGGCCACCGGCACCATCAACACCGCGTTCGTGCCGGAGCTCGACGGCGCGGTCAACTCCCTCATCGCGGGTCCGGGCGGCACGCTGATCGTCGGCGGGGCGTTCAAGAACGTCAACGGTGTGTCACGTCGAAACCTGGTCGCGCTCGACCCGGTCACCGGCGCGACCATCGACAGCTGGGTCGGCCGTTCCGACGGCGGAATGATCCGCGACATGGTGCTGCACGGCAACGACCTCTACCTGGCCGGTGCCTTCAACTGGATCAACGGCACGGCGCACTCCGGGCTCGCCCGGCTGAACGCCGCCACCGGCGCGATCGACTCGACCTTCAACGTCAACGCCACGGTCGGGCGGCACGGCACCAGTTCGTACGCCTGGACCATCGACATCACTCCGGACGGCAGCACCTTGGCCGTGGGCGGCAACTTCACGCTCGTCGACGACCTGCCCCGCAACCAGATGGCGCTGATCGACCTGACCGGCACCCCGAGCGTGATCGACTGGAGCACGGAGAAGTTCGTGTCGCCGTGCGGGGCGCCGGCCACCTTCGTGCACTACGTGCAGGACCTGCGCTTCGGTGGGGACGGCAGTTGGTTCGTCGTCGGCACCAACGGCGGCACCGGCTGGCCGTCCGCCTACTGCGACGCGCTGGTCCGGTTCGAGACCGCGCACCGCGGTTCCAACCAGGTGGGCACCTGGGTCAACTACACCGGAAACGACACGATCACCTCGGTCGAGGTGGCCGACAACATCATCTACCTCGGTGGGCACTTCCGCTGGCTGAACAACCCCAACGCCAGCGACCGAGCCGGTGCGGGCGCGGTCGACCGGCTCGGTGTCGGCGCGGTCACCCCGGCCACCGGCATGCCGGTCAACTGGAACCCCGGTCGCCGTGGTGGCAACGCCCTGCCCTCGGGAGCCAGCAACTGGGGCTCGCAGGTGCCGGTGCTCTGGCGGGGCAGCAACGGTCTCTACTTCGGGCACAACTCCGACGGCATGGCCAACGAGTACCACGGTCGACTCGGCATGTTCCCGATCGCCGGTGGTCGTACGATCACCCCGCGTAATCCTTCGACGGCCAGCTCCGGTCACCTGTACCTGGGTGTGACGGCCGGCGAGTTGGAGCGGGTGACGTTCGACGGCACCACCGTCGGCACGCCGACCACGGTCAGCCAGCCCAACTACACCGGTGCCGGCGCGACCTGGGGTCTGGGTGACCGGATCTACTGGTCGCGGGCCGTCCCCGGCAGCACCACCGGCAGCCGGATCGACATCTCGATGTTCAACGGCGGCAATGTCGGGGTGCCGTGGGAGTCGTCCGGTTTCAACGCCTGGTACAACCCGGCGAACATGACCGGCGCCTTCTTCCTCGACGGCCGCCTCTACTACACCCGTACCGGCGCCAACGGGCTCTACTACCGGTACTACGAGGTGGACGGCAACTACCTGGGCGCCACCGAGTTCACCCTGCCGACCACCGGCGTGACCTGGTCTGCGGTCCGGGGGATGGCCTGGGTCGACGGCAAGATCGTGTACGGTCACACCGACGGCAGCCTGCGTAGCGTCCCGTTCGACCCGACGGCCGCGCCCGCGGTCGACGGTGCGGCGAGTACCGTGCTCACCACGGCCGCAGACGGGCTCTCCTGGTCAACTCCGCGGATGTTCTTCGCCGTGCAGTAAGGGTGTACCCGTTGTAGCAGAAGGTCGGTAACTTGTTCAGGTCGGGCCGGCGGCGGATTCCCGTCGCCGGCCCGAGCGTCGGGCGGAGCTGTCCCGCGGGCCGCTGCACCCGTGATGCTCCTTTTCGACAACGTAGCGACGGTGGCGTTCATGACTGATGCACAGCCCGGCAGTTGGTCCGGCGGTACGGTTGCGGCTCGTACGGTCACGCTGACCGATCTGCTGCGGGTGCCGCTGCATCGGATCCGACTGGTGGCTGCGGTCGCGGTGCTGGGTCTGGCGGCGGCGATCGGGTACGTCTTCCTGGTCCCCGGTGCGGTCAGCGCGAGCGCGGTGGTCGCGGTCCGCCCGGTGGTCACCGACGCCTTCACCCCCAGCGGCGCGGCCGCCGACCGGGCGGTGAACATGAACGTGGAGAGCGGGATCGCCACCGGCACCGACGTGGTGCAGCGGCTCGCCGACTCCGGCGGCTGGGATCCCCGCGACGTGCGCAACGCGCTGGACGTGGAAGTGCCCGCCGGCGGGCAGATCCTGCGTTTCACCTTCACCGCGAACTCGCCCGAGTCGGCGGTGAACAGTGCCAACCTGGCGGCCCAGTCCTACCTGGAAGTACGCCGGGGCATGTACGAACGGCAGCGCGAGGAGATGCTGCGCTCGTACGACGAGAGCATCGAGAAGGTCGCCGCGCAGCAGGCCGCGCTGCAGAAGCGGGTGGCCAACGCGCGGGACGGCGCGCGGGACGCCGCCGTTGCCGAGCTTTCCGGAGTGAACAATCAGCTGACCCAGCTGAACTCCGCGCGTACCGAGATTGCCGCGGTCGACGTGAACCCGGGCTGGGTCACCCAGAGTGCTGAGAAGGCCCTGGTCTCCTCCAGCGGGCGCGGTCCGCTCTACGTGGCGGCGGGACTGCTCGGCGGTGTCCTGTTCGGGGTCGTGCTCGCCTTCGCCTGGGAGTCGATGGACCGGCGGATCCGGTCGGTCGACGACGGCCGGGACGCCACCGGCCTGCCGCTGCTTGGCACGGTACGGGGCCAGGGGATGTTCGGCCGGCGTAGGCCGGTGGACGCCGACATCCGCTACGTGGCGATGGCCATCGCGGAGCGGGTACGCGAACCGGCCCGGGTCGCCCTGCTGACCACCCGGGAAGATCAGACCACCCTCACCGCCGGCCTGGCGGTGGCCCTGGCGGCCACCGGTCGGGACGTCTACGTGGCCGACGACAGCGGCCGGTTGGACCAGTTGCGCGCGACGGTGATGACGGATCGGGGGCGGCTGCCCGCTGCGGTCAACCCGGCCCGGCCCGCCATCCCCAAGCCGCGTCCGGACGGCTCCGGTGCGGTCGACGACATCACCGAGCAGATCACGGTACGCCGGCCGTCCCCGCATCCGGGCGCGGCCCGGCCGGCGGGCGACCCGGAGGCGACCATGATGTTGCCACGGATGAGCGGTGCTCCGGTGAGCGCCAAGAGCCCGGTTGCCGAGCGCGCCGACGAGGTGCCGGTGGGCGCCGGTGGGGTTCGTTTCGGCACCTGGCGGCAGCGCGCCGCCCAGGGGCTGGTGTTGTTCAACGCCCCGCCGGCCGAGGCCGACGAGCGGGGAGTGGCCGCGGCCCGGCAGGGCACCGCCGTCGTGGTGGTCGAGCAGGATCGGACAAAGCAGGGCGATCTGCGCCGTCTGGCGGAGCGACTGCGGGCCGCCGGAGTGGCCCCGCTGGGATTCGTCCTGACCCGCACCGGCCGGGGCTGACCGTGCCCACCCTCAGCCCGCCGTTGGTCGACGAGCCGGCTGGCCAGCATCCGGGCGCCCGGCTGGCCGCTCCGGTGCTGCCCCGGCTGCCGGTGTGGCCGCTGACGGTGATGTTCGGGCTGGTGCCGGTCTGGTGGTTGGCCGGCGCGTTCTATCTGGGCTGGTCGTTGCTGGGCGCGGTGCTGCTGGCGTTGCTGCTGGTCCGTGGTCGGGTGCCGCTGCCGCCGGGCACCGGCGTGTGGCTGCTGTTCCTGGCGTTGGTCGTGGTCAGCGCCACCCAACTCTCCTCGGTCGGCTCGTTGCTCGCCTTCGGCCTGCGGCTGGGGTTCTACGTGACCGCCCTGGTGGTGGGCGTGTACGTGTACGCGGTGGCGCGTCAAGGCCACGAGCTGTCCGCGTTGCTGGTGCCGGTGTGCCTGTTCTGGTTCGGCCTGGTCGCGCTCGGCTGGTTGGGCGTGCTGGCGCCCCGCTTCGAGCTCAGCACGCCGATGGAGATGCTCCTGCCGGGTGGCGTCTCCGGCAACGCCTACATCCAGGACCTGGTACGGATCGCAGCCAGCGAGTACAGTGCCCGCTCGCTCAATCCCATCTACCGGCCGTCGGCCCCCTTCCCGTACACGAACAACTACGGCAGCGCGTACGCGATGACGCTGCCCTGCGTGGTCGCCTTCGTCATGCTGCGCCGACGTGGCCTGCTGCGCTGGGCGGTGATCGCGTCGCTGCCGCTGTCGCTGGCCCCGGCCTTCCTCACCCTCAACCGGACGATGTTCGTCAGCCTCGGCGCGGGCCTCATGGTGCTGGGGTTGCGCGCCGCCCGGCGCGGCAACGTGCGGGTCGGCGCCTCCGTGGTCGGTGTGCTGCTCATCGGAGGACTGGCCACCCTGTTCATCCCGGTCACCGAGCTGATCGGCAACCGGGTCGAGTCCAGCGACACCAACAGTGACCGGTTCGCCCTCTACGAAGAGGTGCTGCGGCGGGTGGCGGAGTCACCCTGGCTCGGTTACGGGGCACCGGCGACCGTCGACACGATCAGCGCACCCGTCCCGGTGGGCACCCAGGGGCAGCTGTGGATGGTGCTGTTCTGCCACGGCGTACCGGCGTTGCTGTTCTTCCTGGCCTGGTTCGCGCTCGTGGCGGTGATCTGCGCGCGGGCCCGTTCGGCGGCCGGGCAGTGGCTCGCGGTGGTACCGGTGGTCTGCATCGTGCAGATCCCGTTCTACGGCCTGGCGAGTCCGAACCTCGCCGTGGCCTTCTTCGCCATCGCCCTCACCATGTCCCTGGTGGAACGCGAGGCCCGACCGTCCGGTCCGGCCCTGCCGCACCTGCCCGCCCGACCGGAGGTGGCGCCCGCATGACCGTCCCCCTTCACCCACCTGCGACGGGGGCGCCGTCGGCACCGGAGTCCGACACCGCGACCGAGGCCCGTCGAGGTGCGCGCAGCGGCGCGGCCGGGCTGTTCGGCGCCGCTGTCAACGGTCTGATGGGTTTCCTCCTGGTGGTCGTCATCACCCGTGGCTACGGCACCGAGGGTTCGGGTGTCTTCTTCGCGGCGATCGGCGTGGTGACGGTGGCTGCCGCGGTGTGCGTGCTGGGCGCGGAGACCGGACTGATCTGGAGTCTTCCCCGACGGCAACTCGGCCCGCAGGGCGACGCCGCCCGGATGCTGCCGGTTGCGCTGATCCCGCCGCTGTCGGCGGCGCTCGCCGTCGCGACCGTCGGGATCCTCGCCGCCGAGCCGCTCGCCGGCCGGCTGCTGGACGGTTCCGGCACCGACGGCGGGGCACTGCTCACCGTCAGCTTCGCCGCGGTGCCGGTGGTGGTGGCGATGACCCTGCTGTTCGGGGTGCTGCGCTGCGTGCGGCCGATGCGGGCGTACGTCGCGGTGCAGTCGATGCTGCTGCCCACCGCGCGGCCCCTGCTGGTGGGCGCGGCCGTGCTGCTGGCCGGCGGTGGGCTGCTGGCCGGCATGACCGGCTGGGTGCTACCGGCGATGCTGGCCGTGCTGGTGACCCTGCTGCTGGTTGCCGGGCCGCTCGGGCTCGGCCGCGGGGCGCGACTGCGCGCCCGGCGCGACGAGTGGGGCTCCTTCTGGCGGTTCTCCCTGCCCCGAGCCGCCTCGGCGGCGATCGACTCGGGTGCGGTCTGGGTCGGTGTGCTGCTCACCACCATGCTCGCCGGTGCGGCCGAGGCCGGCATCTTCGGCGCGGTGAGCCGGTACATCCTGGCCGGGCAACTCGCCATGCAGGGGCTGCGGGTGGCGGTGTCCCCGCAGCTGTCCCGGCTGTTCGGCCAGGACCGGCCCGACGCGGCCGCCGCCCTGCACCGGCAGTTGACCACCTGGGCGCTGGTGCTGTCCTGGCCGGTGTATCTGCTGCTGGCCGTCTTCGGCGCGGGCTTCCTCGCACTCTTCGGCTCCGGGTTCGCCGGCGGCGCCACCGCGATGACTGTGCTCGCGTTGGCCATGCTCGTCAACACGGGCGTGGGCAACGTGCAGAGCCTGCTGCTGATGAGCGGGCGCAGCGGGCTGCATCTCGCGGCGACCGTGGCCGGTCTCACGGTCACCGTCTCCCTCAGCCTGGTGTTGATCCCCGCCCACGGTGCCACCGGTGCGGCCTGCGCCTGGGCCGCGGGCATCGTGACGGAGAATCTGACGGCCGTGACCTGCGCCCGGATCGTCGTCGGCCAGCCGTTGGCCGACACGTCGATGGTGCGGGCCGCGCTGGTCACGCTCGGCGGTGTGGGCGCCGCCGCGACGGTCGGCGTGTTGGTCGGTGGCCGGGGCGTCGTCGGCCTGGCGGTGGCGCTGGCCGTACTGGCCGCCGGTTGCGTCGGCTTGTTGACGTTGCCCGGGGTACGGCGTGGCATCCGGGCGACCATGGTGCAGATCCGTGGCGGGGCGCCGAGCACCTCGCCACGACCCTCGAAGGGCAGGTGACATTGTCGTGGCGTCCATCCGCGACCGGGTGAAGCAGTTGGTGCCGACCCAGGTGACGAGCCGGGTACGGGAGAGCCTCGTCGATTACGGGGTGCGCACCAGCGACCGTCGGCCGCTGCCGGACTTCCTCATCATCGGCACCAAGCGGGGCGGTACCACCTCGCTGTGGAACTACCTCATCCAGCATCCGCTGGTGCCGCGACTGTTTCCGGCCTGGAACACCAAGTCCTCGCACTACTTCGAGGAGAACTGGGGTCGGGGGGAGGCGTGGTACAGGTCGCACTTTCCGACCCATCGGCAGCGGGAGGCGCTGGAGAGCCGGCACGGTGGTCCGGTACGGGTGGGTGAGGCCGCCCCGCTGTACATGTTCCACCCGCTGGCCGCGCAGCGGGTCGCCGCGTTGATGCCCCAGGTGAAGCTCATCGTGCTGTTGCGCGATCCGGTGGAGCGGGCGTACTCGCACTGGAAGGAGCGGCGCACCAACGGGGTGGAGCCGCTGGACTTCGCCGCCGCGCTGGCCGCCGAGCCGGAGCGTACGGCGGGGGAGCGGGAGCGGCTGATCGCCGAGCCGGAGTACTTCAGCGAGCCCTACGACTGGTACACCTACCGGGCCCGGGGCCGCTACCTGGAGCACCTGGAGCCGTGGCTGGCGCACTTCGACCGCGAGCAACTGCTCTTCCTGCCCAGCGAGGATCTGTACCGCGACGCGCGGGCCACCTACCGGCGCACCCTGGACTTCCTCGGCCTGCCCGCGTTCGACCTGCCCGACTTCAAGGTCTACAACGATCGGCGATCGGCGCCGCTGGAGCCGGCGCTGCGCGCCGAGCTGACGGAGTACTACCGTCCGCACAACGCGGCGTTGCGGCAGCGACTGGGGCTGGACCTCGACTGGCCGGACCAGGTCGCGTGAGGCGGATGAGTCAGCGGTTCGGTGTCGCCGGGGTGATCAGGTGACCGCGACGGGTGACCTTCGTACCCGCGACGACGGGCTGGGCTGGGTCACCCGGGCAGTCTTCGGGGATCAGCGCATCGCGCTGGCCGTGGACGCCCCGGTGCCCGCCGGGCACACCGTGGTGGCCCGTTACGCCATCGTCCCGTCGGTGGCCAGGGCCCGGTTCCTGCTGCCGCTGGGGTCGACGCGGGCCACGGCGGCGGCGCTGCTGGCGTACAACGCGCTGCGCCCGGCGAAGGTGCGGGCCGTGCGGGCCGCACTCGGCGTGGCGGCGCGGGCCGGTGTGGTCGCCCGGGCGCCGTTTCCGGTGCTGAGTGTCGCCGTGCCGGACACGCTCGATCCCGCCGAGGTGTTGCTCGCCGAACGGCTCGCCACCGAACTGGGCGGCGGAACGGCGTACGCGGCCTGCGGGGTGCGCCCGCCGGATCCGAACCACAAGCCGACGCTGCAACTGTTCGACGGCAACGGCGCGCCGCGTGGCTACGCCAAGATCGGTTGGAACGACGCGACCCGGGCGCTGGTCACCGCCGAGGCGGCGGCGCTGCGCGAGGTTTCCGGGGTGGCCGGCACCGCCGGGCATCCGGGCACGCCCCGACTGCTCGCCGAGACCAGTTGGGCCGGGCAGGCGGTCGCGCTGGTCGAACCGCTGCCCATCGGGGTACGCGGAATGCCGGTCGACGCCCCGCCGGAGCTTGCGGCGCTGCTCGCGGTGGCCCGGCGCGGTCGGCCGGCGGCGGCACCGCGACCGCTGGCCGGCTCGCCGTTCCTGGACCGGTTGACGGCGCAGGCGCAGCGGGCGGCCGAGACGGATCCGGCCGGGGCACGGGCGGTGGCGGCGGTGGCCGAACTGGCCCGCCGACACGGCGACGTGTCCGTCGAGTTCGGCCACTGGCACGGCGACTGGGTGCCGTGGAACCTCGGTCGGCACGCCGGTGAGCTGGTCGCCTGGGACTGGGAGCACAGCGGGCCGGACGTACCGGTCGGCTTCGACCTGGCCCACGACGCGTTCCAGCGGTCCCTGGTGTTGCGGGGCGAACCGGCGGCGACCGCGGCCGAACAGGTACGGCAGTGGCTGGACCGGTACGGCGACCGGCTGGGCCTGGACCCGGCCCGGCGCGGCCTGGTGGCCGATGCGTACCTGATCGAGATGTGGCTGCGGACCTGGCGGCTGGCCGACGCTGGTGCCGGCTGGAATCCGGCGTTGCATCCGGCGTTGCTGGACGTCATCGAGAAACGACAGTGAGCAATGGTCGGGCCGACCGCTGGGGTACGGCTCGACCGTGGTGCAGGCACAGCGGACTTGTGGGGAGTCGCGTGGACAACGTAGACAAAGCGGGGCAGCAGTTGCTGCTGGTCGGGTCGAGCGGCGGGCACCTGGCCCAGCTGCTCGCCCTGAAACCCTGGTACGAGACCTGGCAACGCTGCTGGGTGACCTTCGACACGCCGGAGGCGGTGTCCCTGCTGGCCGGCGAGGACCTGATCCCGGCCTACCATCCGACCACCCGCAACGTGCGCAACCTGCTGCGCAACGCGCTGCTGGCGGCCCGGGTGCTGCGCCGGCGGCCGATCGCCGCCGTGGTGACCACCGGTGCCGGGGTGGCGCTGCCGTTCGTCGTGCTGGCCCGGCTGCGCCGGATCCCGACGGTCTACATCGAGGTCTACGACCGGATCGACACCCCGACGCTCACCGCCCGGCTGTGTCGTCCGTTCCTGTCGAAGATGCTCGTGCAGTGGGACGAGCAGCGCCGCCAGTACCCGGAGGCCACGGTCGTGGGGACGCTGCTGTGAGCGGCGAGGCGACGCGCACCGACGAACAGTTCGGCGTAGCCGGGGACCGGGCCGCCCTACACCTCCCGACGCCCCGCGACGGCAAGCGCGTCGGCCGGGCGCAGTTGCTGGTCGCGGTCGGCACCGACAAGCACCCCTTCGACCGGCTGGTCGGCTGGCTGCGGGAGTGGTACGGCGAGGTCGCCGACGAGGTGGTGCTGACCGTGCAGCACGGCCACACCCGGGTCGAGGGCCTGCCCGACGCGGTGCCGTTCCTCGGGCACGCCGAGTTGCAGACCGCGATGGCCGGGGCGGAGCTGGTGGTCTGTCACGGTGGCCCGGCGACCATCCTGGAGGCCCGCCGGCACGGGCACCTGCCGATCGTGGTGCCCCGGGATCCGAGCCTGGGTGAGCACGTCGACAACCACCAGCAGTTGTTCGCCCGCCGGCTCGGTGCGGCCGGCCTGGTCGCGCTCTGCGAAACCCGGCAGGAGCTGCTGGACGCCCTCACCGCCGGCCTGGCCGACCCGGGACGGTTCGCCGTGACCGTGGACGCCGAGGCGGCCGAGGCGCAACGCGCCGCGGTGCGCCGGGTGGGCGTGATCGTCGAGGAGTTGGTGGCCGAGGCCGCGCAGCGGCGTCACCGGCCCTGGTGGCGGCCGTGGCGTAAGCCCGGCCCGAATGGAAGGCACAAGCTATGACCGCGTACCCGAGCGTGACCGCCGTCGTTCCCACCCGGGACCGTCCCGAACTGCTCCGGGCGGCGGTACGGGCCATCGTCGGGCAGGACTATCCGGGGCAGGTCGAGACGGTCGTGGTGTACGACCAGTCCGAGCCGGACCCGTCGCTGGCCGAGCTGTCCGCCCCCGACCGGCCGGTGCGGGTGGTGACCAACACCCGTACCCCCGGGCTGGCCGGGGCCCGCAACTCGGGCACCCTGGCCGCCACCGGCGACCTGATCGCGTTCTGCGACGACGACGACGAGTGGCTGCCGGGCAAGCTGCTGGCCCAGGTCGAGGCCCTGAACGCGGTGCCCGGTGCCGAGTTCGTCAGCTGCGGCATCCGGGTCAGCTACGACGGGAACACCGTCGAGCGGGTGCTGGAACGCGACTCGATCAGCCTGGCCGACCTGCTGCGGGACCGGATGACCGAGCTGCACCCGTCGACCTTCCTGATCCGGGCGGCGGCCCTGCGTGACGGTTTCGGGCTGGTCGACGAGGAGATCCCGGGCAGCTACGCCGAGGACTACGAGTTCCTGCTGCGGGCCGCCCGCAGCGCCCCGTTGGTCAACCTGCGCACCCCGTACACGCTGGTGCGTTGGCACAAGCGGTCGTACTTCGCCCAGCGGTGGGACACCATCTCCGAGGCGTTGCAGTGGCTGCTGGAGCGCTATCCCGAGTTCGCCACCCAGCCGGCGGGCCAGGCCCGGGTCACCGGGCAGATCGCCTTCGCCCGCGCCGCCTCGGGTGACCGCCGGGGGGCGATGCGCTGGGCGCGGCGCACCATCCGCCGCAACCCGCGTGAACCGAGGGCCTACCTGGCCCTGGCGGTGGCCGGGCGGGTGGTCCGGGCCGACGCCGTGCTGCGCACCCTGCACAAGCGCGGCCGGGGTATCTGACGCCGACGTCCGTAGGGCGGGACGGGGCGGGCGGTGCGGGGCGGCGGGCACCGGGCGTGACAGACTCATGGCTGTGTTGCGCTGGTTGACCGCAGGAGAATCGCACGGGCCCGCCCTCGTCGCATTGCTGGAGGGGGTGCCGGCCGGGATCGAGGTGACCACCACCGAGATCGCCGGGGAGTTGGCCCGCCGCCGACTCGGCTACGGCCGGGGTGCGCGGATGTCCTTCGAGCAGGACGAGATCGAGGTCATCGGCGGCCTGCGGCACGGGGTGACGTTGGGCAGCCCGGTCGCCATCCGGGTCGGCAACTCCGAGTGGCCCAAGTGGCGCACCGTGATGGCCGCCGACCCGGTCGACGCCGACGAGTTGGCCAGCCAGGCCCGTAACGCGCCGCTTACCCGGCCCCGGCCCGGCCACGCCGACCTGGCCGGCATGCAGAAGTACGGCCACACCGACGCCCGGCCGATCCTGGAGCGGGCCAGCGCGCGGGAGACCGCCGCCCGGGTCGCCGTCGGCACGGTGGCCAAGGCACTGCTGCGGCAGGCCCTCGACGTGGAGATCGTCTCGCACGTGGTGGAGCTGGGTCCGGTCGCCGTGAAGGCCGGGCTGCGGCCCCGGCCGGAGGACGCCGAACGCATCGACGCCGACCCGCTGCGCTGCCTCGACCCGGAGGCCAGCGGCCGGATGGTCGCCGAGGTCGACGCCGCGAAGAAGGCCGCCGACACCCTGGGGGGCGTGGTCGAGGTGCTCGCCTACGGGGTGCCGCCCGGCCTGGGCAGCCACGTGCAGTGGGACCGCAAGCTCGACGCCCGGCTGGCCACCGCGCTGATGTCGATCCAGGCGATCAAGGGTGTGGAGATCGGCGACGGCTGGCAGCAGGCCCGCTCGCGCGGATCCGAGGCGCACGACGAGATCATCCCCACCGCCACCGGCGTACGCCGGGTCACCGACCGGGCCGGCGGCCTGGAAGGCGGCATCACCACCGGCGAGCCGCTGCGGGTGAAGGCCGCGATGAAGCCCATCTCCTCGTTGAACCGGGCACTGGCCACGGTCGACATCACCACCGGTGAGCCGGCCACCGCGATCAACCAGCGTTCCGACGTCTGCGCGGTGCCCGCCGCCGCCGTCGTCGCCGAGGCGATGGTGGCACTGGTGCTGGCCGAGGCGGCGGTGGAGAAGTTCGGCGGTGACTCGGTCGCCGAGATGCGCCGCAACCTCACCGGTTACCTGGACGCGCTGGTGATCCGGTGACCGCTGCCACCCGTCCGGTCTGCGTGCTGGTCGGTGCGCCCGGGTCGGGCAAGACCACCGTCGGGCAGGTTCTCGCGGGCGAACTGGGCGTGGAGTTCCGGGACACCGACGCCGACATCGAGCGCCTCGCCGGCAAGCCGATCCCGGAGATCTTCGTCGACGAGGGGGAGGAGCACTTCCGGGCGTTGGAGCGGGCGGCGGTGGCCGCGGCGCTGGCCTCCTGCGACGGGGTGCTGGCCCTCGGCGGTGGCGCGGTGTTGGCCGAGGAGAACCGCGCCGCGCTGATCGGGCACCGGGTGGTGCACCTGTCGGTCGAGCTGACCGACGCGGTGAAGCGGGTCGGCCTCGGTGCGGGGCGTCCGCTGCTGGCGATCAACCCACGGGCCACCCTCAAGCACCTGATGGATCAGCGGCGCCCGCTCTACGCCGAGGTGGCGACCGCGACGGTGGTGACCGACGGCCGCACTCCCGAGGAGATCGCCGCCGAGATCATCCCCCTGCTGAAGCGGTAAGGAAGGGCCCCTTCTTAACGCCTCAGGTAGAGCAGGGTCCCCCTTTTAACACCTGACGCGGCAGTCGGCGCGCGACGCGGCTGCGGGCGCCAGCTTGCCAGCAGGGCGAGGGCGAGCAGGATCTCGGCCAGGTCGCCGCCGTAGTACATCACCGCCGCACCGGCACGCAGCGCATCCGGCGGTGCCGGTACGTCGACCAGCAGTCCCGCGTACAGGAGTTGGGCCAGGCTGGCATGCGCGACGACCGCAGCGCCGAGCACCACCAGCCGCACCGGCACCGAAGCCCGGTGCCGGTATGGTTCCGGGCCGGCGATCGACCAGGTGAACAGCAGCCCGCTGAGCAGGAAGTGCAGGTTGACCAGGTCGTGCAGCACCGGGCTGGTGAGAGTGGCCCGGTACAGCGGAGTGAGGTGGAGCAGCCACAGCCCGCCGGCGGTGAGCAGCAGCCCGGTGACCGGGTGGGTGAGCGTACGCGCCACCGGATGCCGCAGCACCCGCAGTGCCGCCCGACCGGCCCGCCGGTCGACGGTACGCAACGCCAGGGTGCCGGGCGCGCCGAGCACCAGGCCCAGCGGCGCGAGCATGCCGAGCAGCAGGTGCTGCCACATGTGCGCGGCGAACCCGTCGGCCGGCAGCAGCAAGGCGATGGCGAGCAGGGCGCATCCGGCGGCGAACGCCGCCGTGCGCCAGTGGCTCCAGCCCGGACGGTCCGGCTCGCACTGCCGCAGCGAGGCAGCCAGATAGACCCAACCCGCCAACAGGGGTACGAGCAGCGTCGGGCCGACGGTCGTGGTGTGCTGCGCGGCGTGCGCGAGGCTCATCCGCGCCGGCTCACGGCAGGCGAGTCGTCGGCGCAGACGTCCACGGCGGTGGCGCGGCGCTGCACGAGCAGACCGACGATGATCAGCACGACGCCCAGGGCGAGGAAGCCGAGATCCCACCAGAGTTGGTGCGGCCCGGCGCGGACGTGGTGGATGGCCAGGATGTGATGGTCGATGATCCCCTCGACCAGGTTGAACAGCCCCCACCCGATCAACGCCCAGCCCCACAGCATCGGCGAGCGCCACAGTCGCCCCCGGGACCGGGTCACCCGGGCGTAGAGCATGGCCAGGCCGGTCAGCACCGCCACCCAGGTGACCACGTGGAAGAGCCCGTCCCACAGGGTGTTCATCTGCAACCCGGCGACGGTGTCCACCGGATACTCGCGTACCCCGATGTTGTCGGCGCCGGTGTTGCTGAGCAGATGGTGCCACTGGAGCACCTGGTGCAGCAGGATGCCGTCGACGAAACCGCCGAGCCCGACGCCGAGGATGGTGGCCGGCAGCCGGATGTCGGCACCGTCGATCGTCCGCTCGGTCATGCCGCCCCCTGGGTTGCTGGTGATGGTCGCTGCCCTGCCCGGTCCACGAAGCGGTAAACCTCCGTTCCATTGATCGGGCACGGGTGAGCGGATCCGGTCGAGGCGGTCGACGGTGGGCTAGGCTCCCGGCGATGGACAACGTGACCCGGATCCCGGTCGGCGGCGAGCGGCCGTACGACGTGCTGGTCGGCCGTGGCCTGCTCGACACGCTGCCCGGCCTGCTGCCCGACGCCACCCGGGTGGCGGTGCTGCACGCCCCGCCACTGAAGGACCTGGCCGATGCCATCGGCAGCCGGCTCAGCGCCGCCGGCGTGACACCGCTGCCGATCGAGGTGCCCGACGCCGAGGCCGGCAAGCACGTCGACGTGGCGGCAGCCTGCTGGGACCGGCTCGGTGCGGCCGGGTTCACCCGTACCGACGCGGTGCTCGGGCTGGGCGGCGGCGCGGTCACCGACCTGGCCGGTTTCGTGGCCGCCTGCTGGCTGCGCGGGGTGCGCTGGGTGCCGGTGGCCACCTCGCTGCTCGGCATGGTCGACGCGGCGGTGGGCGGCAAGACCGGCATCAACACCACGGCCGGCAAGAACCTGGTCGGCGCCTTCCACCCGCCGGTCGGGGTGTTGGCCGACCTCAGCACGCTGGACACCTTGCCGCCGGCCGACCTGACCGCCGGCCTGGCCGAGGTGGTCAAGTGTGGGTTCATCGCCGACCCGGTCATCCTCGACCTGATCGAACGGGACCCGGCGGCGGCCACCGACCCGACCGGGCCGGTGGCCCGAGAGCTGATCGAGCGGGCGATCCGGGTCAAGGCCGACGTGGTCGCCGGTGACCTGCGCGAGTCGGGCGTACGCGAGGTGCTCAACTACGGGCACACCCTGGCGCATGCGATCGAGAAGGTCGAGGGGTACCGCTGGCGGCACGGTCACGCCGTCTCGGTCGGCCTGGTCTACGCCGCCGAACTGGCCCGCCTCGCCGACCGGTTGGACCCGGCCACCGCTCGTCGGCACCGTGACGTGCTGACCGCGCTCGATCTGCCCACTCACTACGAGGCCGACGCCTGGCCCCAGCTGTTGACCGCCATGCGGGTCGACAAGAAGGCCCGGGGCAACCGGCTGCGGTTCGTGGTGCTGGACGGGCTGGCCCGACCGGCGATCCTGGACGGACCGGACGACGACCTGCTGCGAACCGCGTACGCCGCGGTGGCCCGGTGAGCGTTCGGCGCGCTCGGCAGTCGCAATCGGAGGGCGGACCAGCATGAGGGTGTACGTGCTCAACGGGCCGAACCTGGGGCGGCTGGGCACCCGTCAGGTCGACGTCTACGGGGTGACCAGCTATGCCGATCTGGTGAAGCTCTGCGAGACGACCGGGCGGGATCTGGGTCTGGACGTCGTCGTGCGGCAGACCGACGCCGAGCACGAACTGCTCGGCTGGCTGCACGCCGCTGCGGACGAGGGTGCCGCCGTGGTGCTCAATCCGGCGGCCTGGTCGCATTACTCCATCGCGGTGCGGGACGCGTGCGCGATGCTGCGCGGGCCGCTGGTGGAGGTGCACATCTCCAACATCCACGCGCGGGAGGAGTTCCGGCACCACTCGGTCGTCTCGGCGGTGGCGACCGGCGTGATCTGCGGGCTCGGCGTCGACGGCTACCGCCTCGCCCTGCACCACCTCGCCGTCCGCCGCGACCAGAGCGGCTGACCTCCCCGCCGGGAGGCGGTCGACTGCCGTGACAGACGGCATGCTCCGGCTGTGGGGTGGGTTGCGTCACTGACAGTGCCGGTCCGGGTCGCGTCGGACCGGTCTGACCGTGGACGGCGGCGGTGGGGGCATCGCAGGGTGGCTAGTAGACTTGTAAGGTCTGTCCGCCAAATGACGATCAAGGCAGGAAATGGCCACCACCAACGACCTGAAGAACGGCCTGGTACTCAACCTCGACGGGGAGCTCTGGTCCGTCGTTGAGTTCCAGCACGTCAAGCCTGGTAAGGGTGGTGCGTTCGTGCGTACCACGCTGAAGAACGTGCTCTCCGGCAAGGTCGTCGACAAGACCTTCAACGCGGGCACCAAGGTCGAGACCGCGACCGTTGACAAGCGCACCATGCAGTATCTCTACGCCGACGGCGAGGACTACGTCTTCATGGACATGGAGACGTTCGACCAGATCACCGTGCCCGGTGGGACGGTCGGCGAGGCGGCGAACTACCTGCTGCCCGAGGCCGAGGCGATCGTGGCCACGCACGAGGGGGTGCCGCTCTACGTCGAGCTGCCGACCTCGGTCGTGCTGGAGATCACCTACACCGAGCCGGGCCTGCAGGGCGACCGGTCCACCGGTGGCAACAAGCCGGCGACGGTGGAGACCGGCGCGACCGTACAGGTGCCGCTGTTCATCACCACCGGCGAGAAGATCAAGGTCGACACCCGCGACGGCCGTTACCTCGGCCGCGCCTGATGGCCGAGGGTCCGAAGCAGCAGATGCCGGCGCGCCGCAAGGCGCGCAAGCGGGCGCTGGACGTGCTCTTCGAGGCCGACCTGCGTGATCGTCCGCCGGTCGAGGTGCTGGCCGGCTACATCGAGCGGATCGAGAAACCGCGCCCCGACCACCTGGGGTACGCGGTCGGGCTGGTCGAGGGTGTGGCCGGTCACCTCGACCGGATCGACGAGCTGATCTCCAGCTACGCCGAGGGCTGGACGCTGGACCGGATGCCGGTGGTCGACCGCAACCTCGCCCGGATCGCCGTCTACGAACTGCTCTACATCGACGAGATCGATGACGCGGTGGCGATCAGTGAGGCTGTCGAACTGGCTCGACAGATGTCGACCGACGACTCGCCGCGCTTTCTCAACGGTCTGCTCGGCCGCATCGCCGAGTACGCCACCCGCTGACCCGTCGGTGCGGGGTCGCTGCCCGTCATCGACGAGGCGACCGGGACGAACGAAAGGCCCGCGCCACCGGCGCGGGCCTTTCGTGTGAGGGGTTCAGGAGGCGAAGAATGCCCGCGGGTCGGCGACCAGCACGCCGTGCTCGGTCAGCCGCTCGATCAGGCCGGACGGCGATGCGTCGTAGACGATCGCGAGCGCCCGAAGGTCGTCGGCGCGGATCGACAGGACCCGGCCGTTGTAGTCGCCGCGCTGCTGCTGGATGGCGCGGGCGTACCGGGCGACGTAGGCGAGGTCCTCGCTGGCCTCGTCGTAGAGCCGCTCCAGGTCCAGGACGATCTTGCTGGTGGGCTCGTGCCGCACCCCGCTGCCGTCGGGCAGCAACTCCGAGACCGGTACGCGGTAGAACTCGGCCAACTCGGCCAGGCGGGATACCGTGACGGCGCGGTCGCCGCGTTCGTACGAGCCGACCACCACCGCCTTCCAGCGCCCGTTCGACTTCTCCTCCACGCCCTGCAGGGACAGGCCCTGCTGCTGGCGGATGGAGCGCAGGCGGGCGCCCAGAGACTTGGCGTATTCAGAGGGCATTCGGACACTCCCAGTGCTGCTCGGGGTTCTCCCAGCGATCGCTACGGAGCGTGACGGTACGGGGATTCGTAAACGTGGTCAAGTGGTCGTGACCCTCCTGTTGGGTACCTCGGTCGACTTGTCCCGTTCTGCCCGCTGAACCGATACGTCGACCGGTCCCACCCGACGTGGCCTGAGCCACTCGTGCCCGACCGTGGTCACGGCAACGACCACTGGTAACGTGGCCGAAGCCCTCCCGCCGGCAACACCCGGCTGACCTGGAGGATCCGACATCCTTTAACGACCCGTCCCGTGAGGCGGGGAAGGAGGTCCGCCGTGGCCTACCCACCGGCTGCCCGCTCGTCGCCCTCGCGGCAACCCTCGGTGAAGGTGATTTTGACCAGCGCCGACGTGCAACGCGTCGTCGACCGGATCGCCCACCAGATCCTGGAGAAGACCCAGGGCGCCGCGGACACGGTGCTACTCGGTGTGCCGACCCGGGGCGCCCCGCTGGCCCGGCGGCTCGCCGACCGGATCAACGCCTTCGAAGGCATATCGGTGCCCGTCGGCGTGCTCGACATCACCCTCTACCGCGACGACCTGCGTCGCAACGCCACCCGGGCGGTCGGCCCGACCCAGCTGCCGCCCGGCGGCATCGACGGCATGCGGGTGATCCTCGTCGACGACGTGCTCTTCTCCGGCCGTACGGTGCGCGCGGCCCTCGACGCCTTGGGTGACCTCGGACGGCCGGCGTCCGTGCAGTTGGCGGTGCTGGTCGATCGCGGACACCGGCAGTTGCCGATCCGCGCGGACTACGTCGGCAAGAACATCCCGACCGCCCTCGCCGAGAGCGTGAAGGTGACGCTGGCCGAGACCGACGGCGTCGACGAGGTCCGGCTCTACGCGGAGGTCGCCCCCTCATGATCAGGCACCTGCTCTCCGGCGCCGATCTCGATGCCGACACCGCCCTCCAGATCCTGGACACCGCGGCGGAGATGGCCGCCGTCTCCGGCCGCGAGGTCAAGAAGCTGCCCGCGCTGCGCGGGCGTACGGTGGTGAACCTCTTCTACGAGGACTCCACCCGGACCCGGATCTCCTTCGAGGCGGCGGCGAAGCGGCTCAGCGCCGATGTGATCAACTTCTCGGCCAAGGGGTCCAGCGTCGCCAAGGGCGAGAGCCTGAAGGACACCGCGCTGACGTTGCAGGCGATGGGCGCCGACGTGGTGGTGGTCCGCCATCCGGCCTCCGGCGCCCCGCACCGGCTCGCCGACTGGGTCGACGGCTCGGTGGTGAACGCCGGTGACGGCACCCATGAGCATCCGACCCAGGCGCTGCTGGACGCGTACACGATGCGCTCCCGGCTGGGTCGGCTGGCCGGCCTGTCGGTCGCGGTGGTCGGTGACGTGCTGCACTCGCGGGTGGCCCGGTCGAACGTGCTGCTGCTGTCCACCCTCGGCGCGAAGGTCACCCTGGTCGGGCCGCCCACCCTCATCCCGGTAGACATCGCCGCCGCCCTGGCTCCCGGCACCGCCGTCTGCTACGACCTCGACGCGGTGCTGCCGTCGACGGACGTAGTGATGATGCTGCGGGTGCAACGGGAGCGGATGGGCGACTCCTACTTCCCGTCCGCTCGCGAGTACGCCCGCCGCTACGGTCTCGACGGCGCCCGGATGCGCCGGTTGCCGGAGCACGCGATCGTCATGCACCCCGGTCCGATGAACCGGGGCATGGAGATCACCCCGGAGGTCGCCGACTCGCCCCGCTCCACCATCGTCGAACAGGTCGCCAACGGAGTCTCCGTGCGGATGGCCGTCCTCTACCTGCTGCTCGGGGGAAACAACCGGTGAATTCGTACCTGATCAAAAACGTCAGCGTGCTCGGCGCGGCACCGACCGACCTGCTGCTGCGCGACGGCGTGGTCGCCGAGGCCGGCCCGGGGCTGTCCGCGCCGGGCGCAGGCGTGATCGACGCCGACGGGCTGGTCGCCCTGCCCGGCCTGGTCGACCTGCACACCCACCTGCGCGAGCCGGGGCGGGAGGACGCCGAGACCGTCGAGACCGGTTCCCGGGCGGCGGCAACGGGTGGCTACACCGCGGTCTGCGCGATGGCGAACACCTCGCCGGTGGCCGACACCGCCGGGGTGGTCGAGCAGGTCTGGCGGCTCGGCCGGGAGGCCGGGCTGGTCGACGTGCAGCCGATCGGCGCGGTCACCGTCGGGCTGGCCGGCGAGCGGCTCGCCGAGCTGGGCGCGATGGCCGACTCCGCCGCCCGGGTGCGGATCTTCTCCGACGACGGGCACTGCGTCGCCGACCCCCGGCTGATGCGCCGCGCGTTGGAGTACGTCAAGGCGTTCGACGGGATCATCGCCCAGCACGCCGAGGAGCCCCGGCTCACCGAGGGCGCGCAGATGCACGAGGGCGAGGTCTCCACCCGGTTGGGCCTGACCGGCTGGCCGGCGGTGGCCGAGGAGGCGATCATCGCCCGGGACGTGCTGCTGGCCGAGCACGTCGGCAGCCGCCTGCACATCTGCCACGTCTCCACCGCCGGCAGCGTCGAGGTGCTGCGCCAGGCCAAGGCCCGGGGGGTACGCGTCACCGCCGAGGTGACCCCGCACCACCTGCTGCTCACCGACTCGGTCGTGAGCGGGCGGGCGGAGCTTGGGAGCCCCGCACTCGCGAACAACTGGAGCCCAGCCGGAGCGTACGACCCGGTGTACAAGGTCAACCCACCGCTGCGGACCGCCGTCGACATCGCCGCACTGCGGGCCGCGCTGGTGGACGGCGTGATCGACATCATCGCCACCGACCACGCCCCACACGCGGTGGAGGACAAGGAGTGCGAGTGGGCGTACGCCCGGCCGGGCATGCTCGGGCTGGAGACGGCGCTGTCGATCGCGCTCGACGTGCTCGGTCCCGAATGGGACCTGATCGCCGAACGGATGTCACGCACTCCGGCCCGCATCGCCGGGCTGACCGAGCATGGGCATGATCCCGCCCCCGGTACCCCGGCCAACCTGACCCTGGTCGACCCGGCGGCCCGCCGGGTGATCGATCCCGCGGAATCGGCCAGTCGCAGCCGCAACACCCCGTACGCCCGGATGACGCTGCCGGGTCGCATCGTGGCGACCTTCCTGCGTGGCGAGGCGACGGTCCTGGACGGAAAGGCAGTCAAGTGAGCGCAGCCCAGCGGAGCAACGCAGTCCGGATCGGAGGCGCGGCATGAGTCGTAGGCGTCCAGCGGTTCTCGTCCTGGAGGACGGGCGTACGTTCCACGGCGAGGCGTACGGCAGCGTCGGCGAGACCTTCGGTGAGGCGGTCTTCAACACCGGGATGACCGGCTACCAGGAGACCCTGACCGACCCGTCGTACCACCGGCAGGTGGTGGTGCAGACAGTCCCGCACGTCGGCAACACCGGTGTCAATGCCGAGGACGACGAGTCCCGGCGGATCTGGGTGGCCGGTTACGTGGTGCGTGATCCGGCTCGGATCAGCTCGAACTGGCGCGCCACCGGCGGGCTGGAGGACCGGCTGGCCACCGAGGGGATCGTCGGCATCAGCGGGGTGGACACCCGGGCGTTGACCCGGCACCTGCGTGAGCGTGGCGCGATGCGGGTCGGCATCTCCAGCATCGACGACGACCCCCGTGCGCTGCTGGCCCGGGTCCGCCAGTCGCCGCAGATGGTGGGCGCGGACCTGTCCGCGGAGGTGACCACCACCGCGCCGTACGTGGTGGCCGCCGAGGGCGAGCACCGGTTCACGGTGGCCGCGTTGGATCTGGGGATCAAGCGCAACGTGCCGCGTCGGCTCGCCGCCCGGGGCGTGACCACCCATGTCCTGCCGGTCACCGCGACCATCGACGATCTGCTGGCCACCGGCGCGGACGCGATCTTCTTCTCGCCCGGTCCGGGTGACCCGGCCACCGCCGACGGGCCGGTGAAGCTGGCCCGTGAGGTGCTGCGCCGCAAGGTGCCGTTGTTCGGCATCTGCTTCGGCAGTCAGATCCTCGGCCGGGCGCTGGGCTTCGGCACCTACAAGCTCGACTACGGCCACCGGGGCATCAACCAGCCGGTCCTCGACCGGATGACCGGCAAGGTCGAGGTGACCAGCCACAACCACGGCTTCGCCGTGCAGGTGCCCGGTGTGACGCCGGGCGCGGTGGTGCCCGACGAGGTCATCGAGACCGAGTTCGGTGGCGTGCAGGTGAGCCACGTCTGCCTCAACGACAACGTGGTCGAGGGGCTGCGGGCCCTGGACGTGCCCGCGTTCACCGTCCAGTACCACCCGGAGGCGGCGTCCGGCCCGCACGACGCGGACTACCTCTTCGACCGTTTCGCCGAACTGATCGAGGGTCGGACCCACAACGAGGGACACAGCAATGCCTAAGCGGAGCGATCTCAAGCACATTCTGGTGATCGGCTCCGGGCCGATCGTCATCGGGCAGGCCTGCGAGTTCGACTACTCCGGCACCCAGGCGTGCCGGGTGCTGCGCAGCGAGGGGATCCGGGTCAGCCTGGTCAACTCGAACCCGGCCACGATCATGACCGATCCGGAGTTCGCCGACGCCACGTACGTCGAGCCGATCACGCCGGAGTTCGTCGAGCTGGTCATCGCCAAGGAGCGGCCGGACGCGGTGCTGCCGACCCTCGGCGGGCAGACCGCGCTGAACACGGCGGTCGCGCTGCACGAGGCCGGGGTGCTGGAGAAGTACGGCGTCGAGCTGATCGGCGCCAACATCGACGCGATCCGCCGCGGCGAGGACCGTCAGCTGTTCAAGGAGATCGTGGCCAAGGCGGGCGTACGGCTCGAGGTGGCCGACCCGGAGAGCCTGGTGCCCCGCTCGCGGGTCTGCCACTCGATGGACGAGGTCCGCGAGACCGTTGCCGACCTCGGCCTGCCGGTGGTGATCCGGCCGTCGTTCACCATGGGCGGACTCGGTTCCGGCATGGCGCACAACGACGAGGACCTGGAGCGCATCGCCGGCGCGGGGCTGGCCGCCAGCCCGGTGCACGAGGTGCTGATCGAGGAGAGCGTGCTCGGCTGGAAGGAGTACGAGCTCGAACTCATGCGGGACCGGCACGACAACGTGGTGGTGGTCTGCTCGATCGAGAACATCGACCCGATGGGTGTGCACACCGGCGACAGCGTGACCGTGGCACCGGCCATGACGCTGACCGACCGCGAGTTCCAGCAGCTGCGTGACCTGGGCATCGCGGTGCTGCGCGAGGTCGGGGTGGACACCGGCGGCTGCAACATCCAGTTCGCGATCAACCCGGCCGACGGCCGGATCGTCGTCATCGAGATGAACCCCCGGGTCTCCCGTTCGTCGGCGCTGGCCTCCAAGGCGACCGGTTTCCCGATCGCCAAGATCGCCGCGAAGCTGGCCATCGGCTACACCCTCGACGAGATCCCCAACGACATCACCCGCAAGACGCCGGCCGCGTTCGAGCCGACGCTGGACTACGTGGTGGTGAAGATCCCCCGGTTCGCGTTCGAGAAGTTTCCCGGTGCGGACCCGGAGCTGACCACCACGATGAAGTCCGTCGGCGAGGCGATGAGCCTCGGTCGTAACTTCACCGAGGCGTTGAACAAGGCGATGCGGTCGATGGAAACCAAAGAATCAGGCTTCTGGACCATGCCCGACCCGGTCGGATCGACTCGGGAGAACACCCTCGCCGCTCTGGCCACTCCGCACGACGGCCGGCTCTACACGGTGGAGCGGGCATTGCGCCTGGGCGCCTCGATCGCCGAGGTCACGGCGGCTTCCGGCGGGATCGACCCGTGGTTCGTGGACCAGATTGCCGCGCTGGTGGAGCTGCGCGCCGAGATCGTGGCCGCGCCGGTGCTGGACGCCGAACTGCTGTACCGGGCCAAGCGGGCCGGCCTGTCCGACCGTCAGTTGGCCGCGCTGCGGCCCGAACTGGCCGCCGAGGACGGCGTGCGGACCCTGCGGCACCGGCTCGGGATCCGGCCGGTCTACAAGACGGTGGACACCTGCGCCGCCGAGTTCGAGGCGACCACGCCCTACCACTACTCGTCGTACGACGCGGAGACCGAGGTGCTCGGCTCGACGCGGCCGAAGGTGCTGATCCTCGGTTCCGGGCCGAACCGGATCGGGCAGGGCATCGAATTCGACTACTCCTGCGTGCACGCGGTCCAGGCGTTGCGCAGCGCGCCGGTCGGCTCGGGTGCGGCGCCCGCTGCCGGCGCCGGTTTCGAGACCGTGATGGTCAACTGCAACCCGGAGACCGTCTCCACCGACTACGACACCGCCGACCGGCTCTACTTCGAGCCGCTGACCTTCGAGGACGTGCTGGAGGTCTGGCACGCCGAGGACTCCTCCGGTCGGGCGGCCGGCGGTCCGGGTGTGGTGGGCGTGATCGTGCAGCTGGGCGGGCAGACCCCGCTTGGGTTGGCGCAGCGCCTCAAGAACGCCGGGGTGCCGGTGGTCGGTACCTCCCCGGAGTCGATCCACCTGGCCGAGGAGCGGGGTGCCTTCGGGTCGTTGCTGGCCCGGGCCGGCCTGCGCGCGCCGGACCACGGCACCGCCACCTCGTACGAGGAGGCGAAGGAGATCGCCGACGAGATCGGCTACCCGGTGCTGGTCCGCCCGTCGTACGTGCTGGGTGGGCGAGGCATGGAGATCGTCTACGACGATGTCACCTTGCGTGACTACATCGGGCGGGCCACCGACATCTCCCCGGATCACCCGGTGCTGGTGGACCGGTTCCTCGACGACGCCATCGAGATCGACGTGGACGCGCTCTGCGACGCCGACGGCGAGGTCTACCTCGGCGGTGTGATGGAGCACATCGAGGAGGCGGGCATCCACTCCGGCGACTCGTCCTGCGCCCTGCCGCCGATCACCCTGGCCGGCTCGCACGTCGCGCAGGTCCGCCGGTACACCGAGGCGATCGCCCGGGGCATCGGCGTACGCGGCCTGCTCAACGTGCAGTACGCGCTGAAGGACGACACGTTGTACGTGCTGGAGGCCAATCCGCGCGCCTCCCGTACCGTGCCGTTCGTCTCCAAGGCCACGGCGGTGCCGCTGGCCAAGGCGGCGGCCCGGATCGCACTCGGGGCGACCATCGCCGAACTGCGGGCCGAGGGCATGCTGCCCGCGACCGGGGACGGCGGCACGCTGCCGCCGGACGCCCCGATCGCGGTCAAGGAGGCGGTCCTGCCGTTCAAGCGGTTCCGGACGCCGGCCGGCAAGGGGGTGGATTCGCTGCTCGGCCCGGAGATGAAGTCGACCGGTGAGGTGATGGGCATCGACGTCGCCTTCGGGCACGCCTTCGCCAAGTCCCAGTCGGCCGCGTACGGGTCATTGCCGACCCAGGGCAAGATCTTCGTCTCGGTGGCGAACCGGGACAAGCGCGGCATGATCTTCCCGGTGAAGCGACTGGCCGATCTGGGCTTCGAGATCGTGGCGACGGCCGGCACCGCCGAGGTGTTGCGCCGACACGGCATCGCCTGCGAGCTTGCCCCCAAGCACTACGAGGCCGGCTCCGACGACGACGCCGTGTCGCTGATCCGCGACGGTCGGGTCGCCCTGGTGATCAACACCCCGCAGGGTTCCGGCGCCAGTGCCCGTTCCGACGGTTACGAGATCCGCAGCGCCGCGGTGACGGCGGACATCCCCTGCATCACCACCGTCCCCGGCGCCGCTGCCGCGGTGATGGGCATCGAGGCTCGAATCCGCGGCGACATGCAGGTACGCCCCCTCCAGGCCCTCCACGCCACCCTGCGGGCCCCCCGTGATGTTTGAGCGGACGGTACGGCGGGGGTTGTTCCGGGTCGGTGGGGGCGACGCCGAGGCGGCGCACGAGTGGACGTTGCGGCGGTTGAGCGCGCTGTCGCGGATGCCGGGTGCGTTGGCGGTGTTGCGGGCCCGGTACGCCGTGGCGGCGCCCCGCACGGTGTTCGGGGTGCGGTTCCCCAACCCGGTGGGGCTCGCTGCGGGGATGGACAAGGACGGGATGGCGCTGCCGGCCTGGTCGGCGTTGGGCTTCGGTTTCGTCGAGGTCGGTACGGTGACGGCTCATCCGCAGCCGGGTAACCCCCGGCCCCGGCTGTTCCGGCTGCCCGACAGCGAGGCAGTGATCAACCGGATGGGTTTCAACAACGCCGGCGCGCAGGCCCTGGCGGCCCGGCTCGCGGCGCTACCCCGCCCGCTGGACGTACCGCTGGGGATCTCGCTCGGTAAGTCCAAGGTGACGCCGCTGGACGACGCGGTGGCCGACTACCAGGCGTCGTACCGTGCGTTGCGTGGGTACGGCGACTACTTCGCGGTCAACGTCTCCTCGCCGAACACCCCCGGCCTGCGCGCCTTGCAGGACCGTGATCACCTGGACGCGCTGCTCGCCGCACTGGTGGGAGAGAAGCCGGTGCTGGTGAAGATCGCCCCGGATCTGACCGAGGCGGCCATCGCCGATCTGTTGGAGGTGTGCCTGGCTCGGGGCGCCGCAGGGGTGATCGCCACGAACACCACCCTGGGCCGCGACGGACTCGCCCTGACCGACCAGCCGCGTGCCGGCGAGAGCGGCGGCCTGTCCGGTCGACCGCTGACCGATCGCGCCCGACAGGTGGTCGCCTTCGTCCATCGAGAGACCGGCGGACGACTGCCGATCATCGGTGTGGGCGGCATCGTGCACCCCGACGACGCCGCCCGGATGTTCGACGCCGGCGCCAGTCTGGTGCAGCTCTACACCGGCTTCATCTACCGAGGCCCGGCCCTGCCCCGCGCCGTCGCCCGCGCGGCGGCGACCGCTCCGCAACCGGCCGCCACCACATCGTGACAGACCGCGCAGCGTCGGAAGGGGAACGATTGACCCCGGAGGAGATTCTCGCCGCCGACGCTGCGCACGTCTGGCATCCGTACGCGACCGTGCCACCGGCCGTGCCGCCGTACCCGGTCGACAGTGCCGAGGGGGTGCGGCTGCGGCTGGTCGACGGGCGGGAGCTGGTCGACGGGATGTCGTCGTGGTGGGCGGCGATCCACGGCTACCGGCATCCGGTGCTGGACGCCGCGGTGACCGACCAGCTGGGCCGGATGAGCCACGTCATGTTCGGCGGGTTGACCCACGCCCCCGCCGTGGAACTGGCCCGCACCCTGGTCGAACTGGCACCCGACGGGCTGGAGCACGTGTTCCTGGCCGACTCGGGCTCGGTCAGTGTCGAGGTCGCGGTCAAGATGTGCCTTCAGTTCCAGCGGGCCACCGGCCGACCGCAGCGCCGGCGGCTCGGCACCTGGCGGGGTGGCTACCACGGGGACACGTTCCACCCGATGAGCGTCTGCGATCCCGAGGGCGGCATGCACCATCTCTGGGGCGATCTGCTGCCCCGGCAGGTCTTCGCACCCGTGCCGCCGGGTGGCTTCGACACCCCGCCCGATCCGGCGTACGAGGCGGCGTTGATGGAGGCGGTGCAGCGGCACGCCGACGAGTTGGCCGCGGTGATCGTCGAGCCCGTGGTGCAGGGGGCCGGCGGGATGCGCTTCCACCATCCCCATTACCTGCGGGTGCTGCGCGAGGTGACCCGCGCGCACGGGGTGCTGCTGGTCTTCGACGAGATCGCCACCGGGTTCGGGCGTACCGGGACGATGTTCGCCGCCGAGCACGCCGGGGTCGCGCCGGACGTGATGTGCGTGGGCAAGGCGCTGACCGGTGGCTATCTGACCTTGGCCGCCGCGTTGTGCACCCCCGAGGTGGCGGCCGGCATCCGCGCCGGCGGGGTGCTGGCACACGGGCCGACGTTCATGGGCAATCCGCTCGCCTGTGCGGTCGCCAACGCCTCCCTGGGCCTGTTGCGGGCGGGGGACTGGGTGGGGCAGGTGGCCCGGCTCCAGGGCAGCCTGCGGGCCGGCCTGGAGCCGCTGCGCGGGGCGCCGGGAGTAACCGATGTCCGGGTGCTCGGCGGCATCGGCGTGGTGCAACTCGACCATGAGGTCGACATCGCCGCCGCCACGGCCGCCGCGGTGGCGCAGGGAGTGTGGCTGCGCCCGTTCCGGGACCTGATCTACACGATGCCGCCGTACGTCACCGATGACGCCGACCTGGCGCTGATCGCGGCGGCTATCGGTGCGGCCGTGCGGGCTGCTTGAGTAGTCGGTGCTCGGTAGGCGCCAAGTTTGAGTAGTCGAACGAGGCAAGTTGAGCATGAGAGGAAGGCACTGAGGATGGAGAGCTTTGGCGCCCGACTGCATCGGGCCGTCCGCGAACGGGGCCCGCTCTGCGTCGGCATCGATCCGCATCCGGCTCTGCTGGCCCGATGGGGCCTCGCCGACGATGTGGACGGGTTGAACCGCTTCGCCCGGACGGTCGTTGACGCCCTCGGTGACCGAGTTGCGGTGGTCAAGCCTCAGTCGGCGTTCTTCGAGCGATTCGGGTCCCACGGGGTGGCCGTTCTTGAGTCAACTATCCGACAGTTGCGCGAGCGTGGCGCGCTCGTTCTGCTCGACGTCAAGCGCGGCGACATCGGCTCGACGGTTCACGCGTACGCGTCGGCGTATCTCGACCCATCCAGCCCCATGCATGTCGACGCGGTGACCGCGAGCCCGTTCCTGGGCGTCGGGTCTCTCGCCCCCATGTTCGAACTGGCTGCCGAACACGGCGGTGGGGTCTTCGTTCTGGCGCTCACCTCCAACCCCGAGGGCGCCACGGTCCAGCGCGCCGTGACCGCCGACGGGCGCACTGTCGCGCAGACGGTGATTGACGAGATTGCGCAGCTCAACGCGGGTGCCGAACCGCTCGGAAGTATCGGTGCGGTGGTCGGGGCGACGGTCGGCGAGACCGGTTGCGACCTGTCGGCGATGAACGGTCCGTTGCTCGCGCCGGGCCTTGGCGCGCAGGGTGCCACGGCGGCCGATCTGCGTGTGGTGTTCGGTTCCAGCCTGCCCGCGGTGCTGCCCTCGTACTCCCGAGAGGTGTTGGGAGCGGGACCAGACCCGGACGCCCTGCGGGTCGCGGCGGACCGTGCGGTGACCGACTGCCAGGCAGCGCTGACGACGTCATGACTGACTGACAGCTCGGTCACTTTGTGGTGATCATCGCGCGCCCACGTTGCCGAAAGCTCCGTTGACCGCTAGTTTTCCCCGCGCTGGGAACCCCTTGGTTCACAGCGACACCACGTTTCACAGATGCGGCGGTGCGTCCCGCCCGTCGCGATAGGGACCTGAGGAGAACTGGTGCCGCTCCCGTCACTGACCCCCGAGCAGCGCGCAGCCGCGCTGGAGAAGGCTGCGGAGATCCGCAAAGCCCGTGCCGAGCTGAAGGAGCAGCTCAAGCAGGGCAAGACCACCCTCGGAGCCGTTCTTGCGCGCGCCGAGTCCGACGACGTCGTCGGCAAGCTCAAGGTGTCGGCCGTGCTGCAGGCGATGCCGGGCATCGGCAAGATCCGGGCCACCCAGATCATGGAGAAGCTCAAGATCGCCGACAGCCGTCGCCTGCGTGGCCTCGGCGAGCAGCAGCGCAAGGCCCTGCTTGGGGAGTTCGCCGCCAACTGAGTATGGCTGCGTGTAGAAACAAGCAGTGAGCTTGGATGACGAGACGCGCCCGGCGGCTCGGCTCACTGTCCTGGCTGGCCCATCCGGCGCCGGTAGGGAGAGTGTCGTCGAGTTGGTCCGGGCGCGTTCTCCGTCCGTGTGGCGGCCGATCCCGGCCACCACCCGGCCCCGGCGTGAGGGCGAGCTCGACGGGGTCCACCGTCACTTCCTGACTCCTGAGGAGTTCGACCGCCGGCTGGCCGCCGGCGACCTGTTGGAGTGGAGCCGGCTCGGAGCGCATCGCCGCGGCACCGAGATCGAACCGCTACGCAGCCGCGTCGCCGCCGGAGTGCCGGTCCTGCTGCCCCTGGATCTGGACGGGGCGCTGCTGGTGCGGGCCGCATGGCCGCAGGCCCGACTGGTGTTACTCCATCCGCCCGGTCGAGTTCCGCCCCCGGCCGTGATGGCGGCCTTCGACCAGGCCGTGTCCTACGACCGCACGGAGCGAGTCGTGGACGAGCTGGTAGGATTCATCGGTTCTTCCTTCCTGGCTCCGGCCCGGCCGCGCCCGCGCGGTTGAGCGCCGGCACCGCGCTCGCGCGGTCCGTGCGAAAGACGCAGAGGTTTATCCGTGGGATCCATCGCCAACCCAGAAGGCATCACCAACCCGCCGATCGACGAGCTCCTGGAGAAGACGACGTCGAAGTACGCCCTGGTCATCTTCGCGGCCAAGCGTGCGCGTCAGGTCAACGCCTACTACAGCCAGCTCGGCGAGGGTCTGCTCGAGTACGTCGGCCCGCTGGTCGAGACCACCCCCCAGGAGAAGCCGCTCTCCATCGCGATGCGCGAGATCAACGCGGGCCTGCTCACCGCTGAGCCGACCGACCAGCCGTAATCGCCCCTCGTTCGATGAGCGCCCGGATCATCCTCGGGGTAGGCGGCGGGATCGCCGCGTACAAGGCCTGTGAGCTGCTGCGTCTGTTCACCGAGTCGGGCCACCAGGTCCGGGTCGTACCGACCGCCGCCGCACTACGGTTCGTCGGCGCGCCGACCTGGGCCGCGCTCTCCGGCCAGCCGGTCGCCGAGGATGTCTGGTCCGACGTGCACGAGGTGCCGCACGTGCGCCTTGGCCAGCAGGCCGACCTGGTGGTGGTCGCACCCACCACCGCCGATCTGCTGGCCAAGGCCGCCCAGGGCATCGCCGACGACCTGCTCACCAACACCCTGCTCACGGCCCGCTGTCCGGTGCTGCTGGCGCCGGCCATGCACACCGAGATGTGGGAGCACCCGGCCACCGTCGACAACGTGGCGACGCTGCGGCGTCGGGGCGTACGGGTCATCGAGCCCGCCGTGGGGCGGCTCACCGGTGTCGACACCGGCAAGGGCCGGTTGCCCGACCCGGCGGAGATCTTCGCGATCGCCCGCCGGACCCTGGTCCGTGGTGCCGCCGCACCGGCTGACCTGACCGGCCGGCACGTGGTGGTCACCGCCGGGGGCACCCGGGAACCGCTGGACCCGGTGCGCTTCCTGGGCAACCGCTCCTCCGGCAAGCAGGGCTACGCCTTCGCCCGTTCCGCTGTGGCCCGGGGTGCCCGAGTCACATTGATCTCGGCAAACGTGGCCTTGCCCGATCCCGCCGGGGTGGACCTCATCCGGGTGGGCACCACCGGCGAGCTACGTGAGGCGACCCTGAAGGCTGCGGTCGACGCCGACGCGGTGGTGATGGCGGCGGCTCCCGCCGATTTCCGGCCGGCAACGTATTCGCCTGGCAAAATCAAGAAGTCGGACGACGGTGCGCCCACCATCGCCCTCGTGGCCAACCCGGACATCGCCGCCGAACTCGGCCAGCGCCGCCGACCGGAGCAGGTCCTGGTGGTGTTCGCTGCCGAGACCGGCGACGCGGAAGCCAACGGACGGGCCAAGCTCGCTCGCAAGCGGGCCGACCTGATCGTGATCAATGAGGTTGGCCCGGACAAGGTCTTCGGTGCCGAGACCAATGCGGCCACCGTCATCGGCGTGGACGGTTCGGTCACCCGGATGCCCGAGCAGCCCAAGGAGGAGTTGGCCGACGGCGTGTGGGATCTGGTGGTCGCCCGGTTCGTGGGCGCGTCCCCTGATCGCTGAATGTGGACAACCAATAAGAAGGACCGCGGACGGCTGGTGACTACACTGCCGAAGAACGACATCCAAAATCTTAGGAGTGCCGTGACACGCCGCCTCTTCACGTCCGAATCGGTCACGGAAGGCCACCCGGACAAGATCGCCGATCAGATCAGTGATGGCATCCTCGACGCCCTACTCAGTCAGGACCCGCACAGTCGGGTGGCCGTTGAAACCCTGATCACCACAGGTCAGGTACACGTCGCCGGCGAGGTGACGACCAAGGCGTACGCCGACATCCCGACGATCGTGCGGGAGACCATTCTCGGCATCGGCTACGACTCGTCGAAGAAGGGTTTCGACGGCGCCTCGTGCGGTGTCAGCGTCTCGATCGGTGCCCAGTCGCCAGACATCGCCCAGGGTGTGGACAACGCATTCGAGTTGCGTACCGGAGCCTCGGAGAGTGCGTTGGACGCGCAGGGCGCCGGCGACCAGGGCATGATGTTCGGCTTCGCCTGCTCCGAGACGCCCGAGCTGATGCCGCTGCCCATCGCCCTGGCCCACCGCTTGGCCCGTCGCCTCGCCGCAGTCCGCAAGGACGGCACGGTTCCCTACCTGCGGCCCGACGGTAAGACCCAGGTCACCATCGAGTACGAGGGCCTGCGGCCGGTACGACTCAACACCGTCGTCGTCTCCAGCCAGCACGCCGCCGACATCTCGCTGGAGTCGCTGCTCACGCCGGACGTGCGCGACCACGTCATCGCTCCGGAGTTGGAGAGCCTCGGCCTGGACACCGAGGGCTACCGGCTGCTGGTCAACCCGACCGGTCGCTTCGAGATCGGTGGCCCGATGGGCGACGCCGGCCTGACCGGGCGGAAGATCATCGTTGACACGTACGGCGGCTACGCCCGGCACGGTGGGGGCGCCTTCTCCGGCAAGGACCCGTCGAAGGTCGACCGGTCGGCCGCGTACGCGATGCGCTGGGTGGCCAAGAACGTGGTGGCCGCCGGCCTGGCCGAGCGGTGCGAGGCGCAGGTCGCCTACGCCATCGGCAAGGCCCACCCGGTGAGCCTGTTCATCGAGACCTTCGGCACCGAGACCGTGCCGGTGGCCTCGATCGAGAAGGCGGTGAACGAGGTCTTCGACCTGCGTCCGGCCGCCATCATCCGGGACCTGCACCTGCTGCGCCCGATCTACCGGCAGACCGCCGCCTACGGTCACTTCGGCCGTGAGCTGCCGGAGCTGACCTGGGAGAGCACCGACCGGGCCGCCGACCTCAAGTCGGCCGCGGGAGCCTGACCGGCAACAGGCGAGACGACCGGCGGCCCGCGGACGGGTCGCCGGTCGCTCGTGTCTGTGTCGACATGCCGCTGCCTCACCTGGATCGTCCGTTCGACTACTTGGTTCCGCAGGCGCTGGCCGCCGACGCGCGGCCCGGCGTGCGGGTGAAGGTGCGCTTCGCCGGCCAGCAGGTCGACGGCTGGCTGTTGGAACGGGCCGAGCGCTCCGACCACCCCCGGCTGGCGTACCTGGAAAAGGTGGTCTCGCCGATGCCGGTGCTCGCACCCGAGGTGGTCCGGCTGGCCCGCGCGGTCGCCGACCGGTACGCCGGCAGCCTGGCCGACGTGCTGCGTCTCGCGGTCCCACCCCGGCATGCCCGGGTGGAAAAGGATGTCCTCGCACGAACCGCCACCACCTCGGTGGAGTCCGCCGTCGAGTCGCCCACCGAACTCACCGAGCCGGCTGCCGCCCCCGACCGGCCGCCACCCGCGCCGGAGGTGTCGCCGGTCGGGCCCCCGGAGCCAGGTGGGTGGCGGGACTACCCGGCCGGGCCGGCGCTGCTGCGGGCGCTCGCTGACGGGCGCGCACCCCGGGCCGTCTGGTCGGCGTTGCCGGGTGAGGACTGGGCGGCAAGGTACGCCACCGCGGTCGCCGCCACCGTGGCCGCCGGTCGGGGCGCCCTGGTCGTGGTCGCCGACGGCCGGGACCTGGACCGGCTGGACGCCGCGTTGACCGCCACTCTCGGGCCGGACCGGCACGTCTGCCTCTCCGCCGCGCTCGGGCCGGCCCGCCGGTACCGCGCCTTCCTCACCGCCCGCCACCACGCCGCGCCGGTGGTCATCGGTACCCGGGCGGCCATGTTCGCCCCGGTGTCCCGGCTGGGTCTGGTGGCCATCTGGGACGACGGTGACGACCTGCACGCCGAGCAGCGGGCTCCGTACCCGCACGCCCGTGAGGTGTTGCTCACCCGCGCCCAACTCGACGGCGCGGCGGCGCTGGTCGGCGGCTACGCCCGTACCGCCGAGGCGCAACTGCTGGTGGAGACCGGGTGGGCCCGTGAGGTGGTCGCGGCCCGGGAGGTGCTGCGGGCCCGTGCTCCGGCGGTGGCCCCGACCGGCGACGACCCACAGTTGGCCCGTGATCCGGGGGCGGCGACCGCCCGGCTGCCCAGCCTGGCCTGGACCGCCGCCCGGGAGGCGCTGCGGGCGGAGTCTCCGGTTCTGGTGCAGGTTCCCCGGCGGGGTTACCTGCCGTCGGTGGCCTGCGACGACTGTCGTACCCCGGCTCGCTGTCCGCACTGCGCCGGGCCGTTGGCGCTGCCGTCGGCCGGTGGGGCACCGGCCTGCCGGTGGTGCGGGCGGGTGGCGGCCGCGTACGCCTGCCCGCACTGCGGTGGGCGGCGGCTTCGGGCCTCGGTCACCGGAGCCCGACGTACCGCCGAGGAGTTGGGGCGGGCCTTTCCCGGCGTGCCGGTGCGCACCTCGGGACGGGAGGAGGTGCTGGCCGACGTCCCCGGCGGCGCCGGCCTGGTGATCGCCACCCCGGGCGCCGAGCCGGTCGCCGAGGGTGGCTACGGGGCGGTGCTGCTGCTGGACACCTGGGCCCTGCTCACCCGGGCGGACCTGCGCGCGGGCGAGGAGGCGCTGCGGCGCTGGGCGGCGGCGGCCGCGCTGGCCCGGCCGGCTGCCGAGGGGGGCCGGGTGGTGGTGGTCGCCGATGGCGCGCTCGCCCCGGTACAGGCTCTGCTGCGCTGGGATCCCGCCTGGTTCGCCGCCCGGGAGTTGGCCGAGCGGCGGGAACTCGGCTTCCCGCCGGCGGTACGGATGGCCAGCCTGACCGGTGCACCGGACGCCGTGGCCGACCTGTTGGCGCAGGCGCGCCTGCCCGACGAGGCGCAACTGCTCGGCCCGGTACCGGCCGACGGCGAGCGGGAGCGGATGCTGGTCCGGGTGCCTCGGGCGCGGGCCGCGGCACTGGCCGAGGCGTTGCACGCGGCGGCCGGGGTACGCAGCGCCCGGAAGGCGGCCGACCCGGTACGCCTACAGGTCGACCCGCTCGCGATGTTCTGACATCGTCAACTGACGCCGCCCGGTGACGTTGCGTGGTGGCTGACACCGCAATTGTCGCCATATGTGAGAAATCCATCGCTGTCCGTGCCGATATGCCGGGCGGCGGTCGTGTCTTCGGGGCCGTCGTGCCGAAGGTGATAGAGTCGCCCGTCATGCCGGGGCGCACGACAGCTCCAGGTCACGGCGCGACGGCAGACGCGCAGGGTAGGGGTTGTCGCAGGACGGCGCGATATCGATGCTTCCAATCAGCCGGTGATTCAGGGGTGGGCCAGTCGTGACCGTTCGTCAGTCGATCGTCTTCAACGGTGACCTCGGTAGCGGCAAGAGCACCGTGTCAGTCGAGATCTCCAAGCGGCTGGGACTGCGCCGGATCAGTGTCGGCGACCTCTACCGGCAGATGGCCCAGGAGCGTCAGATGACCGCGCTCCAGCTCAATCTGCACGCCGAGCTGGACCAGGCCGTCGACGGCTACGTCGACCAGCTCCAGCGCGACATCGCCGCCTCCGGCGAGAGCCTCGTCATGGACTCGCGGCTGGCCTGGCACTTCTTCACCGACGCGCTCAAGGTGCACATGATCACCGAGCCCGGTGAGGCGGCCCGCAGGGTGCTGCTGCGCCCCTCCGGTCCGGCCGAGAGCTACACCTCGCTGGAGGAGGCCAAGGCCAAGCTCAGGGAGCGCAGCGAGAGTGAGCGTGGCCGGTTCCTGGTCCGCTACGGCGTGGACAAGGCCCGGCTGCGCAACTACGACCTGGTCTGCGACACCACCCGGGCCCCCGCCGACGAGGTGATCGAGCGCATCATCGACGTGTACGAGGGGCGGCTGGCCCCCGAGGTGCTGCGCGCCGCGCCCCCGCTGCTGCTGCTCGACCCGGCGCGGGTCTACCCGACCGAGGATGTCGCCGGCCTGCGCGGCCTGTGGGACTCGACGTTCGTCGGCGAGGTGGCCGAGGCCGGTGAGGCGGCCCTGGAGCCGTTGGAACTCGGCTACACCGGCGAGTACTTCTTCGTGATCAACGGGCACCGCCGGCTCAGCGCCGCCATCCAGAACGGTTTCCGGCTGGTGCCCGGGCGGCTCGTCGCCGAGGTCGACGAGCCGGTGGTGGGCACGACGAGCGCGGTCGACTTCTTCGCCGCGCAGGCCCGGCCCAGCCTCCTCCACGATTGGGAGGCGGCCCACGACATCCGCCTGCCGCTGCCGGAACACGCCCTGCTCGCCGGGGACGCGGTGCTGGCGGGGGAGCCCGGCGGCCTCGGCTGACCGCCCGGCCGCCGCGCCCGGACACCCTCGCCGAATGCCGTCGGGTCGCCGTGCGGGCATGATGGGAGCTTCGGCACACCGGGGAGGCCATTATGGACGTTGCGGACACCCTCGCCGCACTCATGGCGCCCGCCGGGCGCCTCGACCCCTATCCGGCGTACGAGCGGCTGCGCGCCCACGGTCCGGTGGTCCCCTCCGGTCCGGGCCTGTACGTCGTCACCGGCTATGCCGAGGCCGACGAGCTCCTGCGGGACGCCCGGGTGCGGGTCTCCGACGACGCGGTGCGCGACATGCTGCTGCCGCAGTGGCGCGATAGCCCGGCCGTCTCGACGATCGCCCGGTCGATGCTGGAGACCAACCCGCCCGATCACAGTCGGATGCGTCGTCTCGCCGCGCGGGCCTTCACCCCCCGGCGGATCGCGGCGATGCGGGACGTGGTGGCGGCGCAGGCCGACGAGTTGATCGACGCGATGGCGGCGGCCGGTCGAGGCGTCGACTTCATGGCCGACTTCGCCTATCCGCTGCCGGTCGCGGTGATCTGCGAGCTGCTCGGTGTGCCGGCCGTCGACCGGCCGCTGTTCCGACGTTGGGCGGCCGATCTCACCGCCGTCCTGGAACCCGAGATCACCCGCGAGGAGCTGGCCATGGCCGACGCGGGCGCCACCGAGCTGGTCGGCTACTTCACCGAGTTGGTTTCCGCTCGTCGGCGCCGTCCGGCCGACGACCTGACCACCGCGCTGGTGCAGGCACACGACGACGGTGACCGGCTTTCCGGTGACGAGCTGCTGGGCAACCTCGTGGTCCTGCTCGTCGCGGGATTCGAGACCACCACCAACCTGCTGGGCAACGGTCTGGCGGTGCTGCTGGCGCACCCCACGGCCGCCGACGTGTTGCGCCGTCACCCGGAACACGCCCCGGCGTACGTCGACGAACTGCTGCGCTACGACTCTCCCGTGCAGCTGACCACCCGGACCAGCAGCGAGACGGTGCGAGTCGGTACGGTCGAGGTGTCCGCCGGCAGCCGGATCCTGCTGCTGCTGGGCGCGGCCAACCGCGATCCCCGACGCTACCCGCAACCGGACCGTTTCGACCCGTGGCGGGCGTTGTCGAACCCGCTCTCCTTCGGCGCCGGTCCGCACTACTGCCTGGGTGCCGGGCTGGCCCGGCTGGAGGGGCAGGTCGCCTTCACCCGGCTGCTGCGTCGGCTGCCCGCGCTGGCGTTGTCGGGCACGCCCCGGCGTCGGTCGCGGCTGACCCTGCGCGGGTACGAGACGCTGCCGGTCACCGTGGGTGAGCTGGCATCGGTCGCCGATCATGGTGCGCCGGTCGGGGCGACCCCGGACACTCCGTAGACTGGTACGGCACTACCGCCCGCCCGTTAAGGAGTCAACCCGCGTGACCGTCCAGCCCATCCGTCTGTTCGGCGATCCGGTGCTGCGCACGCCGGCCGATCCGGTTGTCGATTTCGACGTGGAGCTGCGCAAGCTCATCGCCGACCTGACCGACACCATGCGTGACAGCAGCGGGGCCGGTCTCGCCGCGCCGCAGCTCGGTGTGGGCCTGCGGGTGTTCACCTTCGACGTCGACGACGTGGTGGGCCACCTGGTGAACCCGGTGCTGGAGTTTCCCGACTCCGAGGAGCAGGACGGCCCGGAGGGCTGCCTGTCCATTCCCGGGATGTACTTCGACACCAAGCGCCGGCAGAACGTGATCGCCAAGGGTTTCAACGGCTACGGCGACCCGTTGCAGATCGTCGGCACCGGCCTGATGGCCCGCTGTGTGCAGCACGAGACCGACCACCTCGACGGTGTGCTGTTCATCGACCGGCTGGACTCCGCCGGTCGCAAGGAGGCGATGAAGGCGATCCGCCAGGCCGAGTGGTACGACGCGGCCACCCCGCCCACGGTCAAGCTGAGCCCGCACACCGCCGGCAGCCCGTTCGGCCTGGGGCGGTGACCGGATGCGTGTGATCTTCGCCGGCACTCCGGCCGTTGCCGTTCCCGCCCTCGCTGCGGTCGCCGAGTCCCGGCACGAGCTGATCGCCGTGGTCACCCGCCCCGACGCACCGGCCGGTCGGGGCCGTGGCCTGGTCCGTTCCCCGGTGGGTGCCTGGGCCGACGAGCACGGCGTCGAGGTGCTCACCCCGGCCCGGCCGCGCGAGCCGGAGTTCCTGGACCGGCTGCGCGCCCTGGCCCCGGACTGCGTACCGGTGGTGGCCTACGGTGCGCTGGTCCCGCCGGTCGCGTTGGAGATCCCCCGGCTGGGCTGGGTGAACCTGCACTTCTCGCTGCTGCCCGCGTGGCGGGGTGCCGCACCCGTGCAGCACGCGGTGCTGCACGGCGACGAGTTCACCGGCGCCAGCGTCTTTCAACTGGAGGAGGGGCTGGACACCGGCCCGGTGTACGGCACGCTGACCGACGAGATCCGGCCCGCCGACACCTCGGGCGACCTGCTGGAGCGATTGGCCCACTCCGGGGCCGGTTTGCTGGTGGCGGTGCTGGACGCGCTGGACGACGGCACCGCCCGGGCCGAGCCGCAGCCCGCCGACGGGGTCACCCTGGCGCCGAAGCTGACCGTGGAGGACGCCCGGGTCCGCTGGTCCGACCCCGCCTTTGCGGTGGACCGCCGGATTCGTGCCTGCACCCCGGCGCCCGGGCCGTGGACGACCTTCCGGGGTGAGCGGGTGAAGCTGGGGCCGGTCGTCGCGGCACCGGACGCCGACGCCCTCAAGCCCGGGGAGTTGAAGGTGGAGAAGGCGCGGGTGCTGGTCGGCACGGCCACCGTCCCGGTTCGCCTCGGCGAGGTGCGGGCGGCGGGCAAGCGGGCCATGCCGGCGACCGACTGGGCGCGCGGCGTCCGGGTCAGTGCCGGGGAGGAACTGGCGTGAGGGACACCGCACCGCGCGGGGGAATGGACCGACGGGGCCCGCGTGCCCCCCGCCCGACGGTGGACCGGCCCCGCTACGCCGCGTACCAGGCCGTCGCCGCGGTCAACCGGGACGACGCGTACGCCAACCTGGTGCTGCCGGCGATCCTGCGGGACGAGGGGCTGGTCGGGCGGGACGCCGCCTTCGCCACCGAGCTGACCTACGGCACGCTGCGTCACCTCGGCACCCTCGACGCGATTCTCACCTCTGCCGCCGGTCGGGACGTGCAGCGGATCGACCCGCCGGTACGCGACGCGTTGCGCATCGGCGCGTACCAGGTGCTGCACACCAGGGTGCCCGCACACGCGGCGGTCTCCTCGACCGTCGACCTGGTCCGGATGGTCGGTCAGGGTGCCACCGGTTTCGCCAATGCGGTGTTGCGCGAGGTAGCGGCCTGTGACGCGGACGAGTGGGTGGCCCGCCTCGCCCCGTCGATGGAGACCGACCCCATCGGCCACCTCGCCCTCGCCCACAGCCATCCACAGTGGATCGTCCGGGCGTTCTCCGAGGCGCTCGGCGGTGACCTCGGCGAGACCACCCGGCTGCTGATCGAGGACAACGAACGCCCACCGGTGCACCTGTGCGCCCGGCCGGGTCTCGCCGACCCGATCGAGCTCGCCGACGCCTCCGGTGGCGCACCGGGTGCCTTCTCGCCGTACGCCGTCTATCTCGGTGGCGGCTCACCCGGGGACCTGGCGGCGGTGACCGACGGGCGCGCCCACGTCCAGGACGAGGGGTCCCAACTGGTCGCCAACGCCCTCGCGGTGGCACCGCTGGACGGCCCGGACGGTCGCTGGCTCGACCTGTGCGCCGGGCCGGGCGGCAAGTCGGGGCTGCTCGGCGCGCTCGCGGCGCAGCGCGACGCGCGGCTGACCGCGGTGGAGGTGGCCGAGCACCGCGCCCGACTGGTGGAGGGCGCCACCCGTGGCCTGCCGGTGACCGTGTTGCACACCGACGGTCGGCTGGTCGGTGCCGAGCCGAAGCTGCCCGAGGGGCACTTCGACCGGGTACTGGTCGACGCCCCGTGCACCGGTCTGGGGTCGCTGCGTCGCCGACCGGAGTCGCGTTGGCGGCGTCAGCCCTCGGATCTGCCGGCGTTGACCCGGTTGCAGCGCGAGCTGCTCACCGCCGGGCTCCGTGCGGTCCGCCCGGGTGGCGTGGTGGCCTACGTGACCTGTTCACCGCACACCGTGGAGACCCACGTGACGGTCACCGAGGCCGCCCGTAGGTGCGGTGCCCCGGTGGACTTCGTCGACGCCCGGCCGTTGTTGCCGGCGGGCATGCCGGGGCTCGGGGCCGGGCCGACGGTGCAGCTGTGGCCGCATCGACACGGCACCGACGCGATGTTCCTCGCCGTGCTGCGCCGCGGCTGACGTCGCACCCTGCCGGTGGGCGGGTTTGACGCCGAGCCCGGCCGGTCGCCTCAGGTGATCGGCAGGGCTCGGCTGCCGGCGCCCTTCATCGAACGGGTGAGGACACGCTCGCTGCTCCACAGGAAGCACTGCACGCCCCGGTTGCCGCTGCGCCACTCGGCCTCGGCGGGATGGTAGAAGATGGTGCCGGCGCGGTACTGGAGGTTGTTGTCGTCCGGCACCTTGGCGAACTTCGCGATCAAGCTGCGGCAGCCCCGATGGGCCCGCCCGGCGTTGTCGAGGAAATCCTTGTAGCTGCTTTTCGGGGCCTTCCAGATGCCGACGAACTCGGCCCGGTGTCGCGCCGTGCACTTGACGGCGACCATCTCGATGACCTCGTCGCCGCTGGTCTTGGCGTTGAAGCAGCCGTGCCGCAGCGGTGACGCCCCGGACAGGGTTCCGGACAGGCTCGCCGTGCGCCGTACCGGGACCGGGACGTCCAGGCCGCGTAGTTCGGTCACGTCGCAGCGGAACCAGCGTGCGCCGCCGCTCCACGCCGCCGGGGAGGGGAAGACGACGCTCAGCCCGACCCGGCCGCTACGCCAGTCGGCTCCCAGGGCCGAACGCGTCTGCCGGTCGCACTCGGCGAAGGCGGTACGCATCTGGGCGCTGCCGGCGGTCGGTGGCGTCTTCGTGTCCGCCGAGGGCAGCGAACCGACGTGCAGGGTCTCGACCCGGTGCGGCTGATCGCAGTCCACCGGGGCGTACGCGCCGACGTAGCCGACTTCCTGCGGCTGGGCGTGACAGGTGTCTGGCGCGGGGGTGAACACGGCGGGCGCGGCCATCGGCGCCCAGTCGTCGCTGAGGTCGCCGTCGGTCCCGGCCGGCCTGGTGCAGCCGGCCGGCGCCAGCGCCACCACCGTGCTCAGCGCGATCCCGGTCAGCCACCGTCGCATCCCGTCGACCTCCCGCCGCCGCGCTCGCGCGGCCTCCGGCGCGCGTAGCAGCGGCAGCATACGGCACGGTGATCAGGTCACCGGGAGTCCTTGCGGGCCGACCCCACGCATCGAGCCGGTGAGCTTGCGATCGTCACTCCACAGCAGACAGCGCACCCCCCGATCGCCCTCCTCCCATTCTCGTTGCGAGGGCGGATAGAAGATCGAGCCGGCGCGGTAGGGCAGGTCGGAGTTGTTGGGCACGTCCGCGTACGCGGCGATCAGTTCCATGCAGCGTCGGTGTGCCTGGCCGGCCGAGTCACTGAACTGTTGCCAGGTCATGTCCCGCTCGATGTACACCCCGACGAACTCGGCGCCGTGCGGTTCGGTGCACAGCACGGGGGCCATGTAGTTCAGGCTGTTGCCGATGAGCTTCGGGTCGAAACAGCGGTGCACCAGCGGTGAGTCGCCGATCAGCGCCCCGCGCAGGCTGCCGGTGCGGTTGACCGGCCGGGTGTTGTCGATGCTGTCGGTCTCGCTCAGGTCGCAGCGGAACCATCGGGCGCCGCCGTTCCAGGCCGACACCGACGGCAGGGCGATGTTCAGCGTCAGCCGGGCGACGTGCCAGTCGCCACCGAGCACCAGCCGAGCCCGCTGGTCGCACTCGGCCCGGGCCTTGCGCAGGGCTGCGGATCCGGGCTCGGGTCGCGGGCCCCTGCCCGCCGCACCGCTGAACGCGCCGACGTGGACCGCCTCGGCCAGATGGTTGCGGGCGCAGTCCACGGTCTCGTAGGTGCTTGCCTGCACGATCGCGGTGACCCGCGGCAGGCAGGCGTCGGTGGCCGGGACGAACATCGTCGGCGCGCGCAGCGCGGGCCAGTCGTCGGTGAGATCGCCGTCCGTCGCTCCCTGCCGTACGCAGCCACTCAGCGCAATCGCAGCCGCGCTGGCCAACACCAGCGCCGCGAACCACCGTCGCATCGTCCGCCCTTTCCGGGAGCCGTTGCCCGGCTGTCGGCTCCCGTGCCCACCAGCCTGCACGTTACCGTGACCGTCCCGGATGGAGTGTCGCCGCGATTCGGCCGTCTGGCCAGTCGGGGGAGCACCTTCGCACTGTGCCATCGGTCCGGAGGGTGCCATTCTGCACCATTGGTCACCTCTGGGTCACGTGGCGTCCTGGTTGGTGCCGTGCTGCCAGCGGGTGACGGCCGCCTTCGTACACTGGCCCGGTGACCGTACCGCCGCTGATCATCGCGCCCAGCATCCTCGCCGCCGATTTCGCCCGCCTCGCCGAAGAGGTCCGTGCCGTCGAGAACGCCGCGGACTGGTTGCACGTGGACGTGATGGACAACCACTTCGTGCCGAATCTGACCATCGGGTTGCCCGTCGTGCAGAGCCTGCGCGCCGCCACCGAACTGCCGTTCGACGTCCACCTGATGATCGAGGATCCGCGCCGGTGGGCGCCCGGCTACGCCGACGCCGGGGCCTACAACGTCACCTTCCACGCCGAGGCGTGTGACGATCCGGTGGCACTGGCCAAGGATCTGCGCGCGGCCGGCGCCAAGGCGGGTCTGGCGATCGACCGGGACACCCCGATCGAGCCGTACCTCGACCTGTTGCCAAACTTCGACACGCTGCTGGTGATGACCATCAAGGCCGGGTTCGGTGGCCAGCGGTTCATTCCGCAGTTGTTGGACAAGGTCCGCACCGCTCGTCGGCACGCCGCCGCCGGCCACCTGGAACTGCGTATCGAGGTCGACGGTGGGATCGCCGCCGACACCATCGAGCAGGCCGCCGCGGCCGGTGCCGACGCGTTCGTCGCCGGCACCGCGGTCTACGGCGCCGACGATCCGGCCGAGGCGGTACGCCGGCTGCGGCAGCTGGCGGAGCGCGCGGCTGACGGGCAGTGACGTGGAACCCGCCAGCGACCGCAAGGACGTGATCCTCGTCGTCGACGACGACGAGGACATCGCCCGTTTCGTCGAGTTCAACCTGCGGCTGCACGGTTTCGACGTGATGCTCGCCAGCGACGGGCAGGAGGCGCTGGAACTGATCCAACACCAGCGCCCCGACCTGGCCGTGGTCGACCTGATGATGCCCCGGGTGGACGGCCTGGAACTGACCCGGCGGCTGCGGGCCGACCCGATGACCGCGGTCCTGCCGGTGATCATGTTGACCGCCAAGGGGATGACCCAGGACAAGGTCAACGGGCTCAGTGCCGGGGCCGACGATTATCTGGTCAAGCCCTTCGACACCCTGGAACTGCTGGCCCGGGTCACCTCGACGCTGCGCCGCAACAAGGAGTTCCGCGAGGTTTCCCCGCTGACCGGGCTGCCGGGCAACAGCCGTATCCGTCGGGAGATCGCCGACCGGGTCCGCAGCGGCACCGACTACGCGGTCGGCTACATCGACATCGACCGGTTCAAGAGCGTCAACGACCGGTACGGGTTCGTCCGGGGCGACGACTTCATCTCCGCGTTGGCGCGCACCCTGCACCAGGCGGTGGTTTCGGTGGCGCTGCCGCCGGCCTTCCTCGGTCACGTCGGCGGTGACGACTTCGTCTTCGTCTGCACCCCGGATCAGGTTCGGCCGCTCACGTCCCGAGTTTCCGCAAGTTTCGAGAAGGCGGCGGACGCCCTCTACGACCCCACCGACCGCGAACGGGGGTACGTGGAGCTGAAGGATCGGCGCGGAAACATCCGCCGGGCGGCCCTGGTAACCCTCTCCATCGGGGTCTGCATCTCCGACGCCGACAAGCGCCTGACCAGCCCACTTGAGGCGATGACCATCGCTTCGGAAATGAAAACCGTGGCCAAGAGCCAACCCGGTTCGTACGTGGCGGTGGACCGTCGGCGCGGTGTCACCGAACCGAATCACCGTCATGTGAAGTAGCTCGCCGGGCTGGCCAAACCACCCGGTCTACGTGTAAGACTTTCCCTCAGTACCCACCACGCGCTGGCGGGACTCGGTGTAATTCCGAACCGGCGGTGATCCACGGTCCGACCGTGGTAAGCCCGCGACCCGGGAGCGGTTCGTCCGCCCGGTGGACCTGGTGAGAATCCGGGGCCGACGGTTGGGTGCGGTCCGTCCGCGCCCAGACAGTCCGGATGGGAGACAGCGCGCGGATCGGAAGGGCCGGGGTGCTCGCCGAACTTCGGCGTGCGCACCCTCCCAACCGGGGCGGCTGCGCCGTACCCGGACTCCGCCGCCTGCCTGTTCCCGTCTCCCCGCCCGCGCCTTGACAGCGAGAGGGCAGGGACCAGGCCGATGGCGAGCGTCTCCGTGGATGAGGCGATGCGTCGCGCGATCGAACTCGCGGCGCGCGGGCTCGGCACGACCAGTCCCAATCCCGTGGTCGGCTGCGTGCTGCTCGACGCCGACGGCGAGGTGGTCGGCGAGGGCTTCCACGCGTACGCCGGCGGGCCGCATGCCGAGATCGTCGCGCTGGCCCAGGCGGGCCACCGGGCGAAGGGCGGCACCGCCGTGGTCACCCTGGAGCCCTGCGACCACACCGGTCGCACCGGACCCTGTAGCAACGCCCTGGTGCAGGCACAGGTGGCGCGGGTGGTCATCGCGGTGCCCGACCCGACCCCGGTCGCGGCCGGCGGCGCCGCGACGCTGCGGGCCGCCGGTGTCCGGGTCGACCTGGGAGTACGCGCCGCCGAGGCGGAGAGCGGCAACATCGCCTGGTTGACCGCGATGCGCCGGGGCTGGCCCTACGTGATCTGGAAGTACGCGGCGACGCTGGACGGCCGGTCCGCGGCGGCCGACGGCACCAGCATGTGGATCACGTCGGAGGCGGCCCGGATGGACGTGCACGCGCTCCGCGCGACCGTCGACGCGGTGATCGTCGGGGTCGGCACGGTCCTCGCCGACGACCCACGGCTCACCGTGCGCAACCTGCGGGACGGCAGCCTGGCCATCCGGCAACCGTTGCGGGTGGTGGTCGACTCGGCCGGGCGTACCCCCGTCGACGCCCAGGTCCGCGACGGTGCCGCCCGCACCTGGATCGCCACCGCGGCGGAGGTGGGTACCGGCCCGGACGGGGGGGTGGACCTGCCCGCGCTGCTGGCCGGCCTGCATACCCGGGGAGTGCGGGCCGTGCTGCTGGAGGGTGGGCCGAGGCTGGCCGGGGCGTTCCTCGCCGCCGGTCTGGTCGACCGGGTCGTCGGCTATCTCGCCCCCCGGTTGCTCGGCGCGGGCCCGGCCGCCCTGATCGACGCGGGTGTGACCACCATCGCCGAGGCCATCGACCTGGAGATCACCGACGTTACCCAGGTCGGACCCGACCTGCGGATCACCGCACTGCCCCGTAAGAGGGAGGGCTAGGCATGTTCACCGGCATCGTCGAGGAACAGGGCGAGATCGTCGGAGTGACCCCGACGGCACAGGATTCGGTCCGGATGGCGATCCGCGGCCCGCTGGTCACCTCCGACGCCCGGCACGGCGACTCGATCGCGGTCAACGGCGTCTGCCTGACCGTGGTGGAGGCCGACGGCGGGGTGTTCACCGCCGACGTGATGGGCGAGACCCTGCGCCGTTCGGCGCTGGGCACGCTGCGCTCCGGCGACCGGGTCAACCTGGAACGCGCCGCCGCGCTCGGCAGTCGCCTCGGTGGCCACCTGGTGCAGGGCCACGTCGACGGCGTGGGCGAGGTGCTCTCGCGCCAGCCGGCGCAGCAGTGGGAGACGGTCCGGTTCCGGCTGCCCGCGTCGCTGGCCCGGTACGTGGTGGAGAAGGGCTCGATCACCGTCGACGGGGTGTCACTGACCGTGGCCGAGGTGGGTGGCGACTGGTTCACGGTGGGTCTGATCCCCACCACCCTGTCGCTGACCACGCTCGGTGCCCGACGGGTGGGCGACCCGGTCAACCTGGAGGTCGACGTGCTGGCCAAGTACGTCGAGCGGCTGCTCGGCACCGAATCGTCGGCGGCGTTGCCCGACGTGACCGCCACCGGGTCGGTGCGGGCATGACCGGCCCGCTCGGCCGGTCGGCCGCCGGGATCACGTCAACCTACGCGGAGGCCGTGGCATGACCGATTCGGGATCCTTCGACAGCATCGAGCAGGCGCTGGCGGACATCGCCGCCGGCCGGCCGGTCGTCGTGGTCGACGACGAGGACCGGGAGAACGAGGGCGATCTGATCTTCGCCGCCGAACTGGCCACCCCGGAACTGCTGGCCTTCACCGTGCGGCACACCTCGGGCTTCATCTGCGTACCGCTCACCGAGAGCGAGTGCGACCGGCTCGACCTGCCGCCCATGCACCACACCAACCAGGACCGCCGGCAGACGGCGTACACGGTGACGGTCGACGCCCGCGAGGGGGTGAGCACCGGCATCTCCGCCGCCGACCGGGCGCACACCATCCGGCTGCTCGCCGACCCGGCGACCGGGTCGGCCGACCTGGCACGGCCGGGGCACGTGGTGCCGTTGCGGGCCCGCCCGGGCGGGGTGCTGCGCCGTGCCGGACACACCGAGGCGGCCGTCGACCTGGCGCGGCTGGCCGGTCTGCGGCCGGCCGGGGTGCTCTGTGAACTGGTCAACGACGACGGCACCATGATGCGGCTGCCGGACCTGGAGAAGTTCTGTGCCGAGCACTCGCTGACCCTGGTCACCATCGCCGACCTGATCGCCTACCGGCGCCGCACCGAGAAGCAGGTCGAACTGGTCGCCGACGCCCGGATGCCCACCGAGCACGGCGTGTTCCGGGCGCTGGGCTACCGCAGCGAGCACGACTCGGCCGAGCACGTGGCCCTGGTGATGGGTGAGATCGGCGACGGCCGGGACGTGCTGGTACGGGTGCACTCCGAGTGCCTGACCGGGGACGCCTTCGCCTCGGTGCGCTGCGACTGCGGCCCTCAGCTCAACGCCGCCCTGGACCGGGTGGCGCGGGAGGGACGGGGCGTGGTCCTCTACGTGCGCGGCCACGAGGGGCGGGGCATCGGGCTGCTGCACAAGCTGCGGGCGTACCAGTTGCAGGACCAGGGTCGCGACACGGTCGACGCGAATCTCGACCTCGGCCTGCCGGCCGACGCGCGTGACTACGGCACCGGTGCGCAGATCCTCTACGACCTCGGAGTGCGCTCGATGCGGCTGCTCACCAACAACCCGGCCAAGCGGGCCGGGTTGGAGGGCTACGGGCTCACCGTCACCGGCCGGGAGAGTCTGCCGGTACGCGCGCACCCGGAGAACGTGCGTTACCTGCGCACCAAGCGGGATCGGATGGGGCACCTGCTCGACGTGGACGGGACGGCCGAGGCGCCGATGGGTCGCCCGGTGGCCGGCAACGAGATCGGAGCGTAGGAGAGATGGCAGGTTTCGGTGAGCCGGGGACGACTCCGGTCGACGCGTCGGGGATGACCGTGGGTGTGGTCGCCGCGCGCTGGCACGGTGAGCTGACCGATCACATGCTCGACCGGGCGGTCGCCGCCGCGCAGGCGTGCGGGGCCCGGGCCGTGGTGGCCCGGGTGGCCGGCTCGGTGGAGTTGCCGGTGGTGGCTCAGGCCCTGGCCCGCCGCTGCGACGTGGTGGTCGCCCTCGGCGTGGTGGTACGCGGGGCCACCGCCCACTTCGACTACGTCTGCCGATCGGTCACCGACGGGCTGACCCGGGTCGCGCTCGACGAGGGCAAGCCGGTCGCGCACGGCGTACTCACCGTCGACACCCTCGACCAGGCCCGCGACCGGGCCGGCCTGCCGGACTCCGCCGAGGACAAGGGCTGGTCGTCCACCGTCGCCGCGCTGGACGCCGCTCTGGCCATCCGTCAGGTCGACACCGGCGGCAACCAACGCGTCGGTTTCGGCGTCTGAGCGGGTCCGTTCGGGTGCCACCCGGCCGCCGGACTGTCCACCTGCCCGCGCTGTTCCGGCTGCCCCGCAGGGGCCGAGGGCCGCGACCCGGTCCCCGGCCCACACCGGCTCAGACCTCGTCCTCGTCCGGGTCGAACTGGGCCCGGACGGCCTCCTCGACCACCGTCGCGGACAGCTTGGTGACCACCTGCCCGCTGATCGAGCAGCCGGCCCAGTAGCTGCCGGTGGCCTGCGAACCCTGGATGCTCCAGTAGTCGCTGTCGCACCTGGCGACGTCCCTGTTGACGCTGTCGAGATCGGCTGCACTCACCAGCACGTGCGGAATGCCGGCCTTGCTGATGTACATGAAGTCCGTCGGCATGTAGATCGTCACGTTGTCCACCCCGGCGGCGGCCAGGAGGTTGGCCAACGCGGTGGTGTCGTGCCCGGTGTGGCAGACGAGAAACCACAGGGTGCGGCCGCTGAGGCCGGCCGGGGTGAACTTCGCCGTGACGTCCTGCACGAACTCGTCCAGCCACCGCCCGCCGATCCAGGGTGCCTCCTGCCCGTGGCGGTTGTCGAAGTCGTAGCCGGAGTGGGCGAGCACCAGCACCGGCTCGCCGGGGGCGAGGGCGGGCGCGAGCGGGGTCTGCACCTCGGCGAGCGTGCTGTTCAGTACGGATCGGGAGACGTGCGCCGCGACCGCCGCATTGGCCCGGAGGCGCTTGAGGTCGGCCGCGAACTCACGACTCAGCTTGCTCTTGCTCTCGATGATCCAGATCACCAGGGGCTCCCGTCGACGAGGGTGTGGCCCCAGGATGCGGTACCCCTTCGCGATTGCAGTCGCTACGGTCCGTTACTGAACAGTCGGGAAGTAGGCCCGGCTACGCCGGGACGGTCTGCGGGTCACCGGCGGCGTCGTGGGCCGCCATGGTCTCCTGCCGGTCGGCCTCCTCGCGGAGGATGGCGCAGTGCAGCCACGTCTGCGGGATGGCGAACCCGTCCACGAGCGTGCGCATCTGCGGGCGTAGCTCCTTGAGCAGGCCGTTCACCACGGCGGTGATCGCCTTGGCGCGGGCCGGTGTGAGCCGGCCATGTTCCAGGAACCAGCCCTTGTTGGCCTCGATCACGCTGAGCGCGTACAGATCACAGACGCGGGAGAGCAGCGCCTTGACCGCCGGGTCCGTGGTGCTGTCGATGCCGGCGACGAACGCCTCCAGGGTGACCCGGTCGATGTGTGCGGCGGCGACCGTGAGGACGTGGTCCTGGACGTCGTTGAAGATGTCGAAGGGTCGGTCCTTCTTGGTGCTCGCGCCGTTGCGCAGCCGCCGGACCGCGCCGTCGAGCAGATGCCGCTCGCGGTCCTCGAAGGCCTTGAGCTGCCAGCCGCGATCGGTGACGGCGACCTCCTCGTCGCGTCCCGGTACGGCGCTGACGAGCCGCTCGATGAGCGCCCGCGCGGCGGTGCGTTCCAGCACCATCTCACGGACCTGTTCGGCGACGAAGGAGGCCCGCCCCCAGCCGTCCAGGGAGCCGAACTCGTCCCGGTAGCCGGTGAGCAGCCCCTTGGCCACCAACTGCAACAGCACCGTGTTGTCGCCTTCGAAGGTGGTGAAGACGTCGGTGTCGGCCTTGAGACCGGGCAGCCGGTTCTCGGCCAGGTAGCCGGCTCCGCCGCACGCCTCCCGGCACATCTGGATGGTGCGGGTGGCGTGCCAGGTCTGTGCGGCCTTCAGACCGGCGGCCCGGGACTCCAACTCCCGCTGGCGGTGCTCGTCGACCGGACCATCGCCGCCCTGCACCTCGTCGATCGCGGCGACCAGTTCGGCCTGGGCGAAGTGTAGGGCGTACGTGGTGGCCAGAGCCGGCAGCAGCTTGCGCTGGTGGGCCAGGTAGTCGTTGAGCAGCACCTCACGCTCGGCGTCGGGGGTGCTGAACTGGCGGCGGATGTCGCCGTAGCGGACCGCGACGGTCAGCGCCACCTTGGTGGCTGCCGCTGCGGCGCCACCGACGCTCGCCCGGCCCCGGACCAGGGTGCCGAGCATGGTGAAGAAGCGCCGGGAGTCGTTGGAGATCGGGCTGGAGTAGGTGCCGTCGGCGGCCACCTGGCCGTAGCGATCCAGCAGCATTTCCCGGGGCACGGTGACGTGGTCGAAGCTGAGCCGCCCGTTGTCCACACCCAGCAGGCCGGCCTTGGGCCCCGCGTCGCCGATGGTCACGCCCGGCATCGGGTTGCCCTGCGCGTCGCGGATCGGGACCAGCCAGGCGTGCACACCGTGCTGCCGCCCACCGGTGATCAGCTGCGCGAAGACCACCGCCATCCGGCCGTCGCGGGCCGCGTTGCCGATGTAGTCCTTGCGGGCCGCCTGATGCGGGGTGTGCAGGTCGAAGGTCTGCGTCGCCGGGTCGTACGTGCAGGTGGTGCGCAGCTGCTGGACGTCGGAGCCGTGACCGGTCTCGGTCATCGCGAAGCAGCCGAGGATGTCACCGGCGACGATGTCGCGCAGGTAGGCGTCGTGGTGCCGCCGGGTGCCCAGCGACAGGACGGCACCACCGAACAGGCCCCACTGCACGCCCGCCTTGACCATCAGGGACAGGTCGACCTGGGCCAGCATCTCGGTGGCCACGATCGAGGCGCCGATGTCGGACCGGCCGCCGTACTCGGCGGGGAAGGCCGCAGGCATGCCCATCGTGACCGGCAGCCGGGCAAGCAGCCGGGTGATCCGCTCCCGTGCCTGGTCGCCGCTTTCCCCGTACACCGGCAGGAAGCTGTCGTCGAGTTCCCTGCGGTGTGCCTCGCGGACCTCGACCCACGGCCCGTCCAGCACCTCTCGCAGGCGGGCCACGTCGACGGGTACGGACGGCTGACTGGTCATGGCTGCTACCTCTGGCGAGATCGTCATGGGTGCGTTTTGTACCCAATCGAGCTTACCCGCCCACCACCTTGTGGCCTCGATCATGAGATTATCGGTGGCGGTAAGTTGTCAGACTATGGGCGTTCTATCCAGTCCTCCTGATTGGAGATGACTTGTAGTAGGTCGGAGGATGCCTCCGACCGTAACCCCTTCTTGCTGAGAATTTTCTGAAGATCGCGTTGCGTGAAGGTGTTGGCTGAGTGGTTGGAGTGGTAGGCCTCCTGTCGGGTGCTTTGTGGTGGTATTCGGCGGCAGGTGTGATCGGATGGCCCGCCTGATGAGTGCGTTCGGTGACCGTCCTTCATGGACGGTTGTTGATCATGCTCTTGTGTGGGCGTCGATGGGGTGTCTAGCGTGTCGGTCAATTTTCTTGATCGACGGGGGGCGTTGTGATGCTTGCTGGCCGCCGTGGGGGCACTGCGTTTGACCGTTTCGGGGCGCGGGGGAGGGTCAGGGCGGGAGCCTTGGCGGTCGCGGTGTTGCTGGGGTTGTTGCCGGTGGTGCAGTTACGTGGCCCGGCGGTTGCGGCGGGGCCGGTGTTGGAGCCGGGTGATTCGACGTCGGTGGCGAGTGTCGCGGTGCGGCAGCAGGGGCAGGATCCGGATCCGGATGACGAGGTCACGGTGACTGATCCCCTTCCCGCGGGCATGTTCCCTGAGGGTGGTGAGGCGGTCCTCGACCTTCAGGGTGACCCTGAGGATCGGGAAGCGTTCGGGCTGACGGTCGAACCGGCCGGTGAGGCGCCCGCGGGTGAGGGTGTGGCGGGGCGGGGCCTGGCTGGTGGTGAGGTCGGGTCGGTGCGGGTGCGGTCGTTCGATCGGGCGGCGTCGGTGGCGTTGGGTAACGCGGGCCCGTTGTATGCGCTTGATCGTGCGGATGGTTCGGCGGTGGCTGGTGCGGTGCAGGTCGTTGTCGACTATGCGGATTTCGCGCAGGCGTATGGGGGTTCGTTCGCGGATCGGTTGACGTTGGTGCGGTTGCCGGGGTGTGCGGCGACGACGCCGGAGGTGCCGGAGTGTTCGGCGGATCCGGTGTGGGTGTCGGCGACCAATGATCCGTATGCGAAGACGTTGACGGCGGTGGTGGAGGTCGGCGGCGACGCGACGGCCGCCGGTAGCCGCACCGGGGTGTTCGAGGGTTTCGGTCCGGAGTCGACGGTCGAGTCGACTGGTGTGTATGCGTTGGCGTCGTCGGCGTCGGGTGGGTCGACGGGTTCGTACACGGCGACGGATTTGAAGCCGTCGGGGTCGTGGCAGGTCGGGGAGAGCGCGGGGTCGTTCACGTATTCGTATCCGTTGCCGGAGCCGCCGTTGCCGTACGGGCAGACCCTGGGCTTGGAGTTGTCGTACAGCTCGTCTGCGGTGGATGGGATGACGCACGGGACGAACAACCAGTCGGGTCCGGCGGGGTTGGGGTGGTCGTACTCGCCGGGTTATGTCGAGCGGACGTACAAGCCGTGCCGTACGCATAAGACGGAGATGTGTTGGGAGTCCCCGGATGGTGAGGACGGGGAGACGGCGACGAATGATGCCGGGGCGTCGCATATCACGATTTCGTTGCAGGGGCAGTCGACGCAGATCGTGAAGACGACGGCGGGTGTGTGGAAGCCGGTCGACGACTTCGGGTGGCGGGTGGAGTTCCTGGCGGGTGGGGCTGAGGACGACGGTTATTGGAAGGTGTGGACGCCCGACGGTACGGAGTACCGGTTCGGGTTCGTGCGGGACTCGGTGTGGAAGATGTCGTTCCTCGGTGACGAGGCGGGCGAGCCTTGCTATGACGTTTATCCGGCGTCGTGTCGGGATCCGTGGCGGTGGAACCTGGATCGGGTTCGGGATGCCAACGAGAACGAGACGTATTTGCACTGGACGCGGGAGACGAATCATTACAAGCGGGCGTTGAGCGGGTCGATCCTGGAGTACGACCGGGGTGGGTATCTGTCGGAGATCGAGTACGCGAAGAACGTGACCGAGGCGGGTGCGGTCCCGGTCGGCCGGGTGGTGTTCGGGTGGGCGCACCGATGTGTGGAGCGCACCGCCGAAGATGATCCGTTCAACAACGAGCCAGCGACCTGTCCGGCGTTGTCGTCGAACCCGAACTCCTACCCGGATGTGCCCGGTGACCTGGTCTGTGGGTCGTCGTCGTGTGGGAACTACACCCAGTCGTTTTTCACCAGCAGGATCCTGGACCGCGTCATCTCCTACCAGTGGAACGCGGGCACCGGAGAGTGGAACAACATCGCCCGGGTTCAGCTGCGGTACAAGGTGTCCAACCCGACCGGCTTGACCGAGCGGGCCTTCGTCCTGGACTACATACGCCCCAGCGGCCTGATCGGTGCGGACACGAACAAGATCGACCTGCCGCCGGTGGACTTCGACTACGTCGACGGCGTCCAGCCGAACTTCCGCGACGGCCGCGTCGACTACGACGAGTCCGGACTCGGTGTGTCCGCGATGCGCATGCCACGCCTGCTCGTCGTGCGTAACGGCTTCGGTGGGCGCACGCAGGTCACGTACGGGACGCAGAAGCCGTGTCCGCAGGGCGGGTCGACACAGTCGGGCTACAACAGTTGGCACAACGGCAAGGTGGGTAACTGGGACGTCAACACCGAGGACTGCTACCCGATCTTCCACTCACCACCCGGGGCCGACCCCGGGTTCGGGATCTTCCACAAGTACCTGGTCAAGAAGGTGGTGGTGAAGGACCAGGTGGGTGGGTCGCCGGACCAGGTCACCCAGTACGACTACTCGGTCGGGAACCCGGCGTGGAAGAACCCCAACAACCCCCTCGTGCCGGACGCGGAGGAGACGTGGAGCATCTTCGCCGGCTACAACCGCGTCCGCGTGGTGCAGGGTTCGGGTACGGACCCCAGTAAGTACACGGTGTGGATGTCGAACTTCTTCCGCGGCATGTACCACGACATCTATGACCCTGGCAGCGGCGGCGGTATCAAACAGACCACGGTCACCGACTACGCCGGTGACACCTATGACGACCACTACGCCCGCGCCGGCCGGACCCTGCAAACCCGCCACTACCGGATGACCACCTACAACGCGAATCCGGCCAACGCCTCCTACACCGAGGTCGCCAGCACCCGCTACGACCACGTCATCCAAGGCAGCTCCAACGGCCCCGGCTACGCCAACCCCCGCCAAACCCGCCTCGGCCTAGAAAGCAACCGGGTCAAACTCGACGACGGCAGCTGGCGGACCAACGAAGAGAAAACCATCTACGAGTCCACGTACGGGCTCCCGATCCGATTCCACCAGTACAACCAGGTCGGCGTCGCCGACAACACCTGCACCTCCTACACCTACGCCCAACAGAACGCACCCAACTCCTACTACATGATCGGCTTCCCGGAACGGGTGGAAACCTGGTCCGGCGACACATGCGGCTCCGGCACACTGCTATCGCGGACGGTCACCTTCTACGACACGTACACCGTCGAAGGGTCCCAGGCCCCGTTCGACGGCAACGTCGCCGAGACCCGCGTCTACTCGGGCCCGGCCACCTACACCAGCAGTGGCCGAAGCACCTACGACAACATGGGCCGGATCCGTACCGCGACCGACCCCGCCGGGCTGACCACCACGACCACCTACAGCCCGGTTGTCAACTGGCCCGATAACGGCATCACCAGCACGGTCGGTGGCGGCTACAACCACACCACCACCACGCTGATCGACCGGCACACCGGCCGTCCGTCGAAGATCACCGACCCGAACGGCAAGGTCACCGAGCTGGTCTATGATCCACTGGGCCGCTTTGCGGAGGTGTATCTGCCGGGGCAGGCGAAGTCCTCTGGGATACCGTCGCTGCGCTTCAGTCACCAGATCACCTCCAGCGGCATCGGACAACCGACCGCCCCTGCGCGCACCAAGACCGAAACCCTGCAATCCAACAGCGGCAGCCCCGTCTATCTCACCTCATACCAATACGTCGACGGCGTCGGCCAGAGCAGGGAGAGGCAACAGCCCGGCCCGAACGGCGGCCGTATCGTCACCGCCACCACCTACGACGGCCGCGGCAATGTGGCCGCCACCACCGAACCCTTCCACAACACCTCAGCGGCCGGCTCCGGGCTGGTCAGCCCGAGCCTGGCCAGCGTCCCGGCTATCCGGGAAACCAGCTACGACCACCTGAACCGGGCTACAACGGAGGTGGACAAAAAGCTCGGTGTGGCTTGGCGCCAGACCGCCACCACCTACCACGGGGACCGCGTCACGGTCGTCCCCCCGATCGGTGGCACCAAGACCGTCAGCCACACCGATGTGCGTGGCAACGTCACCCGCCTGGACCAGTACACCTCGGCCACTGATCCGAACGCGTACCAGAGCACTTCCTACACATTCGACCTCCTCGACCAACTGACCAAGGTCGTCGACTCCGCCGGCAACACGTGGACCAATACGTACGACCTCGCTGGCCGCACTACCAAGAAGGTCGACCCGGACTCCGGCACCAGCAGCATCTATTACGACACCGTGGGCAGAGTTGACTACACCCTTGATGGACGCGAGCGAATGGTCTCCATCGAGTACGACGCCATGTCCCGCACCACGGCTCGCTGGGCCGGCCGCGTCGGCACCGGCGTCAAAAACGCTAGCTACCTGTACGACACTATCGCTAAGGGCCGCCTGACCTCATCCACGAGGTGGCACAACGGCAGCGCCTACACGACCGCAGTCACCGGCTACACAGACCAGTACCAGCCCACCGGCTCCACCGCCACGATTCCCGCCGCCGAAGGTAGCCTCGCTGGCACCTACACCACCGGCGTTACCTACAACCCCGCCGGCCAGATCACCAGCCAGACATTGCCGGGCATCGGTGGCCTGCCCGCCGAGACCATCACCTCTGACTACGACAGCAACGGCTACCTGCAGTCAACGATCGGGCAGATTGCCGGCATCCCCGACACCAGATACCTGGCAGATCTCGTCTACTACAGTCACGGACCCACCTACCAGACTGTGCACGGTGCTCCCGGCAGCCAGGTCCGGCATACCACCACCATCGACCCGGGAACCGGACGGCTGAACAGCCACGACGTCGCCACCGAACGCCAGAGCGCTCCTGGCGTTTTCGACAGTCGGTTCGCCAGCAGCTACACCTACGACCAAATCGGCAACATCACTACGATCGCCGGAAAAACCGACGGCACCACCGACCAGGTTGAATGCTTCACCTACGATCAGCTGCGCCGGCTAACCGAGGCATGGACCCAGACCACCACGAACTGCACCAACCCCCAGCGCGCCGGCGCTGACCCCTACCACCGGTCCTGGACCTTCGACGCCCTCGGCAACCGGCTAACGCAAACCGACCACAATCCCACCACGGGTGACACCGTGTGGACCTACAACGTCGGTGCCGCACATCAAGTGACCGCCCACCAGATCGCTTCGATTACCGCCAGCGGTCCCCTCGCCGAGGCCAGCATCCGCAGCTTCGCCTACGACAACGCCGGCAACACGACCCACCGCACCGCACTCACCGGCGCCACCCAGACGCTTACCTGGAATGGCGAAGGCCGCCTAGACACCATTACCGAGGACACCGACACCACTCAGTACATCTACGATGCCGGCGGCAGCCGGCTCATCTCCCGCGCACCTGACAAAACCACCCTCTACCTCGGCAGCACCGAACTCGTCCTTACCCCCACCAGCGGCGGCCCGCTCGGCACCCGCTACTACGCCGGCATCGCTGTCCGCGACGCATCCGGCCTGAAATGGACGATCAACAATCACCAAGGCACCGGCCAGATCCAGATCGACGCCGGAACCCTGGCAAGTCAACGCCGCCGGAGCATGCCCTACGGCGAACAACACGGCACCGCTCCATCAGTCTGGCTGGGCACCACGGCCTTCGTCGGTGGCACCCAAGACGACACTGGCCTCATCCACCTCGGCGCCCGCGAATACGACCCCAGCCTCGGCAGGTTCATTTCGGTCGACCCGATCATGGATCCTGCCAATCCGCAGCAGATGCACGGGTACGCCTACGGCAACAACTCCCCGATCACGTACAGCGACCCCAGCGGTCTCTACTTCGAAGAGGGCAGCCACGGCGAAGGTCAACGCGGCTACGTCACCAAGACCTCCTCGGGCAAAAACAAGATCAAGGTCACCGGTCAGCCGATCAAGGCCAAGCCGATCAAGGATCCTGAGCCGGCTACGCCGAAGAATGTGCCGACTATTTCCATTCCCGAAGAAAAGGCGCAGGAACTGCGCGAGTACATCGAGATGGTCATCCGCCAGAACCCGGACACCTGGAACGTCGCTACCTCCAACGCCAACAAAGCCATCATGGTCCGCGTTCGCAATGCCATGTACGGATCGCCCGGCTGGAAGGACTACTGGGAAGCGCTGGACGGCGTTGTGGTCTCCACCGTCGTCGCTACGGTCGGAGCCATCCTGTGCCCGGCATCCGCCGGAGTCACCTGCCTAGTTGCCGTCGGCGCCTTGGCCGGCGTCGCGGGCCAGTGCATGGACGGCTGCGCCGATGCTCAGGCCGTGGGGCTGGCGGCGGTACTCGGAGCCGCGGGCGGGAAAATTCCGAAGATTCACCCAGGCAAACAGGGCAAGCATGTCCCTGGCCATAACAATTTCGATCCTACAAGAGGAAGAAGTGAGTTCACCCACTCCGACCCGCAAGGCCTGATCAACCAGTTTGCCGGAACCGGTGCACGTCACGGAAACAAGGAGGTGGTGGACTTCCGCCAGCATATTGGAACCTGGGTGGGAATTGACGGAACTCGACTCAGTACTACTCGGGGCACAATTCACTACGGGAAGGATGATGTCCACATCGTTCCCGCTCACCCGACGGGCAGACAATGAACCCTCTAGCAGTCGAAGTGGCGCGCTTCAAACAATGGCAGGAAAGCGGTGCTCCAGATTACCTGAACTTGGGTCACGGTGCGGAGTGGGAGGCGAACTACCCCCACTGGGAGGCTCTACTTGATGCTGCGGAGCAGGCAGTCAAACGAGCGAGCGTACTAGAGCGGGAGGTGATTTCCGATCTCCTATTCGTACTTGCGCGTGACAACGAAGATGAGCGCGTCGCTGAGATTCTGCGCGATAATCCAGCTGCCCTACGTCGCCTATTACCTCAGGCTCTTCGGTACCCCGATGCTCAAGCTCGCTGGCAGGTTGCGGCAATCCTTCCGGCACTTGGCGCCGTCGCAGTAGAGCCCCTGATGCAACTCAAACTCGACCCAGACGAATACGTCCGGCGTCGAGCGGCTATTGCGCTCTCCGAGATTGGTGTCGAGTGACCGTCGAGCAGGAGAGCCGAGGCGCTCCTACAGCGCCTGGGTGATTCGTGCGTCCAGCGGACCTGGAGGTGAGTGTGTAGCTCATCTGTAGTCGTAAGCGCGTCGTCGCCTGCCGGTGTGAGTCCGGTCCGGGTAGCTGCCAGGAGGCCCGGTGGCAGGCTGGCGGCTCGGTCTGGAAACGGGTCGGGCCGAAGCCCAGCGTCGAAAGCCCTGTCAGGGGGAGAGCGACTGAGCCTCGATCCACCGACGCGGTTCGTTTTGGATTCGGTTGAATAGTTTCGGTATTGGGTGGTTTCGGGGCGTGGTGGTATCGCCGATCACGTGATCGGCTTGCTCCGGGCGTGGTTCGTTCGGGGGTGGGACGGGGTTCGTGGCCTGTGGTCGGGCCGCTTGGTCGCGGTCGGTGTGCCGTGGTCAGCCGGGTGCCGGGTGGACGGTGGTGAACAGGTTGTCGAACGCGGCTTGCCAGGGCCAGTGCTCGGGTAGGTGCAGGTGGATGGTCCGGGTGCGGTGCGCGAGGCGGGCGGTGACGTTGATGATCCGGGTCCGGATCGTGGTGGTTCGGGCAGCTGGCCAGGCGCCGGCGGTGAGGTGCCCGGCGGCGCGGGTGAGGTTGTGGGCAATGCCGGCGCAGGTCAGCCACGCGTCGTTGGCGGAGAATCGCCCGGATGGCAGGTGCGCCAGAGGGCCGGCGATCAGATTCGCGTTGATCTGTTCGATGACCGCGTGTTGACGGTGCTGGGCTTCGGCCTGGGGCAGAGTGTAAGGGCTGTCGGTGAAGACCGCGTGGTAGCGGTAGGCGGGGACGAGTTCTTCCTGGTCCGGGTGCTGTGTGGGGTCGTCGCGGCGGATGCGGCGCACGATCAGCCGGGCGGTCATCTGGTGTCGGGTGCCGGCGAACGCGGTGTAGGTGGTCTCGGCGATCTGCAGATCTACCGTTGCTCGTCATCGTCCCAGACGGCCTGTGGATACCGGATGTCGATCCACTGGTCATCGCCGATGCTGTCGCAGGCGGCGCGGATCTTGGCGTCGATGCGGGCGGTGACCGAGAACCGCACCCTGTGACGCCGGCAGGTGCTGATGACCGTCTTGGCGTAGAAGGCGGAGTCGGCCCGGAGCACGATCTCGCCGGTCGCGCCGCACGCGCGGGCGGTGGTGATCGTTTCGGCGATCATGCTCGCCGCGCCCCGGCTGGAGCCGGCGTTGCCGCTGCGCAGCCGGGTCGCCGCGACGACCGGCGCGCACAGCGGCGTGGACAACGTCGCGATCAGGGGGTGGTAGCCGCGCAGCCGCATTTCGTAGCCGCCGACCTTGGCGTGGCCGAACCCGATGCCCTGTTTCTGCTTGCCGTAGACCCGACGCAGCATCGAGTCGATGTCCACGAAGGTCAGCACGTCCGCGCCGGCCAGCAGCGGTGTCCGCGCGGCGAGGCCGATCAGGGTGTCGCGGGCGGCGGCCTGCAACTGCCGGACTCATCGGTGGATCGAGGCTCAGAGGCGGCGGGCCTCGATGATGCGGGTCAGGAACTGGCGGGTACGCGGGTGGATGGGGTCGGCCAGGACCTGGCTCGGCGGACCGGATTCGATCACCCGGCCGGCGTCGAGGAAACAGACCTGGTCGGCCACGTCACGGGCGAAGCCCATCTCGTGGGTGGCCAGCACCATCGTCATCCCCTCGGCCTTGAGGTCGCGGATCATCGTCAGCACCTCACCGACCAGTTCCGGGTCCAGCGCCGAGGTGACCTCGTCGAGCAGTAGCAGCCGGGGTGAGTTGGCCAGCGCCCGCACGATCGCCACCCGCTGCTGCTGGCCGCCGGAGAGCCGATCCGGGTAGGCGTGCGCCTTCGCCCCCAACCCCACCCGGTCGAGCAGTTCCCGGGCGCGGGCCTCGGCCTCACGCCGGGACCGGCGGTGCACCCGCTGCGGCGCGAGGGTGATGTTGTCCAGCACGTTGAGGTGCGGAAAGAGGTTGTACGACTGGAACACCATGCCGATGCGGCGGCGTACCTTGTCGGGGTCGACGCCGGGTGCGGAGATGTCCTCGCCGTCCAGCTCGATCGTCCCGTCGTGCAGCTGCTCCAGCAGGTTGATGCAGCGCAGCAGGGTCGACTTGCCCGACCCGGAGGACCCGATCAGGGCCACCACCTGATGTTCGGCCACGGTCAGGTCGAGACCGTCGAGGACCACCTGGTCACCGAAGACCTTGCGCAGCCCGCGACACCGCAACACGTCCATGCTCAGCCTCCGGACTGGCGTCGGGCCGCCCGCAGCGTCACCCGGTCGGTGACGGCGATCAGCGGAATGGCCAGCAGCACGAAGAGCACCCCGGCCACGATGTACGGCGTGTAGTTGAAGGTCTGCGCCGTGGCGATCTGGGCGGCTCGGACCGCGTCGATCGGCCCGGCCAGCGAGACCAGGCCGACGTCCTTCTGCAACGCCACCACGTCGTTGAGCAGCGGCGGTGCCACCCGCCGGACGGCCTGGGGCAGCACCACGTGCCGCATGGTCTGCCGGTAGGTCAGGCCCAGCGACCGGGCCGCCGCGAGCTGGCTGGGATGCACCGACTCGATGCCGGCGCGGAACACCTCGGCCAGGTAGCCGCCGTAGGTGAGCACCAGTGCCAGCCCGCCCAGCACCAGCACCGACGGCATGCCCTGCAACCGCAGGCCGGGCACGCCGAGGGTGAGCACGTAGAGCACGATGATCAGCGGCAGGCCCCGGAAGGCGTACGTGTAGCTGGTGGCCAGTGCCCGGATCGGGAAGAAGACCGGCCCGCGCAGGGTGCGCAGGATCGCGATCAGCAGCCCGAGCAGCAGCGCGCCGATCGCGCAGCAGACCAGCAGCCGTACGTTGAGCCAGAGCCCGGTCAGCACCTCGGGCAGCGCGTCGCGGGCGATCTGCGGATCGAGGAAGGAATCGCGGACCCGGTCCCAGCCGGGCGCCCCGGTCACCGCGATCGCCAGCAGTGTGCCGATCGCCGCCGTGGAGGCGGCGGCGATCAGCACGCTCAGCACGGTCTGCCGGCGTCGGTACGCCTCGCGGGCCCGCTGGGCGGGGGAGGGGACGTAGCGGGTCTTGCTCACGTGAGCTCAGGGGCTCCCGCGACCTGGGCCAGCCACTGCTGCTCCAACTGCTTCAACATTCCGTCGGCGGCGAGTTGCCCGACCGCACTGCTGACGCAGCCGGTCAGCGGCGAGTTCTTGTCCAGCAGCAGCCCGAACGCCTCCGGGGTGCCCACCTGCGGCAACTGCCCGACGATCACCGCGTCGTCGATCTCGGCGGCGGTGATGTAGAAGGCGGTGGGCAGGTCGACGACCAGCCCGTCGAGCTGGCCGTTCTGCAGGGCCTTCTTGGCGTCGTCGTTGCTGTTGTAGACCTGCGGCTGCGCCTTCGGCTTGATCACATCGGTGATCGCCTGGTAGCTCGTCGTCCCGACCTGGGCGCCGAGCTTGGCGTCGCGCAGGTCGGCCAGGGCGGTCTTGCCGGCGATCTTGGAGGACTTCAGGGCGATGACGGTCTGCCGCACCAGGTAGTAGGGCGCGGTGAAGTCGACCGCCTGCTTGCGCTCCTCGGTGATGGAGAACTGGTTGATGTCGAAGTCGAAGGTCTTCGGGCCGGGCGCGATGGCGGAGTCGAACTTCACCCGGGTCCAGACGACCTCGTCGCGGGTGTAGCCGAGCTTCTCGGCGACCGCGTACGCCACCGCGGACTCGAAGCCCTCACCGCTGTCGGGCTTGTTGTCGACGAACCACGGCTGGTAGGCCGGCTCGTCGGTGGCGATGGTGAGCTTGCCGGGGGTCCGGGTGGGTAAGTTCTCCTTCGCGCACGCGGTGGCGCCGGTGGCCGAGATCTGGGGGGCGGGCTCGCTCTGCGGCGCGCAGGCGGTGACGGCGAAAAGGACCGCGCCGGCCGTGGCTAGCGTACGGATGCGTGGGGTGCTGACCATGGCCGACAGCGTACGACCACCATCGTCAGGCGTCGAAGGGGTGTCCCACCATGCTGGTAGGGAATGCTGGTCCCGCTCACCGGTCACCGTCGGACCCGGTGCGAACCGCGACCGAGGGCGACTGGGAGAATCCGGTTCCGTGAAGACGTTCGAGGAGTTGTTCGCCGAGCTGCAGGCCAAGGCCGCGGCCGGCACCCCCGGCTCGGGCACGGTCGCCGCGCTGGAGAAGGGGGTGCACTTCATCGGCAAGAAGGTGGTCGAGGAGGCCGCCGAGTCGTGGATGGCCGCCGAGCATGAGGGGCCCGAACGCACCGCCGAGGAGATCTCCCAGCTGCTCTATCAGGTTCAGGTGTTGATGCTCGCCAGCGGGCTGGAGCTCAAGGACGTCTACCGACATCTCTGAGTGCCCGCCGTCGACCTCAACCCGATCGAAGGAGCACTCCGTCATGCTGCGTGTCGCCGTACCCAACAAGGGCGCCCTGGCCTCCTCGGCCGCCGAGATGCTGCGCGAGGCGGGCTACCGCCAGCGCACCGACCCGAAGGACCTGGTCTGCCGGGACGAGGCCAATGACGTCGAATTCTTCTACCTGCGGCCGAAGGACATCGCCACCTATGTCGGCTCGGGTGACCTGGACGTCGGAATCACCGGCCGGGACCTGCTGATCGACTCCGGCGCGCCGGCCGAGGAGGTCGTCGACCTGAACTTCGGCCGGGCCACCTTCCGCTTCGCCGCCCGGCCCGACGACGTCGACGACGTACGGGAGTTGGGCGGGCACCGGATCGCCACCGCGTACCCGGGGCTGGTCGAACGCCACCTCGGCGAGTTGGGTGTCAAGGCCGAGGTGATCCGCCTCGACGGCGCGGTGGAGAACGCCATCCGCCTGGGGGTGGCCGACGTGGTGGCCGACGTGGTCGAGACCGGCGCCACGCTGCGCCAGGCCGGTCTGGTGGTCTTCGGCGAGCCGCTGCTGCGCAGCTCGGCGGTGCTGGTCCGCCGGGTCGGTGCGGCCTCCCACCCACAGGCCGAGCAGTTGCTGCGCCGGCTGCACGGGGTGCTGGTGGCCCGCCGGTACGTGATGCTCGCCTACGACGTACCGGCCGGCCTGCTGGACCGGGCCAGCTCGTTGACCCCGGGCATCGAGTCGCCGACCGTCTCTCCGCTGCACCGGGAGGGCTGGGTGGCGGTGCAGGCCATGGTGCTGCGCGACGATGTGCACCGGATCATGGACGAGCTATACGACCTCGGCGCCCGGGCGATCCTGGTCACCAACATCCACGCCTGCCGGTTGTGACCGGGGCGGCGGGTGGTGCCGCTGCGTGTGGCACCGTCCGGCGGGCCGGGCGCGGATGGCAGACTGGTGCCATGAGTCAGCGGGACGCAGCGCAGCCGGGTGCCGGCACGGCCGACCGTGGGCCGGTGACCGGCGGCGAGCCGGTCCGGCTCCGGCCCCGGCGCATCCGGGTGGTCTGCTGGGTGTCGGCGGTCGTGGTGGTGGTGCTGTTCGCGGTGATCGCCACCACGCTGACCGGGCCCACCGGCAACGGCTACGGCACCTTCCAGCGCGGCGACCAGTTCGCCATGATCGGGCTCGGGGTGCTCTTCGCCCTCGGCGCCCTGCTGTTCACCCGCCCCCGGGTCGAGGCGGACGCGCGCGGCGTGCGGGTTCGCAACATCATCGGCTCGTACGAACTGCCCTGGGAGGTCGTCCGGGGGATCCGGTTCGACCGTGGTGCTCCGTGGGCCGCCTTGGAGTTGTACGACGACGACCTGCTGCCGGTGGTCGCGCTCCAGGCCGCCGACAAGCAGCTCGCGGTCGACGGGGTTCGTGCCCTACGCCGGCTGCACCAGGCGCACCTGGCCGCCCTCGCCGAGGGTGCCCCCGGCGCCTGACCGTCCGTCGGCGGGCCGCCCCGGGCACCAGCAGTTCACGCTGTCGAGCTGAGGGCGGAAACGGATCGGGCGGCAAGGTGGGGCGGTGCCGGCGGGGAGACCCGGCCGGTTTGAGGTCCCGATGGCCGGGGGTGTAGTGTGGTCAGGTCGACCAGGCTGTCCGCGTGAGCGGGTGGCCACGAAAGTGGAGCGCCTGCTCCCACCCGAGTTCGCCGACTGTGGCGGCCGGGTCCGGTCCCCGGTTCCGGGCACGTTCCGGCTCCGGATGCGCGATCCTGTGATCGTGCCGACCGGTCGAGCGGGCCCTGGCATGCGCCGGGGCCTTCTGCTTTCCGGGCCGGTTCCCGTCGGGAACCGCAAGGGTCGGCCACCGATGAAGAACCGACTCGAGGAGGCCCCATCAGCGTCGAACCACGCGTGAACGAGCAGATCCGGGCACGTGAGGTCCGACTGGTCGGCCCCGAGGGTGAGCAGGTGGGCATCGTCCCGCTGGAGCGCGCCCTTCAGCTGGCCGCGGACGTCGATCTGGACCTGGTCGAGGTTGCGCCGATGGCGCGCCCGCCGGTGTGCAAGCTCATGGACTTCGGCAAGTTCAAGTACGAGAGCGCACTGAAGGCGCGCGAAGCGCGGCGTAACCAGCAGCAGACCGTCATCAAGGAGATGAAGCTCCGGCCGAAGATCGATCCGCACGACTACGAGACCAAGAAGGGTCACGTGGTGCGGTTCCTCAAGGCCGGCGACAAGGTCAAGGTGACGATCATGTTCCGCGGTCGCGAGCAGAGTCGTCCGGAGCTGGGTTACCGGCTTCTGCGCCGGCTTGAGTCCGAGATCACGGAACTGGGATACGTCGAGTCCGCTCCTAAGCAGGACGGCCGAAACATGATCATGGTTCTCGCTCCGCACCGGGCCGTGAAGGCCTCCGCGGTCGCCGCCACGGCGTCCCGTGGTGGACCCCGGGAGCGGACCGCGGAGGAGCCCGCGGCGGCTGCCGAAACCGCTGCGGTCGGTGAGAGCGCAGCAGCCGGTGAGACCGGCGAGACCGCTGACACCAGCGGCCAGTAACAGGGGAGAAGACGTTCCACATGCCGAAGATGAAGAGCCACACGGGGACGGGTAAGCGGGTCCGCGTAACCGGCAAGGGCAAGATCATGAAGCAGCAGGCCGGTCTGCGCCACAACCTGGAGAAGAAGCCCTCCACCCGTACCCGCCGGCTGACGGGCGTGGTCGAGGCCGCCAAGTCCGACGTCAAGCGCATCAAGAAGCTGCTCGGCCGCTGACGCGCGCCACCTGAGCCCAAGAAGGAGTTGAGATGGCACGCGTCAAGCGGGCTGTGAACGCCCAGAAGAAGCGCCGTACCCTGCTGGAGACCGCGAGTGGTTACCGCGGTCAGCGCTCCCGGCTGTACCGCAAGGCCAAGGAGCAGGTGCTGCACTCGATGCAGTACGCCTACCGGGACCGTCGCGACCGTAAGGGCGACTTCCGGCAGTTGTGGATCCAGCGGATCAACGCGGGTGCCCGCGCCAACGGGATGACCTACAACCGGCTGATCCAGGGCCTGCGCCTGGCCGGCATCGAGGTCGACCGCAAGATCCTGGCCGACCTGGCCGTCAACGACGCCGCCGCGTTCGCGGCGATCGTCGAGCTGGCTCGGGCCGCGGTGCAGGCCGAGGGCATCGGCGGCGCGGCGGCCCAGGCCGCCTGATCCCCGCACAGCGCAGCGAGGCGTCCCTCGACGACGGGGGGCGCCTCGCGCGTGTGTGGTGAGGACACCATGCCTTTCACGCCGCGTACCCCCAGGGTGGTCGCCGCCCGCCGGCTGCAACGCCGCCGCGAACGCGAGGCCGCCGGCCGGTTCCTGGCCGAGGGGCCGCAGGCGGTCCGCGAGGCACTGGCCCGGCCCCGGACGGTGGTCGAGCTGTTCGGCACATCCGCCGCGCTCGATCGGTACGCCGACCTGGCGGCGGTCGCCGCCGGAGCCGACGTACCCGTCTCCGAGGTGACCGACGAGGCCCTCGCGGCGCTCGCCGAGACCGTCGCCCCGCAGGGCCTGGTCGCCGTCTGCCAGCACCTCGACGTGCCACTGGAGGCCGCGCTGTCCCGCCAGCCGCGGTTGGTCGCGGTGCTCGCGGGCATCCGTGACCCGGGCAACGCCGGCACCGTGCTGCGCACCGCCGACGCGGCCGGCGCCGCGGCGGTGGTCTTCGCCGGGGAGGCGGTCGACCCGTACAACGGCAAATGCGTCCGGTCGTCGGCGGGCAGCCTGTTCCACGTCGACGTGGTCCGGGAACCCGACCCGGCGACCGTGGTCGCCGCCGCCCGGGCCGCCGGTCTGGCCGTGCTCGCCGCCACCGGCTACGGCGAAGCGGATCTCGACGAGTTGGCCGATGCCGGCCGCCTGACTGTTCCCACCGCGTGGCTTTTCGGCTCCGAGGCGCACGGGCTGCCCGAACAGTTGATCGAGGCCGCCGACGCCCGGGTCCGGGTGCCACTGCACGGGCGGGCCGAGAGCCTCAACCTGGCTGCGGCAGCGGCGGTCTGCCTGTACGCTTCGGCGAGAGCACAGCGCTGACGTGAGGTCACGCGCAGGAACATGTGCAGATCCAGGATCATGTGCAGAGCACGAGGAGAGCGGCTCTGATGGTGGACGCACCACGATGTACGTTTAGCCAGCCCGCCGGTGTCGGCGGGCGGCGGGCCTGACCTGCTCTCCGCACAACTCCCACCGGCGGGCTGCGGCGCAGCCGCGCGTCCGTAGACTCGCTTCGCCGCCGTGAGGGCCGGCGCCGCCGTGAGGAGTGCCCGTACGCCATGACCTACCGCAACGATCCCTACGACCCGAAGCAGGTCGCCCTGCTCGACCCGGCTGCCCTGGCCGAGGCCGTGACCGAGGCCGAGAAGGCGTTCGCCGCCGCCGGTGACCCTGACGCGCTGGCCGTGGTACGCCCGGCGCACCTCGGCGACCGGGCTCCGGTCTCGCTGGCCCGCCGGGAGATCGGCGCGCTGCCGCCCGCCGCCAAGGCCGACGCCGGCAAACGGGTCAACGAGGCCCGCCGCAGCATCGAGCAGGCCTACGCCGCCCGGGCCGAGGTGCTGGACCGCGAGCAGGCGCAGCGGGTCCTGGTCGCCGAGCGTGTCGACGTGACGCTGCCCTACGACCGGCGCCCACGTGGCTCCCGGCACCCCATCACCGTGCTGATGGAACAGATCAGTGACCTGTTCATCGGGATGGGCTACGAGGTGGCCGAGGGGCCCGAGGTCGAGTTGGAGTGGACGAACTTCGACGCGCTCAACATCCCCGTCGACCACCCGGCCCGCGGCCTGATGGACACCTTCCACATCGCACCGGCCGAGGAGTCGGGGCTGGTGCTGCGCACCCACACCTCGCCGGTGCAGGCGCGCACCATGCTCACCCGCAAGCCGCCGATCTACGTGGTCGTACCCGGCCGGGTGTACCGCACCGACGAGTTGGACGCCACCCACTCCCCGGTCTTCCACCAGGTCGAGGGCCTGGTGGTGGACAAGGGCATCACCATGGCCCACCTGCGCGGCACGCTCGACCACTTCGCCCGGGCCATGTTCGGCGAGGGCGCGAAGACCCGGTTCCGGCCGCACTACTTCCCGTTCACCGAGCCGTCGGCGGAGTTCGACGTGTGGTTCCCGGAGCACCGCAAGGGCCCACAGTGGGTCGAGTGGGGCGGCTGCGGCATGGTCAACCCGCGGGTGCTGCGGGCCTGCGGCATCGACCCGGAGGTCTACTCCGGGTTCGCCTTCGGCATGGGCATCGACCGCACCGTGATGTTCCGACACGGGGTGGGCGACATGCGGGACATGGTCGAGGGCGACGTCCGGTTCACCCGGGCGTTCGGCCACGGGGCGTAGTGCGGGCGCGCGAGTTACGGAGACGGTGGTAACGAGTCATGCGAGTTTCTGTCAGTTGGTTGCGGGAGTACGTCGACCTTCCGGACCTGCCTGTCGCCGAACTGGAACGGGCCCTGGTCGACCTGGGCATCGAGGTCGAGTCCATCGTGGACCTGTCCGCCACGGTCACCGGTCAGTTGGTGGTCGGCGAGGTCCTCGAGATCGAGGAGTTGACCGGCTTCAAGAAGCCGATCCGGTTCTGCCGGGTCGACGTCGGTGCCGCCAACGGCACCGGTGAACCGCAGGAGATCGTCTGCGGGGCGCGCAACTTCGCCCCCGGTGACCGGGTCGTGGTGATCCTGCCCGGCGGGGTACTGCCGGGCGGCTTCGCCATCGGCGCCCGCAAGACGTACGGGCGCAACTCCCACGGCATGATCTGCTCGGTCAAGGAACTGGGCCTGGGTGACGACCACTCCGGCATCCTGGTGCTGCCCGAGCATGTCGTGGCCAAGCCTGGTGACGACGCCCGTCCGGTGGTCGGGCTCAACGACGTCGTCGTCGAAGTGGAGATCACTCCCGACCGGGGCTACCAGATGTCGCTGCGCGGGCTCGCCCGCGAACTGGCGCACGCCTTCGGCGTCGGCTTCCAGGACCCGGGTCGGGCGCCCGCGACGCCCGGTACCGCCGCACCGGCGTACCCGGTCGAGGTGCGCGACCCGGTCGGCTGTGACCGGTTCGCGGCCCGGATGGTGCGCGGCGTCGACCCGACGGCGCAGACCCCGGAGTGGATGCAGCGGCGACTCACCGTCGCCGGCATCCGCAGCATCTCGCTGCCCGTCGACATCACCAACTACGTGATGCTCGAACTCGGGCAGCCGATGCACGCGTTCGACGCCGACCGGATCACCGGCCCGCTGGTGGTCCGCCGGGCCGTACCGGGGGAGAAGCTGACCACGCTCGACGGGGTGACCCGCGCCCTGGCCCCGGAGGACATGGTCATCTGCGATGCCGGCCTGCCCAACCCCCTCGCGGGCGACGGCGACGGTCTGCCGATCTCGCTCGCCGCCGTGATGGGCGGCGAGACCAGCGAGGTGCTGCCCAGCACCGTCAACGTGCTGTTCGAGGCCGCGCACTGGGATCCGGCGATGGTGGGGCGTACCGCGCGCCGGCACAAGCTGTTCAGCGAGGCGGCGAAGCGGTGGGAGCGGGGCGTCGACCCGGCCCTGCCGCTGGTCGCCCTGGACCGGGCGGTCGCGCTGCTCACCACGTACGCGGGCGGCACCGCCGGTGACGAGGTGCTGGATCTCGACCACGTCGCGCCGCGTACCCCGGTGACGCTGCCGGTCGACCTGCCGAGCCGGCGGGTCGGTGTGGCGTACCCGCCGGCGCGGGTGGTCGCCCTGCTGGAACACATCGGCTGCACCGTGGCCCGGGGCGCCGACCGGCTGGCCGAGGACCCGGGCGAGGTGGCCGTCACCGCGGGTGACACCGACGTCCTCAGCGTCACCCCGCCGACCTGGCGGCCCGACCTGACCGACCCGGCCGACCTGGTCGAGGAGGTGGTCCGCCTCGACGGGTACGACAAGGTGCCGTCGCTGCTGCCCACCGCACCGCCCGGCCGGGGGCTGACCTGGCCGCAGCGGCGCAACCGGGCGGTGGCCCGGACGCTGGCCGATCGGGGTTACGTCGAGGTCCTCGCGCATCCGTTCGTCTCCACCGAGCTGGCCGACCAGCTCGCCCTGCCCGCCGACGACCCGCGCCGCCAGGCCGTACGGGTGGCCAATCCGCTGTCGGACGAGGAGCCGTTGCTGCGTACCACGCTGCTCGGTCCGCTGCTCGGCATCGTCCGGCGCAACCTCGGTCGTGGCCTGCGTGACCTGGCACTCTATGAGATCGGCGTGGTCTTCCACCCGCGCCCGGGTGCCGGCAGCCCGCCGGCCATGGGCGTCGAGAGGCGACCCACCGACACCGAGTTCGCCGCCGCCGACGCGGTGGTCCCGCACCAGCCCCGGCACGTCGCCGTCGTACTGACCGGCGACATCGAGCCGGCCGGCTGGTGGGGTGCCGGGCGACCGGCATCCTGGGCGGACGCCGTCGAGGCAGGCCGCGAGGTGCTGGCAGCAGCCGGCATTCCCGCCGACCGGATCGAGGTACGGGCCGCCGAGTACGCCCCCTGGCACCCCGGCCGCTGCGCGCAGCTGCTGGTCGACGGGGCGGTCGTCGGTCACGCCGGCGAACTGCACCCGGCGGTGCTGGCCACGTTGGAGCTGCCCCGGCGTACCAGTGCCATGGAGCTGGACCTGGACGCGTTGCCGGCAGCGCCGGTGCTGCCCGCGCCCGCGGTCTCCGGCTTCCCGCCGGCCCTGATCGACGTGGCGTTGGTGGTCGACGAGGCGGTTCCCGCCCAGGCCGTCCAGCAGGCCCTCACCGAGGGCGCCGGTGAACTGCTGGAGTCGGTGCGCCTGTTCGACGTGTACGCCTCGGAGCAGCTCGGAGCCGGCCGCAAGTCATTGGCCTACAAGCTCACCTTCCGGGCCCCCGACCGCACCCTCACCGTCGAGGAGGCCGTCGCAGCCCGCGACGCCGCAGTGGCCCGCGCCACCGAACGCGTCGGCGCCACCCTCCGCGGCGCCTGAGCTGTAAGGAAGGGCCCCTTCTTAACGCCTCGTGCATAGGAAGGGGCCCTTCTTAACATTCATCGGCGTGGCACTTCCCGATTCGAAACGGGGCAGCATCGGCCGAAAGGTCAGCACGGTTGGATTATTTGGTTACCCACGAGTCACCTCTGAGGGGTTAGCCTGCTGTGATCCCGATGACCCTGGGATCACACCCGCCACCCCCACGGGAGCCCTCTCATGCCCGATGAGCCACCCGCCTCGGTCGACGTCTGCATAGTCGGTGGTTGCGGCCGGGTGGGCCTGCCACTGGGCATTGCGTTCGCCGCCCGCGGGCTCTCCGTCGTGCTGTACGACATCAACGCCGACGCCGTCGCCACGGTCAACTCGGCGACCCTGCCCTTCGCCGAGGCCGGGGCGGCCGAACCCCTGGCCGAGGCGGTCGCCGCCGGCCGGCTGCGGGCCACCACCGACCCGGCCGCGGTCGGCACCTCCGAGCATCTGGTGGTGGTGGTCGGCACCCCGGTCGACGAGCACCTCAACCCGGACCTGGGTGCGGTGCCCCGGGCGTTGGAACGCTGTGCGGAGCATCTGCGGGACGGACAGTTGGTGGTGCTGCGCAGCACCGTCTACCCGGGAGTGACGGCGCTGACCGAGAAGTTGCTGGCCGGGCGGGGGGTGCACGCCGACGTCGCCTTCTGCCCGGAGCGTATCGCCGAGGGCCACGCAATGACCGAACTGTTCACGCTGCCGCAGATCGTGGCGGCGCGTACGCCGCAGTCTTCGGCCCGGGCGGAGAAGCTGTTCCGGCACCTGACCGACCGGATCGTCACGCTGACGCCCGAGGAGGCGGAGCTGGCGAAGTTGTTCACCAACACCTGGCGGTACATCAAGTTCGCCACCGCCAACCAGTTCTGGATGATGGCCAACGACTTCGGGCTGGACTTCGCCCGGATCCGGCACGCCGTGGCGTACGAGTATCCGCGCGCCGCAGACCTGCCGATGCCCGGGTTCGCGGCCGGGCCGTGCCTGTTCAAGGACACCATGCAGTTGGCCGCCTTCAACCGGAACAATTTCGTGCTCGGCCACTCGGCGATGCTGATCAACGAGGGTCTGCCGCTGTACCTGGTCTCCCGACTGGAGGACCGGTTCGACCTGGCCGCCTCGACGGTGGGCATCCTCGGCATGGCGTTCAAGGGCGGCAGCGACGACCCCCGGGAGAGCCTGGCGTACAAGCTGCGCAAGATCCTGGCGTTGAAGACCCGGGAGACGATCTGCACCGACCCGTACGTGGTCGACGAGCGATTCGTCGACCTCGACGAGGTGCTGCAAAGGGCCGACCTGCTGGTCATCGCCGCCCCGCACGAGCAGTACGCCCGCCTGGACACCGACAAACCGGTGATCGACATGTGGGGCCTGACCGGGCAGGGGGTGCGGGTGTGATCCCTCGGGTCTCGGTGATCGTGCCGGTCTACAACGAGGGCGCGGCGATCGTGCGCTGCCTGGAGCGGATGCTGCGGGAGATGCTGCTGCCGGCCGAGGTGCTCATCGTGCACGACATGCCGGAGGACACCACCGTCCCGTACGTCGAGCAGGCTGCCCGCACCGACCCGCGGGTGCGGGCGGTGCTCAACACCTACGGGCGGGGGCCGGCCAACGCGATCCGGTTCGGCATCGACGTGGCGCGGGCGCCGGTCGTGGTGGTGACGATGGCTGATGGCTGTGACGATCCCCGGCAGATCGACGAGTTGGCTCGGCTGGTGGACCGGGGTGTGGTGGTTGCCGCCGCCTCCCGGTACATGCCCGGCGGTCAGCAGGTGGGTGGCCCGAGGTTGAAGCGGCTGATGTCCCGTTGGGCGGGGCGCAGCCTCTACACCCTGGCGCGGGTGGGCACCCGGGACGCGACCAACAGCTTCAAGGCGTACGACACCGCCTTTGTCCGTGAGGTGGGCATCGAGTCGCGGACCGGTTTCGAGATCGGGCTGGAGTTGACCGCCAAGGCGACGCGGTTGCGGTTGCCGGTGGCGGAGATCCCGACGATCTGGCTGGACCGGCCGCTCGGTGAGTCCCACTTCGACCTGGGCCGGTTCCTCCCCGGTTACCTGCGCTGGTATCTGTTCGCCTACGGTCGACGGCTGAGCCGGGAGAAGCTGGCCGCCCGGATCCGACCGGCGGCGGTGCAGACCGTCGAGTCCACCGAGTACGAGAAGACCGCATAGGAGCGCACGTGGCGAAGGTCCTGGTTACTGGTTCGGCCGGCTTCATCGGCGGCTACCTGGTCGCGGAGCTGTTGGACCGGGGCCACGAGGTCGTCGGGGTGGACAACTTCTCCAAGTACGGCCCGGTCAGCCACAGCTACGACACCCATCCCCGGTTCCGGTTCGTCGAGGGCGACGCCCGCGACACCGACCTGCTGACCGAGCTGCTCGACGGTTGTGACCACCTGGTCGCCGGGGCGGCGATGATCGGCGGGATCTCCTACTTCCACGCGTACGCCTATGACCTGCTCGCCACCAACGAGCGGATCATGGCAGCCACCTGCGACGCGGCGCTGCGAGCCCACCGCGACGGCACCCTGACCAAGGTCACCTACCTCTCCTCCTCGATGGTGTACGAGTCGACCGAGCACTGGCCGAGCCGGGAGGGTGACGAGCGGCGCATCCCGCCACCGCTGTCGTCGTACGGCTTCCAGAAGTTGGCCGTGGAGTACTACGCCCGGGCCGCCTGGGAGCAGTACCAGTTGCCGTACACGATCGTGCGGCCGTTCAACTGCGTGGGCGTGGGGGAGGGACGGGCGCTGGGCCAGGCCGAGGTGCTCTCCGGCAACGTGAAACTGGCCATGTCGCACGTGGTGCCCGACCTGGTGCAGAAGATCGTCAAGGGGCAGGATCCGCTGCACATCCTCGGTGAGGGCGATCAGGTGCGGCACTACACCTACGGCGGTGACCTGGCCCGGGGTATCGCGTCGGCGATCGAGCATCCGGCGGCCCACAACGAGGACTTCAACCTCTCCACCGCCCGGTCGACCACGGTGTTGGAGTTGGCCGAGCTGATTTGGCGCAAGATCAAGGGCCCGGACGTGCCGTTCCGGTACGTCAGCGACGAACCGTTCCGCTACGACGTGCGTAAGCGGGTGCCGGACACCGCGAAGGCCGCCGAGGTGCTGGGCTTCACCGCGACCACCTCGCTCGACGAGATGCTCGACGAGGTCATCCCGTGGGTCACCGACGCGGTGCACACCGGCCGCCTGTAGGGGTAAGGAAGGGCCCCCTGTTAACGCCTCCGGTAGAGCAGGGGCCCCTTCTTAACAAGAAAGCATTCTCATGCGGCCGACTGCATGAACTTGCAGCTCCAGGCTGACTGCTGCTAGCCTCCCTGCATAGTCATACGGAGGTAGGCATGGGAATCCGGGTCGCGGTCGCCGGTGCGAGTGGCTACGCGGGTGGTGAGTTACTTCGCCTGCTCGCCGGACATCCCGAGTTCGACCTGGTCACCGCCACGGCGCACAGCCAGGCGGGGCAGCGGGTCGACAGCGTACACCCGCAGCTCGTCGGGCTGGACCACACCTTCGCCGAGACCGTACCGGAGACCCTCGCCGAGGCCGACCTGGTCTTCCTCGCGCTGCCGCACGGCCAGTCCGCCGCCCTCGCCGCGCAACTGCCCGCCGGCGTCCGGGTCGTGGACCTGGGGGCGGACCACCGGCTCGCCGACGGCGACGCCTGGGCCCGCTACTACGGCGGCCCGCACGCCGGGGCCTGGACCTACGGACTGCCGGAACTGCCCGGGCAGGCCGAACGGATCGCCGCCGCCACCCGGGTCGCCAACACCGGCTGTTACGCCGCCACCATCATCCTCGCGCTGGCGCCGCTGATCGCCGCCGGTGTCGCCGAGCCCGCCGACGTGGTGGTCGTCGCCGCGTCCGGCACCTCCGGGGCCGGTCGGGCCGCCAAGACCCACCTGCTGGCCAGCGAGGTGATGGGCGACCTGTCGCCCTACAAGGTCGGCGCCCACCAGCACGTACCGGAGATCAAGCAGGCCAGCGGGGCGACCGGGCTGTCCTTCACCCCGGTGCTCGCGCCGATGCCGCGCGGCATCCTGGCCACCGTGACCGCGCTGCCGGCCGGTCCGGCGGACCCACGGGAGGTGCTGGCGCAGGCGTACGCGGACAGCCCCTTCGTGCACCTGCTGCCCGAGGGCCGCTGGCCGCACACGGCGGCGACCCTGGGCAGCAACTCCTGCCACCTGCAAGCCGGCGTCGACGTCGACTCCGGCCGACTGATCGTGGTCGCCGCGCTGGACAACCTCGGCAAGGGCGCCGCCGGTCAGGCGGTGCAGAACGCCAACCTGATGTTCGGCCTGCCCGAGACCACGGGCCTGTCCCCGCTGGGGGTAACGCCATGACCGTCACCACACCTGCCGGGTTCCGGGCGGCCGGGGTCGCCGCCGGACTCAAGACCAGCGGGGCACCGGACGTCGCGGTGGTCGTCAACGACGGCCCGGACACCGGCGTCGCCGGCGTCTTCACCAGCAACCGGGTCAAGGCCGCGCCGGTGCTCTGGACCGAGCAGGTGCTCCACGGCGGGATGGTCCGGGCGGTGGTGCTCAACTCGGGCGGGGCGAACGCCTGCACCGGCCCGGCCGGCTTCCAGGACACCCACGCCACCGCCGAACACGCCGCCGCCGAGCTGACCGCGCAGCACCCCGGCCAGCCGTTCGGCGCGGGTGAGGTGGCGATCTGCTCGACCGGCCTGATCGGTGAGCGGCTGCCGATGGACAAGCTCCTGCCGGGGGTGGGCGCCGCCATCGGGGGCCTGAGCGCCGACGGCGGGGAGGCCGCCGCCGAGGCCATCATGACCACGGACACCCGACCGAAGACCACGGTGGTCTCCGGCGACGGCTGGACCGTCGGCGGCATGGCCAAAGGCGCCGGCATGCTCGCCCCGGCGATGGCCACCATGCTCTGCGTACTGACCACCGACGCGGTCGCCGACCCGCAGACGCTCGACGCCGCGTTGCGCGCCGCCACCCGGGTCACCTTCGACCGGATCGACTCCGACGGCTGCATGTCCACCAACGACACGGTGCTGCTGCTGGCCAGCGGCGCCTCCGGCGTCACGCCGGTCGCTGCGGAGTTGACTGCGGCGGTCACCGCCGCCTGCCACGACCTGGCCCAGCAGTTGATCGCCGACGCCGAGGGTGCCACCAAACAGATCGCCATCGAGGTGGTCGGCGCGGCCGACGAGGACGACGCGGTCGAGGTGGGCCGGTCGGTGGCCCGCAACAACCTGGTGAAGACCGCGCTGTTCGGCAACGACCCGAACTGGGGTCGGATCCTCGCCGCCGTCGGCACCACCGCCGCCGAGTTCGAGCCGGACGCCGTCGATGTGGCCGTCAACGGGATCTGGGTCTGCCGGGCTGGGGCCGCCGCCGAGGACCGCTCGAAGGTCGACCTGACCGGCCGGGACGTCACCATCCGCATCGACCTGCACGCCGGTGCCACCGAGGCGACGGTGTGGACCAACGACCTGTCGCACGCGTACGTGCACGAGAACTCGGCCTACTCGACATGAGCATGAACCTGAACTCGGACCTGACCCGCGCGCAGGCCAAGGCGGCCACGCTGATCGAGGCGCTGCCCTGGCTGGAGCGGCTCTCCGGTGCCACCGTGGTCGTCAAGTACGGCGGCAACGCCATGATCGATCCGGAGTTGCAGCGGGCCTTCGCCGCCGACATGGTGTTCCTGCGCCACGTCGGCCTGAAGCCGGTCGTGGTGCACGGCGGCGGACCGCAGATCTCGGCGATGCTCGGCCGGCTCGGCATCGACAGCGAGTTCCGGGGCGGCCTGCGGGTGACCACGCCGGAGGCGATGGACGTGGTCCGGATGGTGCTGGTCGGCCAGGTCGGGCGGGAACTGGTCGGGCTGATCAACTCCCACGGCCCGTTCGCGGTCGGCCTCTCCGGTGAGGACGCCGGCCTGTTCACCGCGGTACGCCGCCCGGCGTACGTCGACGGGGAACCGGTCGACGTCGGGCAGGTCGGCGACGTCGAGTCGGTGAACATCTCCGCGGTGGCGGATCTGATCGCGGCCGGCCGCATCCCGGTGATCTCCACCGTCGCGCCGGACGTCGACGGGGTGCTGCACAACCTCAACGCCGACACCGCCGCCGCCGCGCTCGCGGTCGCGTTGCAGGCCCGCAAGCTGGTCGTACTCACCGACGTGCCCGGTCTCTACGCCAACTGGCCGGACACCTCCAGCCTGATCAGCGAGATCACCACCGACGACCTGGCGAAGCTGCTGCCGTCACTGGAGTCGGGCATGGTGCCCAAGATGGAAGCCTGTCTGCGGGCGGTCAGCGGCGGCGTGCCGGCCGCGCACGTGGTGGACGGCCGGGTCGCCCACTCCACTCTGCTGGAAGTATTCACCTCGGAAGGCTTCGGAACCATGGTCGTGAGCGCGCCCAGCGAGGTTGCCGGCCCCGCGAACCAGGAAGGCTCGGTGGCGTCATGACCGCCCTCAGCGACCGGTGGCGTCAGTCCATGATGGACAACTACGGCACTCCACCGTTGGCCCTCGTCTCCGGCTCCGGCGCCGTCGTGGTCGACGACACCGGCCGGGAGTACGTCGACCTGCTCGGCGGCATCGCCGTCAACTCCCTCGGGCACGCCCATCCGGCGGTGGTGGCCGCCGTGTCCAAGCAGGTCGCCACCCTCGGACACGTGTCGAATCTGTTCATCTCCGAGCCTCCGGTGGCCCTGGCCGAGTTGCTGCTGGCCCTCGCCGGCCGACCCGGCCGGGTCTTCTTCGCCAACTCCGGCGCGGAAGCCAACGAGGCGGCGTTCAAACTGTCCCGGCGCACCGGCCGCACCCACGTGGTGGCCACCGTGGGTGGCTTCCACGGCCGCACCATGGGAGCCCTCGCACTGACCGGCCAGCCCGCCAAGGCCGACCCGTTCCGCCCGCTGCCCGGCGAGGTCACCCACGTCCCGTACGGCGACGTGGCCGCGCTGGAGGCGGCGGTCACCGACGCCACCGCCATGGTGATCCTGGAGCCGATCCAGGGCGAGAACGGCGTGGTCGTCCCGCCCGCCGGCTACCTCGCCGCCGCGCGGCGGATCACCACCCGGCACGGCGCCCTGCTGGTACTCGACGAGGTGCAGACCGGGATCGGGCGCACCGGACACTGGTTCGCCCACCAGGCCGACGGCGTCGAACCGGATGTGGTGACCCTGGCCAAGGGGCTCGGCGGTGGGCTGCCCATCGGCGCCACCCTCGCCTTCGGCCCGGCCGCCGACCTGCTGGCCCCCGGCTCGCACGGCACCACCTTCGGCGGTAACCCGATCAGCTGCGCCGCCGCCCTCGCGGTGATCTCCACCATCGCCCACGAAGGGCTGCTCGACCACGTCAAGCGGGTCGGCGAACGGCTCCGCCGGGGCATCGAGGCGCTCGGGCATCCGCTGGTCGGCGGAGTCCGGGGCGCCGGGTTGCTGCTCGGCGTGACGCTGATCGCGCCGGTGGCGCCCGCCGCCGCCACGGCCCTGCGTACGGCCGGCTTCCTGGTCAACCCGGTGCAGCCGGACGTGCTCCGGCTCGCCCCGCCGCTGATCCTCACCGCCGCGCAGGCGGACGCCTTCCTGGCCGCCCTGCCCACCGCGCTGACCGCCGCCGCGTCCGTGGCGCCCGGAGCCACGGACCAGCACCCGCGCGGACCGATCGCCGTACAAACCACCCCGACCGACGCGGACCCGACACCGACGGAGGCCCCCGCATGACCCGGCACTTCCTGCGCGACGACGACCTCACCCCCGCCGAGCAGTCCGCCGTGCTCGACCTGGCGGCCCGGATGAAGGCCGACCGCTTCGCGCACACCCCGCTGGCCGGGCCCCGGGCGGTGGCCGTGCTGTTCGACAAGCAGAGCCTGCGTACCCGGATCTCCTTCGACGTCGGCATCGCCGAACTCGGCGGCCACCCCCTCGTGGTGGACACCCAGGTCACCCACTTCGGTCGGGGTGAGGCCCTGAGCGACGCCGGCCGGGTGCTGTCCCGGTACGTGGCCGCGATCGTGCTGCGTACCCACGGCGACGACCGGATCGCCGAGGTGGCCGCCGGGGCGTCCGTGCCGGTGGTCAACGCGCTGACCGACGGCTTCCACCCCTGCCAACTGCTGGCCGACCTGCTCACCGTGCGGGAGCGGTGCGGCGGCACCGCCGGACGGACCCTGACCTACGTCGGCGACGCGGCGAACAACATGGCCCACTCGTACCTGCTGGCCGGGGTGACCGCCGGGATGCACGTGCGGGTCGCCGGACCGGCCGGCTTCCAGCCCGCCGCCGAGGTGGTCGCCCGGGCGCAGGAGATCGCCGCCGGCACCGGTGGCTCGGTGCAGGTGCTCACCGACCCGGTGGCCGCGGTCCGCGACGCCGACGTGGTCGCCACCGACACCTGGACCTCGATGGGACAGGAGAGCGACGGGTTGGACCGGATCACCCCGTTCCTGCCCTACCAGGTCAACAAGACGCTGCTCGCTCAGGCGGCGCCGGAGGCGATCGTGCTGCACTGCCTGCCCGCGCACCGGGGCGAGGAGATCACCGACGAGGTGCTCGACGGCCCGCAGAGCGCGGTGTTCGACCAGGCGGAGAATCGGCTGCACGCCCAGAAGGCACTGCTGACCTTCCTGCTGGCAGGGTAAGACCCTATGACCGCACCCCTGACCCGTGCCGCCCGACATGCCCGAATCGTCGAGCTGATCCGTGACAAGGCGATCCGGTCGCAGACCGAACTCGCCGAACTGCTCGGCGACGAGGGGGTCCAGGTCACCCAGGCCACCCTCTCCCGGGACCTGAAGGAACTCGGCGCGGTCACCGCCCGCGGCGGTGACGGCCGAGCCGTGTACGTCATCCCCGAAGACGGGCACCGCCCGTTGCGCGATGCGGAGGCGGCCCCGGCCCGGCTGGTACGGCTGCTGCGCGAGCTGCTCAACGAGGTGGACTCCAGCGGCAACATCGCCGTCCTGCGCACCCCACCGGGCGCAGCTCAGTACCTGGCCAGCGCGTTGGACCGGGCGGGCCTGCCGGAGGTCGTCGGCACCATCGCCGGCGACGACACCATCCTCGTCGTCGCCCGCGAGAGCGACGGTGGGGCCGCGCTCGGCGAACGCCTCGCCGGCTGGGCCCGCCGTGAGGACAACCCCGAAGGGAGCGCTACGCCATGATCGAAGCCCAGTTGGGTCGGGTGCGATCGTGACCACCAGAATGGGCGGGGTGGACGACAAGAGCCTGACCGAGAACAGCACCGCAGCCAACCGGACGAGCCTGTGGGGTGGCCGGTTCGCCGGCGGCCCGTCGGAAGCGCTCGCCCGGCTGTCGGTGAGCGTCCAGTTCGACTGGCGACTGGCCCCGTACGACATCGCCGGTTCCCGGGCCCACGCCCGGGTGCTGGCCGGCGCCGGCCTGCTCGACCCGGAGGAACTGGGCCGCATCCTCGCCGCCCTGGACGACCTGGAGGCCGCCTGCGCCTCCGGCGCCTTCCGGCCGACCGTCGACGACGAGGACGTGCACACCGCACTGGAACGCGGCCTGTTGGAACGTCTCGGCAGCCTCGGCGGCAAGCTGCGCGCCGGGCGGTCCCGCAACGACCAGGTCGCCACCGACCTGCGGCTCTACCTGCGTGACCACGCCCGTGGCGTGGCCGCCCGACTGGTCGAGCTGGCCGAGGCGCTGGTCGAGCAGGCCGAGCGGCACGTCGACACCGCCGCCCCCGGCATGACCCACCTCCAGCACGCCCAGCCGGTCACCTTCGGTCACTGGCTGCTGGCGCACGTCCAGCCGCTGCTGCGCGACCTGGATCGGCTGCGCGACTGGGACCACCGGGCCGCCGTCAGCCCGCTCGGCGCCGGAGCGCTCGCCGGGTCGGGGCTGCCGCTGGACCCGGTGGCGGTCTCCAAGGAACTGGGCTTCCGCACCTCGTTCGCCAACTCGATGGACGCGGTCGCCGACCGGGACTTCGTCGCCGAGTTCCTCTTCATCACCGCGATGATCGGCGTGCACCTGTCCCGCCTCGGCGAGGAGGTGGTGCTCTGGACGTCGCAGGAGTTCGGCTGGGTCGAGCTGGACGACGCCTTCGCCACCGGCTCGTCGATCATGCCGCAGAAGAAGAACGCGGACATCGCCGAGCTGGCCCGGGGCAAGTCCGGCCGGCTCGTCGGCGGGCTGGTCGCCGTACTGACCATGCTCAAGGGCCTGCCCATGACCTACGACCGGGACATGCAGGAGGACAAGGAGCCGGCCTTCGACGCGGTCGACACCCTGGAACTGCTGCTGCCGGCCCTCGCCGGGATGATCTCCACCATGACGGTACGCGTCGACCGCCTGGTCGCTGCCGCACCGGTGGGCTTCTCGCTGGCCACCGAGGTGGCCGACTGGCTGGTCCGCAAGGGCGTGCCGTTCCGTGACGCCCACGAGATCACCGGCAAGCTGGTGGCGCTCTGTGCCGCCCGGGACTGCGCCCTGGACGAGGTCTCCGACGCCGACCTGGCCACCGTCAGCGAACACCTCGACCCGTCCGTACGCGACGTCCTCTCGGTTCGCTCGGCGCTGGCGGCCCGGATCACCCCCGGCTCCACCGGCCCCGGCCCGGTCGCCGACCAACTCGCCGCCGCCGCCGACCACCTCGCCACCTGGCGCGAATGGTCCGCCGAAACCGTCGTCCCCCGCTGACCGGAGCCCTCGCTCCTGCGTGCGGTGCCTGCAACTTCGGGGAAGATGCTGCTTCCAGCTCCATTGAGACCGCATCTTCCCCGAACTTGCTGCCCGATGTATCGACGAGGGCCTTGCGGTCCCTGGGGGCAAGGTGGTTCAGGGGGCGGTTCGGGTTTGCGGGGTGCGGGCGGTGAGGCGGTCGTGGCGTTGTTTGGCGGCCTGGGCGCTGCCCAGGCCGAGCCCTTGGCCGATCGTCTGCCAGGTCAGGCCACGGCTGCGGGCCAGCTGGAACAGGCCCGCCTCCATGGTGTCGATCTCCGCGCGCAGGTGCGGGAAGAGGGCCAGCGCGGCGAGCAGGTCCGCCTCGTCCACCGGCTCCTCGCCCGGTTCCGGCTCGGCTGCCCCGGCGGCCAGTGCCAGGAGTACGGCGATCGCCTCGTAGGGGTCGGCGGCGTACGGGTTGGTGTGCCGTCGCCGCTGCTGTTCGGTGGCGGCGTGCCGCTCGGTGAGTCGTTGCAGCGCGGCGTAGCGGTGGTGTGCTCGATCCTCGGACCTGGTGTCGGAGTCGGTCATCCGCCCAGTTCAACACTTCAACGAAGTGTTGTCAACGAATCGTTGAAGTGTTGAACCTGAACCTGGTGCGCCACGGACCGGCGTATCAGGTGGCGACTGAGCCGGAACATCAGCCGCCCACGCCTCGGACCGCCTCGATGATGGTCTCCGCGACCTCACCCGGCCGGGCCACAGCCATCGCGTGCGAGCCGCCCTCGATCTCGCGCTGACCCCGCGGGTTGGCCCGCTCCGCCATGAACCGGTGCGCGGCGACCGGGATGTTCATGTCGGCGTCGCCGAAGATGAACCAGCTGGGCAGCGACCGCCAGGCGGGGTCGCCGACGAGGCCGTCGTTGAGGGCCTGCTCGGTGACCGGCCGCTGGGTCCGGGCCATCAGTGAGGCGAGGTCGGCGGGCGCGTCCGCGGCGAACTGCTTGTGGTAAGCCTCCTGGCCGATCGCCACCTCGTTGCCGCCGGTCGACACCGGATACTGCACCAGCGTGCCGGCGAGGGTGCTGCCGGGGAACTGCCCGGACAACGACAGCGCCGACTCACCGGTGTCCGGCGCGAACGAGTTGACGTAGACGAGGGCCCGCACCGACGGATTGTCGGCCGCCGCCTGCGTGGTCACCATGCCGCCGTACGAATGGCCGACGAGCACGACCGGGCCACCCACCCACCGCATCACGTCCCCCAGGTACGCGGCGTCACCGGGAAGGCTCCGCAGCGGGTTGGCGAGCGCGACCACGTGGTAACCGGCACCCAGCCGGTCGATCACACCGTTCCAGCTTGCCGACTCGGCGAACGCTCCGTGCACGAGAATGACGGTGGGCTGCTGATCGGACATGCGCACGCTCCCTCACTCCGATACCTGTTCACCGCCGGCGGCGCCGGTCACCCGCGATTACCCGCCAGGTCGGCGTGAAACCTCGTGGTCGACTCGGCGGACGGTCCGGCCGGGCTGAACGCGGGCGATCAGCCAGTCGTAGCGGTGTCTAGCCCGGGTGATCTTATGATCCAGATGTGGCGATGGGGGCTCGTGATGGCTGGCGGTGGTGGCTGAGCGCGGGCAGTGCAGGACTGGTGGTGTTGCCGTACTGGCAGGGTGTGCGCTGGCCGGCGGTGGTGGCGGCGGTCTTCGGCGTGATCGTGGTCAGTGCGTGGGCGTGGGGCACCCGCGGCGGCCGTGGGGTGGGTCTGGTTGTCGGTGTCGGGTTCATCGTCGTGCTGGCTGCGGTGTTCGTCGTCTCGCAGTGGCCTCGCGGCCTGGCGGTAGCGCCGTGGCTTGACTGGTTCGTGGTGTGGTTGCTGGTCGGTGCGGTGTGCCTGGCAGCGTTGGTCGTCGACCGCCTCTGGCATGCCTCGATGGTGGAGTGGAACTGGCTGACGGTTCGGTGGTTCGCCTCGGTGGTGCCGCTGGCCGGCGTGGTGCTGCTGTGCGGTGGTGGGCTCGGTATCGCCCAGATCGACGGTGACGGCAGGTTCCGGAAATCCGTTGGCGACGATGAGATCCTTCCGCTGCCGACGTCGCTGCGCCTGGTCTCGGCTGACACGTGTGCCTCTGGCGGTAGCAGCGGCAACTGCACGGCCGAGTTCGTGGTGACGGCTACCGACGGTGCCAGTCGGGAAACGACCGTGACCCGGGTCGTCGCCCACTTACGCGAGCGCGGATGGCCGCTGCAACCCGAACAGGGCAGCTACTCCGGCAGCCGCGACATCAGCGGAATCCTGCACTGGAGACCGCACCGAATATGGCTGTACACCGAAGCCGAACCGGCAACGGCGCTACCACCGGCGACACCGCACGACGCAGTGCAGATATATATCGACAATCTCTGACATGGCCCCACGGGGATCTGCCGCCGGCGGGGCGTTCAGTGGGAAATGCGCGGGGGACGCGCGCGCTGAGGAGTTCGTCGCGGAAGGTTTGGATGCGTGTGATGACCTGCCGCCTGCCGATGGTGTTCTCGATGCGGTCGAGGTACAGGCATCGGGCGGCGAGGCTCTCCAGCACCTGTACCTGGTTGACGCCGTCGTAGGCGTCGATGCCGAAGCCGAGACTGGTCACCAGCTTGACCGGCACGTCGAGCGCGGCCACGGCGGCCAGACTCGTGATGTCCTCCACCGGGGTGCCGAGATCGGCCTCGTCGCCGCGCAGCAGGACATCGGTGCCGCCATCGACCAGCACCACCGCATCGATGTCGAGGTGGTCGACCAGATACCGGTACGCCGCCCGCAACGGCTGGACGCCGAGCGGCGCAAAGGCGTGCACGAGTTGGGAGAAGGACAGGCTGGCCAGGTGCACCTGTGTGCCGCGGTGCCACAGGATGCCGCCCGCGCCAGCGTCGGGTTGGGGTGGTACCGGCGACTGGCTATCCGGCAGGGCCGTGTTTCGAGCTTCGGTTGTGGGCGATCAGTTCGGATGCCCAGGGGGTGGTGGACCTAAGCATCGATCTCGTAGCGGCACCAACGTCGGCGATCGCAGGCGTGGGTCACGTCCGCGCCGGAGATGCTCTTGCGCGCCATGTCGGTAACGCTGGTGCATGTGGTCGATGTACCGTCCGTAGCAGTGGCCCGCCGGTCCGGCCTGCCATCGGGGGGAGCGTAGCCGTGTCGCACGTTGATCCGCGTTTCGGTGCCCAACTGCGCGCTCTCCGGAGCAAGCATGGGTTGTCCCTGCGTGCGCTCGGTCAGCTGGCTCATCGCGGCAAGAGTCACCTGCACGACTTGGAGACCGGTGCGAAGGCACCCACGCCCGAGACGGCCAGACACCTCGATGAGGTACTGCGGGCGGGCGGCACACTCGCTTGTCTGGTCGACCAGCCGGTCGACCACGGCGCGGAGGCCGACGAGTTGCTGGCCCGGGTGCGGGCCAGCGATGTCAGCGCCGAGACGCTCGCGCGGGTCGAGGCGAGTGTGGACGATCTGGCGAGCGCGTACGCGACTACCCGGCCGATTGATCTGCTGCCGATGGTGCGGCGGCAACTGGCCTATGTGGGGCGGCTGCTCGATGGCCGTGGAACGTTCGCGCAGCGGCGGCGGCTCGTCGTTGCCGGTGGTTGGTTGACGGTGTTGCGGGCGACCGTGCACATCGATCTCTTGCAACGGTCTGCGGCGGGCGCGCATCTAAACATCGCCATGGCGCTCGCGGAGCATGGTGAGCACCCGGAGATCCAGGCGTGGTGCCTGGAGACGCAGGCGTGGGACTGGCTCACCCGAGGCGACTACCGACGCGCTCTGGAACTCTCGCAGCAGGCCCAGCGGATGGCCCCCCGAGGCAGTTCGGCGCACATTCAGGCGACCGCGCAGGAGGCGAGGGTCTGGGCGCGACTGACCGATGTGCGGCAGACGCGTGACGCGTTGGATCGGCTGGAGCGGTTGACGGTCAATCTGCCGGTGCCGGAACGGGCCGAGCACCACTATCGGTACGACCCGACGAAGGCTTTGGCATACACGGCAACGACGCTGGCGTGGGCGGATGACCCGGCTGCCGAGCAGATCGCGCGGACCGCGCTGGCGGAGTTGGATCCGCGTGGCGACGGTGGGCAGCGACCACGCCGCTCCGCGTCCGCTCGGCTGGATCTCGCCATGGCGTTGTTGGCTGCCGACCAACCGGACGAGGCCAGCGCGGTCGCCGCCGACGCGGTCCGGTCGGGGCGGGTGGCGTCGTCGAATTGGTGGCGGGCACGGGAGGTGCTCCGTCGGGTCGAGCTGATCGGGACGGCGGAGGCGGCGGCCTTCCGCGAGGTGTACGAGGCGTACCGACCCGAGACGCGCTAGCTAGGTGTCTTCTACCAGTCGATCGGCTTGCGGTTGGCGAACAGGCCGCCGGTAGGTCCGTCTGGTGGCAGGGTGGCGAGCCACACGGGTGTTTCGGCGCCTTCCTCCGGCGTACGGTCGGTCTCGCCGTACGCCATGCGGGTGTTCATGCGTCCGGGTGAGCAGGCGTTGACCAGGATGCCGGTGCCGGCAAGTTCGGCTGCGAGGACCCGGGTCAGCGCGTTGAGGGCCGCTTTGGACACCCGGTAGGAGACGTTGGTGTCGCCCATGGTGGCGAGCGAGGCGAGGTGGCTGGTGATGTTGACGATGCGGCCGTAGTCGTTCTTCTTCATCTCCGGTATGGCGGCGGCGCAGCAGCGCCAGGCGCCCAGCAGGTTGGTGTCCAGGGCGCTGCGGATTCGCTCGAAGTCGGGGCTCGCCGCTAGCTGGCCTCGGTCGATCGCGATGCCGGCGTTGTTCACCAGCACGTCCAACCGGCCGTGCTGCTTGGCGGTGTCGGCGAAGGCGCGGGCCACGCTGGCCGGGTCGTTGACATCGAGCTGGTGGCTGCTGGCGGCTAGCCCGTCCTTCAGTAGTTCGGACACCACGCGTTCGACGGAATACTCGTTCCGGCCAGCTAGCACCACGTGCAAGCCTTGCTCGGCCAGCTTCCGGGCGATGGCTGCGCCGAGCCCACGGTTGGCGCCGGTCACCACGGCGACCTTGATGTCGTCGTCAGCCATGCTCAGGCCCCCAGGGTGGCGAGCTGGTCGTCGAGTGCGCGAGCGCGCGGGTCGGTCTTGGCGAACGGGAGTCGTTGCCGTGCTCGAACGACGCGGCGCATGTTCCGTTCCGAAGGCGCCTCACGGATCAGCGGTATCGCCTCCGCGACGAGCGACGCGGCGTGGTCGGCGTCCCCGAGCTGCACTTGTGCCGATGCGCGACGGATCACGTACGTGGCCCGGTCCCGTACCTTGGTGGCTGGGACCAGCCGCAGCGTACGGCTGAGGTACGCATCGGCTTCTCTCGGTCGGCCCAGATCCAGGTAGCAGGTCCCGACCTGGGCGTTGAACTCGGATTCGTCAAAGTACCCGAGAAAGGCGGGCTCCGTGTCGGTCGACGTGACGCGGTCGAATTCGACGTCGGCCTGTTTGAGGAGGCGTTCGCAGGCTGCGGCGTCGCCGATTGCTGCGTGAGCCCTGGCCTCCCGTAGTGCCAGCATCGCGGCGGCGCGGGGGGTGGCCCCTTTGGCGCCTTCGTGGGCGCTGCGGGCCAGCTCCAACGCTTCTCGCGGGCGGTCGAAGTCGTAGCACTGCAGGCTCATCGATTTGAGGATGTTGGCTCCCAGCAGGCGGTCATCGGCGGCGTGTGCGGCGTGTAGCGCGGCGAGCCAGTAGCGCTGCGCCGCCGCGTGCAGGCCAGCGTCGAACGACGCCCAGCCGGCCATTCGGCCGAGTTCTGCCGCCAATGCGTACAGTCGCTGACCCACTGGGGCCGTGTAGGCGGATCGGTCGAGGACATCCACCACCATGCCGAGTTCGGCATGGATGAGGGTCCTGGCTCGGTCACCGCCTCGGGTTGCTTCCAGGAACCGCAGCCGCGGGAGGCCCTCCTCCATCCGTTCGACCAGGTCGGTGGTGACCTGATCGCCTCGCAGGACGGCGGCGAGCTCTTGGGGTTCGATGGTCAGCCACGCTTCGGCGATGCCGGCCAGCGGCACGCCTGTGATCTTCATGAAGGCACGGCGGTCCACGTGCGCGTACTCCAATGCGTTGACGAGTGCCTGTAGTCCACCCGGCTGAGTCCATCCGAACGAGGTCGGAATCGCGTCACCGTCGGGGAGCCAGTGGGGCCATGGTGCCTCGCGGACGCGATCTTGCGGAACGTCGAGTTCGGCGGCGAGAGCGAGCTGACTTTCGATGTCCGGGACCACACCCCAGTGCTCCCACCGCCATGCCTTCTCCCTTCGGGCGGCCATGTTCCGGCTGCGCTTCGCGATCACGCCGACCACGTCCTGGTACGTCCAACCTCTCGCAGCGCGCACGACGCTGAGCGGGTGGATGAGCCGGTCCCGGTCAGATGCCGGTAGCTGCGACGCCATCGCTGACCTCCTCGATGCGTAAGCACTGTAATGCGCGCCCGCGCGTCCGTTGAAGATCAACGACGGAGATCCGGCGAGAGACAACAGCGAGACTACGCCGCGGACCTGTTCAACCGCGTCGATGCCCGGTTGGCTGTGGTTGCCGGATCGCGTGACGGAGAGATCACCAAAAGTGCGTGAGGCTGCGGCCCTGCACGGGCCAAGGTCAGTCTTCCACCTCGATCGGTGACTCGAACGTCGTACGCACGGTGCCGACAAGCCGTGCCGGCCGACTCACCAGGGAGGACATCCCATGGCCCGGCGAATGCTGAATACCGGGAGGTACTGATGGTTAACGGCACCTCGGGCGCTCAGGTGAGGGCTCCACGCAGTCCGAACGACGTGCTGCGGCGCGCACGGCTGGCCATGCGGTCACCGACAGGATCGGGGCGGGTGATGTCACGGCAGGAGGTTGCCGAGGCGGTCAACGCGTGGATCTGGGAGCACCAGAGACGACGCACGTACCTGGACAGCAGGTACGTCGGCAAGCTGGAGCGCGGTGAGTCCCGCTGGCCAGCGGCGCACATCCGGGCGGGGCTCCGCGCCGTCTTCGGCGTGGACAACGATGCCTCGCTCGGGCTGTATGTCATCTACGGCTCGGGACGACCGGCCGAGGCCGTGCAGACAGTGCCCTCTCCGGCTCGGAAGGCGGAGGCGGTCCCTGCACCGATGACGTCGTTGAGTGACTGTACGGACGTGACACCCACTGTTCATCTCGCTGCGGGCACGGCGGTCATGGTCACGTTCGACGGTGAGCCTGCCGGGCCGATCCGCGTCGTACTGACCGCGATGCCCGACGACCGTTCTGACCGCTCGGCACTACTGCTCACTGCTGGTAGTGGGACACGGGTGTATCCACACGCCGATCAGCGGGGGTGAGCATGATGCTGGCCGCCGAGCGCACCGCACCGGCCGAGGTACGGCATCGCCCATCGGCCAGCGAGGTTTCGCCGGCATGACGGCACCGTTCCTGTCGCTGGCCCAGATCCTCAACCGGCTCGCCCTCACCGCCCGCCGGACCCTGCGCGAGCACCATCCGACACCCGGCGGCACCTGCCCGGTCTGCCGTACCGCAGGCTGCGCGGTGGCTGCCGCCGCCCGCGATGTGCTCAACACGATCAAGCAGCTGCGCTGGCACGATCCCGCAGGTAGGTGAGTGGTTGCCGGTCGGGGGTGGGACCGGGTTACCTGGACGGGTGAACCACCCCTGGTTGAGCGCCCCCGCCGCCGATGTCGCGCAGACCGCGCGGTCGCTGCTCGGCTGGGAGGTGGCGGCCAACGGCGTCCGGATCAGGCTGACCGAGGTCGAGGCGTACGCGGGCACCGGCGAGGATCCGGCCTCGCACGCCCATCGGGGTCCGACGCCCCGTACGAAGGTCATGTTCGGTCCGGCGGGCTACGCCTACACGTACTTCGTCTTCGGTATGCACTGGTGTCTGAATCTCGTCTGCGGCGCGGAGGGGGAAGCGGCGGCGGTGCTGTTGCGCGCGGGCGAGGTGGTCGACGGGCTGGATCTGGCCCGCGAGCGGCGCGCCGGGGTGCCCGACCGGGACCTGGCCCGTGGACCGGCCCGGCTGGTGATGGCGCTGGGTGTCACGGCGGCGGCCAACGGCACCAGCATGCTGGACGGGACCGGGCCGCTGCTGCTGACTCCGCCGACCCGGCCGGTCGCGCCGTCGGCCGTCTCCGCCGGCCCGCGCGTCGGCGTGGCCGCCGCCCACGACGTGCCCTGGCGCTTCTGGATGACCGGCGACCCGACCGTCAGCCCCTACCGCCGCCATGTCCCACGGAGACGGCGAAGCTGACGCTGCTCGTCGAGGCTCCGGATCAGTCGAGCAGTTGTTGGAACTCGCCTGGCGTCAACCCGGCCTGGCGGAGAATGGACGCGAGGGTTCCCCGCTTGATGGTGTTGTGCTGGGGAACGATCACTACCCTTCCGGAAGGGTTGCGGTAGACCGCGTGGCTGCCTTTCGTACGCACGTGATCGAACCCGGCCTTGGTGAGCGCCGCGAGTAACTTCCGGAGCGGAAGGTCGGCCAGAGCCGGGCTCATGCGGCCCTTCCGACCTGGAAGGACGTCACCAACGGCGTGGCCTCGATGGCGGGTTGGGAGACCTCTTCGAGATAGACCTCGACTGCTTCCCGCAGGTTGGTCAGGGCTTCGTCGAGCGTCTCGCCCTGACTGGCTACGTCCAGCTCCAAGCATCGAGCGACGTACCAGTCCTCTTCCTGGTGGACGGCAGCCGTGAACGTCCGAACCATCAAGATCCTCCTGAATCTGGCAGGTCGCCCTCATCCTACGAGCCGAGGCTTGCGACGTGCCCGTGCGCGCCGGGGGTGGGCGGGAGAGTAGCGGCGGTGTGTCGGGGGACATGAGGGGAGCCCGGGTCGCGGAATAGTTGACTCGTCAAATATGTTGTCGGGGGTGCCGGGGCCACCTGTCCCGGTCGGACGACACGAGGAGCGCATCATGCAGTTCGGAGTCTTCACCGTCGGTGACGTCACCGTCGACCCGACAAACGGGCGGGAGCCGACCGAGCGTGAGCGCATCAAGGCGATGGTCACCATCGCGCTCAAGGCCGAGGAGGTCGGCCTCGACGTCTTCGCCACCGGCGAACACCACAACCCGCCGTTCGTGCCCTCGTCGCCCACCACCATGCTGGGTTGGATCGCCGCCCGTACCGAGCGGCTGCTGCTGTCCACCGCGACCACGCTGATCACCACCAACGACCCGGTGAAGATCGCCGAGGACTACGCGATGTTGCAGCACCTGGCCGACGGTCGGGTCGACCTGATGATGGGGCGCGGCAACACCGGCCCGGTCTACCCCTGGTTCGGGCAGGACATCCGCAACGGCATCCCGCTGGCCATCGAGAACTACGACCTGCTGCGCCGGCTCTGGCGGGAGGACGTGGTCGACTGGCGGGGCAAGTTCCGTACCCCGTTGCAGTCGTTCACCTCGACCCCCCGTCCGCTCGACGGCGTACCGCCGTTCGTCTGGCACGGCTCGATCCGCAGCCCGGAGATCGCCGAGCAGGCCGCCTACTACGGTGACGGCTTCTTCGCCAACCACATCTTCTGGCCCGCCGAGCACACCCGCCGGATGGTGGGCCTGTACCGGCAGCGCTTCGAGCACTACGGCCACGGCTCCGCCGACCAGGCCATCGTCGGCCTCGGCGGCCAGGTGTTCATGCGCAAGAACTCCCAGGACGCGGTACGCGAGTTCCGCCCCTACTTCGACAACGCCCCGGTCTACGGGCACGGTCCGTCGCTGGAGGAGTTCACCGCGCAGACCCCGCTGACCGTGGGCAGCCCGCAGCAGGTCATCGACCGGACCCTCGGCTTCCGTGACTACGTCGGCGACTACCAGCGGCAACTGTTCCTCGTCGACCACGCCGGACTGCCGCTGAAGACCGTGCTGGAGCAGCTCGACCTGCTCGGCGAGGAGGTCGTACCGGTGCTGCGCAAGGAGTTCGAGTCGCTGCGCCCGGCGCACGTGCCGCTGGCACCCACGCACGCCTCGCTACGCGCCGCCGCCGAGCAGGCCGACACCGACCAGAGCGCGGGGACGGAGGCCGGCCGGTGACCGTGCGTACCCTCGCCGTGGTCTCGGCCGGGCTCAGCCAGCCCTCGTCCACCCGGCTGCTCGCCGACCAGCTCGCCGCCGCCACCCGCGACGAGCTGACCGGGCACGGCGAACAGGTCACGCTGCACCCGATCGAGCTGCGTGAGCACGCCCACGACATCGTCAACCACCTGCTCACCGGCTTCCCGTCGGAGCCGCTGCGGCAGGTGCTGGAGCAGGTCACCGGCGCGGACGCGTTGATCGCCGTCACCCCGATCTTCAACGCCTCGTACAGCGGACTGTTCAAGTCGTTCTTCGACCTGGTCGACGCCGACGCCATCGGCGGACGGCCGGTGCTGATCGGCGCCACCGGCGGCACCGCCCGGCACTCGCTGGCCCTGGACCACTCGATCCGGCCGATGTTCACCTACCTGCGGGCAGTGGTGCTGCCGACCGCCGTCTACGCGGCCCCCGAGGACTGGTCCGGCGGTACGGCGCAGGGCGCGCTGCGAACCCGGATCGCGCGGGCCGCCGGTGAACTGGCCGCCCAGGTGCACCGCAGCATCCCGTCGACCGGCCCGGCCGACCCGTTCGCGTTGACCACCGACTTCGAACAGTTGCTGCGCGGCGGGGACGCCTGACAGGCAGGGACGCGTCGCCCCCGCACCACACGCCGTGGCGCGGGGGCGACTGCTGATCAGGCGGCGTGTTCGGGCGAGTGCGGGTGGGCGACGAGCACCGGGCAGCGGGCGTGGTGCACCAGCGCCTGGCTGACCGAGCCGAGCAGCAGGCCGGCGAAACCGCCCCGGCCCCGGGACCCGACCACCACCAGCGCCGCCTGTTCGGAGGCCTCGATCAGCGCCTCGTCGGGCTTGCGGCCGGTGATCACCCGCTCCTCGACGGTCAGGCCGGGGTGGCTGCCCCGGGTGGCCGCGGCAGCCGTGGCCAACAGGTGCTCACCGTCGACGTCCCGCTCCCCGGAGACATGCACCAACACCAGCGGGCCACCGCGCCGGACGGCCTCCTCGGCGCCGTGGCCGACGGCGAGTTCCGCCGACTCGGAACCGTCGACCCCGACGAGCACCGGCCCGTCGGTCGGCAGCGGCCGGTCCGGTGGCCGGACCACCAGCACCGGGCAGTGCCCGTGCGCGGCGACCTGGGTGCCGACCGAGCCGAGCAGCAGGCCCGCGAAACCGCCCAGGCCCCGGCTGCCCACCACGACCAGGTCGGCCCGACGCGACTCCTCGACCAGGGTGGCGCCCGGTCCGCCGGCCACCTGACGCACCTCGACGGTCAGCGACGGCCACCGGTCGACCAGCTCGGTCGCGGTCTGTTCGAGCATCTTGCGGCCGTCCTCCGTGGGCGCCGGCAGACCCACCTCGTACGGGTTGATCGGCACCCCGTAGCCGAGCGGATGCAGGTAGCCGTGCACCAGGTGCAGCGGGCGGGACCGCCACACCGCTTCCTGGGCCGCGTGCTCCGCGGCGACCAGGCTCGGCGGTGATCCGTCCACACCCACCACCACAGGTCGGTTCATGATGCCTCCAGACGTCGTCACGTCATTGTCGAACGTCGCCGACCGGCAGACCGGCCCCCGACACACCCGTTGCGGGGCCGGCCCACCGGCGGCCGGGCGGGCCGCACCGGCCCGCCACCGTGGCAGGTCGCGCCGGGGGAGCGGCGCGACCCACCGAATCAAGATCCCTTGACGGTACGCGGCTCCCGGACGACCACCACCGGTGCTTCCGCGTGGTGCAGTACCGCGTGGCTGACCGAGCCGAGCAGCAAACCGGCCAGCGCCCCACGCCCTCGCGCGCCGACGACCACCAGTTGGGCCCCACGGGACTGTTCCACCAGTGCCCGGGCGGGGGAGCCCCGGACCAGCAGCTGCCGCACCGGCACCTGCGGGTAACGCTCGGCCCAGCCGGCCACGGCCTCGGCGAGGACGCTTTCCTCCTGCTCCCGGAAGGCGTCCAGGTCGTAGACCAGCGGCAGGATGTCACCCGGACCGGCCGGGGCCGGGTAGAGCCAGGAGTGCACGGCGACCAGTTCGGTGCCGCGTCGGGCCGCCTCCTCGAACGCGAAGCCGACCGCCTGATCGGATGCGGGGGAGCCGTCGACGCCGACGACCACCGGCCCGTCCGCGCGCTGCTCACCCCGGACCACCAGCACCGGGCAGGCGGCCCGGGCACTGAGCTGTACGGCCACCGAGCCGAGCAGCAGCCCGGCGAAACCGCCCAGGCCCCGGCTGCCGAGCACCAGCAACGCGGCGTTGTCGGCCTCGGCGAGCATGACCGCCGGCGCCGCCCCGTGCACCACCGCGCCGGTGACCGCCACCTCCGGGGCGATCTTGGTGGCCTCGGCCACCGCCTCGGCCACGAACTGCTCGGCCTGGTTACGCAGACCGGCGTCGGCCGGCGCGCCCGGCGCGGGGCCCAGCGGCACCCGCATCAACGGCCAGATGAACGCGTGTACGACCCGCAGTGGTAGCTGCCGGTACGCGGCCTCCCGGGCAGCGGCCCGCACCGCGTGCAGGGCCATCTCGGAACCGTCCACACCCACCACGACGGGGGCGTTGTTGCTGCTCATCGAGTCCTCCTTCGGCTCACTACCAGCCTGACCCATTCGGCGGGGTCACGGTCACCGACCCCGCCTTCCGACGACGGGTCACCATCGTCAGCCGGAGTACCAGGCCGGGCAGGACGCTCACCGCGGCGCAGGCGAGCAGGTCCACCGCACCCAGCGCTTCGGTGCCGAGCAGTTCCCGCAGCGGTGCCACCAGCACCCCGGCGACCTGCAACAGCGCGGAGACTGCCACCGCCAGCGGCAGCGCCGGGTTGCCGCGCCGTCCACCGGGCGGGCGCGGCGCGCGGACCGCCAACGCGACCCCGAGCTGGGCCAGACCCAGCACCACGAAGACCACCGACTGCCAGGGCCGGTCCCAGTGGGCGGCGAGTACGCCCGCGCCGAGCGTCACTGCCGAGATCAACGCACCGGCGACCAGGATGTGTCGGCCCAGCCCCGCCCCGAGCACCGATTCCTGCGGTGAACGCGGTGCCCGGCGCAGCGTCCCGGGTTCCGCCGGTTCGGCGCCCAGCGCGACACCCGGCAGGCCGTGGGTGAGCAGGTTGATCCAGAGGATCTGCGCCGGCAGCAACGGCACGGCCAACCCGAACAGCGGACCGAGCAGCATCACCACGATCTCGGCCACGCCACCGGAGAGGGCGTAGCGCAGGAATCGCCGGATGTTGTCGTAGATCCGCCGTCCCTCGCCGATCGCGGTCGCCACGGTCGACAGGTCGTCGTCGACCAGCACCAGGTCGGCCGCCTGCCGCGCCACCTCGGTGCCGCCGCCCATGGCCACGCCGATGTCGGCCCGACGCAGCGCCGGTGCGTCGTTGACCCCGTCGCCGGTCATCGCCACCACGTGCCCGCGTGCCTGCATCGCGGCGATGATGTCGAGCTTCTGCTCAGGGCGGGTACGGGCGAACACCCGGGCCGCCGGGTCGGCCTCGGCCGGGTCACCGGCGTCGCCGCGTACCACCGGGTCACCGGTGTCCCAGACGCCGAGCTGCCCGGCGATGGCCGCCGCGGTCGCCGGATGGTCCCCGGTGACCAGCACGAGCCGCACCCCGGCCTCGGTGAAGCTGTCGGCGATCTCCGACGCCCCGCCACGCAGCGGGTCGCCGACGCCGACCAGTCCCACCGGACGCAGCCCGACCGGATGGGCGGGATCGACGGGCGCCGTGTCCACCACTGCCGCGGCCAGGGCGAGCACTCGCAGCCCCGCGCCGGCCAACCGCTGCGCCGCAGCGGTCAGCTCGGCCAGTTCGTCGGCGTCGGCGTCGACCAGCGGCGCGGTGAGCACATTCTCCGGTGCACCCTTGCACACCACCAGATACCTGCGGTCGCAGGAGCGGTGCACGGTGGTCATCCAGCGCAACTCCTGGTCGAAGGGGTGCTCGGCGACGCGCGGCCAGGCGGTGCGGGTGGTCTGCGGATCGAGGCCGCACCGGGCCGCGAACGCCACCAGGGCCGCCTCCAGCGGGTCACCGACGGCACCCCACTCGGGGCGCCGGTCATCGGGTGCAGTCAGCGTCGCGTCGTTGCACAGCAGCCCGGCGCGGGCCAGCCGGCGCAGCTCGTCGGACACCGCGACGGGCTCGCCGTCGCGGTGGATTGAACCGTGCGGGGCGTATCCGGTGCCGGTCACGTCGAAGCCGGCGCCGTCGGCGGTGTGGGCGTGCTGCACGGCCATCCGCCCCTCGGTGAGGGTGCCGGTCTTGTCCGAGGCGATCACGGTGACCGAACCGAGAGTCTCCACCGCGTGCAGCCTGCGGGGAATGGCCCGCGCGGCGGCCATCCGTCGCGCGCCGAGAGCGAGGGCGAGGGTGACCACCGCCGGCAGCGACTCCGGTACCGCGGCCACCACCAGGCTCACCGCCGTGACGGCCATCTCCACCAGCGGCCGCCCGCCGAGTACGCCGACCGCGAAGACCAGCCCGGACAGCAGCACGGCCACCAGGCCGAGAACCCGTCCGAGCGCCGCGAGGCGCCGTTGCAGCGGGGTGGGGCCGGGTCGGGTGGTGGCCGCCAGGCTGGCGATGCGGCCCAACGCGCTCGCCGTGCCGGTGCGTACCACCGTGCCGGTGGCCCGTCCCACGGTGACCACGGTGCCGGCGCTGGCCTCCTCGCCGATGTCCCGGGCCACCGGCAGTGACTCGCCGGTGAGCGCTGACTCGTCCAGGCGAAGCCGGCTGGTCTCGTCGAGCAGCAGGTCGGCGGGGACCACGTCGCCGGCCTCGACACGTACCAGATCACCCCGGACCAGTTCGGCGGCGGGCAGCACCACGTCCCGGCCGTCGCGGACCACCCGGGCGGTCGGTGCGGCCAGTTGGTCGAGCGCGGCGATGGCCCGGTCGGCGCGTACCTCCTGAACCACACCGATGACGGTGTTGACCGCGACGACGAGCAGGATCACCGCCGTGTCGGGGTAGTCCCGCAGCACCGTGGTGACCACGGCGGCGGCCAGCAGCAGGGCGACCAGTGGGTCGGTGAGCTGTCGCAGGACGCGGACGGTCAGGTGCCGCCGGGGTGGCGCCTCGGCGGCGTTCGGCCCGTCGAGGCGCAATCGTTCGGCGGCCTCGGCGGAGCTGAGTCCGTTCACGGTTGTCGGCCGGGTGACGGTGTCAGTGCTCACGGTGCACCTCTGTCCACGCCCTCGTACCCCTCACCGCTTCACCCCTGCCCGAGGCCGTGCCCCGACGGCTGCCCTGCACCACCAGGGTGGCGTGCCACCGTCGGTGTGCGGCAGAGTCGACGGCCCGCTCGGCGCGGGACCAACGGCCCTGCCCATCGCACGGCGTATCGTCATCGGCGATGAGCGACGACTTACGGCTGCGGGCTGTCGCCGAGGACGACCTGCCGGAGTTCTACGCCCACCAACTCGACCCCGAAGCGAGCCGGATGGCAGCCTTCGGCGCCGCCGACCCGGCCGACACGCGGGCGTTCGCCGCGCACTGGATGCGCATCCTGACCGACCCGCGGAACCTCGCCTGGACCGTGACCGTCGACGACGCGGTGGTCGGGCACGTGCTGGCGTTTCCCGCCGAGGGCCGCACCGAGGTCAGCTACTGGATCGACCCGGCCCGGTGGGGTCGCGGGTACGCCACCCGCGCGCTGGCCGCCCTGCTGCGCGAGGTGACCCGTCGCCCGCTGTACGCGCGCACCGCGACCGACAACGTCGGCTCGCTGACCGTGCTGCGCCGCTGCGGGTTCGTCGTCCGGTCCACCGAACGGGCGTACGCCCCCGGTCGGGGCGAGGAGATCGACGAGTACCTGCTGGAGTTGCCGGCCTGACACCCCGCCGGGTTGATCGGCTCGACCCCCGCCAGGCGGCGGCCTGGGCTGGGCGGCACTACCCCCGGGGGTAGTTGGCTATTGGCGCGTCGGGCATCTATGGTGCTCTTTGAGCTGCCATGATGCTCGCGTGAACCTCAAGGAGTGGGCGGCGTTGACCGGCATCGCGTACATCACTGCTCGGCGACAGTACGCGGCTGGGAGGCTGCCTGTTCCCACTTACCGGATCGGTCGGCTGATCATGGTCGGTGAGCCGGTCACCGGCACGTCGGCTGAGACGGGGCAGACCGTGGTGTACGCCCGGGTTTCCTCAGCGGACCAGAAACCCGACCTGGACCGGCAGGTCGCCCGGATCACCGTATGGGCCACCGGACAGGAACTCGGCGTCGACCGGGTGGTGACCGAGGTTGGATCCGCGTTGAACGGGCACCGTAAAAGGTTCCTTGCGCTGCTGCGCGACCCGGCGGTGTCAACGATCGTGGTCGAGCACCGGGACCGGTTCGCCCGATTCGGTGCGGAGTACGTCGAGGCCGCCCTGAACGCGCAGGGCCGCCGGCTGTTGGTGGTCGACCCGGCTGAGGTCGACGACGACTTGGTCCGCGACGTGACCGAGATCCTGACGTCGTTGTGCGCTCGCCTGTACGGCCGTCGCGCTGCCGCGAACCGTGCCCGCCGGGCGGTCGAAGCCGTCACCGGGAGTGGCCCGGCGTGAAGTCGATCCAGGCGTACCGGTTCGCGTTGGACCTGACCCCCCGTCAGGAGCGCGCGGTATTGGCGCACGCGGGTGCGGCCCGGGTCGCGCACAACTGGGCACTGGCCCGAGTGAAGGCGGTCATGGATCAGCGCGCGGCCGAACGCACCTACGGCGTCACAGAAGCGGAGTTGACCCCGACCGTGGGGTGGTCGCTGCCCGCGCTGCGCAGGGCGTGGAACTCCGCGAAGGGCGAGGTGGCCCCATGGTGGCGGGAATGCTCCAAGGAGGCGTTCAACACCGGCCTTGACGCCCTCGCCCGCGCCCTCAAGAACTGGTCGGACTCCCGCAGCGGGAAGCGGGCCGGGCGGCCAGTCGGGTTTCCCCGGTTCAAGTCCCGCCGCCGCGCTACACCGTCCGTGCGGTTCACCACCGGCGCGATCCGGGTCGAGCCCGACCGCAAGCACGTCGTCCTGCCACGCCTGGGCCGGCTCAAGTTGCACGAGTCTTCCCGCAAGCTGGCTCGTCGCCTAGACAACGGCACGGCCCGGATCGTGTCGGCGACCGTGCGGCGTGACGGCAGCCGGTGGCACGTCGCCTTCACCGTGGAGGTCGAGCGCGCCGAGCGCGTCCCCGCCCGGCCGACATCAGTCGTCGGAGTGGACGTCGGGATCAAACACCTCGCGGTGCTCACCAACGACGAACTCGTACCGAACCCGCGCCACCTGGCGGACGCACAGCAGCGGATGCGCTCGCTGGGCCGATCCCTGTCACGCAAGATCGGCCCAGACCGACGCACCGGCCGCCGCGCGTCGAAGCGGTGGCAACGAGCGGCGGCCCGGCTCGGCCGCGCGCACGCCCGGGTGGCGAACCTACGCCGCGACGGCATGCACAAGCTCACCACCAGACTCGCCCGCGAGCACGGCACGGTCGTGGTGGAAGACCTCAACGTCGCCGGCATGCTGCGTAACCGCAGGCTGGCCCGGCACATCGCCGACGCCGGTTTCGCGGAGATCCGCCGCCAGTTGGCGTACAAGACCGAATGGAACGGTGGCCGACTTGTGGTGGCCGACCGCTGGTATCCATCCTCGAAGACCTGCTCGGGCTGCGGCACGGTGAAAGCCAAGCTCGCCCTGTCCGAGCGCACCTACACCTGCACCACCTGCGGCTTGACCCTTGACCGGGACCTCAACGCCGCGCGTAACCTCGCCGCGCTCGCGCGTGAGGTGGACACCGCCGGGAGTGGCCCGGTGGCAGGACGTGGAGCCGACCGGAAGACCCGCGTGCGCGGGCTGGTGGCTGTGAAACGTCAACCCGGCACGGCGTCCGCCGGTCAGACCGGGACCGTCCTACCGCAAGGCAGGACTACCAACCGTGTGCTCACTAAAGCGCACTGAGAGGTAACGGTGAACTGGCTGGAACTCGTCGGCTGGACCGGCTCCGCGCTGCTGGTCTGGTCGCTGCTGCAGACGCGCATCCTGCGGCTACGGGCGGTCAACCTGATCGGCTGCCTGGTGCTCATCGGCTACAACGGCGCGCTGCGGGTGTGGCCGATGGTGGGGCTCAACATCGTCCTGGCAGTGATCAACATCTGGTATCTGCGGCGACTGCTCGCCACCCGGCACGACGAGCAGACCTACCAGGTGGTCGAGGTGAATGCCGACGATGCGTTCCTGGCGCACACGCTGAGGGTGCACGCCGCCGACATCGCCCGGTTCAACCCGGGCTTCCACCGCGATCGGGTGGCCGGTCGTTCGGCCTTCCTGGTGGTCCGCGCCGACGAGGTCGTCGGTGTGGTGCTCGCCCACGACGCCGGAGACGGCGTGGCCCAGGTCGACCTGGACTACGTCACCCCGGCCTTCCGGGACTTCACCCCGGGCGAGTTCGTCTATCGACGCAGCAGCCTGTTCACCGACCGTGGCTTCCGCCGGGTGATCAGCCCGCCGGGCATGCGCGCCCCCTACTACCAGCGCATCGGATTCCGTCCGCACGGCCAGTCGTACGTGCTCGACCTGGTCGAGGAGTCGGTGCCGCGGTAGATGCGGTGCGGACGGTGCCTTGTTGCCTCTGGCTCGCCAGCTCCTCGGCTCAGTCGAGCGCGTCCCGCCGGCGGTAGCGTTTAGGGGTGAGTGAGTCTGAGCGGCTGAATGACCGTGAGCGGCGTGCGTGGTTCGGGTTCCTGACCATGCAGGAGGACGTCCGGCGGCGCCTGAACCGCCAGCTGCTGCGCGAGGCCGAGATCTCCTTGGCGGATTTCGCCGTCCTGAGCGCCTTGCGCCTGTCGCCGAACGGTCCGCTGCGCGTCATCGAGCTGCGGGAAGTCCTCAGGTGGGAGAAGACGCGCCTGGTCCACCAGATCTCGCGCATGACTCGGCGAGGGCTGGTGGAGCGCCAGAGCTGCGTCGAGGATCGACGCGGTACGCGTATCGCCCTCACCGATGAGGGGCTTGCGGTGATCGACAAGGCGACGCCACTGCACCTGCGATACGTGCGTCAGCTCTTCCTCGACGTGCTCAGTCCTCGTCAGCTCGACACCCTTGCTGCCGTGTCGGAAGCGGTGCTGGACAACCTCGAGAACGAACTCTTCGAGGACTGAGGCAGCTTCCGCCCCGCACCGGCTCGGTGACGGTTCATCCATAGCGGGGGCGTGGGTCCATCAATACTCCCTGACGCTAGGTGACGAATCATCGTTCGTTCTGTCGGCTCGTGCGCTGATCCTGCGCTTTTCAGGGGATTGCCTGGACGGTTCGCGTCGATCACAGCTGTCTGTCGGCTCCTCAAAGGGTGATGTGTCACCTGACACTTAAGGATGACACGTCACCAAAATGCGGCTAGCTTTGGCCCGCAGGTCCGCCCCTTACGCAGCCGGGCACATGAAGCCCGCACCTCGAAGGAGAAGAGCGCCCACCATGTCCCACGTCGTCAACCTCGCCCTGATCTACTACTCGTCCACCGGCACGGGCACCAACATCGCCAACACCATGGCGGCAGCGGCGGAGGCCGCCGGCGCGCAGGTGCGAGTGCGCAAGGTGGCCGAACTGGCACCGCAGGCCGCGATCGAGTCGAACCCGATCTGGGCCGCCCACCACGCGGCCACCGCGGACATTCCCGTCCCGAGCTCGGACGACCTCACCTGGGCCGACGCGATCATCCTCGGATCACCGACCCGATTCGGGAACATCGCGGCGCAGATGAAGCAGTTCTTCGACACCCTGTCGCCGCTGTGGCTGGCCGGCGTGTTGTCCGACAAGGTCTACAGCGGCTTCACCTCGACCAGCACCCGCCACGGTGGGCACGAGTCGACCCTGCTCGCCATGTACAACACCATCCACCACTTCGGCGGCATCATCGTGCCGCCCGGATACACCGACCCGATCAAATTCGTCGACGGCAACCCGTACGGCACCTCACACCACGCCGTGTTCGGCCCGGACCTCGGCACGATCGACGACGACACCCGCAACTCCGCCCGTCACCAGGCCGAACGTGTCGTACGTATCGCACGGGCCCTCAAGTCGGGAAGCACCGCCTGATCGAACGCCACCCGACCGCAATCGTGCGGCCGATGTCAGAAGGGAAGTCGTAATGGCACGCATTTGGCTCGTCACCGGAGCCGGCTCCGGCCTCGGTCGAGAGATTGCCCGAGCGGCGCTCGCCGTGGGGGACACGGTGGTGCTCAGTGATCGCCGGACAGCGGGGGCCGAGGAGGTCGTCGACGCCTATCCGGACCGCTCCCGCACCCTGGAACTCGACGTGACCGACCAGGCACGGGTGGCCGAGGCTGCGGAGGAGGTCGTCGGCCAGTACGGTCGCATCGACGTGCTCGTCAACGCCGCGGGGCGGGGCCACACCGGTGCGGTCGAGGAGACCACCGATGGCGAGTTCCGAAGCCTGATGGAGTTGCTCTTCTTCGGCCCCGCAGCGCTCACCAGGTCGGTCCTGCCGCACATGCGCAAGCAGGGCAGCGGTGCCATCGTCCAGATCAGCAGCCTGGGCGGCCAGGTGTCGGCACCCGGGTTGTCCGCCTACTCGGCGGGCAAGTTCGCGCTGGAGGGTCTGTCCGACGCGCTCGCCCAGGAGGTCGGCCCACTCGGCATCAAGGTGCTCATCGCCCAGCCAGGGCCCATGCGTACCAACTTCGCCGGGGCCGCCGTCAGCGAGTCCGCCCACATCGCCGACTACGACCACACCGTGCGCGCGTTCCGCGCCCGCATCAAGGACACGGGCGGCAAGGAGGCGGGCGACCCGGTGAAGATCGCCGAGGCGATCCTGACCGCGCTGGCCGCCGAGAACACGCCGCTGCGGTTGCCGATGGGAAACGTGGCCCTCGACACCCTCGACGCCGCCGCGAAGCAGACGCAAAACGAGCGGACCGCCTGGCAGGCCGTCAGCCGCGGCACCGACTTCGACGCATGAGCCCTCGCACCTCTGATACGAGAGAAGGGAACTGACAATGACACGGCTACAGGGAAAGACGGCGGTGGTCACCGGCGGCGCGATGGGGATGGGCGCCGCCACCGTCCGCCGGTTCGTGACCGAGGGTGCGAACGTGGCCATCGCGGACGTGAACCTCACCGCGGCGGAGGCGCTCGCCCTCGAACTCGGCCCGCAGGCCGTCGCCGAGAAACTCGACGTCCGGTCAGCGGACGAGTGGGTCGCACTTGTCGGGCGTACGGAGAAGCGGTTCGGCTCCGTCGACATCCTGGTCAACAACGCCGGCGTCGCCGACCCGGCGCCGCTGGAGCAGTGGGACGCCGCGCGGTTGCAGCGCATGCTGGACGTGAACCTGATCGGTGTCTTCAACGGCATCCAGGCTGTGGTCCCGGCGATGAAGCGGGTCGGTGGCGGATCGATCGTCAACCTGGGCTCCGTCGGTGCCCTTCAGGGCGTGCCGAGAATGTCCGGCTATGTGGTGTCGAAGTGGGGCGTACGCGGGCTGACCAAGACCGCCGCGCTGGAGTTGGGCATCCACGGGATCCGCGTGAACGCCGTCCATCCCGGTCAGATCCGGACACCCATGACCGAGGGCGTCACCTTCGACACGAGCAACATCGCGCTCGGTCGGGTCGGCGAGCCTGACGACATCGCTGGAATCGTCCTCTTCTTCGCCAGTGACGACTCGCGGTTCGTCACGGGCAGCGAGGTGGCCGGCGACGGCGGGCAGGTCGCCGGGCCGGCCAACTACCAGGGTCTGCCTCAGTAGCGGGCACGCCATACCCGACGGTGGCTCCGCGCGATCGCGGTTGCGTCACGAGAACCGGACCGCGCGGGCCGTCCGCTCGCGACTCCCATGAACCTTCGCGGCCTGAGCACAACCGTGGACCGCACGGCTCGACCTGCCCGGATGATGACGATGATTCACCGTCGGAGCCATTGGGCATAGGCACCGCTACGCCGGTGGGACTTCCACCGGCGGCGCCACCGGGCGTGGTCCAACGAGGGAGCCGGGCGTGCAGAGCTACTGGAGTCAGCTGGCCCTGGTCGCGGTCCTGATCGTCATCAACGCGATCTTCGCCGGTAGTGAGCTGGCTCTGGTGTCGTTGCGCGACAGCCAGATCCAGCGGCTGGCCCGCAGCAGCCGAGCCGGACAGGTGCTGGCCCGCCTGGCCCGCGACCCCAACCGGTTCCTGGCCACCATCCAGATCGGCATCACCCTGGCCGGCTTCCTCGCCTCGGCGGCGGCGGCGGTGTCACTGGCCCGGCCCCTGACACCGTTGCTGGACGTGTTCGGTCGAGCCGCCGAACCGGTCGCCATCGTGCTGGTCACCCTGGTGCTGACCTTCGTCACCCTGGTCTTCGGGGAACTCGCCCCCAAACGGATCGCGATGCAGATCCCCGAGCGCTGGGCACTGCTCGTCGCCCGTCCGCTGGACCTGCTCGCCACGCTCACCCGCCCGGCGGTGTGGCTGCTGGGCGCCACCAGCGACCTGGTGGTCCGGATGGCGGGGCTGAACCCGGAGCCGGAACGCGACGAGATCAGCCCCGACGAACTACGCGACATCGTCGCCGGCCACCACGGCTTCACCAAGGAACAGCAGACCATCATCGCCGGTGCCGTGGAGATCGCCGACCGCAAGCTGCGCGCCGTGCTGGTGCCCCGGCTGAGCGTCTTCTGCCTGGACAGCGGCACCACCGCCGAGGCGGCCCGGCTGGTGCTGGCCGCCTCCGGGCACTCCCGCGCACCGGTGGTCCGCCACGGCGGCCTGGACGACACGGTCGGCGTCATCCACCTGCGGGACCTGGTCGGCGTCCGCGCCGACCAGCCCGTCGACGAGTGCGTACGGCCACCGATGCTGCTGCCGGACTCGGTGTCGGTGGTCGACGCGCTGCGCCAGTTCAAGGCGGAACGCCAGCACATGGCGCTGGTCGTGGACGAACGCGGCGCCGTCGACGGCATCGTCACCCTGGAGGACATCCTCGAGGAGATCGTCGGGGAGATCTACGACGAGACCGACCGGGACGTCCGCGAGGTGCGTACCGACGCCGACGGCGCGTTGGCGTTGCCCGGCACCTTCCCGGTGCACGACCTGCCGGACATCGGCGTGGAACTGCCGGCCCGCCCGGCCGGCGACTACACCACGGTCGCGGGCCTGGTGCTCGCCGCCCTCGGGCGGATCCCCACCGTCGGCGAGCACCTCACCGTCGACGGTTGGCGGCTGGAGATCACCCAGGTCGACGATCGTGCCATCACCGGCGTACGACTGTGCCGCGCCGCCGAATCGGCAGCCGATCCGGAGCCGACCGAGCAGGACGCACCGGAGTCCGCTGCCGTCAACGGGTCGGGGGATCCTCGGGCAGACCTGGCACCGGCGGATCGAGCCTGAGTCGGTGCACCGGCACCTGCACGGTACGGCGGCCCATCAGCCGGGCGACGGCGCGGATCGCCCACGGGCCGTCCGGATGGCGTTCCGGCCCGATCAACCGGCCGCTGAGCCGGCCGTACCAGTGTCGGGTCACCACCAGGTCGGTCAGTCGCAGCGGGCCGCCCGGCTCGCCGCGCACCACCAGATCCACCACCCGACCCAGCCGCCGCCCCCGCTCGTCGTACGCGGTGCGGCCCAGCAGCTCACCCGCCCGCACGGCCGGCTCCGGGAATCCTGCCGATCAGGTTGCGGCGCAGCCACTCCTCCGCCGGAGAGGTGGGCAGATCCTCGGCCCGTACCCGCAGCCACACCGCACTGTCGATCCGCGCGACCAGGCCGTACGGGATGCGCAGCGGCACCATCGGCCGGTCGGAGACGAACCGTTCCGCGGTCAGCACCAGCATCCGGCCGATCCGGCCACCGACCCGCAGCCCGAGCGCACCCGGCCCGGTGAGCAGCGTCCGCAGGTACGGCCTTCCGTGGGCGTCGAGGGCGAACTCCACGTCGTCGACCTTGCCGACCAGCCGACCGTCGACGTCGACGAGTTGCCGGTCGAGCAACTCGCGACTGACCTGGATCCTCACTGCCCCATTCTGGTCCCGATGGCCACCGGTATGGCGGCGATCGCCGCGGCCACGATGACCAGCAGCAGCACGGCCCCCAGCGCGTTGAGCCACCGCCCGTTGACCCGGTCACCGAGATAGGTGCGGTCGTTGGCCACCACCAGGATCGGTAGATAGGTCAGCGGCAGCGCCACCGCACTGATGATCAGCATGTACTCGGTCAGCGTCACCGGATTGATTCTGGTGAGCAGCAGGAGCACTCCGAGCAGCAGGCTGACCAGCAGCACGGTGTGGAACCGGGCCGCCTCGCGCGGGCTGACCCGTTTGCCCCACTGCCAGCCGAAGTACTGCGCGGCGGCGTACGCGGCGGACAGTCCGGTCTCCAACGCGGCGCCGAAGGTGACCGCGAAGAACGCCAGTGCCGCGATCGCCAGGCCGACCCCGCCGAAGGCCAGCACGACCGGGTGCGCGACTTCGCCGAGGTCGGAGACCGTCAGGCCGGCGGGCCGCAGCACCACGGTGGCGGTGGCGATCAGCGACAGTGCGAGGAACCCGCCGATCGGGAAGCCGACCAGGACGCTGAACCGGGCGTCGGCCAGATCGGCGGCGCTCCACCGCTCCTCCACGCCGCCGGAGGAGAAGAAGAAGACCTCGTACGGGCTGACCGTCGAGGCGAACAGCGCCACCGCGACGAACCAGTACGCTCCCCAACCCTGGCCGCCGTCGTCGATGCTCACCGCGCCACGCCCCAGCGCCGCCCAGTCGGTCGGCAACCAGAACAGCGCCACCGCGAAGACCACCAGCGTCAACCCGGCCAGTCCGAACAGCCGTTCCATCACCGGGAAGCGCACCCGCCACAGCACCAGCCACACCGCCGCCCCGGCGACCGGCACCCAGAGCAGGTACGGCACCCCGCTGGCCAGTTGCAACGCCAACGCCACGCCGCCCAGTTCGGCGGCCAGGGTGATCACGGTGACCAGGTACGACGCCACCAGGTTGACCAGCGCCATGCGCGCCCCGAGCCGCTCCCGGACCAGGTCGAACACCGCCCGGCCGGTCACCGCCGCGATCCGTCCGGCCATCTCGGCGTACGCGCAGATCGCGATCACGCCGAGCAGCAGCACCCAGGAGTGCGCCATGCCGAAGCGGGCGCCGGCCTGCCCGGCGGCGACCAGGTCGCCGATGTCGACGAAGCCACCGACCGCGGAGAGGATGCCGAGCGTGGCGGCGAGCAGCTTCTTCACGTCGACGGCGTCGCGGGCTCGGTCATCGACGCGACAATATCGCCGCCAAGCCGCAAACTACCGCGAAACAGGCATAGGGCTGGTTCTGCCGCGCAACGACTTCCGGCTCACACGATGATCCGGCCGGGCTCAGCTGTCCGGGTAGAGGTTCTGGAGGCGGACCTGTCCCCGGGCGACCAGGCGATCCTTGGCGTCGTTGATCTCCACCTGCCACAACTGCTGGCTACGCCCCCGGTGCACCGGAGTGGCGACCGCAGTCAATTCGCCGTCGCCGACGGGCCGCAGGAAGTCCGTCTGGTTCGACACGCCGACCACCCGTCCGCGCTCGCCCAACCAGATACCGGCACCCACGCTGGCCGCGGTCTCCACCACCGAGCAGTAGACCCCGCCGTGCTGGATGCCGTACGGCTGCAGCAGCTCCGGGCGTACCCGCCAACGGATCGTCACCCGGTCACCGCTGGCCTCGCCGTACTCCAAACCGAGTAGGGCGAAGAACCCGGTCGAGAGCTCGGACATCTCCATGGCGGCCTCCCACGATCTTGGCAACGTCACCCTACCGAGGTCGCAGCGGTGCGAACCCGGTAGGGCACAGAGGCGCTGATGGGGGAGAATCGGTGACCGTGACCGACAGCAACCTCCCGCCGGCCGGGCGGGACTCCTTCACCGACGACCTGCGGTGGCGCGGCCTGATCCAGGACTCCACCGACCCCGACGAGCTGCGCGCACTGCTCGACGGCCCGGCGGCCGTCTTCTATGTGGGCTTCGACCCGACCGCGCCCAGCCTGCACGTCGGCCATCTGATGCAGGTCGCCACGGCGCGCCGCCTGCAACTCGCCGGGCACCGCCCGCTGCTGTTGGTCGGTGGCGCGACCGGGCAGATCGGCGACCCGAAGGAGAGCGCCGAGCGCACCCTCAACCCGCCCGAGGTGGTCGCCGGCTGGGTTCAGCGCATCCGCGACCAGCTCGCGCCCTTCGTGTCGTACACCGGCGACAACGCCGCCCTCCTGGTCAACAACCTGGAGTGGACCGGCGAGATGTCGGTGGTCGAATTCCTCCGGGACGTGGGCAAGCACTTCCCGGTCAACAAGATGCTGGCGCGGGAGGTGGTCCGGGCCCGGCTGGAAAGCGGCATCAGCTTCACCGAGTTCAGCTACCAGCTGCTACAGGCCAACGACTTCTACGAGCTGCACCGCCGGTACGGCTGCCAACTCCAGTTCGGCGGCTCCGACCAGTGGGGCAACATCACCGCCGGCGTCGACTACGTCCGTCGTCGGGGCGTCGGCCCGGTGCAGGGCTTCACCACGCCGCTGGTCACCAAGTCGGACGGCTCGAAGTTCGGCAAGACCGAAGGCGGCGCGATCTGGCTCGACCCCGAGATGACCAGCCCGTACGCGTTCTACCAGTTCTGGATCAACGTCGACGACCGGGACGTCGGGCGCTACCTGCGCTACTTCAGCTTCCGCTCCCGCGAAGAGCTCGAAGCTCTGGAGAAGGAGACCGCGGAACGGCCGGCGTCACGTGCCGCCCAGCGTGCCCTCGCCGAGGAACTCACCACCCTGGTGCACGGCGAGCGGGAGATGGCCCAGGTGGTGGCTGCCAGCCAGGCACTGTTCGGCCGGGGCTCCCTGGCGGAGCTGTCGGCGGCGACGCTGCGCGCCGCGCTCACCGAAGCCGGCCTGGTACGCCTCGGCGAACTGCCGGAAGTGGCCGTGCTGCTCAAGGAATCCGGCTTGGTGCCCAGCATGAAGGAGGCCCGCCGGGTGATCGCCGAGGGTGGCGCCTACGTCAACAACACCCGGGTGACCGAGGCCGACGCCGTGATCGAGCCCGGCGACCTGCTGCACGGCCGGTACCTGGTGTTGCGTCGGGGCAAGCGGTCGTTCGCCGGTGTGGAACTGGACGTCTGAGGCGGCGTTCGAGGGGTGTGACGCGGAACGCGTCCGGCGGATTTGACGATCAATCCGCCGGACGCGTAACTTTCTCTCTGCCAGCGCGGAACGGACGAAACAGGTCGAAAGGCCTGAAGGCCGGAGCGCAGGCCGACCTCCGGCCACGGGCGGCTCACGCCGCATCGAGACCGGGACCGGGTGGTGCCCCGAACCCGCCGCGAGGCGGATTTGGCGAGGCGGAGCCGACCGGGTATGGTTGGCCGCCGGCAGGGCCCCAGGCGCGCTAGCGGGACACCGCAGCGGCTGGCCTGCCGAAACCATGACAGGAACGGCGAAAGCCGATTCGGGTCGTGGTGCCCGGAGAATGGGTTGAAGCATGACAAAGCGGCGCAAGCCGATTTGACACGGCAGAAACCACCGGGTAACGTAGTAAAAGTGCCCGGCGCGAGAGCGGCGGGTGCGGGATACGGAACGGATGCCCCGGATGGTGGCCCTGGTGGGTTGTCTGATGGTGTGTGGTTGTTCTTTGAGAACTCAACAGGGTGCTTGATAAGCCAGTGCCAAGTATGATTTTTACCCCGGACTGGGTTGGGCCTTTTGTGGG